>NZ_JBHVGV010000017.1:88682-136650 GCF_042800555.1 Streptomyces sp. NPDC057617 | reverse complement strand
ACCCGGAAGCTAAGCCTTACAGCGCCGATGGTACTGCAGGGGGGACCCTGTGGGAGAGTAGGACGCCGCCGAACAAACTTTATAAGGAATGCCCTGTACCAGGACTCTGGTACAGGGCATTTCTGCGTTTACGGCCTGCGTCTAAGGTCGAAGTATGCGCTACGAACTGATCATTTTTGACAATGACGGCGTCCTCGTCGACAGCGAGCCCCTCTCCAACACCATCCTCGCCGCCTATCTCACCGAGCTGGGGCACCCCACCTCGTACGAGGACTCCCTCCGCGACTACATGGGAGCCGCCGTCCATCGCGTCCACGACCTCATCGAGGAGCGCACCGGCCGCTCTCTTCCCGCGGACTTCGACGACACCCTCCACGCCCGCGTTTTCGCGGCTTTCGAGCGGGAGTTGGAGCCCGTCGAAGGGGTGGTCGAGGTGCTGGGGAAGCTTGCCGCGGACGGTGCGCCGTACTGCGTCGCCTCGTCGGGGAGCCATGAACGTATCCGCGTAGGGCATCGCAAGACCGGGCTCGACCGCTGGTTCGAGGACCGGGTCGTCTTCAGTGCGCAGGATGTCGGGCGGGGCAAGCCGGCGCCGGATCTCTTCCTGTACGCCGCCCAGCGGATGGGTGTTGCCCCCGGGCGCTGTGCCGTCGTGGAGGACAGCCCGCTCGGAGTCGCGGCGGCCCGGGCGGCCGGTATGGATGTGTACGCGTTCACGGCGATGACGCCGGCCGAGAAGCTCGCCGGCGCCACCGCGTACTTCTCCGCCATGGCGGAACTGCCCGGCCTCCTTGGCCGATCCATTGCCTGATCCAGGGGCCGATCCATCTATTCACGGGTAGGGGAGCGCCCTACGCTGTCCGGCCATGACAGACACGGCGGACGCGGAGGGGCCTGCTCGGCTGCGGCGCGGCCGGGTCTCGCTGGCGCTGAGCTTCTTCGTCCAGGGCGCGACGTTCGCCCTGCTCGTGACCCGTATCCCTGCCATCCAGGACCGGTACGGGGTGTCCGACGGGCTGCTCCCCCTGTTTCTCGCCGCCGTTCCTGTCCTCGCCGGCGTCGGCAGTGTCGCCACAGAGAAGCTGGTCGCGCGGGTGCGGCCGACGGTGGTGCTGCGGTGGGCCCAGCCCGTTGTCCTGCTCGCGCTGCTCGGCGTCGGGGCCGGCGACGCGGTGTGGCAGCTCGCCATCGCTCTTGGGGTGTTCGGTCTCGCGGTCGGGGCGCTCGACGCGTCCATGAACATGCTCGGGGTGAGCCTTCAGCGGGCGTACGGGCGCAGCATCATGCTGGGTTTTCACGCCGCGTACAGCCTGGGCGGTATCGCCGGGGCCTCGCTGGCATGGGCGGGGGCGCACTGGCATCTGCCGCTGCTCGTGTCGTACCTCCCGGTGGTGGCGGTGCTGCTGCCGGCGGCGCTGGCCGGAAGCCGCTGGTACGCGGACGCCGCCCGTGAATCCGGAGCCGAAAAGGCGGAAGGCGATCGTGGCGGTGCCGCCAGGCCGGTGGTGTTCCGGCTGTTGCTGCCGCTCTGTCTGGTGATGGCCTTCGCCTATATCGGCGACTCCACCGTGTCCAACTGGAGTGCCAAATACCTTCAGGATGTGCTGGGCGGTTCGGAGGAGCTGGCGACCGTTCCGTACAACGCCTATATGGTCACCACACTGCTGGGGCGTGCGGTGGGGGATCTGGGGGTGCGGCGGTTCGGTCCTGTGGCTGTTGTGCGGTGCGGGTCGCTGCTGGCCGGGGCCGGGTTCGGGCTGGTGGCGCTGGCGTCCGGTGCCTGGGTGGGGATCCTGGGGTTCACGGTGCTGGGGCTCGGGCTGTGTGTGATCGTGCCGCAGACGTTCGCGGCGGCCGGGCGACTGTTTCCCGCCTCCAGCGACGCCGCTGTCGCGCGGCTCAATGTCTTCAACTATGTGGGGTTTCTGGTGGGATCGCCGCTGGTGGGAGCGGTCGGGGACGCGTGGAGCTACCGCGGCGCGATGCTCGTACCGATGGTGATGGTTCTGGTGACTCTGGCGTACGCCCGCTCGTTCGGGGCGGATCCGGCCCGATACGGTGGCGGGCATGAGCGTTCGCGCGCGGTTGATGTGGGATGACGGGGTAACGGGATACGACTTCGGGTCCAGCCATCCGATGGATCCGGTACGGCTCTCGCTGACCATGGGGTTGGTGCGGGCGTACGAACTGGACAGAGCGGTGGAGGTGACCTCCGCGCCGGTGGCCGGGGACTCGACACTGCGGCTGGTCCACGACCAGGAGTATGTGGACGCGGTACGGCGGGTCTCGCTCGACCCGCGGGCCGCTGACGGATCGTACGGGCTCGGCACGATGGACGATCCGGCCTTCGAGGGGATGCACGAGGCCTCGGCGCTGATCGCCGGGCTGTCGGTCGGCGCGGCCGAGGCGGTGTGGCGCGGGGAGGCGGCGCACGCCGTCAACTTCGCGGGCGGGCTGCACCACGCCATGCCGGGGTCGGCGTCCGGGTTCTGTATCTACAACGACGCGGCCCTGGCGGTGGCCCGGCTGCTGGAGCTGGGCGCGGAGCGTGTCGCGTACATCGATGTGGATGTGCACCACGGCGACGGGGTCCAGACGGCGTTCTGGGACGATCCGCGGGTTCTGACGATCTCGCTGCACGAGCATCCGCGGACTCTGTTTCCGCAGACGGGCTGGGCGGAGGAGACCGGCGGCGGTGCGGGCGAGGGCAGCGCGGTGAATGTGGCGCTGCCGGCCGGGACCGGGGACGAGGGCTGGCTGCGGGCGTTCCACTCGGTGGTGCCCGAACTGCTGGCGGACTTCCGGCCCGAGGCGCTGGTCACCCAGCACGGCGCGGACACGCACTTCGACGATCCGCTGGCGCATCTCGCGGTGTCGCTGGACGCGCAGCGCGCGGTGCAGGCGTCGTGCCATGAGCTGGCGCACGAGTATGTCGAAGGCGGGCGGTGGGTGGCGCTCGGCGGCGGCGGTTACGCGGTGGTGGATGTGGTGCCGCGTTCCTGGACGCATCTTGTGGGGATCGCGGCGCACGCGCCCGTCGACCCCGAGTCCGAGGTGCCGGAGTCGTGGAAGAGCCAGGTGTACGCGCGGACACGGCAGTTGGGGCCCGGGCGGATGACGGACGGGCGGACGCCGACCTGGCAGCCGTGGGAGGCCGGGTACGATCCGGCGGACCGGCTGGATCAGGCGGTGCTGGCGACTCGGAAGGCGGTGTTCCCGCTGCGGGGGCTGCTGCCGTAGGCGCGGCTCCTCCGGAGAAATGGCGGGCGAAAAGGCGGGACAAGAGGCCGGGGGAACGGCCCGCCCGGCGTTCGGTGGCCCGTCCGTCCGTTACGCCAACTGTGGGGTGTACGCGGGGTTCCGGCCCGGGCGGGCGCCGGACGCGGAAGCATCGGCAGGGTGTTGAGCACCGGAGCGCTGCGGGCGCATCTGCTGGCGGCCGGTCTGGCCGGGCCCGTGGCGACCTCGCGCGAGGACAGCCTGCGCAGCTACCGTCTCTTCGCCGCGAGGGATCCGCGTGTCATGCTCGGTCTCGATCCCGAAGGGGCATGGGGCGAGCGGGATGTGCTCGGTCTGATGGCCGACAGGTGCGGGGTGTCGCGCGATCCCGGCCGGGTGACGGGCACTGACGCGATCGACCCCGAGCTGACGCTGTGTGCGCTGGACGCGTTCGCGGGGCGGCTGCGCGCGGCCGTGGAGTGCGGGGCTCCGGTGCTGCTGGGGACGGGGCACCCGGGCCGGCTGCTCGGTTTCTACGCGGCCCTGGCAGACGCTTTGTCGGCGGCGGGATGTCTCGTACTCACCCCGGCGCAGGGGCGATGTATCGACATAACGACCCGGTTCGGCGTACGCACGTACCGCCTGGACTACGTACGAGGCGTCGCGCTGGTGCGGAAGGCGGGCGTGCGGAGTGGCGGGCGTGAGACCGGCGCACATACCCGCTCGCCGCTGCCGGTTCGGGTCGCTCTGGACGGTCTGGCGCGGTCCGGCGGGCCGCTTCCCGGACTGGTCGTCGGGGATCACGGATGGGTCTGCGGAGCAGGTCAGCTCGGCATTGAGGCCATCGGTCCTGCCGATACGGATGATCCAGCGCTGTTCGTCGGAGAGGCCGAGGGGCGCGTGTCGGTGGCCGTTCCGCTCTGGGGAGGCGCGCGGTCGCCCTACTACCTGCCGCTGACGCGCTATGTACTCAATCGGGCGTGTCTGTCACAGTAGGCGGCCGGAGGCTGCTCCTCTTCCCCACTCGTATCACCCGCCCCTAGTCTGGATGTGAGCGCACAGCGACGAAGAGTTACCGGAGGGGAAGCCGGTGGCCGTCGGGTGCGGAAGGTACAGGTGGGTCATGGCTGCTGGCAGCGAGAGGCCTCTCAACGAGGTCAAGTTCCTTACCGTGGCGGAAGTCGCCTCGGTGATGCGAGTGTCGAAGATGACCGTGTACCGCTTGGTGCACAGCGGTCATCTGCCGGCGATCCGGGTGGGCAGGTCATTCCGGGTTCCGGAGCAAGCGGTTCACGAGTATCTCCGCGAGTCCTTTGTGGGGGTTGAGTCCGCCTAGGGCTCGGATTACGTCTCTCACTCGGTGACGGGTAGGCTGGGCCGACGTAGGTCGTGTGGGCCCAGACGCCCCGCACCGAGTGAAGAGAAGTGAGCGAGGGTAGTCGTGGGCTCTGTTATCAAGAAGCGGCGCAAGCGGATGGCCAAGAAGAAGCACCGCAAGCTGCTCAAGCGCACCCGTGTTCAGCGTCGCAACAAGAAGTAGCGGCAGCTGTTCGCGCATTCGCGGCCCTTCCACCGGCTCGGTGGGAGGGCCGTGGTGTTTGCCGGTAAAAGTACTGTGCGACGCGTCGTACGGTCGTCGCCGCGTTATACCGACCCGCTACGGTGACGCGTAGGGAGACCTTCGGGGAGTCCTTCAGGGAGAGCTTTTCTAGCGGAAGGCGCTGATTCGTGGGCAAGGTCGTGCTCGTGACGGGAGCGGCCCGGCAGCTCGGAGGCCGTTTCGTACGGCGTGTTCAACGCGACCCCGGTGTCGAGCGGGTGATCGCGGTGGACGCGGTCGAGCCCGCTCATGAGCTGGGCGACGCGGAATTCGTCCGTGCCGATATCCGCCGGCCCGCCATCGCCCGGGTGCTGGCCGAGCATCCCGTCGACACGGTCGTGCATATGGATGTGACGGGTACTCCGCTGGGCACGGGCGGCCGGGCCACGGTCAAGGAGACCAATGTCATCGGCACGATGCAGCTCCTGGGCGCCTGTCAGAAGTCGCCGTCCGTGAAACGGCTGGTCGTCAAGTCCAGTACGAGTGTGTACGGATCGGCGCCCCGCGATCCGGCGGTTTTCACCGAGACCACCCCGCCCAAGTCGCTGCCGAGCGGCGGCTTCGCGAAGGACGCGGTGGAGGTCGAGGGGTATGTACGGGGCTTTGCGCGGCGCAGGCCCGATGTGGCGGTCTGCGTACTGCGTTTCGCGAACATCCTGGGGCCCGCGGCCGATTCCCCGCTCGCCGAGTATTTGTCGCTGCCGGTTCTGCCGACGGTTTTCGGTTATGACCCGCGGCTCCAGTTCGTCCATGAGGACGATGTCCTCGACGTACTGATGATCGCGTCGGACGAGCCGCGGCGCGGCACGCTGAACAGCGGGACGTTCAATGTCGCCGGGGAGGGGGTGCTGCTGCTGTCGCAGTGCTCGCGGCGGCTGGGGCGGCCGACGGTGCCGGTGCCGCTGCCCGCGGTGACCTGGGTCGGTACGGCGCTGCGCACGGTGGGGATGACGGATTTCTCGCCGGAGCAGATCAGGCTGCTGACCCATGGCCGGGTGGTGAGTACGGACCAGATGCGCGAGACACTGGGTTTTGAACCGACGTACTCGACCATGGAGGCCTTCACGGACTTCGCGCGCGGCCGGGGCGCCGGGCTGCTGCCGCCGGAGGCGGTGGCCCGTACGGTCGACCGGCTTGACCATCTCGCCCGTCTCGTCAGCAAGGAGCGCACCTGACATGCCTGATGCCAAGGTCATCCCCTTCGGTGATGAGCCGCGGTCGAGGCGTGGCTCCGGCAGCGGCCGGCGGCAGCACGCGCAACACGCCAAGGAGGCGGCGGCGAAGCGCGCGGGCCAGGGCGCGGGCGGCGGTACGGCTTCGGGGGCCGGGGCGGGATCGGGTGCGGGGCGTACGGCGGGTCCGCTGAAGCCCGTACCGGAGCACGACGTACGGGAGCGGGATGTGCGCGAGCAGGACCAGGAGCGCGAGCCGGAGCAGGGCGGCGGAGACGGCTGGGAGCGGCGGATCGCGGGCGGGCTGGCGTTTCTGCGCCGCCGGCTCACGGGGGAGTACGAGGTCGACGAGTTCGGCTACGACAAGGAACTCACCGACCAGGTCCTGATGTCGCTGATCCGGCCGTTCTACGAGAACTACTTCCGGGTCGAGGTGAAGGGCATCGAGAACATCCCGTCGGAGGGCGGGGCGCTCGTGGTGGCCAATCACTCGGGGGTGCTGCCGCTGGACGGGCTGATGATGCAGGTCGCCGTCCATGACAACCATCCGGCGGAGCGGCATCTGCGGCTGCTCGCGGCCGATCTGGTCTTCATGCTGCCGGTGGTCAATGAGCTGGCGCGGAAGGCCGGGCACACCTTGGCGTGCGCGGAGGACGCGGAACGGCTGCTGGTGCGTGGCGAGGTCGTCGGGGTGATGCCGGAGGGGTTCAAGGGCATCGGGAAGCCGTTCGGTGACCGCTACAAGCTCCAGCGCTTCGGGCGCGGCGGGTTTGTGTCCACGGCGCTGCGGGCGGGGGTGCCGATCGTGCCCTGCTCGATCGTGGGGGCGGAAGAGATCTATCCGATGATCGGCAACGCGCGGACGCTGGCGCGGCTGCTGGGCATTCCGTACTTCCCGATCACACCGACGTTTCCCTGGCTGGGGCCCTTGGGCGTGCTGCCGCTGCCGACGAAGTGGACGATCCAGTTCGGCGAGCCGATCGCGACGGACGGCTATCCGCCGGAGGCGGCGGACGATCCGATGCTGATGTTCAATCTGACGGATCAGGTACGGGAGCAGATCCAGCACACGCTGTACAAGCTGCTGGTGCAGCGCCGCTCGGTGTTCTTCTGAGGCTGCTGCTGCCCTTGCGAGGCGTGGTGCTCCCATGTCGGGCCGGGGGAGCACCACGCCTCGCGAGTCGGCGTGTCGGCCGTGTCAGTCGGCGTCCTCGGCCCTGATGCCCAGTCCTGGCAGCAGATCCGGCAGCAGAGGCGGGATGGTGACATCCGGGCCCGGGCGGTCCGTACCGCTCTGGTTCTCGGTCGGGGACGGGCTGGCGCTGTTCGACGGCGGGTCGAGCAGTCCGCCCGTACTGCCGCCGAGGAGCCCTTCCTCGGAGGAGCTTTCCGAGTGCTGGCCCGGCGGGTGCGGTGCCTCCTCGCTGGGGTGCGAGCCCGCGCCGCTCGTACTCGGTGAGGACGGCGAGGGGCGGTCGGGGCGGTCGGCGGCGGCCGAGTCCTGGGTGGCGCCGGGGCGGGTGGTGTCCTGCTGTGTCTCGGGGGCGCGGGGCAGCAGCGACTGGAGCGGGGCGACCTCTTCGTCTATGGCGTCGAACACCGAACTGACTTCGTCCCCGACATCCGTGAGCTGTACGGGGAGCCGGTCGCGGAGTCCGTTCCAGGTCTCGCGGTGCGAGGTGGAGAACGAGGAGAGCGTGGCGATCGGGCCGAGCGAGCCGTCCCGTTCGTATGCCTGATGGAGCAGGCGGTGGCCCTCGGAGGCGTCGTGCTTCATCCCGCTGAGGGTGCGCCGGATCTCGGTCAGGGATTCATGGTCGAGCCGGCCTGAGCGGCCGCGCTCCATCAGCCGCCGGGCCTCGCCGAGCCGGGTCGAGGCATGGTCGAGATACAGCTCGCCGCGGTCGGACTCGCCGTCCGCGAGATTGAGCTTGAAGTCCTCCATGCCGCGCTTCAGCCCGTACAGCGAGTCGCCGGGCAGGGCGTCGGAACTGGCCGCGGCCACCCCGCCGAACGCGCCTGCCGCCACGCCGACCGTGAGCCCGCCGGCCGCGAGCCCTTTGGACCAGCGGGATCTGGGGCGCAGCTTCCGGAACCGGGAGGCCCGGTGGGCGCCCCGGCCGGAGGTCCGCTGCTCAGGGACCGTAGGGCCCGGGGACACCGCCCCGGCCGCCGTGCCCTCCAGCAGCATGGCCTCCATGGCCGCCACGAGCTGGGCCCGTTGCACCACTTTGACCTCGGGGTCCAGCGTGGGTTTCGGCAGTTCGCCGAGGCTCTTCGCCAGAGCCAACAGCCGCCCCTGTTCGGCCGGTTCGGCCGACTCGGCGGGCTGTTGTCCGGCCGCCGCGCCCTGGACCGTCTGGTCTTCCAGGGCCTGGGCGAAGGCGTTCGCCCGCCGGTGTGCCGAAACGTTCGCGATCACTGGCGGCACCTCCTCTCGTCATGACGATCGACTCCCCTGGGGGTCCGGAAGGTTGCACGCCTTGAGCACATCCACACGATTGAGTGAGTGGCTGCGGGCATGGCGTGACCGCAGGGAGCCTGCATCTCGCACAACGAGCGTCGCGGCACATGGGTTACGCGCGAAGGATGATCCGACCAGCGCGTCATCAAGCCGTCACCGAGGGTGAGTTGATGTCCGGAGGCGGCCCGGACAGGACCTAGCGGGCGTCTTCCGGGAGGAGCCGGGCCAGCGTACGGACTGCCCGGTACTGCAAGGTCTTGATCGCTCCTTCGTTCTTGCCCATGACCCGGGCCGTCTCCGCGACCGAGAGGCCCTGGAGGAAGCGCAGGGTGACGCACTCCTGCTGCTGCGGGTTGAGTTTCCGTACGGCTTCCAGCAGCGCCGCGTTCGACAGGGACTCCAGGACCGAGTCCTCGGGGCTGCGCTCGACCTCATTGGCGTCGAGCATTTCGCCTGTGGTCACTTCGAGCCGGAATCGGCTCGATTTGAAGTGGTCCGCGACCAGGTTGCGGGCGATGGTGACCAGCCAGGCGCCGAAGTCGCGCCCTTGGTAGGTGAAGGTGGAGATACGGCGCAGGGCGCGCAGGAATGTCTCGCTGGTGAGGTCCTCCGCGGTCGCCTTTCCGCCCACGCGGTAATAGATGTAGCGGTAGACAGTGTCGCTGTACTGGTCGTACAGCCGGCCGAAGGCCTCGGCCTCGCCGGCCTGGGCGCGCTCGACGAGTTCCATCATGCGGGCGCTGTCGCTGTCGGCGGTGGGGCGGCGTGCGGGGGTCGAGGCGGCGGTGGCGCTGCGGCTTCCCCGTCTGCCGACCGCCGCACCGCCGTTCGCCAGGGCATAACAAGGACCGATAGGGCCGCTCACGGCAGGGGCCGGTGCGGCGAGGGCGGGGACGGCGTACGCGGTGGGGACGAAGCCGCGCAAGTGGTCGAGGACCGTTGCGCGCAGCGTAGCCAGGCCCGAGGCGTCAACCCCGACGTGTGGGTACACGGGACTCCCAGAGGCAGAGCTTCCATCACGTGCAGTGCGGGACCGTTCACTCGTCGTGGCGACGTGTGGGGTCCGGTATGCGTCTGAGGAGAATAACGCTTCGTACAGGCAGTGCTACACCCAGTTGCTCAAATCATCGATTACGTCGCTTCCGTGACGCCTAGGCGGCGTATCAAGTAGCACATCGTGACCGTTTATTGATCGGATTGCGTCAAGATCTGCCTGGTGTCGTGATGGGTTGTGGCGGGTGATGACCTGAGTCGCGCCTCGGGCGGGTCCCGGGGACCGGCGGCCCGGGCGCGCGGGAGAACGGCCGGTTCGGCCTTGTACGGGCACGGCCGAGGCGTCCGGGAGCGGCGGGGATACGGGCCGCGGGGTACGGTCCGGCGTCAGCGGCGGCGGCGGTGCAGGGCGACCGCGGCGGCCGTGCCGCCCGCGAGGGCGCCCACCCCGGCTGCCGCCGGGATGCCGACCTTGGCCGCCTTGCGGCCGGTCCGGTAGTCGCGCAGTCGCCAGTCGAGCCGGCGCGCGTGCTTGCGGAGCTTGGTGTCCGGGTTGATGGCGTACGGGTGGCCGACCAGCGAGAGCATCGGGATGTCGTTGTGCGAGTCGCTGTAGGCCGCACAGCGGTCCAGGTCGAAGCCCTCCCTGGCGGCCAGGGCGCGGACGGCCTCGGCCTTCGCCGGGCCGTGCAGCGGCTCGCCGACGAGCTTGCCGGTGTAGACGCCGTCGACCGATTCGGCGACCGTGCCGAGGGCGCCGGTCAGACCGAGCCTGCGGGCGATGATCGTCGCGGTCTCGACGGGCGCGGCCGTCACCAGCCAGACCTGCTGGCCGGCGTCGAGATGGGCCTGGGCCAGTGCGCGGGTGCCGGGCCAGATGCGGTCGGCCATGTACTCGTCGTAGATCTCCTCGCCGATGGACATCAGCTCGGCGACCCGGTGGCCCTTGACGATGGACAGGGCGCTGTCGCGGGCGTCCTGCATGTGCTCGGGGTCCTCGACCCCGGCCACCCGGAACCAGGCCTGCTGCCACGCGAACCGGGCCAGCTCGCGGCGCTGGAAGAACTTCCTCTTGTACAGGCCGCGGCCGAAGTGGAAGAGCGCGGCGCCCTGCATCACGGTGTTGTCGAGGTCGAAGAACGCGGCGGCGCGCGCGTCCCCGACAACCGGGAATTCCGGGGTCTCCTCGCGGGACTCCCGCGGCTCCGGGGTCTCCTGCGTGGACTTCAGTCCTGCCTCGGCTGCGGCCTCGCCCGCGAGCACGCTCCGCGCCGTCGCGGAGCGCTTGCGAGGGGTGAGCCATCCCAGTGCGGCCATAGCGTGAGCATAGCCAGTCTGTTCGGAACTGCCTGACGGGTGGGGATGCCATGGGGTGAACTCTGTCCGACCGGTGCGTTAATCGGACGATCAGGGGTTGCCTGTGGACAGCGGGCCGTCTCCGGGGCCGCCCGGGAGCAGAATGGGCCGCATGAGTCCTCTGTTGCGGCGTACGGCGAAGGCGGAGCCGGGCGATGCGCCGAAGAAGAAATCGAAGGAATCGAAGAATGCGCACGGGAAAGCCGACGAGCGGGTGGTGACACTTCTCTCGAAGCCGGGGTGTCATCTCTGTGACGATGCGCGTGCGGTGGTCGCGGCCGTGTGCGCAGAGGCAGGAGCATCCTGGGAGGAAAAGGACATCACTCAGGACGAGGCGCTGTATCGCGCCTACTGGGAGCAGATTCCGGTGGTGCTGGTGGACGGCGAACAGCACACGTTCTGGCGGGTGGACGCCGATCGGCTGCGACGGGAACTGGGGGGCTGACCGAAAAGACGGTTACCATCGTGGGCGCTTTGCTGGGTAAGGAGTGTGTGCGGTTTTGCCCCCTTCGTGTGTGCAACGGCTCGATGCGGTCGCCGGTTCCGGGACTGCTCGATCGGGATGCGTGACCCCGGTCACTTTGCTCGGACAAAGTGGACACAATCTTTGTGCACGCGTTCACAAAGACATAGCCTGCATTCGACGGGGCGGTCCTGGGACATACGGCCGCCTGCAGCCTCGCTCATCCCGCAGGAGCACCGTGGCAACTGGCCGAACTCACCGACCGGCGACTCGCAGCCGAGGAATCCCCGAGGCCACCGTCGCCCGGCTTCCGCTGTATCTGCGGGCGCTGACCGCTCTGTCCGAGCGTTCCGTCCCCACGGTCTCCTCCGAGGAGCTCGCGACCGCGGCCGGGGTGAATTCCGCCAAGCTCCGCAAGGACTTCTCGTACCTCGGCTCGTACGGGACGCGGGGCGTCGGGTACGACGTCGAGTACCTCGTCTACCAGATCTCCCGCGAGCTGGGGCTCACCCAGGACTGGCCGGTCGTCATCGTCGGTATCGGTAACCTCGGCGCCGCGCTCGCCAACTACGGCGGGTTCGCCTCCCGGGGGTTCCGGGTCGCCGCGCTGATAGACGCCGACCCCGCGATGGCGGGCAAGCCCGTCGCCGGGATGCCGGTCCAGCACTCGGACGAGCTGGAGAAGATCATCAGTGACAACGGCGTCTCGATCGGGGTCATCGCGACCCCCGCGGGCGCCGCCCAGCAGGTCTGTGAGCGGCTGGTGGCCGCCGGAGTGACCTCGATCCTGAACTTCGCGCCGACCGTGCTCTCCGTTCCCGACGGGGTGGACGTACGGAAGGTCGACCTCTCCATCGAGCTCCAGATCCTCGCCTTCCACGAGCAGCGCAAGGCCGGTGAGGAAGCCGCCACCGAAGCCGCGCTGGCCGCGGCGGCCGAGCGCGACACCGCCGCCGAGGCCCCGGCGGACGGCGCGGTGGAAGGCGCCGCGAGCCGGAAGGGACCCGACGGGGACGTTCCGGCGGTGATGCCGGCATGAGTCTTCTGGTCGTCGGACTGAGCCACCGCAGCGCGCCGGTGAGTGTGCTGGAGCGGGCGTCGCTGCCCACCGACACGCAGATCAAGCTGTTGCAGGACGCGCTCGCCGCGGAGCCCGCGACCGAGGCCGCCGTCCTCGCCACCTGCAACCGGATCGAGCTGTACGCCGACGTCGACAAGTTCCACGCCGGGGTCGCCGAGCTGACCACGCTCCTCGCCCAGCACAGCGGCGCGGGACTGGACGAGCTCACCCCGTATCTCTATGTGCACTACGAGGACCGCGCCGTCCACCACCTCTTCTCGGTGGCCTGCGGACTGGACTCCATGGTCGTCGGCGAAGGCCAGATCCTCGGCCAGATCAAGGACGCGCTGGCCCTGGGGCAGGAGCTGCACACCGCGGGCCGCCTCCTCAACGACCTCTTCCAGCAGGCGCTGCGCGTCGGCAAGCGCGCCCACAGCGAGACCGGTATCGACCGGGCCGGGCAGTCCCTCGTCACCTTCGGTCTGGAGCAGCTCGCCGAGGGCCGGCCGGTCGAGGACTGGGCCGGAGGCAAGCGGGCGCTGGTGATCGGCGCCGGCTCGATGTCCTCCCTGGCCGCCGCCACCCTCGCCCGCGCCGGGGTCGCCGAGATCGTCATCGCCAACCGCACGGCCGCCCGCGCCGACCGGCTCGTACAGATCCTCAACCAGCCCGGCGGCACGGGCGTCCGGGCCCGCGCCGTGACCATGGCGGCCGTCGGCGCCGAGCTCACACACGCCGACATCGTCGTGTCCTGCACCGGCTCCACCGGCCTGGTGCTGACCGCCGAGGTCGTCGGGACCGCGCTCCGGGACCGTACGGCTCCGCAGGCGCTGCTCGACCTGGCCATGCCCCGGGACATCGACTCCGGTGTGCACCGCCTCGGCGGCGCCAGACTGATGGACATAGAGTCGCTGGCCGAGGCCTCGGCCGACGCCCCGATGGCCGCCGATGTCGATCAGGTGCGCACCATCGTCTCCGACGAGGTCGCCGCCTTCGGCGCCGCCCAGCGCGCCGCGCACATCACGCCCACCGTGGTCGCGCTGCGCGCCATGGCCGCTGATGTGGTGAGCAGCGAGGTCGCGCGGCTCGAAGGCCGGCTCCCCGATCTCGACGACAGACAGCGCGCCGAGGTCACGAGGACCGTGCGCCGTGTCGTCGACAAACTCCTGCACGCGCCCACCGTGCGGGTCAAGCAGCTCGCCAGCGAGCCCGGCGGCGCCGGGTACGCGGACGCGCTGCGTGAACTCTTCGACCTCGACCCGCAGACGGTCGCCGCCGTCAGCCGGGCCGACCTGAATGACACCGACGGTGTAGGCAGAGGGCGAGTATGACCGACAAGGCATTGAGGCCCGAGAAGGCACTGAGACTCGGCACCAGGCGCAGCACGCTCGCCAGGGCCCAGTCCGCGCTGGTGGCGGAGGCGGTGCGCGAGCTGTCCGGCCGGCCGGTGGAGCTGGTCGAGATCACCACGTACGGCGACACCTCGCGTGAGCACCTCACACAGATCGGCGGTACGGGCGTCTTCGTCACCGCGCTGCGCGACGCGCTGCTCAGCGGCGAGATCGACTTCGCCGTGCACTCCCTCAAGGACCTGCCGACGGCCCAGCCCGACGAGCTGACGCTGGCCGCTGTGCCGCGCCGCGAGGACCCGAGGGACGCGCTGATCGCACGGGACGGGCTGACCCTCGACCGGCTCCCGGCCGGCGCCCGCGTCGGTACGGGGTCGCCGCGCCGCAGGGCCCAGCTCAACGCGTACGCACGCAGCCACGGCCTCGCTTTCGAGACCGTACCGATCCGCGGGAACATCGACACGCGGATCGGGCATGTCCACGGAGGCCGGCTCGACGCAGTCGTGCTCGCCGCCGCCGGACTGCACCGGATCGGCAGAACCGGCGAGGTGACCGACCTCCTTCCGGTCGACACCGTCCTGCCCGCCCCCGGCCAGGGGGCCCTCGCCGTCGAGTGCGCCGCGGTCAACGTGGACCTCGCCGCCCTGCTCGCCGGACTCGACGACCCGCACACCAGGGCCGCCGTGACCGCCGAGCGATCCCTGCTCGCCGCCCTGGAGGCCGGCTGCAGCGCACCTGTGGGTGCCCTGGCCGACCTGCTGGCCGACGGACAGGTTGTCAACGAAATGCGCCTGCGCGGCGCCGTCGGCACGCTCGACGGCTCGACGCTGGTGCTGCTGTCCACCACCGGTCCCGTACCCACGTCGCACGGCGACGCCATCGCGCTCGGTCGCGAACTCGCGTCCGAGATGCTCGCCAAGGGTGCGGCCGGTCTTATGGGGGAGCGAGCACATTGAGCCCCACCACCACTGACCTTCCAGCCTTCGCCGCATCGGGGCACGTCACCTTCCTCGGTGCAGGACCCGGAGATCCGGGTCTGCTGACACTCCGCGCCGTCGAGGCGCTCGCGGGAGCGGATGTACTGATCGCCGAGCCGGATGTGCTCGCTGTGGTACGCAGCCATGCCAGGGCGGGAGTGAGCACCCCTGCACTGACGGTTGTCGACGATGCGTCAACAGCCGCCGGAATTCCCGCGATCCGGGATGCGGCCAATCTTGTCATGGAGGCCGCGCGGGGCGGCAAGCGGGTCGTCCGTGCGGTCACCGGGGACCCCGGTCTCGACGGTGATGCGGGCACGGAGATGCTCGCCTGCGCCTCCGCCGGGATTCCCTTCGAGGTCGTCCCCGGGATCGCCGCCGCCGTCGGGGTGCCGGCGTACGCCGGGGTGCCGCTGCGCGACGCGCAGGGTACGGACGTACGCCTCGTGGACGCCAGGACCGCCAGCGACCGCTGCTGGACCGAGGTCGGCGCGAGCGACGGCACGGTCGTCGTCTCCACCACCCTGGAGTCGGTCGCGGGCGCCGCGGGCGAGCTGGTCGCGGCGGGCCGCAAGCCCGACACGCCGATGACGGTCACCGTCGCCGGTACGACCACGCGCCAGCGCACCTGGACGGCCACCCTCGGCACCATCGGGCAGACGCTGAAGCAGGCCAAGGTGCTGCCCTCCCCGGAGGGACATCAGCCCGTCATAGCCGTGGTCGGCGAGCGCAGCGCGGCCGCGCAGCGCGACCAGCTCGCGTGGTTCGAGTCCAAGCCGCTGTTCGGCTGGAAGGTGCTCGTGCCGCGGACGAAGGAGCAGGCCGCTTCGCTCTCCGACCAGCTCAGGTCGTACGGCGCGGTCCCGCACGAGGTCCCGACCATCGCGGTGGAGCCGCCGCGTACGCCCCAGCAGATGGAGCGCGCGGTCAAGGGCCTGGTCACAGGACGGTACGAATGGATCGCCTTCACCTCGGTCAACGCGGTCAAGGCGGTGCGGGAGAAGTTCGAGGAGTACGGTCTCGACGCCCGCGCGTTCGCCGGGATCAAGGTGGCGGCGGTGGGCGAGCAGACCGCCGCGGCCCTGGTCGACTTCGGGGTGAAGCCCGATCTGGTGCCCTCCGGCGAGCAGTCGGCCGCGGGGCTGCTGGAGGACTGGCCGCCGTACGACCCGGTGTTCGACCCGATCGACCGGGTGTTCCTGCCGCGCGCCGATATCGCCACCGAGACGCTGGTGGCGGGGCTGATCGAGCTGGGCTGGGAGGTCGACGACGTCACGGCGTACCGCACCGTGCGTGCCTCGCCGCCGCCGGCCGAGACCCGGGAGGCCATCAAGGGCGGCGGCTTCGACGCGGTGCTGTTCACCTCGTCCTCGACCGTGCGGAACCTCGTCGGTATCGCGGGCAAGCCGCACAATGTGACGGTGATCGCCTGTATCGGCCCGGCCACGGCGAAGACAGCGGAGGAGCATGGCCTGCGGGTCGATGTCCTCGCGCCGGAGCCGTCGGTGCACAAGCTGGCCGAGGCGCTGGCCGCGTTCGGCACGCAGCGCCGGGAGTCGGCGCGGGAGGCCGGTGATCCGGTGACACGGCCGAGCGAGCGCAGGCCGGGAAGTCGCAGGCGGCGTACGACCACCTGAGCCGAGCGTGGTGTGTGGTGGGGGTCCGGCCGTCTCGACGGCCGGGCCCCCATCGCTGTGTCCGGCCCTGGGGGCGGTGTTTCCGGTCGCTGTGTCGGTAAGGCAGTGGGGCGCCCGGGGCTATGGTCGAAGGTGGTCCGCCCGGCGCCCGGCGAAGCGCGAACACGAGCGGAACACGGACCCCGGACGAACACGGACACCGAGAGAACACTCAAGAGGCGACAGACGATGACTCAGTACGGATCCTTTCCCGGCGCGCGGCCCCGGCGGCTGCGGGTGAACCCGGTGCTGCGCCGCATGGTCGCGGAGACCCGGCTGCACCCGGCGGACCTCATCCTCCCCGCGTTCGTACGGGAGGGCATCGCCCGCCCCGCGCCCATCACCGCGATGCCCGGCGTCGTCCAGCACACGCTGGACACCCTGCGGAAGGCGGCGGTGGAGGCGGCCTCCGCGGGCGTCTCCGGGATCATGCTCTACGGCGTCCCCGAGGACACCAAGAAGGACGCGGCGGGCACGGCCGGCACGGACCCCGACGGCATCCTCCAGACCGCGATCCGCGCGGTGAAGGAGGAGACCGGCGACGAACTGGTCGTCATGTCCGACCTGTGCCTGGACGAGTACACCGACCACGGCCACTGCGGAGTGCTGGACGACCAGGGGCGTGTCGACAACGACGCGACGCTGGAACGGTACGCCGAGATGGCCCGGGTCCAGGCAGACGCGGGCGTCCATGTCGTGGGCGCCAGCGGCATGATGGACGGCCAGATCGGGGTGATCCGCCGGGCGCTGGACGGGATCGGCAAGGAGGACGTGTCGATCCTCGCGTACACCGCGAAGTACTCGTCCGCGTTCTACGGGCCCTTCCGCGAGGCCGTGGGCTCCTCGCTCAAGGGCGACCGCAAGACGTATCAGCAGGACCCGGCCAATGTCCGGGAGTCCCTGCGTGAGCTGGCGCTCGACCTCGAAGAGGGCGCCGACATCGTGATGGTCAAGCCGGCCCTCCCGTATCTGGACGTCCTGGCGCGGATCGCCGCCGAGGTGGCCGTGCCGGTCGCGGCGTACCAGATCTCCGGTGAGTACGCGATGGTCGAGGCGGCGGCGGAGAAGGGCTGGGTCGACCGCGACGCGGCGATCATGGAGACCCTGACCGGGATCAAGCGCGCGGGCGCCGGGATGATCCTGACGTACTGGGCGACGGAGGTCGCGCGGAAACTCGCCCGCTGAACGCCTGCTGAAGTGCTCGCCCGCTGATGCCCGCCCGCTGTGCTCGCCCGCTGTCCGGCCTGGTCAGCGGGCGAGCACTGCGCACAGGACCTAGAGGCGCTCGGGGGCGCGGATGCCGAGCAGGGCCAGGCCCTGCTGGAGCGTACGGGCCGTCAGGTCGCACAGGAACAGACGGTTCTCGACCTGGGCCGGGGTGTCCGCCTTCAGGACCGGGCACTGGTCGTAGAACGTCGTGAAGTGCGACGCGAGCTGGTACAGATACGCGGCCAGCTTGTGCGGCTCGTACGAGGACGCGACCTCGGCCAGGACCTGCCCGAACTCGTCCACGTGCAGACCCAGCGCCCGCTCGGCCGGGGCCAGTTCCAGCTCCGGGTGGGCGGCGGGCCCGGTGTCGCCCGCCTTGCGCAGGATCGACTTGATACGGGCGTACGCGTACTGGAGGTAGACCGAGGTGTCGCCGTTCAGCGAGACCATCTGGTCCAGGTCGAACTTGTAGTCCCGTACGGCCGACGTCGACAGGTCCGCGTACTTCACGGCACCGATCCCGACGTACCGTCCGTTCTCGACGATCTCCGGCTCGCTGAGACCGGCCTTCTCGGCCTTCTCCCGTACGACCGCCGTCGCCCGCTCGACCGCCTCGTCGAGCAGGTCCTGCAGCCGTACGGTCTCGCCGGCACGCGTCTTGAACGGCTTGCCGTCCTTGCCGAGGACCGTGCCGAAGGCCAACTGGAAGGCGTGCACCCGGTCGTCCAGCCAGCCGGCCCGCCGCGCGGTCTCGAAGACCATCTTGAAGTGCAGCGACTGGCGCACGTCCACCACATACAGCAGGGCCGTCGCGTCCAGGTTCCGCACCCGGTCGCGGATCGCGGAGAGGTCCGTGGCGGCGTATCCGTACCCGCCGTTGCTCTTCTTGACGATCAGCGGGACCTGCTTGCCGTCCGGGCCCTTCACATCGTCGAAGAAGACACAGAGCGCGCCCTCGGAGCGGACGGCGACGCCCGTCTCCTCCAGGATCCGGCAGGTCTCCTCCAGCATGTGGTTGTAGCCGGACTCGCCCACGATGTCGGCGTCGTGGATCTCCATGTCGAGCTTGTCGAAGACCGAGTAGAAGTAGATCTTCGACTCGTCCACGAACCGCTGCCAGAAGGCGAGGGTCTCCTCGTCGCCCGCCTGGAGGGCCACCACCCGGTCCCGTGAGCGCGCCTTGAACTCCTCGTCGGAGTCGAAGAGGGCGCGCGAGGCCTTGTAGAGCCGGTCCAGGTTCGACATCGCGGTCTCGCCGTCGACGCCGGTGCTCTGGTTGTCCCGGCTGCTTTTGTGGTCCAGCTCGTGCGGGTGCTCGATCAGATACTGGATGAGCATGCCGAACTGGGTGCCCCAGTCGCCGATGTGGTGGCGCCTGATCACCTTCTCGCCGGTGAACTCCAGGATCTCGACCATCGCCGCGCCGATCACCGCCGACCGCAGATGCCCGACGTGCATCTCCTTGGCGACATTCGGCTGCGCGTAGTCGATCACGGTCGTGCCCGGCTGCTCCGCGTACGGGACACCGAGCCGGGTGTCCGCGGCGCGGGCCGCGAGGGTCTCGATGATCACCTGGTCGGTGAGGGTGATGTTCAGGAAGCCGGGTCCGGAGACCTCGATCTCCTTGATCACATCACCGGCGGCGACCTTCGACACGACCTGGGCCGCCAGCTCGCGCGGATTGCCCTTGAGCTGCTTCGCGAGCGCGAGGATGCCATTGGCCTGGAAGTCGGCCCGGTCGCTGCGTCGCAGCAGCGGAACGGCGGAACCGGCCTCCGGCAGGGCTGCCGAGAGGGCGTCCGCGATGCGCTGATCGACGGTCGAAGCGAGGGAAGAGACCGGGGCCATGGGCTGGTGCCGTTCCTGTCGAGTGCGGTGAGTAATCCCCAGTATCCCATGGGGCCGCAAAGCGTTTTCGCTCTGTCCGAGGGACCTGGGACAATGAGGGGCACCGGTTCCTCATGACCACCGGTCCACCCGGATGACCACCGGTCCGCCGGTTTCTCAGGCAGGGCGTAGCAGAAAGAAGGACGTGCCGATCGTGGCTCAGAGCACCGAGACCGACTGGGTCTCCCGTTTCGCGGACGATGTCATCGCCGAGTCGGAGCGGCGTGCGTCTGGCGCGAAACATTCACCCGGCACCGCTCCGGTGGTCGTCGTCGCGTCCGGGCTCTCCCCCTCCGGCCCGATCCATCTGGGGAATCTGCGTGAGGTCATGACCCCGCACCTGGTCGCGGACGAGATCCGCCGGCGGGGGTACGAGGTCAGGCACCTGCTCTCCTGGGACGACTACGACCGGTACCGCAAGGTGCCCGCGGGTGTGCCCGGTACGGACTCGTCCTGGGCGGAGCACATCGGCAAGCCCCTGACGTCCGTACCCGCCCCGGCGGGGTCCCCGTACCCGAACTGGGCCGAGCACTTCAAGGCCGCGATGACCGAGTCGCTGGCCGAGCTGGGCGTCGAGTACGACGGGATCAGCCAGACCGCGCAGTACACCTCGGGGGCGTACCGCGAGCAGATCCTGCACGCGATGAGGCACCGCGCCGAGATCGACGCGATCCTCGACCGCTACCGGACGAAGGACAAGGACAAGGGGACGGGCCAGAGCGCCGCGAAGGGCCAGGCCCCGGGCGGTCAGGCCAAGGCCCCGGCCGCGCAGGCTGCTCAGGCCAAGGGCGGGCAGAAGAAGGCCGAGGAGGCCGAGCTGGCGGCCGAGGAGGGCTCGGGCGCGGCCTCCGAGGACGACGGCAGCGGCGGCTCCGCGGGCTATTTCCCGTACAAGCCGTACTGCGGCGGCTGCGGCAAGGACCTGACCACCGTCACCGCGTACGACGACGAGACGACGGAGCTGACCTACACCTGCGCGGAGTGCGGCTTCTCCGAGACCGTGCGGCTGAGCGAGTTCAACCGCGGCAAGCTGGTCTGGAAGGTCGACTGGCCGATGCGCTGGGCGTACGAGGGCGTGATCTTCGAGCCGTCCGGGGTCGACCACTCCTCGCCGGGGTCCTCGTTCGTGGTCGGCGGGCAGATCGTGCGTGAGATCTTCGACGGGGTGCAGCCGATCGGCCCGATGTACGCCTTCGTCGGGATCTCCGGCATGGCGAAGATGTCGTCGAGCAAGGGCGGCGTGCCCACCCCGGCCGACGCGCTGAAGATCATGGAGGCGCCGCTGCTGCGCTGGCTCTACGCGCGGCGCAGGCCCAACCAGTCGTTCAAGATCGCCTTCGACCAGGAGATCCAGCGGCTGTACGACGAGTGGGACGCGCTGGAGCGCAAGGTCGCGGACGGTTCGGTGCTGCCGGCCGACGCCGCCGCGTACTCACGCGCCACGAGCACGGCCGCCGGTGAGCTGCCGCGCACGGCGCGCCCGCTGCCGTACCGCACGCTGGCCTCGGTCGTGGACATCACGGCCGGAGCCGAGGAGCAGACCCTGCGGATCCTGAGCGACCTGGACCCGGCCCGGCCGCTGACCTCGCTGGACGAGGCGCGGCCCCGGCTGGACCGCGCGGAGAACTGGATCACCAGCCAGGTCCCGGCCGAGGCGCGCACCGTCGTACGGTCCGAGCCGGACCAGGAGCTGCTTGCCTCGCTGGACGAGCAGGGGCGGGAGTCACTGCGGCTGCTGCTGGAGGGCCTGGACAGCCACTGGTCGCTCGACGGGCTGACCACGCTGGTGTACGGGGTGCCCAAGGTGCTGGAGGGCCTGGAGCCCGACGCGAAGCCGACGCCGGAGCTGAAGGCCGCGCAGCGCCAGTTCTTCGCGCTGCTGTACCGGCTGCTGGTAAGCCGGGACACCGGACCGCGGCTGCCGACGCTGCTGCTGGCGGTGGGCACGGACCGGGTACGGAAACTGCTGGGGGCGTAGGGCGGGCGGGGCCTGCCTGCGGGCTGCCTATGGCCTGCCTGCGGGCCCGGTTCCGCGAGCGGTGCGCTGCGGCTTACGCGGTGACGCTCCGGCTTACGCGATGTGCTCCGCCTCGTCCAGTTCGGCCTGGAAGCGGGCGCGGAAGTCGCGCAGATAGGTCCGGAGCGACGTCTCGCTCAGCGGACCGCCGGTGCGGCCCTTGATGCCGTACAGATCCATCAGGTAGAGCGCGAACTGGCGGCCGTTGGGGAAGTCCCCGTGCTCACTGACGTACTTGCGGAAGGCGCCGAAGTACAGCTCCTCGCGGGAGACGTCGTCGGGCACGCCGGGGGGCAGTTCGTCGTCGGCCGGCTCGGCCGGTTCCGGGATCCGGTCGTCGGGGCCTCCGGGGCCCGGGACCGGACCCTGGGCGGGGCCGCCGGAGCCGGGGGCCGCCGCCTGCTGCTGCGCCTGGTCGGCGTACTGCGGCTGCGGCTGCTGGTACGGCTGCTGCTGGTACGGCTGCGCCTCGGCCGGTGCCTGGGCCTGCGGACCGTACGGCCCGTCCATCCGGGGACCCGGGACGCCGACCCCGCCGAGCGGGCGGCTGCGGCCCGGCCCTGAGGGGATCATCACCGGGGTGGGCTCCAGGCCCTCCACGTACGTGGGGTTGTAGGCGCCCTCGTACGCGCTCTCCGGTACCGGCGGCGCGGCGAACCACGGGCTCGTGTGGGTCGGGGGCTGTTGCTGTGTCTGCGGCTCGGCCTCGGGCTGCGGGTGCTGCTGGGCCTGTCCCTGCGGCTGCTGATACTGCTGCTGGGGCTCGGGCTGCTGGTGCGCGGGGAGTTGCTCGTACCGCTCCTGCTGGTGCTCCTGCGGGTCCTGCCGCTGCGCCGGTGCCTGGGCGCCGGGCGCCTGGGTGTTGGCGGCCTGCGCGCCGGCAGGTATCTCGGCCCGGGCCTGCGGGAGTTCGGCGACCGGGGGCGCGGGCGGCAGCAGTACCGGTTCGATACCGGCGGCGGCCAGGCCCGCGCCCGCGGTGTCCGCGAGCGGTACGCCGTATTTGGCGAGCCGCAGCGGCATCAGCGCCTCGATGGGCGCCTTGCGCCGCCAGTTGCGGCCGAACCGCGCCTGGAGGCGCGACTGGTAGATGAGCCGGTCCTGTTCGAGCTTGATGACCTGCTCGTACGACCGCAGCTCCCACAGCTTCATCCTGCGCCACAGCATGAACGTCGGCCCCGGCGACAGCAGCCAGCGGGTCAGACGCACGCCCTCCATGTGCTTGTCGGCGGTGATGTCCGCGATCCGGCCGACCGCGTGCCGCGCGGCCTCGACCGAGACGATGAAGAGGAGGGGGATCACCGCGTGCATGCCGACGCCGAGCGGGTCCGGCCAGGCCGCCGCGCCGTTGAAGGCGATCGTCGCGGCCGTCAGGATCCACGCCGACTGGCGCAGCAGCGGGAAGGGGATCCGGATCCAGGTCAGCAGGAGGTCGAGCGCGAGCAGGACACAGATGCCCGCGTCGATACCGATCGGGAAGACGAGCGAGAACCTCCCGAAGCCCTTCTCCTCCGCGAGTACGCGTACGGCGGCGTACGAGCCCGCGAAGCCGATCGCGGCGATGATGACCGCTCCGAAGACCACGACCCCGACGAGTATTCGGTGCGTGCGTGTGAGCTGCATCGCGGCCACCCGCGATCCCCTCCCGTAATCGACCCCTTTTATGACGCCGTGCGACGCCGTGCGACACCGTGTGCGACACCGGGCGCTCGGTCAGGTACTCGACAACCGATACCCGACGGCCCGACATCTGGCGGGCACAGCCTGGCACATGTGTGCGCATGGCGTGGCGCGGGGAGCGGAGCCGGCCCCTCGGAGAAGGGCCGGACCCCGTGGAAAAGCGACGAAAACGCCCTGCGGTGAAGCGAGTTCCGGAACCCGGGCCTCCTCGCCCGCGCGCCTGCGGCCACGCGCCCGCGGCCACGCGCCTATTCGGCGGCGGATTCCTTGGGGCTGGCGGGCTCGATCGCGGCGGGTGCCTGGCCCGAGCCGGTCGCGACCGTCGCGACCGCCTCCTTGGCCGCCTTCACCGCGTCCGCCGACACCTCGGAGATGCCGGGCGACTTGGCGCCCGCGTACCCCGCGCCGTTGTAGTTGACGGTCACGACGACGTTCGCCGTACGGGCCACGACCGTGGCGTACGAGAAGTCCGCGTCCGTCTTCGTGAGCGAGTACGTGACGGTCGTCGCCTCGTCGCCGATCCCGCTCCCCGGGGCCGCCTTGATCTGCTTGGCGCCCTCGGTGGCCCGCGCGCCCGCGACCTCCTTGGCGTAGAACTCGGTGGCGCGCTCGGCGCCGCTGCCGAGCGTCACATCGGAGTCGTACCGGGTGAGGGAGACATCGAGCCAGCGGTACTGCGAGCCCTTGACGCCGTTGTCGTCCAGGCCGTTCCAGGAGCAGCTCGCGCGTGCGGCGACATCGCTGGACTTGCCGGCCGTACCGCCCTTGACCTTGGCCTTCGGCACGAGCGAGTCGACCGTCTTGCGGCCGACCGTCGCACAGGCGTCGGGCAGCCCGGTGAACTTGGCGGGGGCGACGGTCGGGGACGGCTTGGCGCTGGGGCTCGTCGAGGAGCCGTTGGCGTCGCTCGTACCGCCGGAGTCGGACGAGCAGCCGGCGACGGCGAGCATCACCGGAACGGCTGCGCAGGCGAGTATGCGGGGGAGTCGCGAGGCTGATCGGTGCATGGTTCCTTCAGTCGGTCACTCGGTCGGTCGCTGGTCACTCGGTCGGTCGTCATGCCGCGTGGTGTGTGGTCGTGCTGCGTACAGTCAGGCAGTCGTTTTTTCGTACGGTCAGATCGGCCACGGTAACCGGCGAGAGGGACCCGCGGGGCCGGGAACCGGAGTCCGCGCCCGGCGCGGGGCCCGCCGGGCGGACGGACGGGGACCGCTATTCGTCGAGTTCCTCGGCGAGCCGCTTGGCCAGCGCCTGTGCCTTGTCCTGCAGTTCTCCGCTGTCGGGTACGAGGGCGGGGAACGCGGGCTGCTCGGTGTACCGGACGGTGACGATCACATTGGATGTGCGGAATACCACGCTCACGGTGCGGTGCTGCGCGGCCGAACCGGAGCGGGCGAGGACATCGTCCAGGAAGGCCGCGTCACCGAGACCGTCGAGGACGCGGGGCTCCAGGCCTTCGGCGGGCGGGGTCTCGGAGGGGGAGGCGGACGGGCCTCCGGACGGGGCGAGGGAGGCGGCGGAGCCGGTTTGGGTGGTGGTGTTGGGGTTTGTGCCGGTCCCGGTGCCAGTGGTGGTCCCGGTGGTGGTGCCGGCGCCGGTGGTGGCCCCGGTGCCGTTTGCGGGTCCTGTGCCGGAAGTGGAGGGCGGCGATCCGGCGGGCGTACCGGACGGACTTCCGCTGCTGGTGCTCGGCGGCGGCAGCTCGGCGGCGGTCTCCTTCTGCGTGTACACGTCCTGCGCCCGGTCGTCGTCGCTGACCTCCGGGTCGTACGACACCACACGTTCCAGGTCGATCATGAGCTGGTGCGAGGCATCGGTGCCGTCCGCCTTCCAGCTGCACCCGACGCGCCGGTCCGTGTCGTACGTGACGGACGCCGTGCCCTCGTACACCTTCGCCTGCTGGTCCTCGGGGAGCGAGGCGGCGCCGGGGAGGAGATCCTGGAGCATGGAGCGCGGCACGGTCCCGCAGGGCTCGCGGAGCGTGCGGTACTTGCCGGGCGCGGCGGCGGTCGCGGTGGTCGGGCCGCCCGGCTTGGGGTCGGCGGCCGAGCCGTCGCCGCCGCCTCCGGAGCACCCCGCGACGACCGCCACGAGGAGCGCCGCCAGGCCGGGTAGGTACACGTGACGCGCCTTGGGCTGCACGGTCCCGGGCTCCCTTCTGTACGGGGTTCCGCGCGGGGTTCCGCGCGAAAACTGCTTGCCGCCGGATGACGGTCGGTGGACACAATGTCTATCGCACGCACTGCCGTCGACGCTGGTCGGCTGTCTCTTTTGACGGCCCCGGTTCCGGTTTTTGCGCTATTCGGATTTTCGGGGAAATCGAGGGGTTATGTCGTATGTAGAGATGCCGGGTGCGAAGGTACCGATCCGGATGTGGGCGGACCCGGCGACGGTCGACGACGGCGCGATGCAGCAGCTCCGCAATGTTGCCACCCTGCCCTGGATCAAGGGCCTGGCGGTCATGCCGGACGTCCACTACGGCAAGGGCGCGACGGTCGGCTCGGTGATCGCGATGCACGGCGCGGTCTGCCCGGCGGCGGTGGGCGTGGACATCGGCTGCGGTATGTCGGCCGTCAGGACGTCCCTGACGGCGAACGACCTGCCGGGCGACCTCTCCCGCCTCCGCTCCAAGATCGAACAGGCCATCCCGGTGGGCCGAGGCCTCCACGACACCCCGGTCAACCCGGCGCGCCTGCACGCCTTCCCGACGGCGGGGTGGGACGACTTCTGGGAGCGGTTCGGGGGAGTGGCGGACGCGGTCAAATTCCGCCAGGACCGAGCCGCAAAGCAGATGGGAACGCTCGGCGGGGGGAATCATTTCATCGAGTTCTGTCTCGATGAGTCGGGTTCGGTCTGGCTGATGCTGCACTCCGGATCGCGGAACATCGGCAAGGAGCTGGCGGATCACCACATCGGCGAGGCCCAGAAGCTTCCGCACAACCAGGGCCTGGTCGACAGGGATCTGGCCGTCTTCATCGCCGAGACCCCGCAGATGGCGGCGTACCGGAACGACCTTTTCTGGGCGCAGGAGTACGCGAAGTACAACCGCGCGATCATGATGGGGCTCTTCCAGGACGTCGTACGCAAGGAGTTCAAGAAGGCCAGGGTGACCTTCGAGCCGGTCATCTCCTGCCACCACAACTATGTGGCGGAGGAGCGGTACGACGGCATGGATCTGCTGGTCACGCGGAAGGGCGCGATCCGCGCGGGCAGCGGGGACTTCGGGATCATCCCGGGTTCGATGGGCACGGGTTCGTACATCGTGAAGGGCCTCGGGAACGCGGCGTCGTTCAACTCGGCCTCGCACGGCGCGGGCCGGAAGATGAGCCGCAACGCCGCCAAGCGCCGCTTCTCGACACGGGACCTGGAGGAGCAGACGCGGGGCGTGGAGTGCCGTAAGGACTCGGGCGTCGTGGACGAGATCCCGGCGGCGTACAAGCCGATCGAGCAGGTCATCGACCAGCAGCGGGATCTGGTCGAGGTGGTCGCGAAGCTGAAGCAGGTCATCTGTGTGAAGGGCTGAGAGCTGAGGGCGAGGGGCTGAGGCGCGACCCGGGGGACGCGCCTCAGCCCTTCGCGCGCATGGCCCCGGCTACAACTCGCGGTGGATTTTGGTGTTGGAGGCCTGGGCTCGGGGGCGGACGATGAGGAGGTCGATGTTGACGTGGCTGGGGCGGGTTACTGCCCAGGTGATGGTGTCGGCCACGTCGTCGGCGGTGAGGGGGGCGGCGACGCCCGCGTAGACCTTGGCTGCGCGTTCGGTGTCGCCGTGGAAGCGGGTGGTGGCGAATTCTTCGGTTTTGACCATGCCGGGGGCGATCTCGATCACGCGGACCGGGGTGCCGACGATTTCCAGGCGGAGGGTCTCGGCGAGGACGTGGGCGCCGTGTTTGGCGGCCACATAACCGGCGCCGCCCTCATAGGTGCCGTGGCCGGCCGTGGAGGAGAGGACGACGACCGTTCCGTCGCCGCTGGCGGTGAGGGCCGGGAGCAGGGCCTGGGTGACATTGAGGGTGCCGATGACGTTCGTCTCGTACATCCGGCGCCAGTCGGCCGGGTCCCCGGTGGCCACCGGGTCGGCGCCGAGCGCGCCTCCGGCGTTGTTGACCAGGACGTTCACGGAGGGGTAGCCGGCGAGTTCGGTGGCGAAGGCGTCGACGGCCGCGCGGTCGGTGACATCGAGGGCGTAGGCGGTGGCGCGGTGGCCCGCGGCGTTGATCTCGGCGGCGAGGGCCTCGATACGGTCCTTGCGGCGGGCGGTGACGACGACATGGTGGCCGGCCGCGGCGAGCTGCCGCGCGGTGGCGGCGCCGATGCCGCTGCTCGCTCCGGTGATGACGGCGATGGGGGTCCCCGCGGCGGTCATGACGTACTCCTCGCGCGTGTGATCGATGTGGGGCCAGGATAGGCAGGGGGAACGGGCTGCTGCTTACGGGTGCTTGCGGTGTCCGGGGCGCGGGCGACCCCCGGGGCCGTGGTGCGGAGGTCCCTTCAGTGGCCGCGGGGCGCGTACATGATCAGGGCCATACCGGCCAGACAGACCAGCGCGCCCGTGACATCCCAGCGGTCCGGGCGGTAGCCGTCCGCGACCATGCCCCAGACGATCGATCCGGCGACGAAGATCCCGCCGTACGCGGCGAGGATCCGGCCGAACTCGCCGTCCGGCTGGAGCGTGGCGACAAAGCCGTACGCGCCGAGGGCGATCACTCCCGCGCCGATCCAGATCCAGCCGCGGCCACCGCCGCCGGAGCCGTCGCCGCGCACTCCCTGCCAGACGAGCCAGGCGCCGCCGATCTCGAAGACGGCGGCGAGGACGAAGAGGAGGGCGGAGCGGAGCACGAGCATCCCGACAGCGTGCCATGTGGGTGACCGGGGGTGCGCCGGGGCTATGGTTTGTCGGTATTACGGTGTGATGATCAGTATGTTCAACCCATGGGTGTCATGTGTGCCATGCGCGTCATGGGCAAAGTGCTGCTGGTCGGGACCGCGGCCGCCGCGGCGGTGGTGACGGGTGCGGATCCGGGGGTCGGGGCCTCCGACGCCCCTGGTCCCGGTTCCGCCGCACGTTTTGCCGCACCCGAGGCCGATCTGGCGCACCACGGGCATGTGTCGCTGTCGAACGGCGGGCTGAGAGTCCGGCTCCAGTCCGAGAACCACGGCCCGTCCCCGCTGCCGGACGCGACCGTACGGCTCGACTTCTCGGCACCCCTGCCGCCCGGCCAGGAACTCCCGGCCGCGTGCGTCTGGGCCGGCGACCGGACGGTGCTGTGCCGTACGGGGCGCCTCCGGGCGCTTCAGCGCGGTACGGAGATCATGCTCGACCTCAGGACCGCGGGGCGGCCGGACGAAGTGGTCGTACGGATCGGCACGGCCTGGAACGGCGGCGCGAGCGACGACAACCCCGGCAACAACGAGCACCGGGTCCTGGCCCCGGACACGGGCGACCGGTACGCCTTCTGAACCCCGGTACCGCCTTCTGACCCCGGTACGCCTTCTGAATCACGCCTTGTGACTCTTGGTACGCCTTCTGGTCCCGGCTCCGGCGGCTTGGCCTCAGCGCGCGGGCCCCGTCCCGCTCACGCCGCCGCGTCGCCGAATTCCCGTACCGCTTCCTCGACGATCGCCGCCAGCCGGGCATGGTGCGCGCCCCGCCAGTACACCCGGCCGCACGCCCGGCACTGGGCGAAGACGTCGTACGAACGCTGGGTGCCCTGTTCGAGCTGCTCCTGGACGGAGTCCTTGTCCGCGGCGCCCAGTTCGCCGTTGCAGGCCGTGCAGCGGGTCCATGGCGCGAGGGCCGGTGCGAAGCGCTCCAGCACGTCCCGGAGCTGGTCGTCGGGGCGGTCGCTGTAGATGTACGCCCCGGCCCAGATCTCCCGTCGCCGCAGCAGCCCCCGGTCCCGGGACAGCATCACCCGGCGCTCACCGGCGGAGAGCGTGGCCAGCGCCGGGTCGCCGAGGTCCTCGCTCTGGTACGCCGCGTCGACCCCCAGCAGCCGGAGCCGCCGTGCGAGCGTGCCGAGGTGGACGTCGAGCAGGAAGCGCAGGGGCGCGCCCGGCACCCGCTGCGGCCGGCTCACGGCCCGTACCTCGACCGACTCGCCCGCGGCCGGGATGTGCGCGACGGACACGTCACGGCCGTCGACGACCAGCCGGCCGACCTCGGTGAGCGGGACGCCCAGCGATTCGACGGCATGGCCGAGCGTGGACGAGCCGTCGGTGAGCACGGCCGTACGTCCCTGCCGCCGCTCCGCCGCGACGAAGAGGCGCAGCTCAGGGGCGAAGCTGATCTGGATCTCCGGTCCGTTCACGCCGTCAGGATGTCATTGGACGAGGGGGACGGGCCAGGGGATTCAGGGCCGCTCGGGTCGTGCGCCATGGCTGAGCGCACCTGGTGCCACGGCTGAGCGCACGCCGTTCCGGTCGGCGTCAAGCCCCGGTGTCAGTCCTCTTCGGGCCGCTCCAGGTCCAGCCTCCAGTTGTTGCAGCGCATCACCTGCCCCGGTGGGTACTCGAAGTCGCATTCGCCCTGGAAGGAGAAGCCCGCCCTGCGGCACAGCGCGTTCGACGGCGGATTGCTGACGGACGGGAACGCGTGCAGATAGCGGTGCTTCTTCTCGGCGCGCGCCTGCTCGATCACGGCGGCGGCAGCCGCGGCCGCGATGCCCCGGCCCTGATACGCGGCGAGGACGCCCCAGCCCGTCTCGTACACCAGCCTCCCCTGCCAGGTCTGCTCCCAGAACCCGATCGTGCCGACCGCCTCGCCGCCCGGGAGCAGCACGACGCGGAACATCCGGCCCTTGCCCGTCCGGTCGGCGCTCAGGTCGACATACCGTCTGTGCCGCTTGACCACCTGCTCCTCGGTCTCGGGGCCGCCGAGGTGGGTCATCAGCTCCGGCGCGTTCGTGGCGCGCAGAAGATCGAGATCGGACTCCGACCATGGTTCGAGCCGTACGCGCGGTGCTTTGCTCTCCATGCCACGCACTGTAGGACGGGGGTCTGACATTCGGCCCGAATCGGCGGGGGAGCGGCGCGGGGCTGTGGACAACCCAGGACGCCGGACAACCCAAGGCACCGGATGAGCCAGGGCGCCGGACGGGTCGGGCAGTGGGCGGCGGAGCTGTTACGGCCCCTGGCGGGCGTACGCCGTCGGGGGGACGCCGACTGTCGCGGTGAAGTCGCGTACGAGGTGGGCCTGGTCGCTGTAGCCGAGTTCGGAGGCCAGCTCGGCCCAGTCGACCGCTGAGCTGGTGCCGCTGCCGCTGCTGCCAGGGTCTGCGCCCGCGTCCGATTCGGCGCGCTCCAGCGCCTCATGGATGCGGTAGCGCAGGATCACCCACTTCGGCCCCACCCCCACATACGCCGCGAACAGCCGTTGCAGTGAGCGTGTCGAGACCCCCTCCGCCGTGGCGAGCTGGTCCACGCGCCGGATCGTACGGTCCGTTCTGATCCGGTCGGCCAGCGCCATGGCCTGGTCGGCCTGCGGATCCGGGCGCGGCCCGATCCCCAGGAGATACGCGTCGAGCGCGGCCACCCGGGCGTCCTCACCGGAGTCCCCGGACACACCGGACTCCCCGGGCACACAGGCCTCCCGCGCCTCACCGGACGTACCGGATCCGCCAGACCCACCGGCCTCACCGTTGCCGAGCACCGTCTCGATGTCCGCGGCCGTCGTCGGCATGACCTCGCCGAGCGGCACCCGCCGTCCCGTCCACTCCGATACGGGCCACCGCGGCGCGAACGGCCGGAAACCGCCCGGCCTGAACTGCACCCCGCACACGCGCCCCCGCCCCTCCAGCCGCTGGTTGAACAGTTCCAGCCCGATGCCCGCCACCTCCGCGAAGGACGAGCCGCCGGGCCCGTACCCGAACCGCTGGAAGACCACATTCACCGAGGGGTGCGGCACCACCTGCGAGACATACGGCTGGGCCAGATCCCAGTCGATCAGCCAGTAGTGCTCCAGATACGGCCGCAGGGGCGGTGCCGGTTCGCGGCGCCGGAACCGTACGCGCGCGAAAAGTCCGGGGGCGTCGACGATGCCCCGGGTGTCGCGCCGCGGACCTGCCATGGCCGGATCCTATGCCGCGTTTGTCCGCCGCGGCCTGTCGTGTTTGCTGTCGTGTTTGTTCAAGACGGCCGACGGCGGCGGTTCGTACGGTCGGGCCATGAGCGACAAGATCAGCAGACTGTTGGAGGCGGCGGCGGACCGTACCGTCACCGTCGTCCGTGGCATCACCGATGAGCAGCTCGGCGCGCCGACGCCGTGCAGCGAGTACGACGTACGCGCGCTGGCGGCCCATCTCCTCCAGGTCGTCGTGAACTTCCAGGCGCTGGCGGCGAAGAAGGAAGCCGACTTCGGGGTCCCGCCCGAGCCTCTGGAGGGAGCGTGGCGCGAGCGGTTCGCGGAGGAGACCGTACGGCTCATCGACGCGTGGGACGCGCCGGGCGCCGAGGAGGGCACCTCGGGGGCCATGGGGTTTCCGGCCAGGACGGTCGGCGCGATGGTGCTCGGCGATCTGACCGTGCACGGGTGGGATCTGGCACGGGCGACGGGGCAGCCGTACGAGCCGGCCGGGGTGCTTCTGGATGTGGTCGGGGAGGAGTTCAGGGCTCTGGCGCCGATGGGGCGGAAGATGGGGGTGTTCGGGGAGCCGGTGCCGGTGGCGGAGGACGCGAGTCCGTTCGATGCGCTGCTGGCCGCGATGGGCCGAGACCCGGGCTGGGCCCGGCCGTAGCGGGTGCGCCGGCCGGTCAGGGGGCGGTCGTGTGCAGGGGGCGGCCGCCGAGGAGATTCCACCGGCCGCCGCGCCCGCTGAGCTCGACGGCGGACAGCGGCTGTATGTCGATCCGCCAGAACGACCGGGGGCCGGCGCCGAGGGCGTGGACCGCGGCGGCGCGGATGATGTCCGGCTCGGCCACGGCGATGACGTGCCTACTGCCTGCTGATTCGGAACCCAGCGTGTCCAGCCAGTGGGCGACGCGGGTGTGGAAGGTACGCAGGGACTCCCCGCCGTGCGGCGCGGCGGCCGGGTCGGAGAGCCACGCGGCGACCGACTCCGGTTCCGCGGCGGTCACTTCGTCGAGCGTCCGGCCCTGCCAGCGGCCCATCGCACAGGGCGCGAGGTCCGGCAGCGGCGCGGCGTCCAGGCCGAGGACCTCGGCGGTACGGCGGCAGCGCGCCGAGGGGGAGACGTACAGGGTGGCGGTGGCGGTACGGGGGAAGCTCTCCCGTACCGCTTCGGCCTGCCGGAGCCCGAGCGGATCGAGGGCGTCCAGCGGATCCAGGGCGTCGGTCGCGGTCGCGGTTCCGGAGGTGTCGGTGACTGTCCCGGAGGTCTCGATGTCGGGCTCAACGGCCTCAGTAGGTTCCGTCGTGGCGAAACGGGCCTCGCGCAGCGCTGTGCTGATGGCCGGTGAGATGAACATCACCCGGGTCGTCATACGGCTCTCCTCGCTCCGGGCCTGCCGGGCCCGCCCTCCAAGCCTGCCCGGCCCGCCAGTTGGGCCTGTCTCCCGATCGGGCGGGGCGCCCAGTCGGGCCGGTCCGCCGGTCGGGGTTCCCTCGCGGGCCCGCCGTCGGTCGGGGCCGCGCCGAGGGCCTCTTGGCCGGTCTGCCGGATCGCGGTACCTTCACGTCGGTATATACGACGGCAAGACGGAAGTCCGGTGAGAGTCCGGCACGGTCGCGCCACTGTATGCCGGGTGCCGGCCGCCGCGTAACAGCGCGGTGGCGGTGCGGAGCCCGGTGAGTCAGACCCGACGGCCGTCGTTCGAGCTCCACTGAATGGGACGCGAGTTCCCCAAGGAGGTTCCGTCATGGCTGAGTCCATCGCGCCGCCGGTCGTTCCGTCCGTCACCACCGGTGCCGGCGCCACCGCTCCGGTGACACCGCTTCCACTGCGCGCGGTGCTGCCGTGGGCCGTGTTCGTGGGCACCCTGATGCTGGTCCTGTTCTACTTCGTCGGCGCCGAACAGGGTGCCACCTCGGTGTTCTCGGGGGAGGGCGTGCACGAGTGGGTGCATGACGGCCGTCATCTGCTCGGATTCCCCTGTCACTGACGGCTGACGGAGATCACGCACATGCATGCCTCCACCGTCAGAACTCTCCTGGTCCGCGGCATGGTCGCGGGCGTGCTGGCCGGACTCTTCGCGTTCGCGCTGGCGTATGTGGCCGGTGAGCCCTCCGTACGGGACTCCATCGCGCTGGAGGAGACCCAGTCCGCACCGGCGGCGCACGAGCACGCCGGGCACACCGCGGCGGAGCAGCCGGCAGAGGAGGAAGAGGAGCTGGTCAGCAGGCCGGTCCAGTCGACGTTCGGGCTGGCCACCGGTGTCCTGGTGTACGGAGTGGCCCTCGGCGGCATCGCCTCGCTGGTCTTCTCCGTCTGTCTGGGCAGGATCGGCCGGTTCGGGCCGAGGGCGACCGCGGCGCTGGTCGCGGGCGCGGCCTTCACCACGGTCTATCTGGTGCCGTTCCTGAAGTATCCGGCGACCCCGCCCGCGGTGGGCAACCCGGACACCATCGGCAAGCGCACCACGCTCTTCTTCCTGATGATCGTGCTCAGTGTGCTGCTGGCCGTCATCGCCGTCATCGCGGGCCGGAGGCTCGCTCCGAGACTGGGCAACTGGAACGCGTCCGTCGTCGCCGGAGCCGGATATGTGGCCGCCGTGGCGGTCGCGTGTCTTGTCCTGCCCGCCAACTCCGATGCCGTACGGGAAACCTTCCCGGCGGCTCTCCTCTGGGAATTCCGGCTCGCCTCGCTGGGTGTACAGGCGCTGTTGTGGACGGCCTTCGGGCTGATCTTCGGGGCGCTGGCGGAGCGGGTGCTCGCGCCGCGGGCCGCGCGGGCCGCCTCGGGTACGGGACCGGGGACGGGAGCTGACGGGGTGACGCCGCCGGTGGGCAGCGCGCGTTGAGACCCAGCACACCGGTGTCGCCCGTGACCGTCGTCGGGATCGGTGCCGACGGCTGGGCCGGACTTTCCGCGCCCGGTCGGGCGGCACTGCGCGCGGCCGACGTGATCGTGGGCGGCGCCCGGCAGTTGGAGCTGCTGCCGCGCGACGAGTGCGCGGCGGAACGGGTGGTGTGGCCCTCGCCGCTGCGGCCCGCCGTACCGGGGGTGCTCGCGGCTCATGCCGGGCGGCGGCTGTGCGTACTGGCCAGTGGGGACCCGATGTTCTACGGGATCGGGCGGACGCTCATGGAAGTTACGGGGGCGGAGGCGGCAGCGGGGGCTGTGGCGGGGGCCGGGGCTGGGGCGCTGCGCGTGCTGCCGCATCCGTCGTCCGTCTCGTACGCCTGCGCCCGGCTCGGCTGGCCGGTGGAGGACACGGAGGTCGTCACCCTGGTCGGCCGGCCCGTCGAGCGGCTCGCCGCAGCGCTGTACGACGGCCGCCGGGTCCTGGTGCTCAGCGCGGGCGCGGCGACTCCGGCCGAGGTGGCGGCGCTGCTGCGGGACCGGGGGTACGGGCCGAGCCGTATGCACGTACTCGAACAGCTCGGCGGGGAACGGGAACGGCGGACGGAGGGCCTCGCGCAGGACTGGGCGGGCGGGGTTGTCTCTGTTCCTGCGTTTGATCCGCTGAATGTGGTGGCCGTCGAGTGCCGTCGCGCGCCGGACGCGCTGCGGCTCGGCGCCGTACCGGGCCTGCCTGACACGGCGTACGAGCACGACGGCCAGCTCACCAAGCGCCATGTCCGCGCCGCCACACTGGCCGCGCTGGCGCCCGCGCCGGGGGAGCTGCTGTGGGACATCGGCGGCGGGTCGGGCTCGATCGCGGTCGAGTGGATGCGTACGCACCGGTCCTGCCGGGCGGTGTCCGTCGAGCGGGATCCCATACGGGCGGAGCGCATCGGCCGCAACGCGCGGGCGCTCGGCGTCCCCGGCCTGCGGATCGTCACCGGCGCCGCGCCCGGCGCGCTGGCGGGACTACCGGTGCCGGACGCGGTGTTCGTCGGGGGCGGGCTGACCGCGCCGGGCCTGCTGGACGCCTGCTGGGACGCGCTGCCCACGGGCGGCCGGCTGGTCGCGAACACGGTGACGCTGGAGTCCGAGGCGCTGCTGGCGCGGTGGTACGGCCGCTTCGGCGGCGAACTGGTACGGCTGGCCGTCGCGCACGCCGTACCGGTGGGCGGGTTCACCGGCTGGCGGCAGGCGATGCCGGTGACGCAGTGGGCGGTGACGAAGGGGTCGGGTGCGGGTCCGAGTCCGGGCGCGGGCGCGGGTGCAGATTCAGATCCAGATCCGGACGCGGCTCCGGGGCCGCACGCAGGACCTCTGAACGTTCATTCAGGAGAACAACGATGACCGTGTACTTCATCGGCGCCGGCCCCGGTGCCGCCGATCTGATCACCCTGCGCGGCGCCCGCAGACTCGCCGCCTGCGGTGTGTGCCTGTACGCGGGGAGCCTGGTGCCGCGCGAACTGCTCGCCGAGTGCCCGCCGGGCGCCCGGCTGATCGACACCGCGCGCATGGACCTGGACGCGATCACCGCGGAACTGGTCCGGGCCCACGAGGAGGGCCAGGACGTGGCCCGGCTGCACTCCGGCGACCCGTCGGTCTTCAGCGCGGTCGCCGAGCAGATGCGACGGCTGGACGCGGCGGGCGTGCCGTACGAAGTGATCCCGGGCGTACCGGCCTTCGCGGCGGCGGCCGCGGCATTGAAGCGCGAGCTGACGGTGCCGACGGTCGGCCAGACGGTCATCCTCACCCGTATCGCCCAGCAGGCCACCCCCATGCCGGACGGCGAGGACCTGGCGACACTCGGCCGCAGCGGAGCCCTCCTGGTCCTGCACCTGGCGGCGCGGTACGTGGACCGCGTGGTACGAGAACTCCTCCCCCACTACGGCCCGTCCTGCCCGGCCGCGGTGGTGGCCATGGCATCCCGCCCGGACGAACTGATCCTGCGCGGCACGCTGGCCGACATCGCGGACCGGGTGAAAGAGGCGGGGGTGGTACGGACGGCGGTGATCCTGGTGGGCCGGACGCTGACGGCGGAACAGTTCCGCGACAGCCATCTGTACTCGGCGGAGCGGGAGAGGAACTGCGCGCCGGGGCAGCACGTCGCCCGCTGATGCCGAATCGCCGCGGCATGAAGGCGCGGTGTCACCGCGGCGTGCGGGGACACCGCGGCCGGGCCGGACGCGCATGGTGTTCCGCTGGGCAGCGCTGCCGGGGGCCGGCGCCCGGAGACGAGCCGCGTCAGTCGACTCCCCTGAGATAGACACGGCTGTTCCGGTCGTCGAGCGGGTGCACCGCTACCTGAAGAGAGTTGAGCTGTCCCTCGCACGGAGCGCAGACCTGCCCCTCCCGGACCTCCGGAAGCGTCTCGGGCTCCGCGAGGCCCAGATGGGAGAAGGGCGTCGTGGGTGCGTAGGACTGCTGGAGCGGTTTGTCCCGCTGTGTCAGAGCGTTTTCCGGGGCGAGTTCGCCGATGAAAGCGTCCACGTCCGGGGTGGGCAACGTAAAGGCCAGTAGCAGCCCGTCGTCCTGGAAGCCGTTCTGGTACGCGGCCCGTCGGTCGCTGGCCTTGGCGGGGATCTTGACGCCGAGCTGTCGGCTGACGCTCGCCGGGGTCGCGTCCTCGGCCCAGTCGGGCACCTGGCGGCGTGCGTCGGCGGGGTCTGCCGGGGCGGCGGTGGAGCAGGCGGCCAGCGCGGACCACAGGAGGACGATCGCTCCAAGGGCCGACGCGCCGCGCGCCCGGGACCCGGCCTTCATCGGACCTCCGACAGTGTTGTTCTTCACCGTATTCCTTCGCGCCCCGGGTCCTGACGTGTCCCCTCGCGGCCCGGGTCCGGGGGGTCGGGCAACTGCGCGGGTTCCGAGCCCAGTTGGAGGTGCTGCGTCGAACCGCTGCCCCTCATGTCGAACTCCCTGGCCAGACCCGTGGTGTGCAGTCGGGCCATGTCGGCGTCGGTCACCGTGGTCGGGCCGATCGGAGTGGCCTTGCCGGCGTCCCAGTTGTACCGGTCCCACACGTTCACCTGGTAATCGAGGGTTACTTGGGGCCGGCCGTCCGCTCCGGGAACCACGGTGACCGCACCCGTGGTGTTGGTCATGCCGGTGAGGGTGTCGGCGTACCACCGCATCAGATCGAGCCTCGCCTGACCCGGGCCCTCCGGGGTGCACTGCGCCTCCATCACCGTGACACGCCCGCACTCGCCGTCGGAGACCAGGAAACCGGCCCTCCTCGCCTCGGCCGTGAGATCCTCGGCCCGGCGCCGCAACCCCCGCAGTTCGGTGTGGGCGTCGTCGAGCCGCGGCGATGGCCGCGTCCTCGCGGGCGTGTGCTCCCGCCGAGTAGTCCAGATGGTTGGAGATGTGCGCGCACGCCTGCAGAACTCTCTTCACCTGGGCCATCTGTACTCGGCGGAGCGGGAGCGGCCGTGCGAGGCTAATTCGGCGGTGGTGGCCGAGGGGGGCGCGATCGGCTCGTAAACTGCCGGGCCAGGAAGGGCGTTTCCCGCGCGTGCGGGGCTGGTCCCGTCTCACCGTGCTGCGCGGCCCTGAGCCACGTGTGCTCCCCGCGTCCGCGGGGCTCCTACCTCACCTCGCTCCGCCCCACCACCGCGCCCGCTCTGTCGATGCAGATCACGTCCACCGCCACCGGCGCGCCCCGCAGGACCCTCAGTGCCTCGTCCCGGGCGCGCTCGGCGACCGCGTCGCCGAGACGTATGCCCTGGGACTGGCACAACTCCAGTGCCGCGAGGCCCGTGTTCGCCTCGGAGACTGCCGTCGCCAGTGCCGCGTCCGCGCCCGCTGAAGTCGCCAGGGTCGCGAGGAAGGGCTTGTTCACCTGGGAGCGGGACGAGTGGAGGTCCAGGTGGCCCGCTGCCAGTTTGGAGAGTTTCGCGAAGCCGCCGCAGAGCGTGAGGCGGGGGACCGGGTGGCGGCGGAGGTACGTGAGGACCGCGCCCGCGAAGTCGCCCATGTCCAGCAGCGCGTCCTCGGGCAGGGCGTAGGCCGTGCGTACCGTCCGCTCGGACGTCGAACCCGTACAGCCCGCCACATGCGTACGCCCCGCCGCGCGTGCCACGTCCACGCCCCGGCGGATCGAGTCGATCCAGGCGGAGCAGGAGTAGGGGACCACGATGCCCGTCGTACCGAGGATGGAGAGGCCGCCCAGGATGCCCAGCCTCGGGTTCCAGGTGGAGCGGGCGATCTCCTCGCCGTTGTCCACCGAGACGGTTATCTCGACGTCGCCCGTACCGCCGTGGCGCTGCGCCACCTCCGCGATCTGCGCGCGCATGAGCTGACGCGGAACCGGGTTGATCGCCGGTTCGCCCACTGCCAGCGGCAGCCCGGGCCGCGTCACCGTACCCACCCCCGGGCCCGCCCGGAAGACGACCCCCGAGCCGGGCAGCAGCGCCCGTACCGTCGCCCTTATCAGCGCGCCGTGCGTGACGTCCGGGTCGTCGCCCGCGTCCTTGACGATCGCCGCCATCGCGCGATCCGCGGTCAGCTCTTCGCGTGCCAGCGCGAACGCCGGCGTCTGCCCCTTGGGGAGGGTGATCGTCACCGGGTCCGGGAACTCGCCCGTCAGCAGCGCGGTATATGCCGCTTTCGTTGCGGCCGTCGCGCACGCACCGGTCGTCCAGCCGTGCCGCAGGCCCGTGTGCTTGAGTTGGGCGCTGCGCCCGCCGCCCCCGCTTTCAGCCATGGAGAGACCCGACGCCGATGAGTGAGATGTTCCGTGTGCTGCTTCTCGGCGGGACCACTGAAGCGCGTCGCCTCGCCGGACTGCTGCACGGCGAACCGCGCCACGGCCTCGCCATCCACGTCACCACCTCCCTCGCCGGACGCGTCGCCCGCCCCGTACTCCCGCCCGGGGACGTACGGATCGGCGGCTTCGGCGGTGCCGAAGGGCTGGCGAACCACCTGCGCGCGCACCATGTGGACGCGGTCATCGACGCCACCCATCCCTTCGCCGCGACGATCAGTCGGAACGCGGCCCTCGCCGCCGACGACGCCCATGTTCCCCTGCTGGCCCTGCGCCGCCCGTCCTGGGTCCCGGCCGAAGGCGACGACTGGCATACGGTCGGTTCGCTGGCCGGTGCCGCCGAGGCACTGACCGCCCTGCGCGCCCGGCGGGTCTTCCTCACCACCGGCAGGATGGGCCTGGCGGCCTTCGCCGGTCTCGACGGACCGTGGTTCCTCGTACGGTCCGTGGACGCGCCCGAACCCCCGTACCCCGCCCGCATGGAGACGGTCCTCGACCGGGGGCCCTTCACGCTCGACGGCGAGCGGGAACTCCTGCGCCGCCATCGCATCGACACCGTCGTGACCAAGGACAGCGGGGGCGCCGCCACCGCGCCCAAGCTCACCGCGGCCCGCGAGGCCGGCATCCCCGTGGTGGTCGTACACCGTCCGCCGGCGCCCGAGGGGGTATGTGTGGCGGCCACACCCGACGAGGCGGTTCGGTGGGTGCGTCAGCTCGGCGGATAGCGGCGCGGCGTCCAGACGACCTCTTCGCCGACGCCCCGCGAGCCGTCCCCGACCCCGGTCTCCCCGACTCCGGCCTCTCCGACCCCGGCCTTCCCGACTCCGGCCTCCCCGACCTTGGCCTCTCCGACCCCGGCCTCCCCGGCTCCGCCGCCCCCGCGCCGTACCGCGACCGTCTGCGACGACCCCACCAGCAGGATCGTCCGCATGTCCACCTGTGCCGGATCGAGATCGCCGAGCCGCACGATCCGTACGCTCTCCTCCGCCCCGCCCACATCGCGCCCGACGACGACCGGGGTGTCCGGGGCACGGTGCTCCAGCAGCAGTTCGCGGGCCTTGCCGACCTGCCAAGTGCGGCTGCGCGAGCCGGGGTTGTAGAGCGCGAGCACCAGATCCGCCGCCGCTGCCGCGTGCAGCCGTTCCGCGATGACGTCCCAGGGCTTGAGCCGGTCGGAGAGCGAGATGACGGCGTAGTCGTGCCCGAGCGGGGCGCCCACGCGCGCGGCGGCGGCGTTGGCGGCGGTCACGCCGGGCAGCACACGGACGGGGACGTCGGTGTACGGATCGGCCGACGCCGCCTCCAGTACGGCCGTGGCCATCGCGAACACCCCCGGGTCCCCGCCCGAGACGACGGCCACGTGCCGCCCCCGCCGCGCCAGTTCGAGGGCGAACTCCGCGCGCTCCGACTCGACCTTGTTGTCCGAACCGTGCCGCCGCTGGCCCGGCCGGACCGGAACGCGGTCCAGATAGGTCGTGTACCCGACCAGATCGTCGGCCGCCGCGAGCGCGCCGCGCGTCTCGGGCGTGAGCCACAGCGGCCCTGCCGGTCCGGTCCCGACGACGACCACCTCACCGGTGTCGGCCGGACGGGGTGTCGGCCGCGCGTCCGCCCGGCTCGGCAGCACCGCGACCGAGAAGTACGGCACGGAGTCCGGGTCGGTGTCGGCGAGGAGGCCGGTGCGCTCGCCGCTCATCGTGGCGCGTTCGACGTACCGCGCGTCCGCGAGCCGTCCGGCCCGCTCGACGGCCCGTCGTACGGCGGGGAAGGTACGGCCCAGTTTCATCACCACCGCCGAGTCCGCCGAGGCCAGCCGTGCCGTCAGCTCCTCCTCGGGCAGCGTGCCGGGCAGGATCGTCAGCGTCTCCTCGCCCTCGACGAGCGGGGTGCCGAGCCGGGCCGCGGCGGCGCTGACCGAGGTGACACCGGGGATCACCTCGGTCGGATAGCGGTCGGCCAGCCGCTTGTGCATGTGCATGTACGAGCCGTAGAAGAGCGGGTCCCCCTCGGCGAGTACGGCGACGGTGCGCCCGGCGTCGAGATGGACGGCGAGCCGGGCGGCCGACTCGCCGTAGAACTCCTCCATCGCGCCCCGGTAACCGCCCGGATGGTCGGTGGTCCCGGTGGTGACCGGATAGACCAGCGGCTCCTCTATGTGGTCGGGACCTATGTGGTCGGCAGCTATGGAGCGGGCTATCGAACGGCCGTGACGGGCGCTGTGGTACGCGATGACGTCGGCCTCGGCGATGACCTGGACGGCCCGTACGGTCATCAGCGCCGGATCGCCGGGCCCGAGCCCGACTCCGTACAGCTTGCCGAGGGGGGTGTCGTTGGTGGTGCCGGGGCTCGTGCTGGTACGGGTGCTCGTGCCCGTGGTGGGGCTGTCGGCGCTCATGTCTGCGCTCACGTCGGCGTTCCCGGTCGGCGTGCTCTTCGCGTTCACTCTTCCTCGCTCGCGATCGCGTTGATGGCCGCCGCCGCGAGGGCGCTGCCGCCGCGTCGGCCCCGTACGACCAGATACTCAAGTCCGGCCGGATTTCCGGCGAGCGCGTCCTTGGACTCGGCCGCGCCGATGAACCCGACCGGTACGCCGATGACGGCCGCCGGCCGCGGCGCCCCCGCCGCGACCATCTCCAGCAGCCGGAAGAGAGCGGTCGGGGCGTTCCCGACAGCCACCACCGCGCCCTCCAGCCGGTCGCGCCACAGCTCCAGGGCGGCGGCGCTGCGCGTGGTCCCCAGCTCGGCGGCGAGCGCGGGCACGGCGGGGTCGGACAGGGTGCAGATCACCTCGTTGTCCGCGGGCAGCCGCTTGCGGGTGACCCCGCTGGCGACCATCGCCACATCGCACAGCACCGGCGCCCCTGCCCGCAGCGCCTCGCGTGCTCGGGCCACCACGCCGGGAGTGAAGGCCAGATCGCGTACGAGGTCGACCATCCCGCAGGCGTGGATCATCCGTACCGCGACCTGGGACACATCGGCGGGCAGCCCGGCGAGGTCCGCCTCGGCGCGGATCGTGGCGAAGGACTGGCGGTATATGGCCGCGCCGTCCTTCTCGTACGCGAACACGGTGTGGCCGGACGCCATGTGGCTGGACGCTGTGTGGTCGGACGACATGGTGTCCGACTCCATGGGGTCGGACACCATGTGCCGGTTCACCGTGGGCTCGTTGGGCACTGTGGGCTCGCTCATCTCGTCACTGGGGGTCTTCGTGCCGCCGCCACCGCGCCGGCGAGTTCGGGTCCTGTCGCGGTCGTTGCCGACTGCGGTGCCGTATCCATGGCCGTACCGACTGCACCGGCTGCACCGACTGCACCGGCTGCACCGACTGCACCGGCTGCACCGACTGCACCGGCTGCACCGGCTGCATGGGCTGCACCGGCTGTAGCGACCGCGTCGGCTGTACTGGCCGTATCAGCCGGGACAATGTCCCGTACGGATACGACATAGCCGGCCCCGGCCGTAGCGACCACGTCCACGTGCGCGCCCTGTGGATGGCCGCAGCGGCGGGCGCAGCCCGACCAGTAGACCGGCAGGGCCCCACCATGGTCCGCCGTCGGCGCCGGGCGAAGCGCTCCGGCCGCGTCCGCCCGTACGTCCGCGAGCGCCTTCGCGCACCCGGGCCGGCCGGTGCAGGCGCCGACGCCGTACCAGGGGGAGTGGCGGTCGGTGATCAGTCCGGCGGTACGGAGACGGTCCAGCAGGTCATCGGCGGCGGCCGGTTCGAGCCCGGGGACGATGACGCCGCGCCAGGGGGTGACCCGTAGTTCACCCCCGGCCGCTTCGCCCCCCGCCGTCGTCAGCAACCGCCACTGTGCCGCGCTGAGCCGTCCCAGCGGTGCGTACACGGACAGCGCAACGGTTCCGTCGGGGGAGCGGATCAGCCCCGGAGCCGGGGGTTCCGCGCCCGCCGCCGGAGTTACGGGGGCTACGGGGACCCCCGCCGCGTACTCGGCCGCGATCCCCGCGTCCGCCAGCCGCGCCGCGACCGCCTCGTCCAGTCCATGGCCGGGCGGCAGCTCCCGTACCCGCCAGGCACCGGAACCACCCGCCTCCGCCACCGTGAGAAACGTCTCCGCAGCCAGCAGCGCGGCTCTCGGGGCGTCGGCGGCGGGTACGAGGAGGCCCGCCCGGTTCGCCCCGGTACGCACCATCGCCGTACCGTCCCGCCGTGCGAGCAACGTCACATCCGCGCCGAGCGCCACGACATCCCCGCGGCCGTCGTCCAGGGCGAAGAGGAAGCGCCCGGAGAGGGCGGTCGCGGGCTCGCTGGCACAGAGAAGTCCGTCCAGTTCGCGCGCCCACAACTGCAAGCGCTCAGCGGGGAGTTCGCCGTGTCCGTCGAGTCCGGAGAGCGGTGACGCGACGATGTTCCGTACGCGCTCGTGCCGTTCGGAGGGCAGCAGCCCGGCTTGGCGCAGCAGCGCCGCGAGTTCATCGCCGCAGGCCGCGCCCAGGCCCCGGAGCTGCACATTGCCCCGTGAGGTGATGTCGAGATGTCCGTCGCCCAGGCGCTCGGCCGCGCTCGCCAGTGCCTCGGTCTGACGGTACGTCAGCAGTCCTGCGGGCAGCCGCAGTCGGGCCAGCCGTCCGTCGTCCGCGGTGTGCAGCCGCAGCGCACCGGGACAGGCGTCACCGCCCTCCCGGACGGGACCCGCGGGCCCCAGAGCTACACCGGTCACTGGACCCCGAAGAGAACCCCGAAGAGGGTCCCCAAGAGGGCCCGGGAGCGGGCCCCTGACAGGATCCGCGAGCGGGCCCCCGGCAGGTCCCGGCGGCGGATCCCGTAGCGGATCCCGGGCCGAAGCGGTCCCCCCGTCCCGCGGGTGGGCTTCGTCCCGGTTCGCGGGTGTTGGCGAGGTGGGCGGCATGGCGGCGAGCATACCCACGTACCCCCGCACCCCCTCCGGCCCGTCCTGGCGCCCTCCCCGCCCGTGACCTGCTGCACCTACTATGCAGACGGCGGGTCCCGTGCCCGTCAACGCCAGTGACGGCGTCAGGGGAGGAAGCCCGGTGCGAATCCGGCGCGGTCCCGCCACTGTGAGCCCGGCATGCGTATGCCGCCGGGTGAGCCAGGAACTCCCGCCGTCCTCCCTACCGCCCGGGGCGCGGACCCCGAGGAAGGCAGACGCCGCATGATTCTGCTCCTGTCGACGTCCGACACCGATCTGCTCAGCGCCCGTGCGGCGGGCGGGCCGGTTCCATACCGGTACGCCAACCCCGCCCGGCTCGCGCTCGACGAACTGCCTGGACTGCTGGAGGGCGTGGACCTCGTGGTCGTACGCCTCCTGGGCGGGCTGCGCGCCTGGCAGGACGGGATCGACCTCCTCCTCGGCAACACGGCCCCCGACCGCCACCCCTCGCCCGACCGCCACCCCTCGCCCGGCCAGGATCCCGGTCAGAACCCCCTCGCCGACGCCCTGCGCGCCGCCCCCGCCCGTCCCCCCGTCGTCGTACTCACCGGCGAACAGGCCCCGGACGCGCAGCTCATGGAGGCCTCGACCGTCCCCATCGGTATCGCCGCCGAGGCCCACGCGTATCTCGCCCACGGCGGTCCCGCCAATCTGGAGCAGCTCGCGCGCTTCCTCTCCGACACGGTCCTGCTGACCGGCCACGGCTTCGAGCCGCCGGCCGCCGCGCCGACCTGGGGCCGGGTCCACCGCAGGGTGGAGACCCTCACCTTCGTCAGCGCCGCCCGGCCGATCGTCGCGGTGCTCTACTACCGCGCGCACCATCTCAGCGGCAACACCGCCTTCATCGACGCCCTGAGCGAGGCTGTCGAGGAGGCGGGAGGCCGGGCCGTGCCGGTCTTCGTCTCTTCCCTGCGCGCCCCCGAGCCGGAGTTGCTGAAGGCGCTGAGCGGCGTCGACGTCATCATCACCACCGTGCTCGCCGCAGGCGGCACCCGGCCCGCCGAGGCCTCGGCCGGCGGTGACGACGAGGCCTGGGACGCCGGAGCCCTGGCCGCGCTCGACGTACCGATCCTCCAGGCCCTCTGCCTCACCAGCAGCCGCGCCGACTGGGAGGCCTCAGACGAGGGGCTGTCGCCGCTGGACGCGGCGTCGCAGGTGGCGGTACCGGAGTTCGACGGCAGGCTCATCACCGTCCCGTTCTCGTTCAAGGAGCTGGACCCCGAGGGGCTCCCGGTGTACGTCGCCGACCCCGAGCGGGCCGCACGGGTGGCCGGGATCGCCGTACGCCACGGCCGGCTGCGCCATCGCCTGAACGCGGACAAGCGCATCGCGCTGGTGCTGTCCGCGTACCCGACCAAGCACTCCCGTATCGGCAACGCCGTCGGCCTGGACACTCCCGCCAGCGCCGTGGCCCTGCTGCGCGAACTGCGTGACGCCGGCTACGACTTCGGTACGGAGGCCGTCCCCGGGCTCGAATCCGGCGACGGCGACGAACTGATCTACGCCCTCATCGAAGCCGGCGGCCACGACCAGGAGTGGCTCACCGAGGAGCAACTCGCCCGCAACCCCGTCCGTATCCCCGCCTCCGACTACCGCCGCTGGTACGGGCAGCTCCCCGCCGCCCTGCGGGAGTCCGTCGAGGAGCACTGGGGCCCGCCGCCCGGCGAGATGTTCGTGGACCGCAGCCGGGCCGCCGCGGGCGGGGACCCGGACGGCGACATCGTCCTGGCCGCCCTCCGCCGCGGCAATCTCCTCATCCTCATCCAGCCGCCGCGCGGCTTCGGCGAGAACCCGATCGCGATCTACCACGACCCCGATCTGCCGCCCTCGCACCACTACTTGGCGGCGTACCGCTGGATCCAGGCCGCCCGCGAGGACGGCGGTTTCGGCGCCGACGCCATGATCCACCTGGGCAAGCACGGCAATCTGGAGTGGCTGCCCGGCAAGAACGCGGGGCTCTCCGCCGCCTGCGCCCCCGACGCCGCGCTGGGCGATCTGCCGCTGATCTACCCGTTCCTGGTCAACGACCCGGGCGAGGGTACGCAGGCCAAGCGGCGCGTGCACGCGACGCTGGTGGACCATCTCGTACCGCCGATGGCGCGCGCCGAATCGTACGGCGACATCGCGCGCCTGGAGCAGCTCCTCGACGAGCACGCGGCGATCGCCGCCATGGACCCGGCGAAGCTGCCCGCGATCCGCGCGCAGATCTGGACGCTGATCCAGGCGGCCAAGCTCGACCACGACCTGGGGCTCGACGACCGTCCTGACGACGACGGCTTCGACGACTTCCTGCTCCATGTCGACGGCTGGCTGTGCGAGGTCAAGGACGCGCAGATCCGTGACGGACTGCATGTGCTGGGCGGCGCGCCGGCCGGCGAGGCGCGGGTGAATCTCGTCCTCGCCATCCTGCGCGCCCGGCAGATCTGGGGCGGTACGGCCTCCCTCCCCGGTCTGCGCGAGGCACTGGGCCTGGACGAGTCGGCCGCGACCCGTACCGGCGCCGACGAGACGGAGGCGCGGGCCCGCGCGCTGGTCCAGGCGATGGAGGACGCGGAATGGGACCCGGCGGCGGTGCCGGGGGTGGTGGCGGCGCTGGGCGGCGCGGTTGGGCCGGAGGGCGCGGCCGGTCATGAGTCCGGTGGCGTATCTAGGCCGGACAGCACGACCGGTCATGAGTCCGGTAGCGCGTCCGGGCCGGAGAGCGCGACTGGTCATGCGTCCGGCGACGCGGCCGGGGCGAGCCTCCCGGCCGCCGACCCCGAACAGGTCGCCGCCATCCTGGACTTCGCGGCCCGCGAGGTCGTACCGCGGCTGGCCGGTACGGTCGACGAGATCGACCATGTCGTACACGCGCTGGACGGCGGATTCGTACCGGCAGGTCCCTCCGGATCACCGCTGCGCGGACTGGTCAATGTCCTGCCGACCGGCCGTAACTTCTACTCCGTCGACCCCAAGGCCGTCCCGAGCCGGCTCGCCTGGGAGACCGGCCAGGCTCTCGCCGACTCCCTCCTCGACCGCTACCGCACCGACAACGGCGACTGGCCCGCCTCGGTCGGCCTGTCCCTGTGGGGTACGAGCGCGATGCGCACCTCCGGGGACGACATCGCCGAGGCCCTCGCGCTGCTGGGGATCCGGCCGGTCTGGGACGACGCCTCGCGCCGGGTCACCGGCCTGGAGCCGATCGCGCTGTCCGAGCTGGGCCGTCCCCGTATCGATGTCACCCTCCGTATCAGCGGTTTCTTCCGTGATGCCTTCCCGCACGCGGTCGGGCTGCTGGACGACGCGGTACGGCTGGCCGCCTCCCTGGACGAACCCGCCGACGCCAACCACATCCGCGCCCACGCGCAGGCCGACCTCGCGGCGCACGGTGACGAACGCCGCGCCACGACCCGTATCTTCGGCTCCCGCCCCGGTACGTACGGCGCGGGCATCCTCCAGCTCATCGACAGCCGCGACTGGCGTACGGACGCCGATCTCGCCGAGGTCTACACGGTGTGGGGCGGCTACGCGTACGGCCGTGACCTCAACGGCAGGCCCGCACGCGACGAGATGGAGACCGCGTACAAGCGCATCGCCGTCGCCGCCAAGAACACCGACACGCGCGAGCACGACATCGCTGACTCCGACGACTACTTCCAGTACCACGGCGGCATGGTCGCCACGGTACGCGCGCTCAAGGGCACGGCCCCCGAGGCGTACATCGGCGACTCCACCCGCCCGGAGACCGTCCGCACCCGCACCCTGGTCGAGGAGACGTCCCGCGTCTTCCGGGCGCGCGTGGTCAACCCCCGCTGGATCGAGGCGATGCGGCGCCACGGCTACAAGGGCGCCTTCGAACTCGCCGCGACCGTCGACTACCTCTTCGGGTACGACGCCACAACAGGCGTGGTCGCCGACTGGATGTACGACAAGCTCACCGAGACCTATGTCCTGGACCCCGAAAACCGCGCCTTCCTTCAACAGGCCAACCCCTGGGCGCTGCACGGCATAGCGGAACGCCTCCTGGAAGCCGAGTCGCGGGGCTTGTGGGCCAAGCCGGACCCGGCGGTCCTGGAGGCGCTGAGGGAGGTCTTCCTCGAAACGGAGGGGGAGTTGGAGGACGAGGACTGAGGGACGGGGTCCCGGGGGGGGGGGGGGGAGGCGGAGGGCCCCCAGCAGGGGACATGGTGCGGGGGTGTTGTGGTGTCGTTGTTGGTCTCTGCCCCCCCACCGC
>NZ_JBHVGV010000017.1:0-88672 GCF_042800555.1 Streptomyces sp. NPDC057617 | reverse complement strand
AACGGGGGGGGGAGCTGGGGAGAGACGAGAGGGGGACTGTCTCCCCGGGGCGTGCCGCCCTCTCCCTCCCCCCCAGGCCTGTGCCGTGGTGCCGTGATGCCGTGGTGCCGTGCGGGCTCTGGCCACCCACCGGTCAGGTGGGGATGGGCTTGGTCCGGGTGCAGTTCTTCCATTCGACCCAGGGACGGGTGCCGCCGCTCGTGGGGCCGGTGGCGTAGGTCGGATCGCCGGTGATGGTCTGTGTCTTGCTCTCATGGGTGATGTCGATCCCGAAGAGCTTGAAACCGAGGGAGAACTGTCCGACGGAGATGCCGAAGCCGATGCCGAGGGAGGCGTTCCACCAGTCGGTGTTGGCCTTGTAGTCGAGCTTGCTGAGCTTTCCCTTGTCGTGCAGGAGGCGTTCGAGGGGGCTGGCGTCGTCGTCGGGTGCCTCGGCGGCGTCCGAGGGGGAGGGGAGGGGGTTCTTGGCGGGGTCGCCGTTTCCGCGCAGCCAGTCCTCGACGGTGGTGCTGTCGGCGTCGTTGTCGAGGATGAGTTCGGCGGTTTCGGTGTGTATCTGTGACTCGGTGGTTCCGCCGCCGCCACCGACATCGATGGTCACGGGACCGGCGTTTGCGCCTGCCTCGCCCTTGAAGCCGCCACCGTCGCCGGCTTCCTGGCTGGTGGTGATCACCAGCTTCTCGGGGTGGTGTGCGGCGCCGTCGGCTTCTTCCTGGTCGTAGGCGGCGGCGTCGTACGTGACGGCCACCTGCTGCATTCTCTCGCCGGTGGCGACTCCGCCCGCGCCGGCGATGCCTTTGACGGTGAAGGTGTAGATGAAGGTGATCTTCCCGGCGTTCATGCCGGTGTTGTGGCGCATGACGACGACGTCTTCGGTCATGGTGCCGGAGAGGACTTCGCCGGAGATCTTGCCGAGGTCCTTGGGGCCGTCGCTCTTGCCGGCGTCCTTGCCGCTCTTGCCGTTGCCCTTGAACTTCCCGCCGAAGCTGACGTTGCCGGATGCCTCGACGGTGGTCTTGGTGATGTCGACGTCCGGTGCCCGCTCGGGCGGGAGGTCGGGCTTCTTCTTGCCGGCGTGGTAGCCGCAGATCATCCCCAGTTCGGAGGCGCGGGGGCCGGTCGTCTTGTTGCAGTCGTCCATGGCCTTGAGGTATTCGGTGAACTGCTGGGCGTCCGCGAGGTTGGCCTCCAGGTCCGACTGGGGGTTGCCGGTCTTGTTCGCGTTGAACAGCCACTGCCCGCCGCTGCCGCTGCCCGCCATATACGTACCGCTCAGCTTGGCGCTGCCGCCCCAGTCCTTCAGTCCGGGAATGCCCGCGGAGATGCTCGCCGTGACCCCGCCACCGGCTTCGGTCACCCGCTCCAGCGTGACCGTACCGTCGGACCACTGCTGGAGCTTGACCGTCTCCGAACTGCTGATCTTGATGAAGAAGATCTGGACGACGACGGTGGTCTTGGTCTGATCCTGCGACAGCAGACACCTGGCGGGCTCGAATGGGTCGCCGTTGGGGACGAAGCCGTCTCCGCCTCCGCCGCCCCCATCGCCGCCTCCGCCGCCTTCTCCGCTCCCGTCGCCCGCGTAGTCGCCGGAGGCGCAGGCGTCCGCGCCGCTCAGCGGGTGAAGTATTCGGCACACCTGGGTCTTCAGGCCAGTCGCGGTGTCGGTGGGTACGCTCAGGCCGACGATCGCGGCGACGACCAGCGACACGACCCCGACCATCGCGGCGTACTCGGCCCCGCTCTGCCCCCGGTCGCGATGCCTTCGGTCGCGATGCCTTCGGTCCACCAGTCCATGGCTGCGTCTATGCCATCCGCGCAACCTGCCGGCGCCCGTCATCACGTCTCCTCGCCACCCGTCCCCGATCCCCCGAGCGAGTGCAGCCTAAGGACGGCCCCGGGCCCACCCGCAGGGTCCCAGGGCCCAGTTGAGGGGCCCAGTTTCGATCTGATTTCCGCAGGTCAGAGCCGTTCCATAGGCGCCAGAGGTGGCATCGATCCAACGGCCACATGAACCCCGCGAGGCAGCATTCCGTCCGCCACGCAGACACCACTCCAGGGGTACGGACGAGAGTCGCTCGGCGGCCGGAGGCTCCGCTCTGCACGCTTTGGTCACAACTCGATTACCGAGAGCGCACATACCCTCCACGCTTCCGCGGGCGCTTATACGTTCGTCCCTCCAGAACCACCCATAGGGGGACGCATGTCGTACAACCAGCCGCCGCAGCAGCCGCCTTGGGGTCAACCGCCTCAGCCGCCCCAACCGCCTCAGCCGTTCTCGCCGCCGTCCCTGTCGGGCAGACCGGGATGGACGCGGAAGCGAGTCCTTCTCCCCTGCGCCGCGCTCCTGTTCTTCATCGGAGTAGGCATCGGCACGGCCGACGACGGTACGAAATCCGGGCAGACGGTGAGCGAGAAGCCGGGTCCGTCGGTGACGGTCACAACGACGGCGACCACCACCGCGGAACCTCTCCCCGCCAAGACGGTGACGGCGCCCCCGAAGCCGGCGCCTACGGTCACGAAGACGAAGACGGTCCGGGTCACCGTCGCCCCGGCCGCCGGCGCCGACGACAACACCGGCAGCGACAGCGAGGACACCTCGGGCGGCTCGGCGTACTACGCCAACTGCACGGCGGCCCGAGCGGCGGGCGCGGCCCCGGTTTACACCGGCGACCCCGGCTACGGACGTCACCTGGACAGAGACGGCGACGGAGTCGGATGCGAATAACCCGGCCCGCCTGAACAGCACCCAAAAACGCCCCCTCCCAAGGAGGGGGCGTCACGCTGCCCGGGGCCCCGCGGGACCCCGGTCACCTCAACTCACGGCCACACCAAGCAATAAGGCTGATGCCCCGCCTCGTGCAGCCGGTGGCTGAAGTCCTGCCATTCGTGCAGCAGTTGGTACACGTTGTACGCGTCCCTCGGGCCGCCGCGGTCCGGGACCGTGGACCAGATGAAGGCTGCCGCGCCGACCGATTCCTCGCCGATGCCGCGCAGGGGGTCGACGACCGTCATGGGGAGTTTGACGACCGCGTAGTCGGGGTGCAGGACCACCAGTTCCAGTGGGGGGACCTTGTGCAGGGGCATGCCCTGAATGCCCGTGAGGACCATTGCCGCTATCGTCTCGGGCTTGATCTTCGTGAACATGCCGCCCATGCCCAGCTCGTCGCCGCCCAGTTCCTCCGGGCGCATGGAGATCGGGACGCGGGCTGCCGTGGCTCCGTCGGGCGCGCCGAAGTACTTGTAGGTCACCCCCACCCGGCCACCACTCCTGCTCTCCGGACGTCGTTCGCTTCCCGGAGGTTGCTCACGGGCCTCGCGCTCGCGGCGTCGGTGCTTCCCACGCCGGGCAGGCTCGGGACCCAGATCGTCGGTCCCCTCACCCAGTCCGCCACCGCGATGCATATCTCCACCCGACCACTCGCAGCCCCGGCCGCGCAACCCGATCATCGTGACAGTGACCTCCCCCACGAACGTGCGGTGAAACACCTGTCCGCAAGAACGTCCGAGGCTCTGACACCATTGATTGCGTGAGCTTCCCCTATGACTATGACGCCCCAGTTTCGCAGACGCTTTTCGACCGCGCGGCTGTCGTGACACCCGGCGGCGTGAACTCCCCTGTCCGCGCCTTCCGGGCGGTGGGCGGAACACCCCGGTTCATGGTGTCCGGTAACGGTCCATACCTCATCGATGCGGACGGCCGCGAGTATGTCGATCTCGTCTGTTCCTGGGGGCCGATGATCCTCGGACATTCCCGCCCGGAGGTTGTCGAAGCGGTCCAGGCGGCGGTCGCCCGGGGTACGTCCTTCGGGACGCCGGGTGAGGGCGAGGTCGCGCTCGCCGAGGAGATCGTGGCGCGGGTCGCGCCCGTCGAGCAGGTACGGCTCGTCTCCTCCGGCACCGAGGCGACCATGTCCGCGATCCGGCTCGCCCGCGGATTCACCGGGCGCGCGAAGATCGTCAAGTTCGCCGGCTGCTACCACGGGCATGTCGACGCGCTGCTCGCCGCCGCCGGCTCCGGGGTCGCGACCTTCGGGCTGCCCGACACGCCCGGGGTGACCGGCGCCCAGGCCGGCGACACCCTCGTACTGCCGTACAACGATCTCGACGCGGTACGGCGGGCCTTCGCCGCGCACCCCGGTGAGATCGCCTGTGTGATCACCGAGGCGTCGCCGGGCAACATGGGCGTCGTACCGCCGCGGGACGGCTTCAACGCCGGGCTCAAGGAGATCTGCGCCGCCGACGGCGCGCTGTTCATCTCCGACGAGGTCATGACCGGTTTCCGTACGTCCAGGTCCGGCTGGTACGGGATCGACGGCGTCGCCCCCGACCTGATGACCTTCGGCAAGGTCATGGGCGGCGGCTTCCCGGCCGCGGCCTTCGGCGGCCGGGCCGATGTCATGGGCCGGCTCGCCCCGGCGGGACCCGTCTACCAGGCCGGCACGCTCTCCGGGAACCCGGTCGCCACCGCCGCCGGGCTCGCGCAGCTCCGGCTGCTGGACGACGCGGCGTACGAGAAGGTCGACGCGGTCTCGCTCCAGATCCAGAAGCTGGTGACGGAGGCGCTCGGCAAGGAGGGGGTTGCCCACCGGGTGCAGTCGGCGAGCAATATGTTCTCCGTCTTCTTCACGGCCGACGAGGTCCGCGATTACGAGGACGCGAAGAAGCAGGAGTCCTTCCGTTTCACCGCGTTCTTCCACTCGCTGCTTTCCGATGGCGTGTATCTGCCACCGTCGTCCTTCGAGTCGTGGTTCGTCTCCACCGCCCACGACGAGCGCGCGATCGAGCGCATCGCCGCCGCCCTGCCGGCCGCCGCCCGGGCCGCCGCCGAAGCCACAGAGCCGGGCCCGGCACCGGCAGCCGCCGAAGCCACCGCACCGGAGAAGCCGGAGAGCACCGCATGAGCGAGTCGAGTGAGCCGTACGAAGTGAGCGAGCCGAACGAAGTGACCGTCGTCCACCTCATGCGGCACGGCGAGGTCCACAACCCCGACGGTGTCCTGTACGGCCGCCGCCCCGGTTACCACCTCTCCGACCTGGGCCGCCGCATGGCCGACCGGGTCGCCGAGCATCTCGCCGACCGTGACATCGCTCACGTCGTCGCCTCGCCGCTGGAGCGCGCCCAGGAGACCGCCGCGCCCATCGCCAAGATCCACGGGCTGACCGTCGCCACCGACGACCGGCTGATCGAGGCGGCGAACATCTTCGAGGGCAAGTCCTTCGGCGTCGGTGACGGCGCGCTGCGCAAGCCCGCCAACTGGAAGTACCTCACCAACCCCTTCCGCCCGTCCTGGGGCGAGCCGTACATCGACCAGGTCGTACGGATGATGGGCGCGCTCAACGCCGCCCGGGACGCGGCGCGCGGACATGAGGCGGTCTGTGTCGGGCACCAGTTGCCGATCTGGATCGTGCGGAGCTTCGTCGAGCGGCGCAGGCTCTGGCACGATCCGCGCCGGCGGCAGTGCACGCTCGCGTCCCTGACGAGCTTCACCTACCACGGCGACAAGATCGTCGCGGTCGCCTACTCCGAGCCGGCCCGGGATCTGGTCCCCGCGCATCTCCTCGCCGGTGCCAAACCCGTGAAGGGCGGCGCGAAAGCCTTCGGCGCGTAGGGCCCGGCGCATAGGGCCATATTCCCTGTACAGCGCGTCATCGGCGCGTCATCGGTGCGTCAGTAAAGATGTGACAAGTTCTGGAATCTCTGGAACCTCCGCGTTCAGCACGCCATCTCTTGTGGTGCCGCTTGTAAGACCCGTATCAGCGGCGTACGCACAAGTCGAGCGCGGATGGGACCTGTATGCGCGACATCAGCCGAAGGAATCTGCTCGGAGCCGGTATCGGCGCCGCCGCCACGATCGGAATCGCGGGCTGCGGCACCACCGGCTCCACCAGCCGCGCCGGCGCCGCAAAGCCGCGCCATTCCAGTACGGGCGACAGCGGTGGTACGAGTGGTTCGGGCGGAAAGCCGACGGCCACCGCTCGCCCCGCCGGAAAGGACGTCCGGCTCATAGGCGACGGTTCCACTTCCGACACCGGAAAACAGCCGCACCAGCCGCCCCCGCCCGTTCCGCTCGAACCCGGCGAAACCCCACCGCAGTTCGTGATCTTCTCCTGGGACGGCGCGGGCGAAGTCGGCAACGGACTCTTTCCGCGCTTTCTCGAACTCGCCAGGAACCATGGCGCCGCGATGAGTTTCTTCCTCTCCGGCATCTATCTGCTGCCCGAGTCGAAGAAGACGCTCTACCGCCCGCCCAACAATCCCGTGGGCGCCTCCGACATCGGCTATCTCACCGACGCCCACATCAAGGACACGCTCACGAACATCCGCCGGGCCTGGCTGGACGGCCACGAGATCGGCACCCACTTCAACGGGCACTTCTGCGGCGGCTCGGGATCGGTGGACCGCTGGACCCCACGGCAGTGGCGCAGCGAGATCGACCAGGCCGTCTCCTTTGTCACCGAGTGGCGTACGAACAGCGGCTGGACCGAACTCGACCCGCTGCCCTTCGACTACCGCAAGGAACTGACCGGCGGCCGTACGCCCTGTCTGCTCGGCCAGGACAAACTTCTGCCGGCGGTACGGAAAATGGGCTGGCGTTACGACGCGAGTTCGCCGGGCGGCACCCAGATATGGCCGGACAAGCTGCACGGAATCTGGAATTTCCCGCTTCAGGCCGTACCGTTCCCCGGCCACAGTTTTGAAGTCCTCTCCATGGACTACAACATGCTCGCCAATCAGTCCCGTAATTCGACGAACGGCATGAAGTCCCGGTACGACGGCTGGCGCAGGCAGGCCACCCAGGCGTATCTCGGCGGATTCCGCCGGGCGTACGAGACGAATCGCGCGCCGTTCTTCATAGGCAACCACTTCGAGCAGTGGAACGGCGGAATCTATATGGACGCCGTCGAAGAGGCGCTGAAGGGAATGGCGGGCAAGAAGGACGTACGGCTGGTGTCCTTCCGCCAGTTCACCGACTGGCTCGACGTACAGGATCCCGCCGTACTCGCCAAACTCCGTACGCTGGACGTCGGACAGTCCCCGGCCGGCGGCTGGCGTGCCTTCCTCCGTGGCACCCAGGGGGGCGCCCAAGATCCCCGAAACGCCCATGCGAAACTTTTCACATGAACTCAGGCCGCGCCCCCCTACGCAGCTCCGACCGCCGGTTCCGCGCCGCCCTCGCGCCGGTCCTCGTCGTCGCGGCGGCGCTCACGCTCTCGGCGTGCAGTGGCGGGGGCAAGTCCGGTGGCGGGGGCGACACCAATTTCGTGACGAACACCGGCGGTATCTCCACCGTCGCGAAGTCCGAACGGCAGCCCGTCAACAAGATCGCCGGTGAGACCCTCGACGGCACGAAGCTCGATGTCGCCGACCTCAAGGGCAAGATCGTCGTCCTGAACGTCTGGGGCTCGTGGTGCGGGCCCTGCCGCCAGGAGGCCAAGCACTTCGCCAAGGCCGCCAAGGAGACCGAGTCCCAGGGCGTCGCGTTCGTCGGGATCAACACCCGCGACTCCAACAAGGGCGCCGCGGTCGCCTTCGAGAAGGACTACGGCGTCCCGTACCCGAGCCTGTACGACCCGGTGGGCAAGCTGATCGTCAACGGCTTCCCCAAGGGCAGTCTCAACCCGCAGGCCATTCCCTCCACCGTCGTGCTCGACCGGGACGGGAAGATCGCGGCGCGTTCGCTGATGGCGCTGGACGAAGAGAAGCTGCGCTCGATGATCGACCCGCTGATCGCGGAGAAGTGATCGCGGTGCAGGTTCTCGCCGCGGCCGCGGTCCCCGGCATGGATGAGACGGTCCGTACAGGTACGAAAGAGACGGTCCGCGCATGAATGAGACCGTCTACAGCGGAGCGCTGCTGCTCGCGCTGCCGATCGCCCTGCTCGGCGGGCTCGTCTCGTTCTTCTCGCCCTGCGTCCTGCCGCTCGTACCCGGCTATCTGTCGTACGTCACCGGCGTCAGCGGCACCGATCTGGCGCAGGCGCGACGCGGCCGGATGGTTGTCGGCGCCACGCTCTTCGTGGTCGGTTTCACCGCGGTCTTCGTCTCGGGCGGCGCGCTCTTCGGCTACTTCGGCGCGACGCTCCAGGGGCACCGGGAGATCCTCTCCAAGGTGCTCGGCGCGCTGATGATCCTGATGGGCGTGTTCTTCCTGGGGCTGATGCCCTGGCTCACCCAGCGCGAATTCCGCTTCCACCGCAGTCCGGTGACCGGCCTCGCGGGCGCGCCTCTGCTGGGCGCGCTCTTCGGGATCGGCTGGACGCCCTGTCTCGGGCCGACCATCTCGTCCGTACAGGCCCTGGCGTTCAACGAGGCGAGCGCGGGGCGGGGGGCCCTGCTGACCGTGGCGTACTGTCTGGGCCTCGGTGTCCCCTTCGTCCTCGCGGCGGTGGCGTTCCGCAGGGCGCTGGGCGCGTTCGGCTGGATCAAGCGGCATTACGCCTGGGTGATGCGGATCGGCGGGGCGATGATGATCGCGACCGGTCTGCTGCTGCTGACCGGTGCGTGGGACGGCATCGTGCAGGAGATGCAGGGCTGGTCCGACGGCTACACGGTGGGGATCTAGTGCCATGAGCAAGGCGTCCACGAGCGAGACTTCCATGAGCGGCGAAACAGCGGCACAAGAGACGGCCGCGGCCGAACCCGCGGCCGAACCAACCGCACAAGAGACGGCCGTACGCGAATCAGCCGCACACGAAACAGCAGCCGCGGCCCGCGACGAGGCAGCCCGCGATGACGCAGCCTCCGACGACGCGCCCGACCTCGGCGCCGCCGGCTCCCAGCTCTCCACCGCCCCCCGCGAGGAGACCGCCCTCGGCGGCCCCACCCTCTCCCTCGTAGGCTGGCTCCGCTGGTTCTGGCGCCAGCTCACCTCCATGCGCGTCGCGCTGATCCTGCTCTTCCTCCTCTCCCTCGGCTCCATCCCCGGCTCGCTCATCCCGCAGACCAGCGTCGACGAGCTCAAGGTCCAGGACTTCAAGGACCGCCACGAGACCCTGGCGCCGATCTACGACAAGCTCCAGCTCTTCCACGTCTACAGCTCGGTGTGGTTCTCCGCGATCTACATCCTGCTGTTCATCTCGCTCATCGGCTGTATCGTCCCGCGCACCTGGCAGTTCGCCGGCCAGCTGCGCTCCCGCCCGCCGGCCGCGCCCCGCCGCCTCACCCGGCTCCCCGCGTACACGACCTGGCGTACGCGGGCGACGCCCGAGGCCGCCCGCGAGGCCGCGCTCGCGATCCTCAAGCGGCACCGCTTCCGTACGCACGTCTCCGGTGACGCGGTCGCCGCCGAGAAGGGCTATCTCCGCGAAGCCGGCAACCTGATCTTCCATGTCGCCCTGATCGTGCTGCTGGTGGCCTTCGCCACCGGGCAGCTCTTCAAGTCCGAGGGCGGCAAACTGGTCGTCGAGGGCGACGGTTTCTCCAACACCCTCACCCAGTACGACGACTTCAAGTCCGGCTCGCTCTTCAACACGGACGATCTGGCGCCCTTCAGCTTCACCCTCGACTCGTTCACGGCGACGTACGAGCGGAGCGGACCGCAGCTCGGCACCCCGCGCACCTTCGAGGCCAAGGTCCGCTACACGACCTCGGCCGGCGGTGCCGAACGCACCTCGGTCATCGAGGTCAACAAGCCGCTCGAAGTCCAGGGTTCGAAGGTCTATCTGATCTCGCACGGTTACGCCCCGGTCGTCACCGTCCGGGACGGCCGCGGCCAGGTGGTCTTCAAGGGCGCGGTCCCGCTGCTGCCCATCGACAACAACGTCTCGTCCACCGGTGCCATCAAGGTGATGGACGGCTACCGCGACAAGAACGGCAAAAAGGACCAACTGGGCTTCGCCGCCTTCTTCGTGCCGACCTACGGCGGCAAGGACTCGGGCCAGATGTTCTCCCAGTTCCCCGCCCTCGACTTCCCGGTGCTCAACATCGGCGCGTACCACGGCAGTCTGGGCGTCGACTCGGGGCTTCCGCAGAATGTGTACCAACTGGACACCAGGAAGATGAAGCCCTTCAAGGACGCCAAGGGCGCCCTCCTGAAGACGACCCTGCTGCCCGGCGAGAAGCTCACCCTGCCCGACGGCGCCGGCTCGATCACCTTCGAGAAGGACGTCAAGGAGTGGGCGAGCTTCCAGATCTCGCACCAGCCCGGTGACGCCTGGGCCCTGACCGGAGCCGTCGCCGCCATCGCGGGTCTCGCGGGCTCCCTCTTCATCCAGCGGCGCCGGATCTGGGTCCGGGCCGTACGGGGCGCCGACGGCGTCACCGTCGTCGAGATGGCCGGACTCGGCCGCAGCGAGTCCGCCAAGCTCCCCGAGGAACTGGCCGAGCTGGCCGGCACCCTCCATTCAGAGGCGCCCACCGCGCCTGATCCCGCGGGCAGTTCCGCGGAACAGTCTGTCGAAGCCGAAGGGGCTGAGAAGTGAGTCTCGCCGCCGCAGCAACCAATGAGAGCCTGGCACAGACCAGCAATGTGCTGATCTACTCGGCCATGGCCGTCTACACGCTGGCCTTCTTCGCGCATATCGCGGAGTGGCTGTTCGGCAGCCGCAGCCGGGTGGCCCGTACCGCCGCCGCGCTGACCGGCGGCGCCCAGGGAGCCGCGGCGGGCCCGGTGGAGATCCAGGTCGCACAGCAGGGCGGCGCGACGGCCGTCCTGGAGCGGCCGAAGATCATCACCCGCTCCGCGGCCGGTACGCGGAACGTCCCGGACGGCCCCGGCGCGCACGGCGGAGACGCGCAGGGCGACTTGTACGGCCGGATCGCCGTCTCCCTCACCGTCCTCGCCTGGCTGGTCGAGGCCGCCGGTGTGGTCGCTCGCGCGCTGTCCGTACAGCGGGCGCCGTGGGGCAACATGTACGAGTTCAACATCACCTTCTCCACCGTCGCCGTCACGGTCTATCTCGTCCTTCTCGCACTGAAGAAGAACGTCCGCTGGATCGGGCTGCCGCTCATCACCACGGTCCTGCTCGATCTCGGCCTCGCCGTCACCGTCCTGTACACCGACAGCGACCAGTTGGTGCCCGCGCTCCACTCGTACTGGCTGTGGATCCACGTATCCACGGCGATCTTCTGCGGCGCGGTGTTCTACGTCGGCGCGGTCGCCACGCTGCTCTATCTGTTCCGTGAGCGGTACGAGACGAAGCTCGCCACCGGCCTCACGCCCGGCTCCTTCGCCACCTCCGTACTGGAACGGCTGCCCGCCTCGGCGACGCTCGACAAGTTCGCGTACCGCGTCAACGCCGCCGTCTTCCCGCTGTGGACCTTCACGATCATCGCGGGCGCGATCTGGGCGGGCGACGCCTGGGGCCGCTACTGGGGCTGGGACCCCAAGGAGGTCTGGTCGTTCATCACCTGGGTCGCGTACGCCTGCTATCTGCACGCCCGCGCCACCGCCGGCTGGAAGGGCCGCAAGGCCGCCTATCTGGCGCTGATCGCCTTCGGCTGCTGGCTGTTCAACTACTACGGCGTCAATATCTTCGTGACCGGCAAGCACTCGTACGCGGGCGTCTGAGGTCACGCGGGCGTCCGAGGCCCGGCCGTAAGGCTCGTACGGCAGGTGCTACGGCGTTCGTACGGTCCGTAGTACGCAGGTGCCCCGCGCGGATCCGGTCCGCGCGGGGCACCTGCCGTACGCACCCTCGTACGTACGCGACTCAGTTGTCGCCGCCGCCCTGCTCCCGCTCGCGGCGCTTGATCTCCTCCTCGCGGCGGCGGAGATCCGCCTCCCAGTCCTTGAGCAGGGCCTCGTCCTTCTTGTTCTCTTCCTTCAGGGAGTCCAGGAACGCCGGATTGTCGTCCGGCGCCGTCCACTTCCCGCGCTGGTTCCGGTGCCACTCGGACGGTGTCGAACCGCCCGCGGGGCCGCGCCGGACCTTGCCCACCACCAGCCACGCGATCGGACCGATCAGCACCTCGCCGAACAGCAGGATGATGATGACCCAGACCACCTTGGGAAGGCCCTTGACCTCTTCCTCAGGGGTGTTGAGGCAGTCGATGAAGGCATAGATCCACAGCGCCAGGACCAGCAGGAACGGCAGATACCTGAGCATGGCTGGACGGTCTCCCCGGGAACGGTTGGGGGCCGTGCGACGGCCCCGGTGACCGGCCCAGGGTACCGGGTGGCCGATACTGGGACGCATGGCTTACGACGATCTTCGCTCGCTGCTCAGGGCGCTGGAGCGCGAGGGCGACCTCAAGCGCATCAAGGCGGAAGTCGACCCGCATCTTGAGGTCGGGGAGATTGTCGACCGGGTGAACAAGTCCGGCGGCCCCGCCCTGCTCTTCGAGAATGTCCGGGGCTCCTCGATGCCGCTGGCCATGAATGTGTACGGCACGGACCGCCGGCTGCTCAAGGCGCTCGGCCTCACCTCGTACAACGAGATCAGCGACAAGATCGGCGGACTGCTCAAACCGGAGCTTCCCCAGGGCTTCATGGGGCTGCGCGAGGCCTTCGGCAAGCTCGGCGCGATGGCCCATGTGCCACCGAAGAAGATCAAGGACGCACCCGTTCAGGAAACGGTCCTCACCGGCGACGACGTCGATCTGGACCAGCTTCCCGCGCTCTTCACCTGGCCGCACGACGGCGGGTCGTTCTTCAACCTCGGTCTGACGCACACCAAGCACCCGGAGACCGGGATCCGCAATCTCGGGCTCTACCGGCTCCAGCGCCATGACCGGCGCACCATCGGCATGCACTGGCAGATCCACAAGGACAGCCGCAACCACTACCAAGTGGCCGCCAGACGCGGGGAACGGCTGCCCGTCGCGATCGCGTTCGGCTGCCCGCCCGCCGTGACGTACGCATCCACCGCGCCGCTGCCCGGTGACATCGACGAGTATCTCTTCGCGGGCTTCGTCCAGGGCCGGCGGATCGAGATGGTCGACTGCAAGACCGTGCCGCTCCAGGTCCCGGCCAACGCCGAAGTCGTCATCGAGGGCTGGCTGGAGCCCGGGAAGACGCTCCCGGAGGGCCCGTTCGGGGACCACACCGGCTTCTACACCCCGCAGGAGCCCTTTCCCGCGCTCACCATCGACTGTGTGACGATGCGCAGACGCCCGCTGCTCCAGTCGATCGTGGTCGGCCGGCCGCCCACGGAGGACGGGCCGCTGGGACGGGCGACGGAACGGTTCTTCCTGCCGCTGCTGAAGATCATCGTGCCGGACATCGTGGACTACCACCTCCCCGAGTCGGGCGGTTTCCACAACTGTGCGATCGTCTCGATCGACAAGAAGTATCCCAAGCACGCGCAGAAGGTGATGCACGCGATCTGGGGGGCACACATGATGTCGCTGACCAAGCTGATCGTGGTCGTCGACGCGGACTGCGATGTGCACGATCTGCACGAGGTGTCCTGGCGCGCGCTGGGCAACACCGACTACGCGCGCGACCTCACGGTCGTCGAGGGACCGGTCGACCATCTCGACCACTCCTCGTACCAGCAGTTCTGGGGCGGCAAGGCGGGGATCGACGCGACGCGCAAGCTCCCCGAGGAGGGGTACACACGGGACGGCGGCTGGCCGGAGATGGTCGAGTCCGACCCGGAGACGGCGGCGAAGGTCGACCGCCGGTGGAGGGAGTACGGCCTGTGAGCGCAGCGGAAGTCGTCGGGCCCGGACCGGCGCGGGCGGGCGGGAAAACCCGGGCGTTCCTGCGGCTGGTGATGATCGAGCACTCGGTGTTCGCCCTGCCGTTCGCGTATATCGCCGCGCTGACCGCGATGTTCCGCCTGGACGGCAATGTCCACTGGGGCAAGCTGCTGCTGGTCACCGTCGCCATGGTCGGGCTGCGCACCTTCGCGATGGCCTGCAACCGGATCATCGACCGCGAGATCGACGCCCGCAATCCACGCACCGCCGGGCGGGAGTTGGTGACGGGCGCGATGTCCGTACGCTCCGCCTGGACGGGGGCGGGGGTCGCCGTTGTGATCTTCCTCGCGGCCGCCGCCGCGCTGAACCCCCTCTGTCTCGCCCTCGCGCCGATCGCCGTGATCCCGATGGTGGTCTATCCGTACGGCAAGAGGTTCACCAACTTTCCGCACGCCATCCTCGGACTCGCCCAGGCCATGGGCCCGGTGGGCGCCTGGATCGCGATCACCGGGGCCTGGTCCTGGGACGCGGTGATCCTCGGCCTGGCGGTCGGGGTCTGGATCGGCGGCTTCGACCTGATCTTCGCCTGCCAGGACGTCCAGGCGGACCGCGCGCACGGCGTGATGTCCGTGCCGGCCCGCTTCGGGGTCCCCGGCGCGCTGTACGGAGCGCGCGCCTGCCACGCCGTCACCACCGCCCTGCTGGTGTGGTACGGACTGGCCACGGACGCCGGGGTGTTCTTCTGGACCGGTCTGGTGATCGTGGTGGGTGCCTTCCTGTACGAGCACACGATCGTGAAGCCGCACGACCTGTCACGGCTCAACAGGGCGTTCTTCACGGTCAACGGCTTTATCGGCATCGCCCTGTTCGTGTGCGCGCTGCTCGACCTGGTGGTGCGCGGCCTTACGGGGTGAGCGCCGCCCGTACGGCCGGGCGGCGGAACATGAACGCCGTGGCGATCCCCGCGACCAGACCGATGAGATGGCCCTGCCAGCTCACCGTCGTATTGGCCGGGGATATGCCGAACAGGATCGAGCTGCCCCATATCGCGCCGATCACCAGACCGACGACTATGCCGGCGGGCTTGCGCTCGACGAAGCCGCGGACCAGGAGATAGCCGAACAGCCCGAAGATCAGACCGGACGCGCCCGCGGTATTGGTGTGCGACGGCGATATCAGCCAGACGCCCAGACCGTCGGCCACGATGATCACCGCGCACACGGCCAGGAACCTGCGGATGCCGCCGAGCGCGGCCAGGAAACCGAAGACCAGCAGCGGAATCGTGTTCGCCGCGACATGGGCGAAGCCGAAGTGGATGAAGGACGCCGGGACGATGTCGGCCAGCTCGGACGGCTCGCGCGGGACGATGCCGTAGCTGTCGAGGGAGTTGGCGGTGAGAACGTCGACCAATTCGAGCAGCCACAGCAGGGCGACCCATCCCGCCATCAGCTTGGCGGCGGCCTTCGCCCGGCCGGTCCTGGCCCACCCGGATCCCGTACCGGTCATGATTCCCCACCCCCCGATTTTTTCAGTCCACTCGCTCTTCACCGGGGGAACGGACGGGGCACCTTACCCGGTTCCCGGCAGAGGGTGCCGGATAGGCTCGGATCCGTGAAGTCCGGACCGTACGCAGACCAGCCACCCCCCTCACGGCGGCCCTGGGTCGTCGGTGTCTCCGGCGCGTCAGGCACGCCGTACGCCGCGGCCGTGCTCCGCGCGCTGCTGGCGGCCGGGGAGAGCGTGGACCTGGTGGTGTCGCGCGCGGCGCGGCTGACCCTGCTCGACGAGACCGGGATCGCCTTCCGGGACGCGCACTGGCGGGACGATCTCCGCGCCTGGCTGTCCCGTGGCGCGGACGGCAAACCCGACCGCTTCGCCGCGGACGCCGACGACGCGGCCCTCGGCCTCGTACGGTACTGGGGCGCCGGGGATCTGGCGGCCGGGCCCTCGTCCGGCTCGTACCCGGTCCAGGGGATGGTGATCGTCCCGGCGTCCACGGCCTGTGTGGCCGGAGTGGCGCTCGGCCTCTCCAAGGACCTGCTCCAGCGCGCGGCGAGCGTGACTCTCAAGGAGCGCCGGAAGCTGGTCGTCGCCGTACGGGAGACACCCCTCAACGGCCAGACGCTGAAGCATCTGGTGACGCTCGACGAGGCGGGCGCCGTGGTGCTGCCCGCCTCTCCCGCTTTCTACGCCGGGGCGACGCACATCCAGGACCTGGTGGACTTTGTCGCCGGACGGGTGCTGGACGCGGCGGGGGTGGAGCACCGGCTGTACCGCCGCTGGAAGGGAGAGCTGGGGGGCTCTCGCGGGGACTGAGTCTTTTCTACGCCCGGCTTCTATGTCCGGCTCACAGCGTGGCTCAAAAGATTCGCAGGGCGCCAGCCCTGCATGCCTTAGATTCTAGATATAAGCTTGCGAGATTGCTGAACAATGGAAGGCTTCAGGCATATGGACGCCGTGGATAGGCAGCTCATCCAGGCCCTCAGGGAGAACGGCAGGGCCTCGTACGCCGAGCTGGGCCGGCTCGTGGGGCTCTCCGGCCCCAGCGTCACCGACCGTATCAACCGGCTCGAAGCGGCCGGCGTCATCACGGGTTACCGCGCCACGGTCGACTCGGCCTCGCTGGGCCTCGGAGTCACCGCGCTGATCGGGATCTCGCTCTCCGACGCCGCCGACCACGAGGACGTGGCCCGCCGGATGCGCGATCTGGGGGAGATCGAGGACTGCTGGTTCATCGCGGGCGACGACTCGTACATGCTCAAGGTGCGCGCGGGCGACGTGGACGGACTGGAGAAGACCATCCGCCGGCTGAGCGGCACCAAGGGCGTCTCCCGTACCCGCACCACCATCGTTCTCTCCACGAAGTGGGAGAACAGAGTCGGCGAACTCCCCGAGGAATAAGGGCCGGAGCGCGAAAACCGACGAACGGGGCAGGCGGGCCGGGCCGGCGAGCGGAGGGTCGCGTCAGGGCTGTCCGACCGGGGGCGTAGGCTCGACTGGCCCGATTGGCAGACGTATGGGAGGCGGCCTGATGACTGCATCTGCACTGGATGTGGGTCTCAAGCGCGAGCTGGAGCAGAAGGTCAGAGCCGGTGAGCGGCTGACCCGCGAGGACGGCATCGCCCTGTACGAGTCGGACGACCTGGCCTGGCTCGGCGGTCTCGCCCACGAGGTGCGGACGCGGAAGAACGGCGATGTCGTGCACTTCAACGTCAACCGCCATCTCAATATGACGAACGTGTGCACCGCCTCCTGCGCCTACTGCTCGTTCCAGCGCAAGCCGGGCGAGAAGGACGCGTACACGATGCGCATCGAGGAGGCCGTGCGCCTGGCCAAGGCCATGGAGGGGGAGAACCTCACCGAGCTGCACATCGTCAACGGCCTCCACCCGACGCTGCCCTGGCGCTACTACCCCCGCTCGCTCAGCGCGCTCAAGGAAGCACTGCCGCAGGTCTCCCTCAAGGCCTTCACCGCCACCGAGATCCACCACTTCGAGACGATCTCCGGGCTGTCCGCCTCCGAGATCCTCGACGAACTGATCGACTCCGGCCTGGAGTCGCTCACCGGCGGCGGCGCCGAGATCTTCGACTGGGAGGTGAGGCAGCACATCGTCGACCACAACACCCACTGGGAGGACTGGTCGCGCATCCACCGCCTCGCGCACTCCAAGGGGCTCAAGACTCCGTCGACGATGCTGTACGGGCATATCGAGGAGCCCCGCCACCGCGTCGACCATGTGCTGCGCCTGCGTGAACTCCAGGACGAGACCGGCGGTTTCCAGGTCTTCATCCCGCTGCGCTACCAGCACGACTTCGTCGACATGAAGGACGGCAAGATCCGCAACCGCCTCCAGGCGCGTACGACGATGGCGACCGGCGCGGAGGCGCTGAAGACCTTCGCGGTCTCCCGGCTGCTCTTCGACAACGTCCCGCACGTCAAGGTCTTCTGGGTGATGCACGGCGTCCAGACCGCCCAACTGGCGCTCCAGCACGGCGCGGACGACATGGACGGCTCGGTCGTCGAGTACAAGATCACGCACGACGCGGACAATTACGGCACGCCCAACAAGCTCGGCCGCGAGGACCTGCTCGAACTCATCCGGGACGCCGGCTTCCGTCCCGTCGAGCGGAACACCCGGTACGAAATCATCCGTGAGTACCCGGGGCCGGATCCCGACCGCCGTGAGTCCCCGCAGCCGATGCGGGTCTGAGAGGGCACGTCGATGTCGCTCGTATTCGAACTGGACCCGCCGGTGGACCGCGCCCTGCGCGACGGTGTCCTGGCGCTCTGGACGGATGTGTCGAACGCGGACGGGGCGGTCGGCTTTGTCCCGCCGGTGACGGCCGAGGAGATCCGGCCCGATCTGGTCAGGCATCTCACGGCGATGGCCGAGGGCCGCTGCCGGCTGCTGGTGGGGTACGACGAAGAGGGCGCCGTCGCCGCGACGGCGTTCCTCACGCTCAACCCCCACCGGCTGATGCGGCACTGGCTCTGGCTCTACACCGTGATGGTCCACCCCCGTCACCAGGGCAAGGGATACGGCCGCGACCTGCTGGCCGCGGCGGCGGAAGCGGCCGGTGGCATCGAGGGCATCGAGGCGATCCGGCTCACCTGCCGGGGCGGTGCGGGACTGGAACGGTTCTATGCCTCGTGCGGCTACAAGGAAGTGGGCCGGGTGCCCGACGCGATCAGAGTCGCACCGGGTGACGACCGCGATGACATCACGATGCTGCTCCCCCTGAACCGGCACTGAACGGGTCGTGCTTGACTGGTGGGTCAGGACCGTCCCGGCAGGACCTGGCAGGACCGGTCCCGGCAGGAAGATCCCGCAGGACCAGGAAGATCCCGCAGGACCCGGCAGGAAGCTCCCGGAAAGAGAGAAGGCCCGTTGTGACCGCTCCGAAGGCAAGCGCCACGATCCGCTACACCGTGATGCGCCTCGGCATCTTCGTCGGCTGCTTCGTGGTCGTCGCCGGGCTGGTCCAGATCGGTCTGCTGCCCAAGGGGCTCGGCGACTCCAACTTCATCTGGGTGCTGCTGCTCGCGCTGGTGATCTCGGCGCCGCTCAGCCTGGTCCTGCTCCGCAAGCAGCGCGACGAGATGTCCGCGCAGCTCGTCACCAAGGTCGACGGCGCCAAGGCCAAACTTGAGGCCAACCGCTCCCAGGAAGACGGCGCGACGCAGTAGGGGCGGCCCCGCACGTGTCCCCTTCGCTTCCCCCTTCCGCGTCCGCCGATGCCAATGCCGCTGCCGTCGGCCTGCCGTTCCCGCCCCTGTCGCTGATCGAGCCCGTGAAGGTACGGGAGGACGGCGCCGTCAGGGAAGTGTCCGTAGCGCCGCTGGTCCCGCCCGTACGGACCGGCTCGCTCGCCGACATCCCCTTCGACAACGCCCGCGAGGCCCCCGACGAAGCCGTCCTGAGCCGCAAGACCAGCGCGGCGAATGAGACCGGCACGAAGGGCGCCAAGAGGAAGGCCCGCTGGCGCGACATCACCGCCGCCGCCTTCGCCGACGAGGTACGAGCCGTCGCCAAGGGCCTGATCGCGACGGGCCTGCGCCCCGGCGACCGCCTCGCGATCATGTCCCGTACCACCTACGAGTGGACCCTGCTCGACTTCGCGGCCTGGGCCGCCGGTCTGATCACCGTCCCGATCTACCCCACCTCCTCCGCCTTCCAGGCCCGCTGGATCCTCCAGGACTCCGGCGCGGTCGCCTGCGCCGTCGAGGACGCCCAGCAGGCCTGGCTGATCGGCCAGGAGCGCGGCCAGCTCCCCGGTCTCACCCACCTCTGGACCTTCGACTCCGGCGCCGTCGACACCCTGTGCCGCGCGGGCGAACACCTCCCCGACGAGGCGGTCAGCGAGCGCCGCGCCGCGCTCACTCCGGACTCCGCCGCGACGCTCATCTACACCTCGGGGACCACAGGCCGCCCCAAGGGCTGTGTCCTCACCCACGCCAACTTCTTCGCGGAGGTGGACAACGCCATCGAGCTTCTCCACCCCATCTTCAAGACGGTGAGCAAGGACCCCGCCTCCACCCTGCTCTTCCTGCCGCTCTCGCATGTCTTCGGACGGATGGTCGCGGTCGGCTGTCTGCGCGCCCGGGTACGGCTCGGACACGCGCCCTCCATCAGGACCCAGGACCTGCTCGCGGATCTGGCGGGGTTCCGGCCGACCTTCCTGCTGGCCATCCCGTATGTCCTGGAGAAGGTCTTCAACACCGGCCGCGCCACCGCCGAGAAGCTGGGCCGCGCCGCGTCGTTCGACCGCGCCGCGAAGATCGCCCGGCGGTACGGGGAGGCCGTGGAGGCGATGGAGCACGGCGCGGGCCCCGGGCCCTCGTTCGCGCTGCGCACGGCCCGGGCGCTGTACGACCCGCTGGTCTACCGCCGGATCCGCGCCGCCCTCGGCGGCAAGGTCACCTACGCGATCTGCGGCGGTTCACCGCTGGGGCGCCGGCTCGCCGCGTTCTACGCGGGCGCGGGCATCGAGATCTTCGAGGGGTACGGCCTGACGGAGACCACCGCGGCCTCCACCGTCACCCCGCCGCACAAGCCCCGCCTCGGCACGGTCGGCTGGCCGCTGCCCGGCGCGGCGGTACGGATCGCCCCGGACGGCGAGGTGCTGCTGCGCGGTGGCCATGTGTGCGCGGGGTACTGGGACGCGGAGCGCGCGGCGGCGGTACGAGGCGTACGGGGGGACCGGACCGAGCGGGAGGACCGGGAGGACTGGGGAGCCTGGACCGACGACGGCTGGTTCGTCACCGGTGACCTGGGCTCCCTGGACGAGGACGGCTATCTCACGATCACCGGCCGCAAGAAGGACGTCATCATCACCTCGGCCGGCAAGAACGTCATGCCCGCGCCCCTGGAGGACTGGGTGCGGGCCCACCCCCTGGTCAGCCAGTGCATGGTGCTCGGCGACAACCGTCCGTACATCACCGCCCTGATCACCCTCGAAGAGGACGGCCTCGATCACTGGCGGATGATGAAGCGCAAGCCGAGCGTCCCGCTCGCCGCCCTGGCCGAGGACCACGAGCTGCGTGCCGCCATCCAGCGCGCGATCGACGAGGCCAACCGTCTGGTCTCGCGCGCCGAGTCCATCCGCCGGTTCCGGGTCCTTCCGGTGGACTTCACCGAGGCCGCCGGCCATCTCACCCCGTCGCTCAAGCTGAGGCGCGCGGCGATCGCGGAGGACTTCGCCGGGGAGATCGACGAGCTGTACGCGCCGTAGCGCGTCGCCGACACGCCCGGCCGGGAAAACCCGGCCGAGAAGTCCGTACGGTCCGGACGGGCCGGAAAAAGGCAGGAGCTCTGCTTACCCCACCCGAGTGGGGAAAGCAGAGCTCCTTGGTACTGCGTAAGTCGTTCGCGATCGCCGACCCGGGCAACTAGGCCGGGGTGACGTTCTCCGCCTGCGGGCCCTTCGGGCCCTGAGTGACGTCGAAGTTCACGACCTGGTTCTCCTCAAGGGAGCGGAAGCCGGTCGCGTTGATCGCGGAGTAGTGGACGAAGACATCCGGGCCGCCGCCGTCCTGGGCGATGAAGCCGAAGCCCTTTTCAGCGTTGAACCACTTGACGGTTCCGGTAGCCATAAGCCCTCCTTGGGCCAAAGGGTTGCCCTGCTCCAGAACCTGCAAAGAAGTCTGAAAACTACAAAAGCCTGCGGGTCACATGCTCCGCAGGCTCTGTACTGCAAGGGAAACCAAACTGCAACTTGCGGCGAGCCTAGCACGCACTCCGCGCACAGCGGTAGAGGTAAAGATCACTTCACCCGGACGTTTGTATAGGCGTCTGACGTGCTGACGAACCCCGCCCCGGGCACATCGCCCGCACTCCGCGGGTCTAGCCTCGCGCTTGTGGACAGTCCCGTGGAAAACACAGAGGCGGCGACAGCGCCGGAGACAGCGCCCGAGGCGGCCGGGTCCGTGGCGGAGCCCCTGACGGCGGCCGTGGGGGAGTCCGTGGCCGAAACAGGGCCCGTGCCAACAGGGCCAGCGGCGCCGGACTCGCGCAGCCGGCCGCGTGTCGGCCATATCCAGTTCCTGAACTGCCTCCCGCTCTATTGGGGGCTCGCCAGGACAGGAACCCTTCTCGATCTCGAACTGACGAAGGACACTCCGGAGAAGCTCAGTGAACAGCTCGTGCGCGGCGAGCTGGATATCGCGCCGGTCACCCTCGTCGAATTCCTCCGCAACGCGGATGACCTTGTCGCATTCCCCGATCTTGCCGTCGGCTGCGACGGTCCTGTCATGTCCTGTGTGATCGTCTCGCAGGTGCCGCTGGAACAGCTCGACGGCGCCCGCGTCGCCCTCGGCTCCACCTCGCGCACCTCCGTACGGCTCGCACAGCTTCTGCTCACCGAGCAGTACAAGGTCGCGCCCGAGTACTACACCTGCCCGCCCGATCTCGGGCTGATGATGCAGGAGGCGGAGGCGGCCGTCCTGATCGGTGACGCCGCGCTCCGCGCCTCCCTGCACGACGCGCCGCGGCTCGGTCTCCGGGTCCACGATCTCGGGCTGATGTGGAAGGACTGGACAGGCCTGCCGTTCGTCTTCGCGGTCTGGGCGGCCCGCAAGGACTATCTGGCGCGCGAACCGGTGGTCGTACGGAAGGTCCATGAGGCGTTCCTGGCGTCCCGGGACCTGTCCCTGGAGGAGGTCGCGAAGGTGGCCAAGCAGGCGGCGCGCTGGGAGGCCTTCGACGCGGAGCTGCTGGAGCGCTACTTCACGACGCTCGACTTCCGGTTCGGTCCCGACCAGCTCGCGGGGGTACGGGAGTTCGCGCGCAGGACCGGCCCGACGACCGGATTCCCGGCCACGGTGAACGTAGAGCTGCTCACCCCCTGAGCCCGCGCCACTCTTCCTCAACCTCCTCGTTATCCCCGCCCCATAGGCTGCCGCGTACAAGCGCGTGGACATGACGAGGGGGGACGGGCATGCAGCCGCTGGAGGCAGGTGAGCCGCCGGCCATCGGTCCGTACCGATTGCTCGGACGGCTGGGGTCGGGCGGGATGGGCCGGGTCTATCTGGCGCGCTCGGCGGGCGGCCGTACGGTCGCGGTCAAGGTCGTCCACCCGCACTTCGCGATGGACGAGGAGTTCCGGGCGCGCTTCCGGCGCGAGGTCGAGTCGGCGCGGCGCGTCGGTACGGGCCCGGACGGGCCGCGCTGGTCGGCGCCGGTGCTGGACGCCGATCCGGAAGCGGCCGTTCCGTGGGTGGCGACCGCCTATGTGGCGGGCCCCTCGCTGACCCAGGCGGTCGCGGGGCACGGGCGGCTGCCGGACCACTCGGTACGGGCGCTGGGCGCGGGTCTCGCGGAGGCGCTGGTGGCGGTCCACGGCCTGGGGCTCGTCCACCGGGACGTCAAGCCGTCGAACGTCCTGCTGGCCCTGGACGGGCCCCGGCTGATCGACTTCGGTATCGCACGCGCCACCGACGGCACGGCCTCACTCACCTCCACCGGCGTCTCGGTGGGCTCGCCGGGCTATATGTCGCCGGAGCAGATCCTCGGCAAGGGCGTCACCGGCGCGGCCGATGTCTTCTCGCTGGGGGCGGTCCTCGCGTACGCGGCGACGGGCGCGAGCCCCTTCCCGGGCGACTCCTCGGCCGCGCTGCTCTACAAGGTGGTGCACGAGGAGCCCGAGCTGGGCGCCCTGGAGGGCGATCTGCGGGATCTGGTCGCGCGCTGCCTCGCCAAGGACCCGTCGGCCAGGCCCGCGCCGCGCGAGGTCGCGGGCACGCTGGCGCCGGAGGGGGCGGCCGGACTGGTGGCCGGGGGCTGGCTGCCGGGGCCGCTGGTCGAGGAGGTGAGCCGGGCGGCGGTGCGGCTGCTGGACCTGGAGGCGGCGGCGCCGGTGCAGACGGGGCCCGTACCGTTCAGCAGCCCGTCCCTGGGCAGCAACGGCGGGGGTACGGGGAACGGCGGCCCGGCGCTCGGCGTTTTCGGCCCGCCTGTCGATCCGGGAGGGCTCCCGGGTACGGACCCGGCGCCGAACGGCTCACTCCCGGGCCAGCGGTCGAACGACGGGCTGCTGTCGGTCTCCTTCACGACCGACGCCGGTACGGGTGCGAGTACGAGTACCGGGTCCGGCGGCGGTACGGGCACCGGCCGCCGCGGGCGCAAGGTGAGCTGCACCGTGGCCCTGACCGTGGCGGGCGCGCTGGCCGCCGTGACGATCAGCAGCGCGCTCCTCTTCGACCTCTTCCCGGGCAGCAAGAACGACGCCCCCGAGAACGAGGCCGGGGCCGGCCCGTCCACCAGCGCCACCACCTCGGGAGCGCCCGCCGATCCGGACCAGACGTCCACGCCGTACGATCCCGCGCCCTCCGGCTCCACCTCGGACCAGGCCCCGGGCCCGCAGGTCACCGAAGTGCCCGCGGCCTTCGTCGGCACCTGGAAGGGGCCGACGAAGGAGAGGAGCGGTGTGACGCACGGCGATGCCACGGCGGTGATCAGCGAGGGCGCGAAGGGCGAGGACGTGGTGCGCATGACGTACACCTTCTCGATCCTCGGCGTGGACACCGAGTGCCGCAGCATTGGCACCTTCGTCTCGGGCACCGCCCGCCAGCTCCGCGTCACCGAGCGGACCGACGACAGCGGTACCAGTACCGAGGGCCTGTGCACCGGTGCCGAAGCCGGACTGACCTTCACCCTCAAGGAGGACGGCACGGTGCTGTACGAGTCCGACGAGGCGGCGGCGGGCACTCCCACGGGGACCCTCACCAAGCGCTGAGCGACGACCGCGCGCACGGCCCGGCCGAGGCGTGTCGTACCCCTGACGTAGGGTGGATCGTCGTCATATCCCCTTGGCGTCACAGCCCCTTTGGGAAGGACCCGCCGGTGACCGAGAAGGCCGACCCCACGTCCGTACATGTCACTGGCGTCCTCGACCGCGCCGCGGCCGGCGGCCGTATCACCCCCGAGGAGGCGCTCGACCTGTACCGCTCGGCGCCGCTGCACGCGCTGGGCGCCGCGGCCGACGCCGTACGCCGCCGCAGGTACGCCGGTACGGAGCACATCGCGACGTACATCATCGAGCGGAACATCAACTACACGAATGTCTGTGTGACGGCCTGCAAGTTCTGCGCCTTCTACGCCGCGCCGAAGGACACGGCGAAGGGCTGGAGCCGCGGCCTCGACGACATCCTGCGCCGCTGCGCGGAGACCGTGGAGCTGGGCGGCACGCAGATCATGTTCCAGGGCGGGCACCACCCGGACTACGGCGTCGAGTACTACGAAGAGCACTTCAGCGCCATCAAGCAGGCCTTCCCGCAGCTCGTCATCCACTCCCTCGGCGCCTCCGAGGTCGAGCACATGGCCCGGATCTCCGGGGTCTCCGCAGAGGAGGCGATCCGGCGCATCCATGCCGCCGGTCTGGACTCCTTCGCGGGCGCGGGCGCCGAGCTGCTGCCCGCCCGGCCGCGCACGGCGATCGCGCCGCTCAAGGAGTCCGGCGAGCGGTGGCTGGAGATCATGGAGACGGCGCACGGGCTGGGGGTCGAGTCGACCTCCACGATGCTCATGGGGACGGGCGAGACGAACGCCGAGCGCATCGAGCACCTGCGGATGATCCGCGACGTGCAGGACCGGACGGGCGGCTTCCGCGCCTTCATCCCGTACACCTACCAGCCCGAGAACAACCATCTGAAGGGCCGGACGCAGGCCACGCTCTTCGAGTATCTGCGGATGATCGCGATCGCGCGGCTCTTCCTCGACAACGTCGCGCACATCCAGGGCTCCTGGCTGACCACGGGCAAGGAGGTCGGCCAGCTCTCGCTGCACTACGGCGCGGACGACCTGGGCTCGATCATGCTGGAGGAGAACGTGGTGTCCTCGGCGGGTGCCAGGCACCGTTCGAACCGGCTGGAGATCATCGACCTGATCCGCAAGGCGGGGCGGGTGCCGGCGCAGCGCGCCACGACGTACGAACACCTCGTCGTGCACGACGACCCGGCGAACGATCCGGTCGACGACCGCGTGGCCTCGCACATCTCGTCGACGGCGATCGAGGGCGGTACGGCGCACCCCGAGCTGAAGCTGCTCAGCGCCAACTGAGCCGGCCGTGCTGGTCATTCACCGCGCCGACCTGCTGCTGCCCGGCGCGGACCGCGAGCCCGTGCCGGGCGGTGCGGTACTGGTCGAGGGGCGTACGGTCGCGGCCGTCGGCCCGTACGAGAAGCTCGCCGCCGCGAACCCGGGCGCACGGGTCCGGCGCTGGCCGGGGGTGCTCACACCGGGGCTGCGCAATCCGTACGGTCCTGAGCTGCTGGAGCATGCCTACCACCCCGATCCGCGCGAGGCCGACGAACTGGGCACCGAGCCGCTGACGGGCGAGGCGCTCGCCGCGCTGGAGATGCCGGACACCCGCTGGGGCGCGAGCGCGCGCCGCGGGGTCCAGCGACTGCTGGCGCACGGCACGGTGGCGGTGGCGGGGGAGCTGAGGCGGGATGCGGTACGGGACGCGGTGACGCGCACGGGCCTGCGTATCGAGCACCGCTACGCCCCGCCACCGGGCGCGCCTTCACTGGACCCCTTCGCGGGCGGCCGCCCGGCGGAGGAGGTCTTCATGCCGCCGCTGGCGGAGGGCGGCCCGGCGGACTTCGCGGTCTTCGAGATCCCACTACCGGCCGAGACACCCCCGTACAAAACCCTGACGACGTACGGCGCAAAAACCTGCACAGCAACGTCCCTGTCAGGCCGCCTACTCCACCGCCGCCGCTAGCGCCACCTTTCGAGCCCGTCCGGCGCTTTCCTTTCGAGCCCGTCCGGCGATTGAGGACACAGCACAGCAGCCCGTCCGGCGTTTTCCTTTCCAGCCCGTCCGGCGATTGAGGACAAAACGGGGGTCCGGGGGCTTGCCCCCGGTTTCGGGAAGGGGCGGGGTGGGGGACACAATGGCCACGTGACCCGCGCATCCCTGGACAAGCAGCCGCACGAAGTCGCCTCCATGTTCGACGACGTGGCGGCCAACTACGACCTCACCAACGACGTGCTCTCGCTCGGCCAGGACCGAGTCTGGCGCAAGGCCGTCGCCAGGGCCGTCCACGCCCGCCCCGCAGAAAAGGTCCTCGACCTCGCCGCCGGCACCGCGACCTCCTCCCAGCCCTTCGCCGCCACCGGCGCCTACGTCGTCCCCTGCGACTTCTCCCAGGGCATGCTGCGCGAGGGCAAGCGGCGCCACCCCTGGATGCCGTTCACGGCGGGCGACGCGACCCGGCTGCCGTTCGCGGACGAGGTCTTCGACGCGGTGACGATCTCCTTCGGCCTGCGCAACGTCCAGGACACCGACCGCGCGCTGCGCGAGCTGTACCGCGTGACCAAGCCCGGCGGACGCATCGTGATCTGCGAGTTCTCGCACCCGACGTGGGCGCCGTTCAGGACCGTCTACACCGAGTACCTGATGCGCGCGCTCCCGCCGGCCGCGCGTGCCGTCTCCTCCAACCCCGACGCGTACGTCTATCTCGCCGAGTCCATCCGCGCCTGGCCGGACCAGCCCGCGCTCGCGGCCCGGCTCCAGGCGGCGGGCTGGTCCAAGGTGGCGTGGCGGAATCTGACGGGCGGGATCGTGGCGCTGCACAGGGGCGTACGGAACTGATCCGCATCCGGCGCCGCTGAGCACCCAGCAAACCGCCAGCAGCGCCCGCACCCGGCACCACAGCCCCCGCCCCCGCACCCGGCGTCGGGAGCCCTACAGCTCCAACCGGAAGCAGTACGCCCGCTCTTCGACCCCCCGCGACGTGAACGGGTACGTCTCCGCCAGCTCCATCCCCAGCCGCCGCGTCACCGCCACCGACCGCTCGTTCCGCGCGTTCACCATCGCCACGACCCGGCCGACGCCCGCCGCCCGTACCCGCTCCAGCGTGGCCCGTGCGGCGGCCGTCGCGTAACCGCGGCCCCAGTGCGCCCGCCCCAGGCGCCAGCCGATCTCGATCTCGCCGACCGGCCCGAACGACTCGTGCGGCCAGGGCTGCGCGCCGGTGAAGCCGGTCACCTCGCCGTCCTCGTCGAGCATCGTCCAGAAGCAGAAGCCGAGTTGGGCGTCGTGCTTGCGCTGCCGGGCGGTCAGCTCCTCGTACACCGAAAGCTCCGCCGACAACCCGCCGTGGAACTCCATCACCTCGGGGTCGTCGAAGACCCGGTGCCAGTTCAGGGCGTCCTCCTCGGTGGGGACCCGGAGCCGCACCACGGGGACGGGAAGCGGCGTGGTCATGTCGTTCACAGGGGCAGCCCTTCGCTGGAGGCATCACTGGAGGCATCGGCACCGGAGGCATCGGCGGGGGTGTCGGTGCGCCCCCATAGACTGCACATGTCCCGTGCCGTCCGGTACGCAATTTCGAGTCTTCGGGAGAACCCGCCGTGACCGAGCCCCTCTCCGAGAACACCGCGGACGTGATCGTCGTCGGCGCCGGTCCCGCCGGTTCCACGACGGCGTACTACCTGGCCAAGGCGGGCCTGGACGTCCTGCTGCTGGAGAAGACGGCGTTCCCGCGTGAGAAGGTCTGCGGCGACGGGCTCACCCCGCGTGCCACCAAGCAGCTCGTGTCGATGGGCATCGACATCTCGGAAGAGGCGGGCTGGCTGCGCAACAAGGGGCTGCGGATCATCGGCGGCGGCGTGCGCCTCCAGCTCGACTGGCCGGATCTGGCCTCGTATCCGGACTACGGACTGGTCCGCAAGCGGGACGACTTCGACGAGCAGTTGGCCCGGCAGGCGCAGAAGGCGGGCGCGCGGCTGTACGAGCGCTGCAATGTCGGCGCCCCGATCACCGACGAGCGCACGGGCCGTATCACCGGTGTGCACGCCAAGCTGGGCGAGGAGAAGACCCCGGTCACCTTCCACGCGCCGCTGGTCGTCGCGGCGGACGGCAATTCGACGCGGCTGTCGCTCGCGATGGGGCTGCACCGGCGCGAGGACCGGCCGATGGGCGTGGCGGTCCGTACGTACTTCACCTCGCCCCGCCACGACGACGACTATCTGGAGTCCTGGCTGGAGCTGTGGGACCGGCGCGGCCCGGGCGAGGACCGGCTGCTGCCGGGGTACGGCTGGATCTTCGGGATGGGCGACGGTACGTCCAATGTCGGCCTGGGCGTCCTCAACACCTCCGACTCCTTCAAGGAGCTGGACTGGCGCGAGGTGCTGAAGGCGTGGTGCGCGTCGATGCCGGAGGACTGGGGCTACACCCCGGAGAACATGACGATGCCGATCCGCGGCGCCGCGCTGCCCATGGCGTTCAACCGCCAGCCGCACTACACGCGCGGCCTGTTGCTGGTGGGGGACGCGGGCGGCCTGGTCAACCCGTTCAACGGTGAGGGCATCGCGTACGCCATGGAGTCGGGCCAGATCGCCGCGGACGTCATCGTCCAGGCGCATGCCCGCGCCACGCCCGCCCAGCGCGAACTGGCCCTGCACCACTACCCGAAGGTCCTCAAGGACACCTACGGCGGCTATTACACGCTGGGCCGGGCGTTCGTGAAGCTGATCGGCAACCCGAAGATCATGAAGCTGGCGACCCAGCGCGGTCTGACACATCCGCTGCTGATGAAGTTCACGCTGAAGATGCTGGCGAACCTGACGGACCCGACGGGCGGGGACGCGATGGACCGGATCATCAACGGCCTGTCGAAGGTGGCCCCGAAGGCATGAGCCGGGGTGGGGGAGACGGCCGGGGCGGGGGCCGGTGAACGGCGGTTTCCCGGCTCGCCCTCCCTACCCCTCGGCCCACTTCCGCAGCGCGGCCCGGTCCGCGAACGCGCCGACGTTCGTGTCGACCGGGCTGTCGGTGTACTGGTGGAACCTCCACTTGGCCTTGATCCGGGGCTCCCCGGGCGTCACATAGTCCGCGATCCACAGGGCGTCGCCGGCATTGCTGGTGGTGTCCCGGTTCAGCCAGAAGTACTGACCGCAGTAGAGCCCCACCCGATGGGTCGCCCCGCGCAGCCGCTTCACCTCCGCGAGGAACGCGTCCTTCTCGGCACAGGACACCCCGGTGTCCTCCCAGTCAGCGAACAGCGGATCCCTTTCGACGCTGGCGCACTCCTCCACGAAATACCGCGCCTGCGCCTTCATGTCCCCGGGCCGCAGAAAATGGTAAAACCCCACCACCAGCCCGGCCTTCCGCCCGTGCGCGGCCTGCTGGACCATCCGCGGATTGATGTACGAGACCCCTTCGGTGGCCTTCACAAACACGAACGAGAGCCCGCTCGTACTGTAGGTCGATTCCTGATGCGACGAGACGTCGATCCCATGGACGGTCATGTGCACTTGCTCCTGTAGTGGGGGGGCGGGCAATGCTGCGAAGCGCTCATGCCTGTCCTACCCAGGAGCGATTGGCACCCATCACGGTGGGGCCGGCGGTGATATGTGCGAATGCTGAATCGGTGAACGACCCCGACATGAACCCCGGTCGGCCATGGAGCCGAGCAGACGGCGAAGGCCCGCAACCCCCCGAGCGGGGTGCGGGCCTTCGCCGTACGGTCGTAGCGCCTGGACTCGTGCTCGTACCGGAGTGCCGGCCTGCGCACGCGCCTCAAAGCCTCAGAGCACGCGCACCGCGCCGCTCGGCTGGTCCCAGTCCAGGGCGTGCTGGACCACGCCGGAGCTGGGGTTCTGCGCGCCGATGAACTCGCCGCCGCCCACATAGATCGCGGTGTGGTACGCGCTGCCCGCGCCGCCCCAGTAGAGGATGTCGCCGGGCTGGAGGTTGCTCAGCGAGACCTGGGTGCCGGCCGTCGACTGGTCCTGCGAGACACGCGGGAGGTCGATACCGATCTGCTTGTACGCGGCCTGCACCAGGCCGGAGCAGTCCCAGGTGTTGGGGCCCGTCGCGCCCATCACATACGCGTCGCCGAGCTGCGCCTGCACGAAGGCGATGACCGAAGCCGCTGAACCCGTCGCGTTCGTGGCGGTCTTCTTGGCCGTACTGGCCGTGCTGGAGCCCGAGTCGCTGCTCGACGAGGCCGCGGCGAGCTTGGTGCGCTCGGCGGTACGGGACGCACGCGCGGCGGCGTCGGCCCGGGCCTTGGCGGCGGCCTCCGCGCGGGCGGCGGCCTCCGCGGCCTTCTTCTTGGCCGCTGCCTCCGCCTTGCGCTGCGCCTCGGCCTTGGCCGTCTTGGCGGTCTGCGCGGCCTTGGTGGCCGCCGCGTTCTCCTGGGCGGTCAACTCAAGGTTGAACGCGACCCTCTGGGTGGCGTCGGCGGACTGTGCGACGGCGCTTGCGAGCCCGGATGTGAGCGTGGGCATTTCGATGGTCTCGGTCACCGGCTCGGCGTTCGCCGGCCCGGCGGCACCGGCCACCGCGATCGTGCTGAGGACGCCACCGGCGACTCCGGCACGGAGCGAGACCTTGGAGGCTCCGCGGCGGGGTTTCCGGTGGCTGGGTATGTGAGCGGTGTGGGACATGAGCACATCGCTATCAGGAGTGACCTGGTTCCCGTCAAGCATCGTGTATTGCGCCACAGTTACGTTCGGAATCTGTGAATCCGCTTTCTTGGAACTCTTATTGACGCCGTAAAGGGCAAAACGGACTCGGGCGATCATGGCCTTGATCGCGGCCTTTCAAGAAAAGGTCCGAATTGCCCGTCGCTTACCACCCCTTTACGTTCATGGCCAAGCCCGCTTCTCTTGCGGGTGAGGTGAAGTGGCGCAGGTCACAGGATGGTCACCGCCCATGGTCGAAACGATCACGGAGTCCGGCGGCCGGCCGCTCGCGGGTGAACCGGGGTGCGCGCGGGACCGGTCCCGCTTGCTCGTGAATGCGTGCACGTGTCCACTTCGCTCCCCGGGGCTCCCTCGCCCGGGCGAAGCCCGGCCACTTACCACTTCAGGGCATCTCATCGCCAATTTGCCTGTACGGTGCATCTCTTGGTAGGGGCGCACGCCTCCGACCAGCGCGAACGGGCTCGGATGTCACATCTGGTGAGGGCCCGGCCGCTTCGCGTATGAAGATCACCGCTCATCCGACTTCATGATCGTTCGTCAGGTGGTGGAGATCACAAAGGTGTTGCCGTACCCCGTGTCGCAGATCACAGACCACCAGGCATAGGATGCGGGGCAGTCGGGCTTGTGAACTGCCTCACATGTACGCGATCTTCAATGATCGGGGGTGGGGCGGCAAGGTGAACGCCCGGTGCGGTCCAACGGTCAAGGACGACTGGAAGGAGCTGAGGAGCGTGAATTCCTACGCGCCGATCCTCGCGCTCGGCGCCCTCGGGGCTGGGTTTGCCATCTTCTCCGTGGTCATGGCCACGCTTATCGGCCCAAAGCGGTACAACCGGGCGAAACTTGAGGCGTACGAGTGCGGTATCGAGCCCACGCCCACACCGGCGGGCGGCGGCCGTTTTCCCATCAAGTACTACCTGACGGCGATGCTCTTCATCGTCTTCGACATCGAGATCGTCTTCCTTTACCCCTGGGCCGTCACCTTCGACGCGCTCGGGATTTTCGGGCTCGTGGAGATGCTGCTCTTCGTGCTCACCGTCTTCGTCGCCTACGCCTATGTATGGCGGCGCGGCGGCCTAGAATGGGACTAAAGGGGCCAAGGGGGCACCAATGGGACTCGAAGAGAAGCTGCCGAGCGGTTTTCTGCTCACCACTGTCGAGCAGGCGTCGGGCTGGGTGCGGAAGTCGTCCGTCTTCCCCGCCACCTTCGGCCTCGCCTGCTGCGCCATCGAGATGATGACGACCGGCGCCGGACGGTACGACCTGGCGCGGTTCGGCATGGAGGTCTTCCGCGGCTCCCCGCGGCAGGCCGATCTCATGATCGTGGCCGGGCGGGTGAGTCAGAAGATGGCGCCGGTCCTGCGGCAGGTCTATGACCAGATGCCCAATCCCAAGTGGGTGATTTCCATGGGGGTTTGTGCGTCTTCGGGCGGGATGTTCAATAATTATGCGATTGTCCAGGGCGTTGATCACATTGTCCCTGTTGACATCTATTTGCCCGGCTGCCCGCCGCGCCCCGAGATGCTGATGGACGCCATCCTCAAGCTCCACCAGAAGATCCAGAGTTCCAAGCTCGGGGTCAACGCGGAGGAAGCGGCCCGTGAGGCGGAGGAAGCGGCGCTCAAGGCGCTCCCGACGATCGAGATGAAGGGGCTGCTGCGGTGAGCGACGAGCAGCGATCCGGAAATAACGTTCCGTCCCCCCGAGACGACACCGGTGAGGTCATCGGCGTACGGAAGGGCATGTTCGGCGCCAACAACGGCGGCGACACCAGCGGCTACGGCGGTCTCGTACGGACCGTGACCCTGCCGGGCGCCTCGGCCCGTCCGTACGGCGGCCCCGGCGGTGTCTTCGACGAGATCGCCGACGAACTCGAAGGCGCCCTGGAGGAGCAGGGGCTCGTCCCCGGCAACGCCATCGTGAAGACCGTCGTCGACCGCGACGAGCTGACCTTCCACATTGCCCGGGAACACCTCGTACAAGTGGCGCGCACGCTCCGTGACGACCCCGCGCTCCGCTTCGAGCTGTGCACGGGCGTCTCGGGTGTCCACTTCCCCGGCGACCAGGGCCGCGAGCTGCACGCCGTCTACCATCTGCGCTCGCTCACCCACGGCCGGCTGATCCGGCTTGAGGTCACCGCCCCGGACGCCGACCCGCATGTCCCGTCCCTGGTCGCGGTCTATCCGACCAATGACTGGCACGAGCGCGAGACGTACGACTTCTTCGGCCTGATCTTCGACGGCCATCCCGCGCTGACGCGGATCATGATGCCGGACGACTGGCAGGGCTTCCCGCAGCGCAAGGACTACCCCCTCGGCGGTATCGCCGTCGAGTACAAGGGCGCCCAGATCCCGGCTCCGGACCAGCGGAGGTCGTACTCCTGATGTCTGCACCCCACGAAACCCCGCACGCCACGCCCCGGGCGACCACCGAGGGCACGGTCTACACCGTCACCGGCGGCGACTGGGACGAGGTCGTCCAGTCCGCCGCCAAGGCGGACGACGAGCGGATCGTCGTCAACATGGGTCCCCAGCACCCCTCCACCCACGGGGTGCTCCGGCTGATCCTGGAGATCGAGGGCGAGACCGTCACCGAGGCCCGCTGCGGCATCGGCTATCTGCACACCGGGATCGAGAAGAACCTCGAATTCCGCAACTGGACGCAGGGCACCACCTTCGTCACGCGCATGGACTACCTGACGTCGTTCTTCAACGAGACGGCGTACTGCCTGGGCGTGGAGAAGCTGCTCGGCATCGAGGACGACATCCCGGACCGCGCCACGCTGCTGCGCGTCCTGCTGATGGAGCTGAACCGGCTCTCCTCGCACCTGGTCTGTATCGCCACCGGCGGTATGGAGCTGGGCGCGACCACGATCATGATCTACGGCTTCCGCGATCGTGAACTGATTCTCGATGCCTACGAACTGATCACCGGCCTGCGGATGAACCACGCGTTCATCCGGCCCGGCGGCCTTGCCCAGGACTTGCCCCCGGGCGCCGTCGACCATCTCCGCGAGCTGGTCAAGACGCTCCGGAAGAACCTGCCGGAGTACGACAAGCTGGCCACCGGCAACCCGATCTTCAAGGCCCGTATGCAGGACGTCGGCTATCTCGACCTGGCCGGCTGCATGGCGCTGGGCGCCACGGGCCCGATCCTGCGCTCCGCCGGGCTCCCGCACGATCTGCGCAGGTCAGACCCGTACTGCGGTTACGAGACCTTCGAGTTCGATGTCCCGACCGCCGATTCCTGCGACGCGTACGGCCGATTCCTCATCCGTCTTGAGGAGATGCGCCAGTCGCTGCACATCGTCGAGCAGTGCCTGGACCGGCTGGAGCCGGGCCCGGTGATGGTCGCCGACAAGAAGATCGCCTGGCCCGCCCAGCTCGCCCTCGGCCCCGACGGCCTGGGCAACTCGCTCGACCACATCAAGAACATCATGGGCACGTCCATGGAGGCTCTGATCCATCACTTCAAGCTGGTGACGGAGGGCTTCCGGGTCCCGCCGGGGCAGGCGTACGCAGCGGTCGAGTCGCCCAAGGGCGAACTGGGCGCGCATGTCGTCTCCGACGGGGGCACGCGCCCCTACCGGGTCCACTTCCGCGACCCGTCCTTCACCAACCTTCAGGCCATGGCGGCCATGTGCGAGGGCGGCCAGGTCGCCGATGTCATCGTCGCCGTCGCGTCCATCGACCCCGTGATGGGAGGCGTCGACCGGTGACCGCCACACCGCCCAACTCCGGGGTCAGCCTGGGAATGCCCCAGCTCCCCGCCCCCGACTACCCGGCCGATGTACGGGCCAGGCTCGAAGCGGACGCGAAGGAGATCATCGCCCGCTACCCCGGCTCGCGCTCCGCGCTGCTCCCCCTGCTGCACCTCGTGCAGTCGGAGGAGGGCTATGTGTCCCGTACGGGCATGGCCTTCTGCGCCGAACAGCTCGACCTGACCACCGCCGAGGTCACGGCCGTCGCCACCTTCTACTCCATGTACCGGCGCAAGCCGAGCGGTGACTACCAGGTCGGTGTCTGTACGAACACGCTCTGTGCGGTGATGGGCGGCGACGCCATCTTCGACGAGCTGAAGGAGCACCTCGGCGTCGGCAACAACGAGACGACCGAGGACGGCAAGGTCACCCTCGAACACATCGAGTGCAACGCGGCCTGCGACTTCGCGCCCGTGGTGATGGTCAACTGGGAGTTCTTCGACAACCAGACGCCCGAGAGCGCCAAGCGGCTCGTCGACGACCTGCGCGAGGGCCGTCCCGTGGCGCCCACCCGTGGCGCCCCCCTCTGCACGTACAAGGAGACCGCGCGCATCCTCGCCGGCTTCCCCGACGAGCGCCCCGGCGCCGTCGAGGCCACCGGCGGCGCCGGACCCGCGTCGCTGACCGGACTGCGGCTGGCCAAGGGCGAGCCGCCCCGGCCGCGCGTGGTCCGCCCCCGCGACTCGGAGGCCCCGCACGACGCACCGCCGCAGACGCCGGCCGCCGACCACCCCGCCGACCCGGCCGGACCCGCTGAGGAGGGGGAGTGATGACCATGACAGCCGAGCTGGACGAGAACGGGACGAGTCCCGAGAAGCTCCTCGCACCCGTTCTGTCCGCCTTCTGGGACCAGCCCGAATCCTGGACCCTGGCCACCTATGAGCGGCACGACGGATACGAGGGCCTCAAGAAGGCCCTCGCGATGGCGCCCGACGACCTCATCGCGTACGTCAAGGAATCCGGGCTGCGCGGACGCGGCGGCGCGGGCTTCCCCACCGGAATGAAATGGCAGTTCATTCCGCAGGGCGACGGCAAACCGCACTATCTCGTCGTCAACGCGGACGAGTCGGAACCCGGCACCTGCAAGGACATCCCCCTTCTCTTCGCCAATCCGCACTCCCTCATCGAGGGAATGGTGATCGCCTGCTACGCGATCCGCTCGCAGCACGCCTTCATCTATCTGCGCGGCGAGGTCGTCCCCGTACTGCGCAGGGTGCACGAAGCGGTCCGCGAGGCCTACGCGGCGGGCTATCTCGGCAAGAACATCCTGGGCAGCGGACTCGATCTCGACATCACCGTGCACGCGGGCGCGGGCGCGTACATCTGCGGCGAGGAGACCGCGCTGCTGGACTCGCTGGAGGGCCGTCGCGGACAGCCGCGGCTGCGTCCCCCCTTCCCGGCGGTCGCGGGTCTGTACGCCTGCCCCACTGTGGTGAACAACGTCGAGTCGATCGCGTCGGTTCCCGCGATCCTGCACCGCGGCAAGGACTGGTTCAGGTCCATGGGCAGCGAGAAGTCCCCCGGCTTCACGCTCTACTCGCTCAGCGGGCATGTCACCAACCCCGGCCAGTACGAGGGCCCCCTCGGCCTCACCCTGCGCCAGCTCCTCGACATGGGCGGCGGCATCCGCAAGGGCCACCGGCTCAAGTTCTGGACGCCGGGCGGCTCCTCGACCCCGATGTTCACCGACGAGCACCTCGATGTCCCGCTGGACTACGAGGGCGTGGGCGCCGCCGGCTCCATGCTCGGCACCAAGGCGCTCCAGTGCTTCGACGAGACCACCTGTGTCGTACGGGCCGTCACTCGCTGGACCGAGTTCTACGCGCACGAGTCCTGCGGCAAGTGCACGCCCTGCCGCGAAGGCACGTACTGGCTCGTCCAGTTGCTCCGCGACATCGAGGCCGGCAAGGGCCGGATGTCCGATCTCGACAAGCTCAACGACATCGCCGACAACATCAACGGCAAGTCGTTCTGCGCCCTCGGCGACGGCGCCGCCGCCCCGATCTTCTCCTCGCTGAAGTACTTCCGTGAGGAGTACGAGCAGCACATCACCGGCAAGGGCTGCCCCTTCGACCCGTCCAAGTCGACCGTCTGGGCGGACAACCACCTGGAGGTGAACGCATGACCGTCACCACGTCGGCCGCCCACTCCGGGAGCGGTGAGGCCCCGGTCCCGCCCGAGGACCTCGTCTCGCTGACGATCGACGGCATCGAGATCTCCGTCCCCAAGGGGACCCTGGTGATCCGCGCCGCCGAGCTGCTCGGCATCGAGATCCCGCGCTTCTGCGACCACCCGCTCCTCGACCCGGCTGGCGCCTGCCGGCAGTGCATCGTCGAGGTCGAGGGCCAGCGCAAGCCGATGGCCTCCTGCACCATCACCTGCACCGACGGCATGGTCGTCAAGTCGCAGCTGACGTCGCCGGTCGCCGAGAAGGCCCAGCGCGGGGTGATGGAGCTGCTGCTCATCAACCACCCGCTGGACTGCCCGGTCTGCGACAAGGGCGGCGAGTGCCCGCTCCAGAACCAGGCGATGCAGGTCGGCGACCCGGACACCCGGTTCGAAGGCAAGAAGCGCACCTTCGAGAAGCCCGTACCGATCTCCACCCAAGTGCTGCTCGACCGCGAGCGGTGCGTGCTCTGCGCGCGCTGCACCCGGTTCTCCAACCAGATCGCGGGCGACCCGATGATCGAGCTGCTGGAGCGCGGCGCCCTCCAGCAGGTGGGCACCGGCGAGGGCGACCCCTTCGAGTCGTACTTCTCCGGGAACACCATCCAGATCTGCCCGGTCGGCGCGCTGACCTCGGCGGCGTACCGCTTCCGCTCCCGCCCCTTCGACCTGGTGTCCTCGCCGGGCGTCTGCGAGCACTGCGCGGGCGGCTGCGCGACGCGTACGGACCACCGGCGCGGCAAGGTCATGCGGCGGATGGCGGCGGACGACCCCGAGGTCAACGAGGAGTGGATCTGCGACAAGGGGAGGTTCGGCTTCCGTTACGCGCAGAAGCCCGACCGGCTCACCACGCCGCTCGTACGGAACGAGGACGGCGTCCTGGAACCGGCGAGCTGGCCCGAGGCGCTGGAGGCCGCGGCCCGCGGTCTGGGCGCCGCGCGCGGCCGGGCGGGTGTGCTGGCCGGCGGCCGGCTCACCGTCGAGGACTCGTACGCGTACGCCAAGTTCGCCCGCATCGCCCTCGACACGAACGACATCGACTTCCGCGCGCGCGTGCACAGCGCCGAGGAGACCGAGTTCCTCGCCGCGCATGTCGCGGGACGGGGCCGTGACCTGGACGGTACGGGCCTGACCTACGGCACGCTGGAGCAGGCGCCGACGGTCCTGCTCGTGGGCTTCGAGTCCGAGGAGGAGGCGCCCGGCGTCTTCCTGCGGCTGCGCAAGGCGCACCGCAAGCACGGCCAGCGCACCTTCTCGCTCGCCACCCACGCCACCCGCGGTCTGGAGAAGGCCGGGGGCACGCTGCTGCCGGCCGCGCCCGGCACCGAGACCGAGTGGCTGGACGCGCTCGCCTCCCAGACCGGTCTGGAGGGCGACGGGATCCGCGCCGCCGAGGCGCTGCGTGCGTCCGGCGCGGTGATCATCGTCGGCGAGCGGCTCGCGGCCGTTCCCGGCGGGCTCACGGCCGCCGCGCGGGCCGCCACCGCGACCGGCGCCAAGCTGGCCTGGATCCCCCGGCGGGCCGGCGAGCGCGGCGCCATCGAGGCGGGTGCGCTCCCCGCGCTGCTGCCCGGCGGCCGCCCCGCCACCGACCCGCGGGCCCGCGAGGAGACCGCGGCGGTCTGGGGCGTACGCGAACTGCCGCACCACTTCGGGCGTGACACCGGCCAGATCATCGAGGCCGCCGCCGCCGGGCAGCTCGGCGCCCTGGTCGTCGCGGGTGTCGAGGTCGCGGACCTGCCGGACCCGGCGGCGGCGCGCGCCGCGCTGGAGGCGGTCGGCTTCCTCGTCTCGCTGGAGCTGCGGCCGAGCGAGGTCACCGAGCGGGCCGATGTGGTCTTCCCGGTCGCCGCGGTCGCGGAGAAGCCGGGGACCTTCCTCAACTGGGAGGGCAGGGCCCGGCCGTTCGAGGCCGCGCTCAAGCCCGAGCAGATGACCCGGCGGCTCGCGCCGAGCGACGCGCGGGTGCTGCACATGCTGGCGGACGCGCTGGACACACACCTCGCGCTGCCCGACCTCAGGGCCGTACGAGCAGAACTCGACCGGCTCGGCGGCTGGGACGGGGAGCGCGCCACCGAACCGCTGGAGTCGTCCCGTCCGGTGCCGCGCCCCGGTGACGGCGAGGCCGTCCTCGCGGGCCACCGGCTGCTGCTCGACCAGGGCAGGCTCCAGGAGGGCGACGAGGCACTGGCGGGCACCCGCCACGCCGCGGTCGCCCGGCTCTCCGCCACGACGGCCGCCGAGACAGGTGTCAAGGACGGCGACGAACTGGCCGTCACAGGCCCCATGGGCACGGTCACTCTGCCGCTGCTGGTGACGGAGATGCCCGACCGGGTCGTGTGGCTGCCGCTGAACTCCACGGGCGGCGGTGTTCTCGCGGACACCGGGTCACGCCCCGGCACGCTGGTCCGTATCGGCCCGGCCAACCCGGCACCGGAGGTGCGCGCATGACCGCCCTCGCCCACTTCGCGACGGCTCCTCAGACGGTCCTCGCCGCCGAGGACCTGTCGATGTTCGGCCGCGACCCCTGGTGGCTCGTGGCCATCAAGGCGGTCTTCTGCTTCGCGTTCCTGATGGTGACCGTGCTCTTCTCCATCGTGTGGGAGCGCAAGGTCGTCGCGTGGATGCAGCTCCGGATCGGCCCCAACCGGCACGGTCCCTGGGGCATGCTCCAGTCGCTCGCCGACGGCATCAAACTGATGCTGAAGGAAGACGTCATCGTCAAGCGCGCGGACAAGGTCGTCTACGTCCTGGCGCCGATCGTCGCGGCGGTGCCGGCCTTCATGGCGATCGCCGTGATCCCGTTCGGTCCGGCCGGCAACGAGATCTCGATCTTCGGCCACCGCACCACGATGCAGCTCACCGACCTGCCGATCGCGATGCTCTACGTCCTCGCCGTCGCCTCGGTCGGGATCTACGGCATCGTCCTCGCCGGCTGGTCGTCCGGCTCGACGTATCCGCTGCTCGGCGGACTGCGCTCGTGCGCGCAGATGATCTCGTACGAGATCGCCATGGGCGCCGCGTTCGCCTCGGTCTTCCTCTACTCCGGCTCGATGTCGACGTCGGCGATCGTCGAGGCCCAGGCCGACCGCTGGTACATCGTCCTGCTGCCGGTCTCCTTCATCATCTACATCGTCACCATGGTGGGCGAGACCAACCGCGCCCCCTTCGACATGCCGGAGTCCGAGGGCGACCTGGTCGGCGGCTTCAACACCGAGTACTCGTCGATCAAGTTCGCGATGTTCATGCTCGCCGAGTACGTCAACATGGTGACCGTCTCGGCCGTCGCGACTACCCTCTTCCTCGGCGGCTGGCGCGCCCCCTGGCCGATCTCCACCTTCTGGGAGGGCGCGAACCACGGCTGGTGGCCGATGCTCTGGTTCGTCGTCAAGGTCCAGCTCCTCCTCTTCTTCTTCATCTGGCTGCGCGGCACGCTGCCGCGCGTCCGCTACGACCAGCTCATGAAGCTCGGCTGGAAGGTCCTGATCCCGGTCTCGGTGGTCTGGCTGATGCTCGTCGCGACCGTACGGGCCCTGCGGAACGAGAACTACGACTTCCAGTCGATCGTGCTGTACGTCGGCGGGGCGGTCATCGCACTGCTGCTGCTCTCCTTCGTCGTGGACGTGTTCCGCGACAAGCAGGAGAAGGCCGCGGCTGCGAGGGAGCCCGAACCCCCCGCCTTCGACCCGATGGCGGGCGGATTCCCCGTACCACCGCTGCCAGGACAGACGCTCCCGCCCGTACCGCGCAGGCGGCCGCGGGGCGAGCGCGAACTGATTGTCAGTGGTGGGGGAAATACTGTGAGTGACGGTACCGAGAGTGACGGAAAGGAGGCTGACGGTGTCTGACTCTTCGCACGGGGACATCCCCCGTCCTCCCCGGAATCCGGTGGCCGGCTTCGGCGTGACCTTCAAGGCCATGTTCAAGAGGCGGCTGACGGAGCAGTATCCGGAACAGCAGAAGGTGACGGCTCCGCGCTTCCACGGCCGGCATCAGCTCAACCGGCATCCGGACGGCCTGGAGAAGTGCATCGGCTGCGAGCTGTGCGCCTGGGCCTGCCCGGCGGACGCCATCTATGTGGAAGGCGCGGACAACACCGAGGAGGAGCGCTACTCCCCGGGTGAGCGGTACGGCCGCGTGTACCAGATCAATTACGCGCGCTGCATCCTCTGCGGACTCTGCATCGAGGCCTGCCCGACCAGGGCGCTCACCATGACCAACGACTTCGAGCTGGCCGACAGCTCCCGCGAGAACCTGATCTATACGAAGGAGCAGCTCCTCGCGGGACTTGAGGAAGGAATGGTCGAGACACCGCACTCGATCTTCCCCGGCACGGACGAACAGGACTACTACCGGGGGCTGGTCACCGAGGCCGCGCCCGGCACGGTCCGGCAGGTCGCGGTGAGCAAGGGCGAGAAGCCGTCCGACGAGGAGGCGCGCGCATGAGCACGCTCGCAGCCTCCGCCGGCTCGCTGGCGTCCGTGACCTCCGCCGCTTCGGCCACCTCGACGGGCGAGGCCATCCAGTTCTGGATCCTCGGCACCGTCGCGGTGGTCGGCGCGCTCTGTACGATCCTGATGAAGAAAGCCGTGCACAGCGCGCTCAGCCTCGCCGGGACGATGATCGTCCTGGCGGTCTTCTATCTGGCCAACGGCGCCTACTTCCTGGGCGTCGTCCAGATCATCGTCTACACCGGCGCGATCATGATGCTGTTCCTCTTCGTGGTCATGCTGGTCGGCGTCACGGCCGCCGACTCCCTCAAGGAGACGCTCAAGGGCCAGCGCTGGCTGGCCGCCCTCTGCGGGCTCGGCTTCGGCGTCCTGCTGATCGCCGGGATCGGCAATGCCTCGCTGAACTCCTTCACCGGGCTCGGCCAGGCCAACGCCGGCGGCAATGTCGAAGGGCTGGCCGCCCTGCTCTTCACCAAGTACGTCTTCGCCTTCGAGATCACCGGCGCCCTGCTGATCACCGCGTCCGTCGGCGCGATGCTGCTCACGCACCGGGAACGTACCGAACGGGCCATGACCCAGCGGGAGATGGCGGAGGAGCGGGTACGGAAGGGCACCCAGCTTCCGCCGCTGCCCGCGCCCGGTGTCTACGCCCGGCACAACGCGGTGGACATCGCCGGGCTGCTGCCCGACGGCACACCCTCCGAGCTGACGGTCAACAAGACGCTGAAGGCCCGGGGCCAGATCCGCGATGTGTCGGACGAGGCGATCGCGGACCTCAAGGCCCTGGAGCGCCGGTCGGCGGAGCGGCTGGGCCGCGACGAGGAGGAGGTCAACTCATGAACCCCGTGTACTACCTCTATCTCGCGTCCCTGCTGTTCACCATCGGGGCCGCCGGTGTGCTGATCCGGCGGAACGCGATCGTGGTGTTCATGTGTGTCGAGCTGATGCTCAACGCCTGCAATCTCGCGTTCGTGACCTTCTCCCGGCTGCACGGCAATCTCGACGGCCAGATCATCGCCTTCTTCACCATGGTCGTCGCCGCCGCGGAGGTCGTGGTCGGGCTGGCGATCATCGTGTCCGTGTTCCGTTCCCGCCACTCGGCCTCGGTCGACGACGCCAGCCTGATGAAGCTCTGAGGGGTCGCTGAATCGTGGAGAACTTGATCGCGCTGCTCATCGCGGCGCCTCTACTGGGAGCAGCGGTCCTCCTCTGCGGGGGCCGCCGGCTCGACCGCGCGGGCCACTGGCTCGGCACACTGCTGGCCGGCGCGTCCTTCGTGGTCGGCGTGGTGCTGTTCAGCGACATGCTCGGCAAGAGCGGTGACGGACGGACACTGCACCAGCACCTGTTCAGCTGGATCCCCGTCGAGGGCTTCCAGGCGGACATCGCCTTCCAGCTCGACCAGTTGTCGATGACCTTCGTCCTGCTGATCACCGGTGTGGGCACCCTGATCCACATCTACTCGATCGGGTACATGGAGCACGACGAGCGGCGCCGCCGCTTCTTCGGCTATCTGAACCTGTTCCTGGCGGCGATGCTGCTGCTGGTCCTCGCCGACAACTATCTGCTGCTGTACATGGGCTGGGAGGGTGTCGGTCTCGCCTCGTACCTGCTCATCGGGTTCTGGCAGCACAAGCCCAGCGCGGCCACCGCCGCCAAGAAGGCCTTCCTGGTCAACCGTGTCGGCGACATGGGTCTGTCGATCGCGATCATGCTGATGTTCACCACCTTCGGGACCTTCGCCTTCGGGCCGGTCCTGGGGTCCACGGGGGACGCCTCCGAGGGCAAGCTGACCGCTATCGGTCTGATGCTGCTGCTCGCCGCGTGCGGCAAGTCGGCGCAGGTGCCGCTCCAGTCCTGGCTCGGCGACGCGATGGAGGGCCCGACCCCGGTCTCGGCCCTGATCCACGCGGCGACGATGGTGACCGCGGGCGTCTATCTGATCACCCGGTCCGGAGCGATCTTCAACGCCGCCCCGGACGCCCAGCTCGTGGTCGTGGTGGTCGGCGCGGTGACGCTCCTCTTCGGTGCGATCGTCGGTTGTGCGAAGGACGACATCAAGAAGGCCCTCGCCGGTTCGACGATGTCCCAGATCGGCTACATGATCCTGGCGGCGGGCCTCGGCCCGATCGGCTATGTCTTCGCGATCATGCACCTGGTGACGCACGGCTTCTTCAAGGCCGGGCTGTTCCTCGGGGCCGGTTCGGTCATGCACGGCATGAACGACGAGGTCGACATGCGCAAGTACGGCGGCCTGCGGAAGTACATGCCGGTCACCTTCGTCACCTTCGGCCTCGGCTATCTGGCGATCATCGGCTTCCCCGGTCTGTCCGGCTTCTTCTCCAAGGACAAGATCATCGAGGCGGCCTTCGCCAAGGGCGGTACGGAAGGCTGGATCCTCGGCGCCGTCACCCTGCTGGGCGCGGCGATCACCGCGTTCTACATGACCCGGGTGATGCTGCTGACCTTCTTCGGCGAGAAGCGCTGGCAGCCCGACGAGAACGGGGTCGCGCCACATCCGCACGAGTCGCCGAAGTCCATGACCATCCCGATGATCCTGCTGGCCGTCGGCTCGGTCTTCGCGGGCGGGTTCTTCTCCATCGGTGACCGGTTCGTGCACTGGCTGGAGCCCGTCACCGGATACCACCACGGAGAGGCGCCGGTCAGCGCCGCCACCGTCACCGGCGCCACCATGGTCGTCCTGGTGCTCGGAGTCGCCCTGGCGTGGCTGATGTACGGACGCAGGCCGGTCCCGGTGACCGCCCCGCGCGGCTCGCTGCTCACTCGGGCCGCCCGCCGCGATCTGCTCCAGGACGACTTCAACCATGTGGTCCTGGTCCGAGGCGGCGAGCACCTCACCCGCTCGCTGGTCTATGTCGACCACACCCTGGTCGACGGAGTGGTCAACGGCACGGCGGCGTCGTTCGGCGGGCTCTCCGGCCGGCTGCGCAAGCTGCAGAACGGCTACGCCCGCACCTATGCGGTCTCGATGTTCGGAGGTACGGCAGTGCTCATCGCCGCGACCCTGCTGATGAGGGCGGTGTAACCGGATATGTCGTTCCCCCTTCTGACGGCCACGGCGGTGCTGCCCGCGGTCGGCGCGATCGTCACGGCGGCCGTCCCGGCCGCCCGGCGCTCCGCCGCCAAATGGCTGGCCCTGCTCTTCTCGCTGGCCACCCTGGTGCTGGCCGCCGTGGTGGTGGTCCGCTTCGAGCCGGGCGGTGCCCGCTATCAGCTCACCGAGTCGCACGCCTGGATCTCCGACTTCGGGGTGCGGTACGAACTGGGCGTGGACGGCATCGGGGTGGCGCTCCTCGCGCTGACCGCCCTGCTGATCCCCTTTGTGATCCTGGCCGGGTGGCATGACGCCGACCCGCTCGAAGACGTGAACCCGAACCGCCGCTGGCGGCCGACCCAGGGCTTCTTCGCGCTGATCCTGATGGTCGAGGCGATGGTGATCCTCTCCTTCGAGGCCACCGACGTCTTCCTCTTCTACATCCTCTTCGAAGCCATGCTCATCCCGATGTACTTCCTCATCGGCGGCTTCGGCGACCGCGCCCACGCGGGCGGGGACGAGGCGGCGGCGACCCAACGCTCGTACGCTGCCGTCAAGTTCCTGCTGTACAACCTGGTCGGCGGTCTGATCATGCTGGCCGCGGTCATCGGCCTCTATGTGGTCGCGGGGAGCTTCTCGCTCGCCGAGATCGCCGAGGCGCGGGCCAGCGGTTCCCTGTCGATGGCTACCAGCACCGAGCGGTGGCTCTTCCTCGGCTTCTTCTTCGCGTTCGCCGTGAAGGCGCCGCTGTGGCCGCTGCACACCTGGCTGCCCAACGCCATGGGCGAGTCCACCGCGCCCGTCGCCGTCCTGATCACCGCGGTGGTCGACAAGGTCGGCACGTTCGCGATGCTGCGCTTCTGCCTCCAGCTCTTCCCGGAGGCGTCGAAGTGGGCCACCCCGGTGATCCTGGTGCTGGCGCTGATCAGCATCGTGTACGGAGCGCTGCTCGCGGTCGGCCAGCGCGACATGAAGCGGCTGATCGCCTATGCCTCGATCTCGCACTTCGGCTTCATCATCATGGGCATCTTCGCCATGACCAGCCAGGGCCAGTCGGGCGCCACGCTCTACATGGTCAACCACGGGATCTCCACGGCCGCGCTGATGCTGGTGGCCGGCTTCCTGATCACCCGGCGCGGCTCGCGGCTCATCGCGGACTACGGCGGGGTGCAGAAGGTCGCCCCGGTTCTCGCGGGCACCTTCCTGATCGGCGGTCTCGCCACGCTCTCGCTGCCGGGGCTCTCCCCGTTCGTGAGTGAGTTCCTGGTCCTGGTCGGCACCTTCAGCAGGTATCCGGTGGTCGGCATCATCGCCACCATCGGCATCGTGCTCGCCGCGCTCTATGTCCTGGTGCTCTACCAGCGCACGATGACCGGACCGGTGAAGGCCGAGGTCAAGGGCATGCCCGACCTCAAGGTCCGGGAGCTGGTGGTGGTCGCCCCGCTGATCGCGCTGCTCCTGTTCCTGGGCGTCTATCCGAAGCCGCTCACCGAGATCGTCAACCCGGCGGTGGAGCACACGATGTCCGACGTACAGCAGACCGACCCCAAGCCCGAGGTGGAGGCCGCCCCGTGAGTGCGACAGCCGTCCACAGCCTGTGGACAACGACGGCGGCGGGCGGGATCGACAGGATCCCGGCTCCGACCATCGAATACGCGCAGCTCGCCCCCACCCTGATCGTGGCGGGCGCCGCGGTCCTGGGGATCCTGATCGAGGCCTTCATCCCTCGCAAGGGGCGCTACCACGCGCAGCTCTTTCTCTCCCTGGTCGCCCTGGCCGCCGCCTTCGCGTCGGTGGTCGCCCTGGCGGCCGGGGGATACGGCACGACCAAGAAGCACCTCGCGGCCATGGGCGCCATCGCCATCGACGGCCCGACGCTCTTCCTCCAGGGCACGATCCTGCTGGCCTCGGTCGTCGCCGTGTTCACCTTCGCCGAGCGCAGGCTCGACCCGGAGACGCACGGCAACCGGGTCGACTCGTTCGCCGCGCAGGCCGCGGCCGTGCCCGGCAGTGACAGCGAGAAGGCCGCGGTCAGGGCCGGGTTCACCACCACCGAGGTGTTCCCGCTGGCCCTGTTCGCCGTCGCGGGCATGCTGGTCTTCCCGGCGGCCAATGATCTGCTGACGCTCTTCATCGCCCTGGAAGTCTTCTCGCTCCCGCTCTATCTCCTCTGCGCCCTCGCCCGCCGCAAGCGGCTGATGTCGCAGGAGGCCGCGGTGAAGTACTTCCTGCTGGGCGCCTTCTCGTCGGCCTTCCTGCTCTTCGGGATCGCCCTGCTGTACGGCTACGCGGGCTCCGTGTCGTACGCGCGGATCGCGGAGGTCGTCGACGGCACCGTCCAGAGCGTCAGCCCGGCGCTCGCCGACACCATGGGCAATGACGCGCTGCTGCTCATCGGCGGCGCGCTGATCCTGATGGGGCTGCTCTTCAAGGTCGGCGCGGTCCCGTTCCACATGTGGACGCCGGACGTCTACCAGGGTGCGCCCACCCCCGTCACCGGTTTCATGGCCGCGGCGACGAAGGTGGCGGCCTTCGGTGCGCTGCTCCGGCTGCTGTATGTGGTCCTGCCGGGGCTGCGCTGGGACTGGCGGCCGGTGATGTGGGCCGTGGTCATCGTCACCATGCTGGGCGGCGCGATCGTCGCGATCACCCAGACCGACATAAAGCGGCTCCTGGCGTACTCCTCGATCGCGCACGCCGGCTTCATCCTGGCCGGTGTGATCGCCGCGACCCCCGAGGGCATCTCGTCCGTCCTCTTCTATCTGGCGGCGTACTCCTTCGTCACGATCGGCGCGTTCGCGGTCGTCACGCTGGTGCGCGACGCGGGCGGCGAGGCGACGCATCTGTCCAAGTGGGCCGGGCTCGGGCGGCGTTCGCCGCTGGTGGCGGCGGTCTTCGCGGTCTTTCTGCTGGCCTTCGCCGGTATCCCGCTGACCTCGGGCTTCTCCGGGAAGTTCGCGGTGTTCAAGGCGGCGGCCGACGGCGGCGCGGGCGCGCTGGTGGTGGTGGGTGTGATCGCCTCGGCGATCGCGGCGTTCTTCTACATCCGGGTGATCGTGCTGATGTTCTTCAGCGAGCCGAAGCCCGAGGGCCCGACGGTCGCGGTGCCCTCGGCGCTGACGACGATGGCCATCGCGGCCGGAGTGGTGGTCACCCTGGTGCTGGGTGTGGCGCCGCAGTACTTCCTGGATCTGGCGAGCCAGGCCGGGGGCTTTGTGCGCTGAGGCTCTCCGCCCCGGCCAGGGCATTCCCGTACAGCTCCGTGCGCTTTCGTACGGACAGCAGGGCCCGGCACCTCACCGAGGTGCCGGGCCCTGTGCGTGCCATGGCTCAGCCGGAGACGACCCGGCCCGTCACCTCGCCCAGCCCGACCCGGGTGCCGTCGGGGCCCGGCGCCCAGGCGGTGAGGGTGACCACGTCGCCGTCCTCCAGGAACGTCCGCTTGCCGTCGGGCAGTTCGAGCGGCTCGGTGCCGTTCCAGGTGAGTTCGAGCAGGGAGCCGCGCTCCTCGCGCGCGGGGCCGCTGACCGTACCGGACGCGAAGAGGTCGCCCGTACGGAGCGAGGCGCCGTTGACCGTCATATGGGCGAGCTGCTGGGCGGCCGTCCAGTACATCGCCGAGAACGGCGGCTCCGAGATCACCTGGCCGTTGAGCGAGACCGTGATCCGCAGGTCGAAGCCGCCCGGCTCCTCGTCGTCCGCGTCGTCCAGATAGGGGAGCAGCGGTTCCGTACGGGCCGGGGGCGCCACCCGGGCCGCGTCCAGGGCCTCCAGCGGAGTCACCCAGGCCGAGACGGAGGTGGCGAAGGACTTGCCGAGGAACGGGCCGAGCGGTACGTACTCCCACGCCTGGATGTCGCGCGCCGACCAGTCGTTGAGCAGGGAGAGCCCGAAGACATGGTCGCGGAAGGCGGCCGACTCCACCGCGCTGCCCCGCGCCGAGGGCGCACCGACGACAAAGGCGACCTCCGCCTCGATGTCGAGCTTCGCGGACGGCCCGAAGACGGGCGCCGGGTCGGCCGGGGTCTTGCGCTGCCCCGACGGGCGCACCACATCCGTACCGGAGACGACGACCGTGCCGGCCCGGCCGTGGTAACCGATCGGGAGATGCTTCCAGTTGGGGGTCAGCGCGGCGCCGCCCGGACGGAAGATCCGGCCCACATTGGCGGCGTGGTGCTCGCTCGCGTAGAAGTCGACATAGTCCGCGACCTCGTACGGCAGATGCAGGGTGACGGAGCCGAGCGGGTGGAGGAGGGGCTCTATGTCCGTGCGGTGCGCCGGAACGGTGACCCACGCGGTCAGTGCCCGCCGTACATCGCGCCAGGCCGTGCGCCCGGCCGCCATCAGGGGGTTGAGGCCGGGCCGGTCGAGCAGCGCCGCGTACGGGGAGCCCAGGGCGTGCGCAGCGGCCCCCGCGTCGAGCACCTGATCGCCGATACGGACCCCCAGCCGGCGGCGGTCGGGCTCGTCGGCCGTGGAGAAGACTCCGTACGGCAGGTTGTGCGGGCCGAAGGGGTCGCCCTCGGCCGGTACGAGCGGGCTCTGCTCGGGCATCGGTGCTGCCTCGCTTTCCGGTTCGGTGCAGGACACGTTACGTCGACGCTGCCCCGGCGCGGCAGTGGCGAAAAGCCCGCTTCGACCGAAAAGTACCGGGTGGATGCGGAGGCGTGCGGACCGTACCGGCGGTAGCCCTCCGGGCGCGGTCGGTGCGCGCCGGCGGCGGGGGCGCGGGACACTCCGGGCACCCCTCACTCGGAGTGCCGGGGGCGGGGTGACGGGGTGCGGTGCGGCCACGTGACGGCGTACGGCGCGGCCGGTCCGGCGACCGGTGGAGGCCGCTCCGTGTTCGCCTGGACGTCGGCCGCCGTTCCGGACAAATCCGTTGCTCCAGGTCGTATGACTGATCCCGAACATACCGGCGGTGCCGGGAAGGCGCCCATGGTGATCGAAAGGCGACCGGATACGCTGACTTGAGTGATGACAGCGACACATCGACAATCCGTGTGATCGTCAGCAGACAGGAGTACCTCTCGTGACCGTCGTCGGGCCGTTCGGGCTGAGCGTGCGGGACCAGGCTCTTGAGGCCGATGTCCAGACCGGACTGGCGGCTGTCGAGGCGGGGCTGCTCGATGCCACCAAGAGCGAGGTGCCCTTCATCACGGAGGCCGCTCAGCATCTCGTACGGGCCGGGGGCAAGCGGTTCAGGCCACTGCTGGTGATGCTCGCGGCGCAGTTCGGCGACCCGTACGCGCCCGGGGTCGTCCCGGCGGCCGTGGTCGTCGAGCTGACCCATCTGGCGACGCTGTACCACGACGACGTGATGGACGAGGCGGCGGTCCGCCGCGGGGTGGACAGCGCCAACGCCCGCTGGGGCAATTCGGTCGCGGTCCTCACGGGTGACTTTCTCTTCGCCCGCGCTTCGCACATCCTGGCGGACCTGGGGCCGGAGGCCGTCCGTATCCAGGCGGAGGCGTTCGAACGGCTGGTGACCGGCCAGATCCTGGAGACGGCGGGACCGCGCGACGGACGCGATCCGGTCGCGCACTACCTCGATGTGATCGGCGGCAAGACGGGCTCGCTGATCGCGGTCTCCGGCCGGTTCGGCGCGATGATGTCCGGCGCGGACGAGACCGTCGTCGACATCCTCACCCAGTACGGCGAGCGGCTCGGTGTGGCCTTCCAGCTCGCCGACGACGTCCTCGACATCGCCAGCGACTCGCACGAGTCCGGCAAGACCCCCGGCACGGATCTGCGCGAGGGCATCCCGACCCTGCCGGTGCTGCTGCTGCGCGCCCAGGCCGCGGCCCACGGGCTCCCGGACGATCTGGCGCTGGTCGAACTGCTGGACGGCGATCTGGCGGACGACGCGCGGCACGCGGAGGCCCTGCGCCGGCTGCGCGCGCATCCGGCGCTGGAGCAGGCACGGCGCGACACGGTGCGGTACGCGGAGGAGGCGCGCTCGACGCTGACGCCGCTGCCGGAGTGCTACGCGAAGGCGGCACTGGTGGAGCTGTGCGACGCGGTGGTCCACCGGGCGGGCTGACGCCGTCCGCGTCCGGCCGCCTCCGGTGGCCGCACGCTCGGTGAGTCTGTCGGGCCGACGCCCACCGGGCCTGTCCCCCGGGCGGGCTGACGGGCCCTCATCACTCAGGTGGTGGAGATGACGGCCGTCCCGCACGGTGCTCCCGGGGCGACTTCGAGCCGGTCAACAGCCGTCCCCTACGGGCCGCGAGAGGTATCTCCTCGGAATGTCATCCCTGAGCAGTACCTGAAGTTGCTTCCGGGGTCTGACGCTTACAGGCGGCCGATTTGGTCAGATGGACAACACCACTCCTGACCAATTCGGGTGAGAATGGCGGCGCGGGGTGGGCACGTGCAGAGGACGGAAGGCCGCCGACCACGGAGGTAGGGCACACATGGCACCGAACGACAGCGCACAGACCACCGAGGAGGACAGGGAGCCCAGCGCGGGCCGCCGTATGGCGGCGCGTTACGGGGTCCCTGTCGCGGTGGCGGGGGTGGCTGCGGCGACCATCGGGCTCGTCCCGGCACTGGCCGCGACCGGCGACCCCGAGCTGCCGAAGATCAGCGCACAGGAACTCATCGAGAAGATCGCCGCGTCCGACACCGAGCAGCTCTCCGGCTCGGTGAAGATCACCACGGATCTGGGCCTGCCCTCGCTGGGCGGCTTCGGCGGCGCGGCGGGCGGCGCGCTCGCACCCAAGGGCGACGCGGGCGCGAGCGGTTCCACCGCCGACCCGAACGCCAAGCTGATGGAGCTGACCTCCGGTACGCACACACTGCGGATCGCGGCCGACGGCCCCGACAAGCAGCGGGTGTCGGTCCTGGACGACGCCGCCGAGTACAGCCTGATCCGTAACGGCGACGAGGTCTGGGCGTACGACAGCGCTTCCAACGAGGCGTACCACGCGACCTCCCCGAAGGACGACGGGAAGGACGCCGAGAAGGGCGCGGGGAAGCACCAGTGGGGCGAGAAGGGCGCGGGTGCCGAGGGCGCCCCGGCCACCCCGCAGGACTTCGCCGAGCAGGCGCTCAAGGCCTCGGGCGACACCACCTCGGTGAGCGTCGACGGTACGGCGCGGATCGCGGGGCGGGACGCCTATCAGCTCCTGATCAAGCCCAAGCAGAGCGGTTCGACGGTCGGCTCGATCAAGATCGCGGTCGACGCGGAGACCGGCACCCCGCTCAAGTTCACGCTCACGCCGAGCAGCGGCGGCAAGGCCGTGCTCGACATCGGCTTCACCACGGTCGACTTCGCCAAGCCCGCCGCCTCCACCTTCGACTTCACGCCTCCCAAGGGCGCGAAGGTGACGCAGGGCGAGGAGCACGAGGCGCCGGAGATCCCCAAGGGCGATGTGGACGCCTTCAAGGAGTCCGGCAGCCAGAAGGTCATCGGCAAGGGCTGGAACGCGGTCTACGAGCTGACGACTCCGGGCGGTACGGACGTACCTTCCGCGGCGTCAGGCTCGGGCGACCTGCCGGCCGAGGCGCAGTCGTTCCTGGACGCGCTGGGCGACAAGGTCAGCGGCAAGTTCGGCTCGGGCACCGTCTACAAGACCCGCCTGGTCAACGCTCTGTTGACGGATGACGGCAAGGTCTATGTCGGCGCCGTGACGAAGGATGTGCTGGTCAAGGCGGCCAACGAGGCCAAGTGACGCCGTAGCGGACCGCCCCGTCGCGTGCTGTGTGCGACGGGGCGGAACGCTGACCGGGGCCGGTCCGTTCTTGTCTCGAAAGGGCGCGCGAGGATTCTTCCGGCGAGGCTGGGGCGCCCGGCGGGAACGAAAGCGGGACAAGAACGGGAGCGGGAAGGGGGAGCGGGATGACAGCCGTCACGGGAGCGGTGCCCGGTGATTCAGGTGCGCCGCGTGCGCCTCACGTGCCGCAAGCACCACATGCGCCTCATGTGATCGAGACGCGTGGGCTCACCAAGCGCTTCCGCGGCGGACAGCTCGCCGTCGACCGCCTCGATCTGACCGTGCCCGCGGGCAGCGTCTTCGGCTTTCTCGGTCCCAACGGCTCGGGCAAGACCACCACCATCCGGATGCTGATGGGGCTGATCCAGCCGACCGCGGGCTCGGCCACGCTCCTCGGCCGCCCGGTGCCGCGCGCCGCCCGTGCCGTACTGCCGCAGGTGGGGGCGCTGATCGAGGGGCCCGCGCTGTACGGCTTTCTGACCGGCCGGGACAATCTCGTACGGTACGACTCGGCCGACCCGACCGCCGATCCCCGCACCCGGCACGCCCGGGTGGCCGAGGCCCTGGACCGGGTCGGGCTGACGGCGGCGGCCGGCAAGAAGGCCAAGGCGTACTCCCTCGGTATGAAGCAGCGGCTCGGTCTCGCCGCGGCCCTGCTGCAACCGCGCAGGCTGCTGGTGCTCGACGAGCCCACGAACGGGCTGGACCCGCAGGGCATGCGGGAGATCAGGACCTTGGTGCGGGAGCTGGCGGCGGACGGCACGACCGTCTTCCTCTCCTCGCATCTCCTGGACGAGATCGAGCAGGTCTGCACGCATGCCGCGGTGATGGCCCAGGGGCGGCTGATCATCCAGGGTCCGGTCGCCGATCTGGCGGCGGGGACCCGGGGCAGGCTGGCCGTCACCACCCCCGACCCGGGCGAGGCCGCGCGGGTGCTGAAGGAGCGGGGGGTGACCGATGTGGTCATGACGGACGACCGGGTGACGGGGGAACTGCCCACGGCCGAGGGGGAGCCGCTGGATCCGGCGGACCTCAATGCCGCGCTGGTACGGGCCGGGGTGCGGGTGCGGGCCTTCGGTGTGGAGCGGGCCTCGCTGGAGGACGCCTTCGTGGCGCTGACCGGGGAGGGCTTCGATGTCGTCGGCTGAGGGCGGGACGGGCGCCGGGGTGCTGGACGCGGCGGGTGCGCGGGCGGAGGCACCGGCGGGCGGTGCGGGGGGCCGTGAGGCGCGGCTGTGGTGGACGCTGGGGCTGTTCCGCTCGGAGCTGACCACCACCTTCCGGCGCTGGCGCACCCTCGCGCTGCTGGGCGTGCTCGCGGCCGTCCCTGTCCTCATCGGTATCGCGGTGAAGATCGAGACGAGTGACGGCGGGGGAGCGGGCGGCGGCCCCGGCGGTGGCGGGCCCGCCTTTCTGACGCAGATCACCAACAACGGCCTGTTCCTGGTCTTCGCCGCGCTCGCCGCGACCCTGCCCGTGTTCCTGCCGATGGCGGTCGGAGTCATCGCGGGCGACGCGGTCGCGGGCGAGGCCCATGGCGGGACGCTGCGCTATCTCCTGGTCGCGCCAGCCGGCCGTACGAGACTGCTGCTCGCCAAGTACGCCTCCACGGTGGCCTTCTGTCTCGTCGCCACCCTGGTCGTGGCCGCCTCGGCACTCGCCGTCGGCGCGCTGCTCTTCCCGCTGGGCGAGGTCACCACCATCTCGGGCACGCGGATCTCCTTCGGGGACGGGCTGATACGGGCCCTGCTGATCGCGGTCATCGTGGCCGCCTCCCTCACCGGGCTCGCGGCCCTGGGCCTGTTCATCTCCACCCTGACCAACAGCGGGATCGCGGCGATGGCGGCGACCGTGGGGCTGCTGATCACGGCGCAGATCCTGGACACGATCCCGCAGTTGCACGCGATACAGCCCTATCTCTTCCCGCACTACTGGCTGTCCTTCGCGGACCTCCTCCGCGAACCGGTCTACTGGGACGGGATAGCCAAGAACCTGGGCCTCCAGGTGCTGTACGCGGCCGTCTTCGGTTCGGCGGCCTGGGCCCGCTTCACTGCGAAGGACATCACGGCCTGAGTGGTGGACGGCCGCTGCCCGCCCGGGCGGTGGCTCAAGCCCGGGCGGGCAGCAGTGGTCGGGATGGCGCGGTGGTGCGGTGCGTAGCCGAGGCGTTGTGAGCCCAAGGCTCAGAAGGTGAGGCTCCAGCCGCTGATGTAGCCGGTGTCCTGGGCGGCGACGTCCTGGGCGCGCAGGCGCCAGGTGCCGTTGGCCAGTTCGGTCGACGCGTTGACCGTGTACGTGGCGATCACATTGTCCGCCGAGTCGCTGCTGCTGGAGTTCTTGAGCCGGTAGGCCGTACCGCTCGGGCCGACCAGGTCGAGGACCACATCACCGCGCCAGGTGTGCCTGACGTCCACGCTGACCCTCAGCGTGGGCGGAGCGTTGCCCGGAAGGCCGGTGACGGTCAGCGCCGAGGTGACTGCGGCGCCGTTGTCCGGGATGGCGACGTCCGTGAGGTTCTCGAAGGTCGGGCCGGAGGGCGGCACGGGGGTGGCGGACAGGGTCCAGATCGCGTAGGCGACGGCGTCGCTGTTGCGGTCGAGCGCGGTGTCGTTGATGTTCGCCGTCGTGTCGCAGGAGGAGTGGTAGCAGCGGTCGAACGCCTGGCCGGAGGTGCCGCCCCACTTCTGTGCCTGGGCCGCGGTCTTGATGTAGTCGGCGCCGCTGAAGAGCCCGCCGACCGGGACGCCCGCGTTCTTGAACGGGGCGTGGTCGGAGCGGCCGTCGCCCTCGGTCTCGATCTCGGTCGGGACACCGAGGCCCGCGTAGTAGTCCTTGAAGGTCTGCTCGATGGCCGGGTCGTCGTCGTAGACGAAGTACCCCGGGTTCGGGGAGCCGATCATGTCGAAGTTCAGATAGCCGGTGATCTTCGCACGGTCGGCGGTGGGCAGGTTGGTGACGTAGTACCTGGACCCGACCAGGCCCAGCTCCTCGGCGCCCCACCAGGCGAAACGGAGGTGCTTCGCCGGCTGGAGCTGGGCGCGGGAGACGGCGAGCGCGGTCTCCAGGATGGCCGAGGAACCCGAGCCGTTGTCGTTGATGCCGGCGCCCGCGGTGACCGAGTCGAGGTGGGAGCCCGCCATGACGACCTGGTTCGGGTCACCGCCCGGCCAGTCGGCTATCAGGTTGTAGCCGGTGGCACCGCTGGAGGTGAACTGCTGGACGGTGGTGGTGAACCCGGCCGCGTCCAGCTTGCCCTTCACATAGTTGACGGACGCCAGATAGCCGGCGCGGCCATGGGCGCGGTTGCCGCCGTTGGCGGCGGCGATCGACGAGAGCTGGGTCAGATGCGCCTTGACGTTGGCGAGCGGGATGTCGGGGGCCGCGAGGGCGGCCGCCGGCGCGGACTGCGCGGGTCTCAGCGAGGTCGAGGGTGCCGCGGTCGCACTGGGCGCCGTGGCGGCGGCCAGTCCGGCGAGGGCCAGCCCGGCGGGCAGGACGACTCGGGCGAATCGGGAAGATGCGGCCGGTATTCGGCGCACTCCGGCAACGGAGAGTTTCATGTGGGGGCTCCGGATTCCGAACGGGGACAGGACGGAACGTGCAAGACGCCCCACGGCGACTGCGGCGTGGGGCGTTGGAGCTGTTGGTGCGCTGTGCGTGCTGAATGGTGAGTGAGAGCTTGACTCTCCGTCAAGGGTGCGATCGGGACACGGGTGTTCGCTGGGCGGACGCGGGTGTTGCCGAGGGGCGCGTCAGCAGGTGGGCCAGGATGCGGCCTCAGGGGACCTGGTGGATGTAGAGGGCGCCGCAGGCGTGGCACAGAGGTTGTCCGGCGGGGGTGCCCCACGCCTCCTCCGACTGGGTGAGGGCGTCGGCGTCCAGATCGCGCCCGCACAGCGCGGTCGCCTCGTTGAGCCGTGTCATGTGCCATACCTCCAGCCGGGGGTACCGGTCGCGGGGTGATGAGTCGTCCGCGTACTCCGCGCGCATTTCGTACTGCATGCCTTGTCTCCTGACCCCGTGCGGTGGGGGGACACGGAACCAGCAATGCCCGCGCCGGTCCGCGCGCGCACGCCGCCTGTGCCCGAATGGCCGTCAGGAGAATCGTTTCTGCGGTCATCCGTTCGGAGGTGTCGCCGGGGGTGACCGTGACTGACGCGTTGACCACCCTGCGGGTGAAGTGCGTCACAGGAGCGGTACGCCAGGTCCGAACCACCCCTGCGGAGGCGGCTGTTGGGAATCGGACGCTGTCCGCTTCCTGCCGGATTCGGTCAGGCACCTGACCGGTTACGACCGCGACCGGCCGTCCTCGGCGCGATATCGATACGAGTGGCCGATTAGGCCGATGGTATTTGTTGCATACTCCGCGCACATGATCGGCAGCGGTATGGTCATGTGCTCTTGGGTCACTCTATTGCCGGGCAACTGTCGTAAGGTGTTCGTTCGTTTACTGCGTATGACATCACCGAATTCGCATTCTTGGCCCATTAGTTGGAGCCTGGGCGCCACCGCCAGAAGCGTGGTCGTGTCCCCAACGAAAGCGGAGCCTGGTGGTGACGCGGGAGTGCCGGTGCACGGCGCCGACCTGGTGGAACCAGGCCATTGCGGGGATTTGCTGGACGACTTCATGCGGGTGATGGACCGTATCGAGGACGGCTTCCACCGCCATATCGGCATGCCGGCGCCCCGGGCCGCCGCCCCCGGTTCCGACAGCGGGCCCGGACAGGTGCGCCATGCATGATCACGCCGATTTCCATGATCCGCACTACATCCGTTTCGCCGAGTCCAGGGAGCCTTTCGGAACGGGCCTGTCGCAGGAGACCGGTTCGCCGCAGGATTACGGTGCCTATCCCGATCCCGGCGCGTATGCGGAATCCGCCGCGTTTCCCGAGGTCGGCGCCTATCCGGAGTCCGGTCTCGGTTCCGTCTCCGGGCCTGGTCCCGGTCCCGCTTCCGGCCTCGGCCCCGGCCCCGGTACGGACGCCAGGTTCGGCCAGGAGCCCGGTTTTGATCCGGTCGTGGACACGATCAGTCTCGAAGAGGGGCTGGCGCAGCTTCTGCGCGCCTCGGCGGCGGACGGTGCGCCCGTCGCCTCCCCGCCGCCCCCGATGGGCGTACCGCGCCCGCGGTCCCACAACCGGCGCAAGCCCAAGGAGCCGCGGCTGGGTGCCGGGACATGGGTGAAGGTGCTGAGTCTGCTGCTGTCCACGCTGACGGCGGCGGCCGTTACGGTCATCAGCGCGCTCGGGGCGAGCGTCTCGTACCAGCCGCTCGAACAGATGGCCCTGACCGTCGCGCCACCGGGCCTGGCGCGGTGGTGGCCGCTGCTGGTCTTCGGCCCTTGGCTGGTGGCGACGTTCTCGATCCTGCGTTCCGCGCTGCTGCGCCGGAGGATCACCCATCCCTGGCTGATCCTGCTGCTCTTCTCTTCCGTCGCGGTGACGCTGAGCGTGAGCGCCGCCCCCAAGACCCTGCCCGGGATCGCGGTGGCGGCGCTGCCGCCCATCTCGGCTTGCGCGTGCCTCTATCAGTTCATCCGGCAGATCGCCTTGACGCGTTTCCCCGAGCCCCGCCACACCCTCACTCCGCGCTCGGTCCCGCGCCGAGGGCCCGTACCGAAGAAGTGACCGGCATCGACGACGTACGCGAGCGGGCCAGGTGTCAGGTCGCAGGTTCGCGGGGGCTCGGGGAGGGCTCCCGCGCCGCGCCCTGCTCCTGCCCCGCGTCCCGCTCCCGCGCCGGGCGCTTCTCCGCAGATGCAGCAGCCGTCGCCGCCGCTGCCGCCAGCCGCAGCGCCTCCGACCGCGTACGGCGGGCATTCCGCAGCGCGTCCCAGGTCAGGACCGCCAGCGCCAGCCAGACCAGGGAGAAGCCCGCCCACCGCTCCGGAGGCATCGCCTCATGGAAATAGAGAACGCCCAGCAGGAACTGGAAGACCGGCGCCAGATACTGCAGCAGCCCCAGCGTCGACAGCGGCACCCGGATCGCCGCCGCGCCGAAGCACACCAGCGGCAGCGCGGTGACCACCCCGGTCGCTGCGAGCAGCGCCATATGGCCCCCGCCCTCCCTGCCGAAGGTGGCGGAACCGGTCGCGCCCAGCCAGATCAGATAGCCGAGCGCGGGCAGGAACAGGACCGCGGTCTCCGCCGCCAGCGACTCCAGACCGCCGAGGTTGATCTTCTTCTTGATCAGGCCGTATGTCGCGAACGAGAACGCCAGCACCAGCGAGATCCAGGGCGGCTGCCCGTACCCCACCGCCAGGACCAGTACGGCGGCGAAGGCGATGAGGACCGCCGTCCACTGGGCGGGCCGCAGCCGCTCCTTGAGCAGCAGCACGCCCATGGCGATGGTCACCAGCGGGTTGATGAAGTAGCCGAGGGAAGCCTCCACGACCCGGTCGCTGTTGACCGCCCAGATGTAGAAACCCCAGTTGAGGGAGATGGTGACCGCGGCCACGGCGATGAGCCCCAGCTTCCGGGGCTCGCGTATCAGCCTGGTCACCCAGCCCCACTGGCGCAGGGCCAGCAGCCAGATCACGACCACGCCCAGCGACCAGACCATCCGGTGGGCGAGGATCTCGGTCGCGCCGGCCGGTTCGAGCAGCGGCCAGAAGAGCGGGACCAGACCCCACATCCCGTAGGCGCCGATCCCGTACAGCAGTCCGCTCCGCTGCTCGCTGTCCGCCTTCACTGGCCCTCCCCGCCCTGCCCCGTATCCGCGCGGCCCCGCGCCGCCGACGCCGTCCCGCCATGAAAGTAGCGCCGAGCGGGGCCGCATGTCATTTCCGTACCGTCATACGGTCATGACGGTACGGGGGCGGTACGCGCATGGGTACGGGGCGGGTGCGGGACCGGTGCGAGCGCGCCGCGGAAGGCGGTACGGGGCGGGAGGCAGGCCGCGAAAGGGTGGTGACGGCGCGTCAGGCCTTGAGCGCCTCGGCGACCGACTCGGCGAGCGGTGTCGTCGGGCGGCCGATCAGCCGGGCCAGGTCGCCCGTACCACCGGCGAGCCGCCCCCGTTCCACCGCGTGGTCCACATCCACCAGGATCGCGGCCAGCGCCTCGGGCAGCCCCACGCCGGTCAGGATCCCCAGCCGCACCTCGCCCGGCACATTGTCGTACCGGATGGTCCGGCCGGTCTGCCGCGACAGCTCCGCCGCGTACTCGGCGAAGGACCACGCCGTGTCACCGCTCAGCTCATACGCCGTGTTGAGGTGCCCCTCGCCGGTCAGTACGGCCGCCGCCGCTGCCGCGTAGTCCGCGCGGGCGGCGGTGCCGATCCGGCCCTCGCCCGCGTTGGCGACGACGGCGCCGTGCTCCAGCACCGGAGCGAGGTTCTCCGTGTAGACCTCGGTGTAGAAGCCGTTGCGCAGGAAGGTGAAGGGCAGCCCCGAGCCGAGGATCAGCCGCTCGGTCTCCTTGTGATCGGTGGCCAGGTCGAAGTCGGCCTCGGGGCCGCCCAGGACGCCGGTGTACGCGAGCTGGGCCACGCCCGCCGCCCGCGCGGCGTCGATGACCGCGCTGTGCTGCGGTATGCGCCTGCCTGGGTCGCTCGCGGAGATCAGCAGCACCCGGTCGCCCGCGCGGAACGCCTCCGCCAGCGTCTCGGGACGGTCGTAGTCGGCGACCCGCACCTCGACCCCGCGCGCCGCCAGACCCGCCGCCTTCTCCTCGTTCCGGGCGCCCGCGGCGATCCCGTCGGCCGGGACACCGGCGGTGAGCAGGGACTCGACGACCAGTCGGCCGAGGTGTCCGGTGGCGCCGGTGACAACGATGCTCATGGGTGATTTCTCCAGTTCGTGCGATTTCGTTATGCTCTGACACTCACCCTATGGGCTGCACTAACCAGGCGTAAGTACCCACTTTGAAGTAAGGTACTGGCATGAACGTAAGGAGCTTGACGGGCGTCGGCCGGCAGATGTGCCCCTCCCGGGTGGTCCTGGAGCACGTCACGAGCCGCTGGGGCGTGCTCGTACTGGCCGCCCTGCTGGAGCGCTCGTACCGCTTCAGCGAACTGCGGCGCGAGATCGGCGGTGTCAGCGAGAAGATGCTCGCGCAGACGCTCAGGACGCTGGAGCGCGACGGCTTCGTCCACCGCGACGCCCGGCCCGTCATCCCGCCGCACGTGGACTATTCGCTGACCGCGCTGGGGTGGGAGGCCGCCGAGCTGGTGTCCGGGCTGGGTCGCTGGGCGGAATGGCGGCTGGACGAGGTGTTCAGCGCGCGCGAGAAGTACGACGAGGCCCATCAGGCGCACGACGCGGCGCCCCGGCCCGACGGGGACCCCGAGGCATACGTAAAGGCCCGGACCTCCTGAGAGGTCCGGGCCCTGTCGTTCGTTCACCGGCGTCGTCATACCGGCCGACGGTTCAGCCGACGACGGTCCAGGTGTCGCCGCCCGCGAGCATCGTCGCCAGATCGCCCTTGCCGTTCCGCTCGACGGCCTGGTCGAGCTGGTCCGACATCAAGGTGTCGTACACCGGACGCTCGACACTGCGCAGCACCCCGATGGGGGTGTGGTGCAGGGTGTCCGGGTCCGCCAGCCGCGACAGCGCGAACGCCGTCGTCGGGCTCGCGGCATGCGCGTCATGGACAAGGATCCGCGACTCGTTCTCAGACGTGACGCCCACCACTTGGAGATCACCGGTGGCCGGGTCCCTCACCACGCCCTTGGACCCGTCGGCGCCGAAGCGGATCGGCTGCCCGTGCTCCAGCCGGATCACGGCCTCTTCCGCCCGCTGCTTGTCCTTCAGCACCTCGAAGGCGCCGTCGTTGAAGATATTGCAGTTCTGGTAGATCTCCACGAGCGCGGTGCCCGGGTGATCGGCGGCCTGCCGCAGCACCTCGGTGAGGTGCTTGCGGTCCGAGTCGACCGTACGGGCCACGAACGACGCCTCCGCGCCGATCGCCAGCGACACCGGGTTGAAGGGCGCGTCGAGCGAGCCCATCGGCGTCGACTTGGTGATCTTCCCCAGCTCGGAGGTCGGGGAGTACTGGCCCTTGGTCAGTCCATAGATCCGGTTGTTGAACAGCAGGATCTTCAGATTGACATTTCTGCGCAGCGCGTGGATCAGGTGGTTGCCGCCGATGGAGAGCGCGTCACCGTCGCCCGTGACCACCCAGACCGAGAGATCGCGGCGCGAGGTGGCCAGTCCGGTGGCGATCGCGGGGGCGCGGCCATGGATCGAGTGCATCCCGTACGTATTCATGTAGTACGGGAAGCGGGAGGAGCAGCCGATGCCGGAGACAAAGACGATGTTCTCCTTGGCCAGGCCCAGTTCGGGCATGAAGCCCTGGACCGCGGCCAGCACCGCGTAGTCACCGCAGCCGGGGCACCAGCGGACCTCCTGGTCCGACTTGAAGTCCTTCATCGTCTGCTTGGCCGCGGCCTTGGGCACCAGCGTCAGCAACTCGTTGGCATCAGACATCGATGGCCTCCTTGAGAGCGGTGGCGAGCTGCTCGGCCTTGAACGGCATGCCGTTGACCTGATTGTACGAGTGTGCGTCCACCAGATACTTCGCCCGTAGCAGGGCGGCGAGCTGGCCGAGGTTCATCTCCGGCACCACGACCTTGTCGTAACGCGCCAGGATCTCCCCGAGGTTGCGCGGGAACGGGTTGATATGGCGCAGATGCACCTGGGCGACGGGTGTGCCGGCCCGGCGCAGCCGGCGGACGGCGGCGGTGATCGGGCCATAGGTCGAACCCCAGCCCAGCACCAGCGTGCGGGCGCCGTCCGGGTCGTCGACGGTCAGATCGGGGACCTGGATGCCGTCGATCTTGGCCTGGCGGGTGCGCACCATGAAGTCGTGGTTCGCCGGGTCGTACGAGATATTGCCCGTGCCGTCCTGCTTCTCGATCCCGCCGATGCGGTGTTCCAGACCGGGGGTGCCGGGCACCGCCCAGGGACGCGCCAGGGTCTGCGGGTCGCGCTTGTACGGCCAGAACACCTCGGTGCCGTCGGCCAGTTGATGGTTCGGACCGGTCGCGAACCGGACCCGCAGATCGGGCAGTTCCGCGGTCTCCGGGATCCGCCAGGGCTCGGAGCCATTGGCCAGATAGCCGTCGGAGAGCAGGAAGACCGGGGTGCGGTAGGTCAGCGCGATCCGGGCGGCTTCGAGAGCGGCGTCGAAGCAGTCCGCCGGAGTCTGCGGCGCGATCACCGGCACCGGAGCCTCGCCGTTGCGCCCGTACATCGCCTGGAGGAGATCCGCCTGCTCCGTCTTGGTGGGCAGACCGGTGGAGGGGCCGCCCCGCTGGATGGCGACGACCAGCAGCGGCAGCTCCAGGGTGACCGCCAGCCCGATCGTCTCCGACTTGAGCGCCACCCCCGGGCCCGAGGTGGTCGTCACCGCGAGGGAGCCGCCGAAGGACGCGCCGAGCGCGGCGCCGATGGCGGCGATCTCGTCCTCGGCCTGGAAGGTCCGTACGCCGAAGTTCTTGTGCCGGGACAGCTCGTGCAGGATGTCCGAGGCGGGGGTGATCGGGTACGAGCCGAGGTAGAGCGGCAGCTCCGCCTGGTGGCTCGCGGTGATCAGGCCGTACGCCAGGGCCAGGTTCCCGGAGATGTTGCGGTACGTACCGGTCGGGAAGGCCGTGCCGGCCGGAGCCACCTCGTAACTGACCGCGAAGTCCTCGGTGGTCTCGCCGAAGTTCCACCCCGCGCGGAACGCGGCCACATTCGCCTCGGCGATCTGCGGCTTCTTGGCGAACTTGGCGCGCAGGAACTTCTCGGTGCCCTCGGTCGGCCGGTGGTACATCCACGACAGCAGCCCGAGCGCGAACATGTTCTTCGAGCGCTCGGCCTCCTTGCGGGAGAGCCCGAACTCCTTGAGCGCCTCGATCGTCAGCGTCGTCAGCGGCACCGGGTGGACCTGGTACCCGTCGAGCGAACCGTCCTCCAGCGGCGAGGTCAGATAACCGACCTTGGCCATCGGACGCTTGGTGAACTCATCGGTGTTCACGATGATTTCCGCGCCGCGCGGCACATCGCCGATGTTCGCCTTGAGCGCGGCGGGGTTCATCGCGACCAGGACGTTCGGCGCGTCGCCGGGGGTGAGGATGTCGTGGTCGGCGAAGTGCAACTGGAACGAGGAGACACCCGGCAGGGTCCCGGCGGGCGCCCGGATCTCGGCCGGGAAGTTCGGCAGCGTCGACAGGTCGTTGCCGAACGACGCGGTCTCCGAGGTGAACCGGTCGCCCGTGAGCTGCATCCCGTCCCCGGAGTCGCCGGCGAAGCGGATGATGACCCGGTCCAGACGACGGACTTCCTTCTCGCCGGAGGCGGCGGCGCGCTCGCCGGACACGGGGACGTGCCGGCCACCGGCGGCGCGCACATTCCCACCGGCGTCGTCGGCCTCATCGGCGTGCTCTGCTGGGCTACTGACCTGGCTGGTCACTGAACTGGACCTCCCTCGTCGAGGCGGCGGCTCGGGACCTGCCGGCCGCCCGGCGGTCCCAGGGACCACCCTACGTCGGTAAGGGTCGCCTTCCTCGGGTCGATCGTACGGTGGACGCCGGTCCTGGATAAACCGGCGTACCTGTTTGTCGTATTTTGCCTGCCGCTGAAATCCTTCATGGCCGTCGCTCGGCACTCCTTCTTTGGGCTTAGGTCCTGCTGACGGGGCGACAGTGGAGGGGAGTGAGCGGAGGGTGAGAGCGGACTGAGGGCAGGGGGCGTGGAGCGGGCTGTGGGGCGGGGTGCGCGGTCAGTTTCTGAGGTACGTCAGGACGGCCAGAACCCGCCGGTGATCCCCGTCACTCGGGGACAGCCCCAGCTTCAGGAAGATATTGCTGACGTGCTTCTCGACCGCGCCGTCGCTCACCACAAGCTGCCTGGCGATCGCCGAATTCGTCCGCCCCTCGGCCATAAGACCGAGGACCTCCCGCTCCCGGGGGGTCAGCCCGGCCAGTACGTCCTGCTTCCGGCTCCGGCCCAGAAGCTGGGCCACCACCTCGGGGTCCAGCGCGGTGCCGCCCCTGGCCACCCGTACCACCGCGTCCACGAACTCCCGGACCTCGGCCACCCGGTCCTTGAGCAGATAGCCGACGCCCCGGCTGCTGCCGGCCAGCAGCTCGGTGGCGTACTGCTCCTCGACATACTGCGAGAGCACCAGCACCCCGATCTCCGGATGGTCCCGACGCAGCCGCACCGCCGCCCGTACCCCCTCGTCGGTGTGGGTCGGCGGCATCCGTACGTCCGCGACCACCACATCCGGCAGGGCGTCCTGGTCCGCCAGCTCGCCCACCGTCTTGATCAACGCTTCCCCGTCACCGACTCCTGCGACCACATCGTGGCCGCGGTCAGTCAGCAGCCGGGTCAGGCCCTCCCGAAGCAGCACCGAGTCCTCGGCGATGACCACCCGCACCCTGTCCTCCACGACCATGCCGCGCCCCCATGTCGAAGTCCGTCCGTCTGCCGTCTGCTGTCGCGCGTCCCAGCATCGCAGTATTCGGATCGCTTCGCGCCGCCTGTGGATAACCGGTCGACAGCCAGGACAGCCGTCCACAGCCGACAGCCGGACTCACCCCCGCCAGGGCAGTTCCGCCGTGACCGTCGTCGGGCCGCCGGGCGGGGAGTCGATGACCAGAATCCCGTCCACGGCGTCCAGCCGCTCCGCCAGCCCGGCCAGCCCGCTGCCCGCCGAGGTGTCCGCGCCACCCTTGCCGTCGTCCGTGACCTGGAGCATCAGCCGGTCGTGCGTCTGCCACACCTCCACCGCCGCCCGCCGTGCCTGGGAGTGCTTGCTGATGTTCTGGAGGAGTTCCGAGACGGTGAAGTAGGCGATCCCTTCTATGGCGGGTGCGGGGCGTTCGGCCAGGTCGACGGTGACTTTGACGGGGACGGTGCAGCGGGCGGCGATGGAGGAGAGGGCTGCGTCGAGTCCGCGGTCGGTGAGGACGGCGGGGTGGATGCCGCGGGCGAGGTCGCGTAGCTCCTGAAGAGCCGTTTTCACTTCGCCGTGTGCTTCGTCGACCATGCGGGCTGCGGCTTCGGGGTCTTCGGTGAGCTTTTCCTTGGCGAGTCCGAGGTCCATGGCGAGGGCGACGAGTCGGGCCTGGGCGCCGTCGTGGAGGTCGCGTTCGATCCGGCGCAGGTCGGCGGCCGCCGTGTCCACGACCACACCCCGGTCCGACTCCAGCTCCGAGACCCGGGTGGCCAGCCGGGACGGTCCGAGCAGTCCGGAGACCATCAGCCGGTCCACGCTCACCAGGCCGCGTATCACCCAGGGCGAGGCAAGGACGATCACCAGCCCGACCGCGGACGTGATACCGATCTCGAACGGCGTGTCGAGATAGAAGTCATTGCCGTCGACATCGCTGTACAGCGCCATGCCCGGCTGGCCGAGATACCTGGGGGACACCCAGTGCCACAGCGGGTACAGGAACAGCGTCCACCCCATGGCCCAGAACGTCACCGACACCGTGAACCCGAACAGCGCCCAGGGGAAGTGCAGCACTCCGTAGAGCAGATGCCGCCAGGACGCCCCGCTCTTCAGAACCGCGCCGACCCAGGACATCACTCCGCTCTTCTTGCCCCGTACGGGCTCGGGATCCGGTACGTCCAGCCCCAGCAGACCGCGGGCCCGGGCCCGCTCCAGCATCCCGAAGCCACGGCAGCCGGCCAGCCCCACAGCCAGCAGGGGAATACCGATGAAGGTGACGAGCAGGCCGGCGCCGAGCGTGAGCGTCGTTATCGCATAGCCGAACAGGAGCGTGCTGATCGGCAGGCTGAGCAGCAGATAGCCGAACTCGCGCCAGGTGCGAGCCTCTATGGGGGCGCGGAGGGCGGGAGGGAGGAAGGGGGGCCGACGGCGTGATCCGAGGTCCCGTTCGTAGCCGTATCGGTAGCTGTAGCCAGGGTCCGCCGCATGCGCGGATTCGGGGCCGTAGCCGTACCCGTGGTCTCCGTATCCGTGGTCCGTGGCCATCGGCGGTGTCCGTTCTGCGAGCGGGTGGTTTCCGTATATCCCCATATCCCCCATGCTGCTGGGGCCGCCGCGCCCGCACCATGAGGCCGGTCTCCGTCTTTGCCCTGGGGTTTTCCCTACCCCCGGGACCCCCGCTGCGGTGCGGTCAGTCCTTTCCGTTCAGTCATTTCCGCGCCGTCGCCACGGCAGCTCCGCCGTCACGACCGTCGGCCCGCCGTCCGGTGAGTCGAGGACGAAGAGCCCGTCGACCGCCCCGAGCCGCTCGGCCAGCCCGGACATGCCCGTACCGCCGTCCAGCCGCGCGCCGCCGCGCCCGTCGTCCTGGACCTGCACCAGCAGCCGGTTCTCCGCCCGCCACACATCGACGGACGCGGTGCGGGCGCCGCTGTGCTTGCTGATGTTCTGGAGGAGTTCCGAGACGGTGAAGTACGCGATGCCCTCGATGGCGGCCGCGGGCCGTTCGGCCAGGTCGACAGTCACCGTTACGGGGACGGTGCAGCGGGCGGCGATGGACGACAGGGCTGCGTCGAGTCCGCGGTCGGTGAGGACGGCGGGGTGGATGCCGCGCGCCAGGTCCCGTAGCTCCTGAAGAGCCGTTTTCACTTCGCCGTGCGCCTCGTCGACCATGCGGGCTGCGGCTTCCGGGTCTTCGGTGAGCTTTTCCTTGGCGAGGCCGAGGTCCATGGCGAGGGCGACGAGTCGGGCCTGGGCGCCGTCGTGGAGGTCGCGTTCGATCCGGCGCAGGTCGGCGGCTGCCGTGTCCACGACCACACCCCGGTCCGACTCCAGCTCGGCTATCCGCCGTTCCAGCTCGTCGGAGGGCGAGAGCAGCCCCCGCACCATCGCCCGGTCGACATTGGCCAGCCCGCGCACCACAAAGGGCAGGAACGGCCAGAAAACGAAGAGACCCACCATGGTGACGGCGAAGGTCAGCACGCCCCAGGGCAGCCGTATGAATTCGTACAGCACGGTCCGCCAGGCCACCGGATCCTTGAGCCCCGCCCACACCCAGCTCAGCACGCCGTCGGAGCGGTGCGCCCGCCGGCGCCCCAACAGCGGGCTCGGCTCGTCGATCCGTATGCCCAGCAGCGCCCGTGCCCGTGCGCGCTCCGCACGGCCGAGCAGCCGCGCGCCCGTGAGACCGGCGACGAGCCAGGGCAGACCGATCACCGTCACCGACAGCGACGCACCTGTGGAGACGGTGAATATCACATAGGTGAATCCGGCCAGCGAGGCCGGAAGGTTCGCGAGGAGATGCGCGATCTCCTTCCAGGTGTGCCGGTCGTACGCGAAGCGCGCGGCGGGCGGCCGGTCGTCGTCGGGGACGCTGTTGCTCACGGTCATAAGCCCCAAGCCTGCACGCCCGGGATGTCGGGCGCCATGGGGTTGCTGGGTGGGGTGAAGTAGGGATAACCCCACTCTCTGAGACGGGGCTGCTTACCGTCTCTTTAACAGGGCCTAGACTCCCGTCCGTACAGATCGTCGAGAAAAACTGCTACGAGGTCAGGGAGCGAGGGGCGGACGTGTCGGGATCGACCGTTCTCGCGGCGGACTACTTCCAGAGCTATTCGGTGGTCGGGCTGCTCGCGGTCGTCGGTGTGCTGTTCGTCGCCGTGGCCTTCGGCGCGGGTCGGCTGCTGCGGCCGGTGGTGCCGACGCCGGAGAAGCTGCTCACATACGAATGCGGAGTGGATCCGGTCGGTGAGGGCTGGGCGCACACCCAGGTCCGCTACTACGTCTATGCCTTCCTCTATGTGATCTTCGCGGTCGACTCGATCTTCCTGTTCCCGTGGGCGACCGTCTTCGCCGCGCCCGGGTACGGTGCCACGACGCTGGTCGAGATGTTCGTCTTCCTCGGCTTCCTGGCCGTGGGACTGCTCTACGCATGGAAGAAGGGCGTCCTGGAATGGACGTGACCCCTGCCTCGGCGTTCGCTGCTGATTCCGCTTCCGGGTCCGAGTCCGGGATCGGGCCCGCAGCCGGTTCCGGGGCCGAGCCTCAGATGCTGCCGGAGCCCAGCCGGCTGGGGGTGCTCTCCCGGCTGGCCCCCAAGCCCATGAAGGTGGTCCTCAACTGGGGCCGCCGCTACAGCCTCTGGGTCTTCAACTTCGGTCTCGCCTGCTGCGCGATCGAGTTCATCGCCGCTTCCATGTCCCGGCACGACTTCATCCGGCTCGGGGTGATCCCCTTCGCACCGGGGCCGCGCCAGGCCGATCTGATGGTCGTCTCGGGCACGGTCACCGACAAGATGGCTCCCGCGGTGAAGCGGCTGTACGAGCAGATGCCCGAGCCCAAGTACGTGATCTCCTTCGGAGCCTGCTCGAACTGCGGCGGCCCGTACTGGGACTCGTACTCCGTGACGAAGGGCGTCGACCAGGTCATCCCCGTCGATGTCTATGTGCCGGGCTGCCCGCCCCGGCCCGAGGCGCTGCTCCAAGGCATCCTGAAGCTCCAGGAGAAGATCGCCCGCGAGTCGCTCGGCGAGCGCTACGCCTCGGCCGGCCGCCCCTCGCCCGCTGCCCTGCGCAGCGGTCTGGTCCCCGCTCCGCCGACACCGGGGGAGGGCGCCTGATGGCCGCCGACGGACGGAATCCGGGGGACGCGGACGGCCAGGACCGGCAGGAGCGCGAGGCTCAGGGCGCGGACGGTCCCGGCGCCGGGGACGCGGCGGCTGCTTACGACCGGCTCCCTGACGCCGTCGCCGAGATCTTCGGCGAGGACGCCACGGCCGAGCGGGCGTACGACCTGCTCACGGTCGACGTCCCCGCCACCTCCTGGACCGCCGCCCTCGAAACCGCCCGCGACCGGCTCGGCTGCACCTACTTCGACTGGCTGAGCGCCGTCGACGAACCGGGCACGGGCTTCCGCGTCTGCGCCCACGTCGTCGCCCTGGCCGGCGGTACGGCCCGTACGGTCCGCCGCCTGCTCGTCCGTACGACCGTTCCGCACGAGGCGGCCGTCCTGCCCACGGCCGTCGGCGTCTACGCGGGCGCGGGCTGGCACGAACGCGAGACGCACGAGATGTTCGGCGTCTCCTTCACCGACCACCCGAACCTGGTCCCCCTCCTTCTTCCCGAGACCTTCGAAGGCCACCCGCTGCGCAAGGACTTCGTCCTCGCGGCCCGCGTCGTCAAGGCATGGCCGGGCGCCAAGGAGCCGGGGGAATCCGAACACGGCGGCCCCAAGCGCCGCCAGATGCTCCCGCCCGGCGTACCCGACCCCAACGAGTGGGGCCCCCTCAAGGGGCAGCTCCCCGCGGCCCCGGCGCGTGGTGCTCGCGCTTCCGGCGACCGTCCCGTACGCCGTACGCGGAGCGCGTCGGAAGGCTCGGCGAGCCGTCCCGCCCGCACCGAGGACGGCGGCACAGGGCCGGCGGAGGCACCGGGCACCGGACCGGCGCGCCGGTCGCGCAGCGCGGGGGAGGGCTCCGCGTCCCAGCGGGGCGGGACCCCGCCGACCACCCCGCCGACCCCGGACGCCCCGTGGCACAAGCCCCGCCCGGAGAGCGATCAGCCCGAGAGCGATCAGCCCGAGAGCGGTCGTCCCGAGAACGGCCGTCCCGGGAGTGACCCCGCTGAGAACGACCGTCCCGGAGGAGACGCGTGAACGACGTACTCGACGTCGCCCTCCGGCTGGTCGTCGTCTTCGCCGTGTTCCTGGTCCTCCCCCTTGTGGTCGGGCAGACCGAACACAAGGTGATGGCCCATATGCAGGGCCGCCTCGGCCCCATGCACGCGGGCGGCTTCCACGGCTGGGCGCAGCTCATCGCCGACGGTGTGAAGTTCGTACAGAAGGAGGATGTGGTCCCGGCCGACGCCGACCGCCGTATCTTCCAGCTCGCCCCCGCCGTCGCCCTCCTCCCGTACCTGCTCGTCCTGGTCGTGATCCCGGTCGGCCCCGGCGAGGGCGCGGTCGGCCAGGTCGTGGACGCGGGCATCTTCTTCGTCCTCGCCGTGATGGGCGTCGGTGTGCTCGGCTCGCTCATGGCGGGCTGGGCCTCGGCCAACAAGTTCTCCCTTCTCGGCGGACTGCGGACCGCCGCTCAACTCCTCGCGTACGAGCTGCCGATGCTGCTCGCCGCCGCCTCGGTCGCGATGGCCGCCGGTACCGTCTCGCTCCCCGGCATCCTCGACGCCTTCGAGTGGTGGTGGCTGCCCTGGCAGATCGTCGGTGCCCTGGTCTTCTTCGTGGCGGGCCTCGCCGAACTCCAGCGCCCTCCCTTCGACATGCCCGTCGCCGACTCCGAGATCATCTTCGGCGCCTACACCGAATACACCGGTCTGCGCTTCGCTCTGTTCCTTCTCGCCGAGTACGCGGGGATCGTCATCCTCTGCGCACTGACCACCGTCCTCTTCCTGGGCGGCTGGCACGGCCCGTTCGGTGCCGACAGCCTCGGCTGGGTCTGGACGCTCCTCAAGGTGGCCGTCCTCGCTTTCGCCGTCATCTGGCTGCGGGTGAGCTATCCGCGGCTGCGCGAGGACCAGCTCCAGCGGCTCGCCTGGACCGTACTCATCCCGCTCGCTCTCGCGCAGATCGCGCTCACCGGCATCGTGAAGGTGGCGATCGACTAGTGTCCCCGATCCCCGGTTCGGGCCTGGCCAAGGGCCTGGCCGTCACCCTGCGGACGATGACGAGGAAGTCCGTCACCGCGCAGTACCCCGAGGCGCAGCCCGAACTCCCGCCCCGCAGCCGGGGCGTGATCGCGCTGTTCGACGAGAACTGCACGGTCTGCATGCTCTGCGCCCGTGAGTGCCCCGACTGGTGCATCTATATCGACTCCCACAAGGAGACCGTGCCCGCCGCGGTCCCCGGGGGCCGCGAGCGCAGCCGCAATGTCCTCGACCGCTTCGCCATCGACTTCGCCCTCTGCATGTACTGCGGTATCTGCATTGAGGTGTGTCCTTTCGACGCGCTGTTCTGGTCGCCGGAGTTCGAGTACGCGGAGACCGACATCCGTGACCTCACCCATGAGCGGGATCGGCTCCGCGAGTGGATGTGGACGGTGCCGGCGCCGCCCGCGCTGGACCCGGGCGCGGAGGAGCCGAAGGAGATCACCGCGGCCCGCAAGACTGCCGAGAAACTCGCCGCCGCCCAGAGCCAGGACCAGCACGGCCAGGAACAGGACGGCCAGGACCAGGACGGCCCGGGCCGGTCGGCGCAGGGCGACGGTGACGGCCGGCGACCGGGACAGGAGGCCGGCGAGTGAGCCTCGCAGCGACGGCGGCGACCGCCACCGCGGCGGCCGAACGCGGCTTCCTCTCACCGACCGGCGTCGAGATCACCTTCCTGCTCGTCGGCCTGGTCACCCTCGGCGCGGCCATGGTCACCGTCACCACCCGCCAACTGGTGCACGCGGCCCTCTGGCTGGTCATGGCGCTCGGCGGCCTGGCCGTCGAATATCTGCTGCTGACGGCGGAGTTCATCGCCTGGGTGCAGGTCCTCATCTATATCGGTTCCGTCGTGGTCCTCCTTCTCTTCGGTCTGATGCTCACCAAGGCGCCCATCGGCCGCTCCCCGGACGCCGATTCGGGCAACCGCCCGGTCGCGCTCGCGGTGGCCCTCGCCGCGGCCGCCGCCCTGGTGTGGGTGGTCGTCGACGCGTTCCGTACGACCTGGATCGACCTGGACGGTCCGGCCCAGGGCTCCACCGAGGTGTCGGGACGGTTCCTGTTCCGGAACTGGGTGCTGCCCTTCGAAGCCCTCTCCGTTCTTCTGCTGGCCGCACTCGTCGGCGCGATCGTCCTGTCCCGCAAGAGCGGTGGCGTGGCGAAGGACGACAACGCGGCCAAGGGCGGCAGCGGCACCCCCGGCGGCAGCGGTAAGGAGCAGCGCTGATGCATCTCGCCTATCCCGCCGTGCTCGCGGCCCTCCTGTTCTGCACCGGGCTGTACGGAGTGCTCGCCCGCCGCAACGCGATCCTCGTCCTGATGTCCGTCGAGCTGATGCTCAACGCCGTCAACCTCAATCTCGTCGCCTTCGACGTCTGGATCCGCGACACCCTGCACACCGGCCAGGCCCTCACTCTCTTCGTCATCGCCATCGCCGCCGCGGAGATCGGCATCGGCCTGGCGATCGTCCTGATGGTCTACCGCAACCGCGGCAGCTCGGCCGTCGACCGCCTCCGCGATACCGCCGAGCGAGCGGAGCCCGACGCCCCGGCGGCGGAGAAGGCCGAGGTCATCGCGTGAACACCACGACCCTCGCCGTCCTCGTTCCGTTGCTTCCGTTCCTCGGCGCGGTCGCGGGACTGCTCCTCGGCCGCACCTCACCCGGTTTCGTACGCCCCCTCGCCGTCCTGCCCACCCTGGCCGCCGCCGCCCTCGCCATCGTCGTGGCCGTACGCCAGGGCGGTGGCTCCGGCGGCGGTACGGCGCCGCTGGAAGCCGCGACCCGCTTCACCCCCACCGGCTCGGTCCCCATCGACCTCGCCCTGTTCATCGACGGTTTCGCCGCTCTGGCCGCCGTACTCGTCGGTGTCGTCGCGTCGTGCGTGCAGATCTACTCGACCGGCTATCTGCGCGGCGACGCCCGCTACCCCTCGTACGCGGCTCTCGTCTCCCTCTTCACCTCCGCGATGCTGCTCGTCGTCTACTCCGGCGACCTGATGGTGCTGCTGGTCGGCTGGGAGGTCATGGGCATCTGCTCGTACTTCCTCGTCGGCCACTACTGGGAGACCCCCGAGGCACGCGCCGCCTCCCTCAAGGCCTTCCTGGTCACCAAACTCGGCGATGTCCCCTTCCTGTTCGGCCTGTTCGCACTCGCCGCCGACGCCGGTACGTTCCGGATCACCGGCATCCTGAACGCCGTCACGAGCGGCGGCCTGGACCACCCCACCCTGGTCGCGCTGCTGCTGCTCGCGGGCGTGGCCGGCAAGTCCGCCCAGTTCCCGCTGCACACCTGGCTGCCCGACGCGATGGCGGGCCCCACGCCCGTCTCCGCGCTCATCCATGCCGCGACGATGGTCGCCGCCGGTATCTACTTCGTGGCCCGGCTCCTTCCGGTCTTCGCCGCCTCCGCGGCCGCGATGGTGACCCTGGGCGCGCTGGCCGCGGTCACCATGGTCGGCTCGGCGCTCGCCGCCCTCGCCCAGGACGACATCAAGCGGGTCCTCGCCTACTCGACCATCGGCCAACTCGGCTATATGTCGGGCGCCCTGGCCGTCGGCGACCGCGGCGCGGCCGTCTTCCACCTCCTCGCGCACGGAGTCTTCAAGGCCCTCCTCTTCCTCGGCGCCGGCGTGATCATCCATGCGGCCGGCACCAACTCGCTGGCCGCCATGTCCCGTATGAGCGGCCTGCCCCGGCGCATCCCCGACGCCTACTGGACGATGGCGGTCGCCCTGCTCGCCCTCGCCGCGATCCCTCCTTTCGCGGGCTTCTTCTCCAAGGAATCGGTCCTCGTCGCCGCAGAGCACGCCGCCCTCGGCGAGTACGGCAACGGCCCAGGGGCCGCCGGCTGGACGGTGCTGATCGCCGGACTGATCACCGCCCTCCTCACCGCCGCCTACGCCACCCGCCTGTGGCTGCTGACCTTCCGCGGCCGTGGCGCGGAGGCCCCCGACCACGGCAGGCAGCCCCTCGCCATGAACGCCGTCCTCTGGGTGCTGGCCATTCCCTCCATCGGCCTCGGCCTGGCCGTCGGCTATCTCCCCGAATGGTTCGACGGCCACAGCCTCGCCCCGAACCTCACCACCTCCGTCCTCGGCACCGGAGTCGTCCTCGTCGGCGGTCTGGTCACCTACGGCTGCTGGCGCCACACCACGGCGCTCGCGGCCCGCACCCCGATCGACGCCGTCATCGCCCACCCGGACGCCGAGCCCGCCCTCGCCGAGGTGGAGGCCATGGAGATCCACACCCGTGTCTACGGCTCTCCCGCGACGGCCCCCGACCCGGCCGACCCGAGCCGTCTGCTGCTGGGCCCGCTCCATCGCCACGCCGCGACCGGCTTCCATCTCGACGCCGTCTACCACCGCCTGTTCGTGCGGCCCGTCCTGGCCGCCGCCCAGCTGGTCCGCTTCCTGGACCGCGAGGTCGTCGACACCTACGTACGCGGAGCGGGCACCGGCACCCGCTGGCTCGGCGCCGCCGTACGCCGTGCGCAGACCGGCAATGTGCAGACCTATGTGAGCGCCCTGCTCGCCGGCTCCGTCGTCCTGGCCGTCGCCGCCGTACTCGTCGCCGCCGGAGCGTGAGCCGTGATCGATATCAGTGAGTCCGTGATGCAGTTCCTTCTCGCGTTGATCGTCGCCGGGCCGCTCATCGGCGCTGTGGCCGCGCTCCTCCCGGCCCCGCCCGGACTGCGGGGCAAGAGCCCCGACCAGGCCGTGCTGCGCCACGGCGTGATCGTGACCGGCGTCATCCTCATCGCCGCGATCGTCCTGGCACTCGGCTTCGACCACGACCACCCGTCGAGGATGCAGGCCACGACGGACGTGAGCTGGATCGCGGCACTGGACATCCGGATCCATCTCGGCATCGACGGCATCTCACTCCCCCTTCTGGTCCTGACCGCGCTGCTGACCTTCCTCTGCGCGCTCTACAGCTACTTCAAGCTGCCCGCCGGCCCTTCGCCGAAGGCATTCGTCGCCCTGCTGCTCGTCCTCGAGTCCGGCACGCTGGCCACCTTCGCCGTCCTCGATCTGATCCTCTTCTTCCTGGCCTTCGAGACGGTGCTGATCCCGATGTACTTCCTGATCGCCCGCTGGGGCGGATCGGAAGGAGTCACCGGCGGCAGGCAGGCCGCCGCCTGGAAGTTCATCCTCTACACACTGCTCGGTTCCGTGGTCATGCTGCTCGGCCTGCTGCTCATCGGGCTTCGCGCAGGCACATTCGACATGGTGGCACTCGCCACTGACAACGGCCGGGGTCTGAGTACATCCGTGCAGGTCATCGCCGTTCTGGCGATCGGTGTCGGGCTCGCTGTGAAGACTCCGATGTGGCCGCTGCACTCCTGGCTGCCGGACGCCCACACCGCCGCCCCGACCGTCGGTTCCGTACTTCTCGCCGGTGTTCTGCTCAAGATGGGTACGTACGGATTCGTCCGTATCGTCCTGCCCATCGCCCCGGACGGGCTGCGGATCTTCGCGCCGTACCTCGCGGCCTTCGCCGTCGTCGGCATCGTCTACGGATCCCTCGCCTGTCTCGCACTCGCCGGGAAGGGCGCGGGCGGCGATCTCAAACGGCTGATCGCCTACTCATCCGTCGGCCACATGGGTTTCGTCCTGCTCGGCATCGCGACCATGACCCCCACCGGCGTCAACGGCGCGCTCTTCGCCAACATCGCCCACGGTCTGATCACCGGCCTGCTGTTCTTCCTGGTCGGAGCGGTCAAGGACCGGTACGGCACCGCCGACCTGGACACCCTCGCCGGCGCCACCGGAGCCGCGCTCTACGGCCGCGCGCCCCGCCTCGGCGCTCTGCTCGCCTTCGCGGCCGTCGCCTCGCTCGGACTGCCCGGACTCGCCGGATTCTGGGGCGAGATGCTCACGATGTTCGGCGCATTCGACCCCGCGGACGGGCTGAGCCGCCCCGCCTTCCTCACCTTCATGGTGATCGCGGGCTTCGGCACCCTGCTCACCGCCGCGTATCTGCTGATTGTCGTACGCCGGGTCTGTATGGGCGTCAAACCGCTGGAAGCGCCGCATCTCGCCGATGTCCAGACGTACGAATTCGCCGCCTGGACCCCGCTCGTCGCCCTGACCGTGCTCGCCGGACTCTGGCCCGCGGCCCTCCTCGGTCTCACCGACCCCGCCGTGCAGCAGCTTCTCGCAGGAGGCAAGTCGTGACCGTGGCCGCCGCCGGGAACACAGCGAGCGCCGCCGGCCTCGTCCAGTCCATCGACTGGCTCGCAATCGCGCCCCCCACCATCACGGCGGTGGCCGCCTTGGTCGTGCTGGTCGCCGATCTCTTCGTACCGGAGCACCGCAAACCGCTCCTCGGAGCCCTGACGATCACCGGTCTGGTCGCCGCCCTCCTTACGCTGCTGCCGCTGCGCGACGGTGACCGCTCGACCTTCTGTCTCCCCGCCGACCCCGCGGTGTGCAGCTACACCGCCGACCACTTCGCTCTGGTCATCCAGTTCCTGGTGCTCGGCGGGGCGCTGCTCACCGCGCTGCTCTCGCTCAGCGGTATCCGGGAACTCCCCGTAGGGGAGTACTGGTTTCTGCTGCTCGCCTCCGCGGCCGGCGCCGCCCTGCTGCCCGCCTCGCGCGATCTCGCCACCCTGGTCGTCGCACTCGAAGTCGCCTCCCTGCCCGCCTTCGCGCTGGTGGGACTGAGGCGCGGCGACCGGCGCTCCTCCGAGGCCGCGCTGAAGTTCTTCCTCTCCTCGGTCACGGCGACCGCCGTGATGCTTCTGGGCGTCAGCTTCGTGTACGCGGCGACCGGCACCCTCCACCTCACTCAGGCCGCCGCGCGGCTGGACGGCGGCGTCCCCGCCCAACTGGGCACCCTCGCCACGGCGGGCGTCGCTCTGACCCTGGTCGGGTTCGCCTTCAAGGCGGCCGCGGCGCCCTTCCACTTCTGGGTCCCCGACACCTATGTGGGCGCGCCGCTGCCCATCGCCGCGTATCTCTCCGTCGTCGGCAAGGCGGTCGGCTTCTCGGGCCTCATCCTGGTGACCGTCATCGGTTTCCCCTCGTACGCGCATGTCTGGGGTCCGGTCCTCGCCGTGCTCGCCGCGCTCACCATGACCGTCGGAAACACCGCGGCGCTCCGCCAGTCGGCCACGCGCGCGGGGAGTGCCGTACGGCTGCTCGCCTGGTCGTCCGTCGGCCAGGCCGGCTACCTCCTGGTGCCGATCGCGGCCGCGGGGTACGCGGACACGGCGCGGATCGGATCGACCGTCGCGTACGCCCTGATGTACGCCATCGTCAACCTGGGTGCTTTCGCTGTCGTCGTTCTGGTGACGCGTACGAAGCCGCTGAACCGCCTCTCCGACTACCGGGGCCTCGCCTCCCAGCGGCCGGTCGTCGCCCTTGCGATGGGCTTCTTCCTGCTCTGCCTGGCGGGGCTGCCGCCCGGCATCATCGGCCTGTTCGCCAAGGTCACCGTCTTCTCGACGGCCGTCGACGCGGGGCTCGGCTGGCTGGCGGTCGTCATGGCCGTCAATGTCGTGATCGCGCTCTACTACTACCTCCAGTGGACGGCGGCCCTGTTCCGCGCCCCGGAGGGCACCCCCGAGAGCACCCCCACAGGCGTCACCGGCGAGCCCTCAGGGCCGGGGGAACTGGTCATACGCCCCGCCCCGGCAGCCCTCACCACGGCCATCGCCCTGACCGCCGTGGCCGCGCTCGCCCTCTCAGGAGCGCCCCAACTGGTGCTGCGCTTCGCCGCCACCGGCCTCTTCTGAGACCGGCCGGACACCACCGGGACCACGAACCCCGTCCCGTCACACCGCTCTCCTCCGTGCGCCGCCACCCGGACGGCGTACGCCCGGGTCCGCGCGCGCAAGGGAACCCGCACCGCTCGCCTGGCGTTGACCAGTACGGAAGGGTCCACTGGAGAGTGGAGAAGCACCAGAAAAGGGTTCCCCTGCCGCACGACCTGGAGGGCGTACCGTGCACCGCCGGCACAACGGGTTGAGGACCGCCGTACTCCTCGGGGGACTGTCCGCACTCATCATCGGGATCGGCAGCGTCTTCGGCCGTACGGGCCTGATCGTCGCGCTTGTCGTGGCCATCGGCACCAATGCGTACGCCTACTGGAACAGCGACAAGCTCTCGCTGCGCGCCATGCGCGCCCGCCCCGTCAGCGAGTTCGAGGCGCCGCAGCTCTACCGCATCGTCCGCGAGCTGTCGACGGCAGCCCGCCAGCCCATGCCGCGGCTGTACATCTCACCGACCCAGGCCCCCAACGCGTTCGCCACGGGCCGCAATCCCCGTAATGCCGCCGTCTGCTGTACGGAAGGGATCCTCCAGATACTCGACGAGCGCGAGCTGCGCGGGGTCCTCGGCCATGAACTGAGCCATGTCTACAACCGCGACATCCTGATCTCCTCGGTCGCGGGAGCCCTCGCCTCGGTCGTCATGTTCCTGGTGAACTTCGCCTGGCTCATCCCGGTGGGTCGCTCCGACGACGATGACGGGCCCGGCATCGTCGGGTTTCTCCTGATCATGATCCTGGGGCCCCTCGCGGCCACGGTCATCCAGCTCGCGGTGAGCCGGTCGCGGGAGTACGAGGCGGATGCCTCGGGCGCGCAGATCACCGGCGATCCGCTCGCCCTGGCGAGCGCGCTGCGGAAGCTGGAGGCGGGGACGAGACAGCTCCCGCTGCCGCCCGAGCCGCGTATCGAGACCGCCAGCCACATGATGATCGCGAATCCCTTCCGCCCGGGACAGGGGTTCGCGAAACTGTTCTCGACGCACCCGCCGATGGCGGAGCGCATCGCCCGACTGGAACAGATGGCAGGTCGCCGACCATGAAGACAATCCTCAACATCATTTGGCTCGTTCTCTGCGGCTTCTGGATGTGCCTCGGGTATCTGCTGGCGGGCGTGCTGCTGTGCGTGACGATCATCGGAATTCCGTTCGGCGTGGCCGCCTTCCGTATCGGTCTCTTCGCGCTGTGGCCGTTCGGCTACACCGCGGTCGAACGGCCCGGCGCCGGGGCACCGTCGTGCGTCGCCAATGTGCTGTGGCTGATCCTGGCGGGCTGGTGGCTCGCCCTCGGCCATGTCCTTACGGGCATCGCGCTGTGCGTGACCATCATCGGAATCCCGTTGGGCTTCGCCAACTTCAAGCTGATCCCGATCTCGCTGATGCCGCTCGGCAAGGAAATCGTGCCCACCGACCAGCGGTTCGGGGTGCGCTGACCCCGATCGGGGGCGTGCGGTACGGAGTTATCCACAGGGCGGGCGGGCTGTCGGTGCCGTGGGCCACCATGAACCCATGACCGAGATCGAGCAGTTACCGACGTCCGCCACTGCCGTGCGCCCGCGGGGGTATGAGCGTGGTGGGTACGCCGTGCGCCGAGCCACCGCTGCCGTTCTCGGCAGCCGTGCCGCAACCACGCCCGGCTTCCCCGGCGTCCTGAGGGGCAACAGCACGAAAGGCAGGTTCAGCGTATGAGCATTCTCGGCTGGATCATTCTCGGACTGATCGCCGGAGCCATCGCCAAGATTTTGCTTCCCGGCCGCGACCCCGGCGGGCTGATCGGCACGACGGTCATCGGTATCGCTGGCGCCTTCATCGGGGGCTGGATCTCGGCCCGGTGGCTCGACCGGCCCATATCCGCGGATTTCTATGACGGGGCGACCTGGGGTGCCGCCATCGGCGGGGCGCTTGTCCTGCTCGTCATATACCGGCTCCTCTTCGGCCACTCCCGGTCCCGCTGACCCCGCCGGACAGGTCTCAGCCGAGGCCCGTCTCCCGCAGGGTGATGTTCAGCCGCCCACTGCGCAGGCCGGTCGCCGGATCGGCCGTACCGGGGAAGACCCTGGGCACGCCGTGGTACGCGAAGCGGGAGGCTCCTCCGAAGACGAAGAGGTCACCGGAGGAGAGTTCCACATCGGTGTACGGCCGCCCCCGGTTCTCCGTACCGCCGAAGCGGAACACACACCGGTCGCCGATGCTCAGGGACACCACCGGGGCGTCGGACTTCTCGTCCTTGTCCTGGTGCATCCCCATCTTCGCGCCGCCCTCATAGAAGTTGATCAGCGCGGTGTCCGGGGTGTACGCCGCACCGGCCGACGGATCGCCGTACGCCTCGGTGAGCGCGGCACGCCCCAGTTGTACGAGCCAGTCGGGGAACTCGGCGACCCGGGCCCCGTTCACATCCCCGGCGGTACGGGTGTACGTGTACGGCTGCCAGTGCCAGCCCACACAGACGGTCTGTACGGACATGACACCGCCGTTCGGCAGCACCGTGTGCCGGATCGGCACCGGCCCGCGGGCCCACTCGCGGCAGGCGCCCACCAGCTCCCGCTGCCGTTCCTCCGACAGCCAGTCGGGGACATGCACGGCCCCGGGCGCGATGACCGCCCGCGGCCTCGGGAACAGTTCTCCGCTCATGACACGAGAGCACCCTCCAGACCGAGGAGGCGCTCCTTGCGCGCCAGCCCGGCGGCGTACCCGCGCAGCGCTCCATCGGCGCCGATCACGCGATGGCACGGTCGTACGACCAGCAAAGGATTCCGCCCGATCGCGGTACCCACCGCCCGCACCCCGGCCCCGGAGGAGCCGACCCGCTCGGCGATCTGCCCGTACGTCACGGTCTTGCCGTACGGAATGGCGTCCAGCGCCCGCCAGACCCGCCGCTGGAAGTCCGTACCGCCGTCCACGTACTCCAGGTCGAACCGCGTCAGCGTCCCGTCGAAATACGCCCTGAACTGCCCGGCGATCTCCTCGAAAGCCTCGGGCGCCCGGACCCAGCCGTCCTGGACGACGGCCGCGCCCTTCTGCCCCGGCAGGGAGACCGAGGCCAGCGCGACACCGCCCTTGGCGGTGGCGGACTCCCGGCCGACCAGCAGCAGTTCGCCCAGCGGACTGCCGATCGTCGTGTACACGGTCACAGCCATGACTCGCTCCTCTCCTCGCACCGTGTTCTTCAGTTTCTTTCGGTGCCTCAGTGACGAGTCTCTGCCTCCGGAGCCCGCAAAGCTGGCGGAATTCGGACACCACCGTGCGGGTCGGATCAGCCCGTCACCGGTAGTTCACGAACTGGAGGGCGAAGTCGAAGTCCTGGCCCTTCAGCAGCGCGATCACCGTCTGGAGGTCGTCGCGGCTCTTCGAGCTGACCCGCAGCTCGTCGCCCTGCACCTGGGCCTTGACCCCCTTGGGGCCCTGGTCGCGGATGATCTTCGCGACCTTCTTGGCGTTGTCCTGGGAGATGCCCTCCTCGATCGAGGCGAAGATCTTGTACTCCTTGCCGGAGAGCTGGGGCTCGCCGGCGTCCAGTGCCTTCAGGGAGATCCCGCGCTTGATCAGCTTCGACTGGAAGACATCGAGGATCGCCTTGACCCGCTCCTCCGAGTTCGCCTCCATCAGGATCTTCTCGCCGGACCAGCCGATGGAGGCTCCGACGTTCTTGAAGTCGTAACGCTGAGAGATTTCCTTCGCGGCCTGGTTGAGGGCGTTGTCGACCTCCTGCCGCTCGACCTTCGAGACGATGTCGAAACTGGAGTCGGCCATGTCCTGTGGCTCCTTGTATCGGTGCGGCCCGGGTGCTCGCCGGGTGCACATCGGGTGCTCGTCGCATGCTCGCTGAGCGGCCGGACATCGCCGGTCGCTGCCGTAAAGCCTAGTCACCCGCACCCGCCCGGAGCGCTGATCAATCGGGTGGCGGAGCACCCCTGGGCATCGGGTATCGTTTACGTCGTTGCCACGGAGCACCGCCCAACAGCGGCCCGCCCGGTCGGCAGCGACATCCCATGGCGGTGTGCCCGAGTGGCCAATGGGAGCGGACTGTAAATCCGTCGGCTTAGCCTACCCAGGTTCGAATCCTGGCGCCGCCACGCGATAAGAGAGATGGCCCCTGATCTGCGGAAACGCAGGCCAGGGGCCATCTTGTGTGTCATGGACCGTGTCATGGGGGCCCGCGACCCGCAGGCCCAACTCAGCGCCGAACAAGCCCGGCCGACCGGGGAGTTGAGAACGCCGTTGCGCGGCTCGGCCTCGGCTCAGCCCGCGGCCGTCTTCGTGGCCTCGGCCACCGGGGTCTGTCCACCGGTCAGTTCCAGGGTGAGGCCCGTCGTGGCCGGGGTGTCCAGGAGTTCCGCGAGGACCGCCGCCACATCGTCGCGCGGCACCGCGCCGCGCGCCACCGACTCAGCGAGCCGGACAAGGCCGGTGCCCGCGTCGTTCGTCAGCATCCCCGGGCGCAGGATCGTCCAGTCGAGGTCCGACTTGGACCGTACGTACACCTCTGCCTTGCCCTTCGCGCGCAGATACGCGTCGAAGACCGCGTCCCCGCGGTGATCCGGGTCCGCGCTCATCGAGGAGACGAGGAGATAGCGCCGTACGCCGGCGCGCTCCGCCGCGTCCGCGAAGAGGACCGCCGCGGCGCGGTCCACCGTGTCCTTGCGTGCCGCGCCGCTCCCGCTGCCCGCGCCCGCCGCGAACACCGCGCCGTCCGCGCCCTCCAAGACCGCGGCGACCTCGTCGACCGAGGCCGACTCCAGGTCCAGGACGACCGGTTCGGCGCCGGCCGTCCGCAGATCCTCCGCCTGATCCGGGTCGCGGATGATCCCCGCGACCTCGTTTCCGCGCCCGGCGAGCAGCCGCTCCAGCCGTAGCGCGATCTGACCATGTCCTCCGGCGATCACAATTCGCATGGTCACGACCGTACGCCGGATGGACATGACCGTCCGGGCGAGCCGGCCGCGCCACCCCCCACCGTCGGCCGCCGCGTGGACCCCGCCCCTGCTCCCCGTACAGACCCCGCTCCTCGCGCAGACCCCGCTCCCCGCACCGGCCCCCGCTCCCGTCAAGGACCGCCGTGCGCCGGGTCGGAGCGGCCCTGGCGCGGGAGTTCCAGCGCGACCGTCGCCGCCGTGTCGCAGTACTCCCGTACCGCGCTCGTCCGCGCCACCACCCGCCCCCGGTGGATCACGATCCTGCTGTACGCCAGCGACAGCGTGTCCGCGATCCGCTCCCCGCGCACCGCCAGCAGCTCCGCGGGAAAGCCCGCCTCCACCCGTACCTCCGGCAGCCCCATCGCCGCCCGCGCCGCCGCGCTCACCGCGTCGTACGCGTCCGCCGCCCGCATCCCGGACTGCGAAGCCAGCAGATACGCGGCCTCCAGGGGATCCCCGCGCCCCACGGGATTCGACACGTCCCGCAGCGCCCCACTGCCCGCCGTGACCCGGACCCCGGCCGCGCGCAGCAGGGATACGGGGGCGACGCCGCGCTGCTCGGGGCCGCCGCGTTCGACCCCGCCGCAGCCGCCCTGCGGCAGGCAGACGACCGTGACCCCGGCCGCCGCCAACTGGGCGGCCGCCCGGGCCGCCACCTCGGCCGGCAGCCGGGCCAGCCCCGCGCACGGCCCGAGCGTCACACCGGGCCGCATCCCGCCGGCCATCGCCGCCAGCCGGGCGAGCCGCGCCGGATTGTCACCGTCCGTATGCAGATCGACCGGACAGCCATGCTCGGCGGCGACCCCCAGCACGGCCTCCACATACCCCGCCGGATCAGGATCGAGATCAGGGCAGCCGCCCACCACCCCCGCGCCCATCTTCACCGCGTCCCGCAGCATCGCGAGCCCATCGGCGCCCGCGAGCCCCGTCAGCAGCCGCGGCACGGCGACGGCGGTCAGATCGCCGAGGCCGCGCAGCGAGCGCCGGGCCTGGAGGACCGCCTCCATCCGGCCGAGTTCCTGCGCGTCCCCGATCCGTACGTGCGAACGCAGCGCGGTCGCGCCGTGTCCGAGCTGGAGCAGGGTGGCCTCGGTGGCACGCCGCTGGACGTCCTCAGGGGCGTACGACACCGGTCCGTCGCAGGCGGGCGCGGTGAGCGCGGTGTCGCTGTGGGCGTGCGGTTCTGCGGGGGCGGGGAGCAGCAGATAACCGGCGAGATCCACCCGGGTGCCGTGCGCACCGAGGCTGCCGGCCGTGCCCACGGCCTCGATCCGGCCCCCGCTGAGCCGTACGTCGACGGTACGGCCGTCGGTGAGACGGGCGCCGCAGAGCACCAGCGCGGCGGGATCGGCCGTGGCACCGCCGGGCGGCTGCGGCTGGCTGTCGGGCATCGGGCTCCTGGTCGGGACTTTCCTGGGCGGGCTCGGGCGTACGGGCATCGCGGCGAGCCCGCGCAGCGTGAGTCGAGCCTAGGGGCGGCTCCGCCGTGCTTCGAGGAGGAGCGCAATAGTCGTACCGGCGCGCCCGCCCGGAGGCCCATGAGCATCCAGGGACGGCCGAGGCGCCTGGGACGGGAGTCCGGAGAAGTGCCGGGAGGGATCAACGACGGGCCGCTGACGGGCTGCTGAGGAGCCCGCGGACACAGCGTCACCGGAACAGTGCCGGAACAGTGACGGGACAGCGAGGAGACAGCGGCGAGACCGGGCCGGAGCCGGGAATGTGGCTGGGAAACGGATTTGGGCGAACGGCAATCGACCGTGTAATGTCTTCATCGCTCGCCCCAATAGCTCAGTCGGTAGAGCGTCTCCATGGTAAGGAGAAGGTCTACGGTTCGATTCCGTATTGGGGCTCAGATGTTCGGTGATCCTCGCCCGTCCGGGCGAGGAGATCCAACATCGCAGCGGTGTAGCTCAGTCGGTAGAGCAAGCGGCTCATAATCGCTGTGTCACCGGTTCAAGTCCGGTCACCGCTACACACAGTAGCCGATTGTGGGGTCGGTCCTTCGATCGGCTACTCTTTTCTGCGTTCATCTGTTCATCCGTTGTCCGTCCAAGGAGCACTCACGTGGCTGCCACCGACGTCCGCCCGAAGATCACGCTGGCCTGCGTGGAGTGCAAGGAGCGGAACTACATCACCAAGAAGAACCGGCGTAACAACCCGGACCGTCTTGAGATGAAGAAGCACTGCCCGCGCTGCAACTCGCACACCGCGCACCGCGAAACGCGCTGAATCAGGCTCGTATGCGAGGCCGTCCCCACTGGGGGACGGCCTCGTGTCGTTTGTAGCGGCCCCAGTGCCGTTGTGTAGTGGTCACATCCATCAGGAGGGAGCGAGTCCATGGCGCTCGATCAGTCCTTCGTGGGGCGGAGCTATCCCCCCACCGAGCCGTACGAGGTCGGCCGGGAGAAGATCCGCGAGTTCGCCGAGGCGGTGCGCGACCCCAATCCGGTGTACACCGACCCCGAGGCTGCCAAGGCGCTTGGTTACAGCGATCTGATCGCCCCGCCGACGTTTGTGTTCGCGATCACCTTCAAGGCGGCGGGCGATGTCATCGCGGATCCGCAGCTGGGCCTGGACTACAGCCGGGTGGTGCACGGCGACCAGAAGTTCGCGTACACCCGTCCCGTACGGGCGGGGGACCGGCTGACCGTCACCTCGACCATCGAGACGATCAAGTCCCTCGCCGGGAACGACATCATCGACGTACGGGGCGAAGTGCACGACGAGGCCGGCGAGCATGTCGTGACCGCGTGGACGAAGCTGGTGGCGCGGGCCGCCGGGGAGGCATGAGACCGATGACCGCGAAGATCGGTTACGACGAGGTCGAGGTCGGTACGGAACTGCCCGCGCAGAGCTTCCCCGTCACGCGGGCGACGCTGGTGCGGTACGCGGGTGCGTCGGGGGACTTCAACCCGATCCACTGGAACGAGAAGTTCGCCAAGGAGGTCGGTCTCCCGGACGTCATCGCGCACGGCATGTTCACCATGGCCGAGGCGATCCGTGTGGTGACCGACTGGGTCGGCGACCCGGGGGCCGTCGTCGAGTACGGTGTCCGCTTCACCAAGCCCGTCGTGGTGCCCAATGACGACAAGGGCGCGCTGGTCGAGGTCAGCGCCAAGGTCGCGGCCAAGCTGGACGACAGCCGGGTCCGGGTGGATCTGACGGCCATGAGCGCGGGCCAGAAGGTGCTGGGGATGTCCCGCGCGGTTGTGCGTCTCGCCTGAGCGGTGGTGGCGGCACACCGCGTACGTGCACACCGCGTACGTGCGCGCCGGGTACGGAAAAAGCACATCACGCGAGCGTGCATCACAGCGCGTAGGTAAGGGGCGTCGGCCATTGCAGGCGCCCCTTACGCGGGGGCCGTGCGCATACCGGCGGTTGACAGAGTTAGTGAGTAGTCAATAACCTACTCGCATGGTCAGGATGAGCGCAGAAGAGCGGCGCGAAAGCGTCATCCGCGCGGCGGTCACCGAGTTCGCCCGCTCCGGATACAACGGCACCTCCACGGAGGCGATCGCCCGCCGGGTCGGGGTCTCCCAGCCGTACCTCTTCCGCCTCTTCCCGAACAAGGAGGCCATCTTCCTCGCCGCCTCCCAGCGCTGTCTCGCGGACACCATCCGTGTCCTCGAACGGGCGTCCGAGGGGCTGGAGGGTGAAGCGGCCCTCCATTCCATGGCCAATGCGTACCGGAAGCTCATCGCCGACGATCCCGAAAAGCTGCACATGCAGATGCAGATGTATGTCGCGGTGGCGTCCGCCGAGGCCGCGGGCGACCACGCCTTCGGCGATTCCGTACGGGCCGGCTGGCTGGTGCTCTGGGACATGGTCCATCTCGCGCTGGGGGCGGACGTCGACGAGACCACCAGCTTCCTGGCGTACGGAATGCTGATCAACACCCTTGTCTCGCTGGGCTTCCCGGCCGGTGACCGAGTCTGGTCCGGTTTCTACGATTCGGCTCGGCCTGTCGACGGCTGAGCCGCGCGCCCCCCGCTCCCTGCTCGCACGTCCCTGTCCGCGTGCCCTTCTTCTGTGCCGATCTTCTGTGCCGAAAAGTTAGTCATCCATAACTAACCTGAAAGAGAGAGCGATGCCCCAGTCAGCAGCCCGCGGCTCCGCCGCCTGGGCCCTTGTCATCACCGGTGCCGCCAGCTTCATGGCCGCCCTGGACAACCTCGTCGTCACCACCGCCCTGCCCTCCATCCGCGAGGACCTCGGCGGCGCGCTGGAGGACCTGGAGTGGACGGTGAACGCGTACACGCTCACCTTCGCGGTGCTCCTCATGTTCGGGGCGGCCCTCGGCGACCGGTTCGGCCGCCGCAGGCTCTTCCTCACCGGCCTGACGATCTTCACCGGCGCCTCCGCCGCCGCGGCCCTCTCGCCCGGTATCGACGCGCTGATCGCCGCGCGTGCCGTCCAGGGCGTCGGCGCGGCGATCATGATGCCGCTCGCCCTCACCCTGCTCACCGCCGCCGTACCCGCGGAACGGCGTGGCGCGGCCCTCGGGATCTTCGGAGCCATCACCGGTCTCGCTGTCGCCAGTGGCCCGCTCGTCGGCGGAAGTCTCACCGAGCACTTCTCCTGGGACTGGATCTTCTGGCTGAACGTGCCGATAGGCCTGGCCCTGCTGCCGCTCGCCCGGCTGCGCCTCAAGGAATCGCACGGCCCCGGCGCCCGGCTCGACGTCCCCGGTACCGTCCTGATCAGCGCCGGTCTCTTCGGCATCGTCTACGCCCTGGTCAACGCCAACGCCGACGGCTGGACCAGCGCCACCGTCCTGCTCGGTCTGTTCGCGGGGACGGCGCTGCTCGTGGCCTTCGTGTTCCACGGCCTGCGCCGCCCGGACGCCATGCTGCCCATGCGTCTCTTCGCGAGCCGTGCCTTCACCGGGATCAACGCGGCGAGCCTGCTGATGTTCCTCGGTATGTTCGGCTCGATCTTCCTGCTCAGCCAGTTCCTCCAGGGCGTCCTCGGCTACTCGCCCACCGAGGCCGGTGTGCGGATGCTCCCCTGGACGGCGATGCCCCTGCTCGTCTCGCCGATCGCCGGTGTGGTGTCCGACCGTATCGGCGGCCGTCCTGTCGTCGCGACCGGACTGGCGCTCCAGGCCATCGGCCTCGGCTGGTTCGCGCTGGTCATCGAGCCGGGGGTGGCCTACTCGGCGCAGCTTCCCGCGCTGATCATCAGCGGTATCGGCATGGGGATGTACTTCGCCCCGGCCGCCAGCCTGGTCATGTCCAGCGTCCGCCCGGCGGAACAGGGCATCGCCTCCGGCGCCAACAACGCCCTGCGCGAGGTCGGCGGAGCGCTCGGGGTCGCGATTCTCGGCGCGGTCTTCGCGGCACAAGGGGGATACGAGTCCGGCGACGCATTCGTCGACGGCACCGTCCCCGCGCTCTGGATCGGCTCCGGCGCGGTGGCGCTCGCGGCGCTGACCGCCCTGCTCATCCCGGGGCGCCGCGCGCGGGGGACGGCCCCGGCCGGGGAGGGAGCGAAGGAGGCGAAGGAGTACGAGCCCGCCGCCGCCTGACCCGACACCCAGCCCGGACTGCGGGCCGTTGCAATCGCACCCGCGATCGCGACGGCCCGTAGTCTTGTCCCGTGCAGGAACTCCACAACGCGCCCCTCGCCCCCCTCACCACCTTCCGGCTCGGCGGCCCCGCGACCCGCCTCGTCACGGCCACCACCGACGACGAGGTCATCGCCGTCGTACGGCAGGCCGACGCGGCCGGCACCCCGCTCCTGATCATCGGCGGCGGCAGCAATCTGGTCATCGGGGACCGAGGCTTCGAGGGCACCGCCCTGCGCATCGCCACCCAGGGCTTCGCCCTCGACGGCACCGCGCTGGAGCTGGCGGCCGGCGAGATCTGGAGCGACGCGGTCGCCCGTACCGTCGAAGCGGGCCTGGCGGGCGTCGAATGCCTCGCCGGCATCCCCGGTTCGGCCGGTGCCACCCCCATCCAGAACGTCGGGGCGTACGGCCAGGAGGTGTCCAGCACCATCACCGAGGTCGTCGCCTACGACCGCGCCACGCGCGCCCCCGTCACGCTCACCAACGCCGAGTGCGCCTTCTCGTACCGCCACAGCCGTTTCAAGGAGCACCCCGAGCGCTATGTCGTCCTGCGGGTCCGCTTCGCGCTGGAGGACGCGGGCGGGCTCTCCGCCCCGCTCAAGTACGCCGAGACGGCCCGCGCCCTCGGTGTCGAGCCCGGCGACCGCGTCCCCGCCGCCGTCGCCCGGGACACCGTGCTGAAGCTGCGGGCCGGCAAGGGCATGGTGCTGGACCC
>NZ_JBHVGV010000016.1:0-140142 GCF_042800555.1 Streptomyces sp. NPDC057617 | reverse complement strand
CCCATCCGGGGGCCGTGCCCGGGCCGCCCGGCCCTCCGGGGTCCCCGGCCCGCGGTCTGCGAAAGACCGGTCAGACGGGCTCCTCCAGCGCCCAGACCCGCTCGGCGCGCAGCGGACCGCCGCGGGCCAGCATGCTGCCGTGGTCGACGGCGAGCGGCGCGAGCTGCGAGGCGTAACACTGCACCGCCGCGCGCTTGGCCGCCCACTGCTCGTCGGACAGGGTCAGTTCGTGCGCCACGCGGAGCCGGAACCGGCTGTCGAGATCCCGGTAGGCCGGCCCGTAGTCCTCGTCCTTGGCGAGCCCGGCCTCCGTCCCGGGGGTGCCCCACTCCGGAAGGTGCCCGGTGTACGGCAGGTCCGCGTAGACCAGGGGCAGCGGCCGGCCCAGCACCCCGGTCACATGCAGGGCCCGGTCGCGGACCTTCGCGTGATCGGGCTGATTGGTGCCCAGCGGAACCAGCAGCCGGGTCCGCGGATCGAGCTCCGACAGATACGTGTCGATCTCGTCCAGGACACCGCCGTCCCCGTACGGCCCGTCCGGATGCCCGAGCGCCACCGGCTCGGCACCGAGCAGCGCGCAGGCCCGCGCGTCTTCCTCCAGCCGCGCGAGATGCGCCTCTCCGGCCGACGAGAAACCGCAGGTGCTGTCCCACCAGGAGACCTCATGGTCGGGGTAGGGCGCCCCGCCGTAGACGGTGACGACGGTGACCGGGGAGCCCAGCGCCGGGATCAGCCCCGAGAGTGAGAGCACGGCGTCGTCGAAGTGCGGCGAGAGGATCACCGTGGCGGGCGGATCCGGGGTGAGCGGGGGCGTGGACGGTGTGGTCATCGGGGAAGTGCTCCTGTCGGTCATGGTGCGGTGCTGGTTCCGGGCTGCCGGGCACCGGCGAACCGCACCTCGCGGAACGCCGCGTCCCACTGGGCGTCGTCGCCCTGCCACCGCCCGGGCGCGGCGGCCACGGTGCCCCACGCGATCCCGGGGCCGAGGGCGTCGCTGGCCGTGTTGTCGGGCGGGGTACGGCGCAGCCACAGCAGATCGAAACGGTGGCCCGGGTGCGCCGTCGCGATGACCAGCCGCAGTCGGCGCAGATCGGCCGGGGCGAGTTCGTCGAAGGCGTCGTGATGGACGTACAGCACCCGCGCGGACGACCCCGCGAGCGCCCGCCAGCGGTCCGCGAGCGCCGCGAACTTGGCGCGCACGGAGCCGAGTTGGCTCTCGATGTCCTGCCGGCTGAGGGCGCTGCCGGAGGCGGGGTGGAAGTCGTGGAAGAAGCGGATGTCGGAGCCGCGGTCCAGCGCGCAGAGGCCGTCGCTGAAGGGCTCGACCATCCCGGGCCGCAGGACATGCGCGAAGTCGTCCGCGATGGTCTCCACGACCGACTCGAAGTCCAGATCGAGCCAGTCGAAGAAGTGGGCGCGGTCGTCGCCGGTGATCCGGCGGATCTGATGAGTGGACTCGCAGTGGTAACCGAGCCCGACACAGCGGTCGTAGATGTCTGCCATGAGGGCGCTTCCGTCTGCCATGAGGCTCTCCCGGGCGCGGTCAGCCGGCCGTACGCCGCAGCAGCAGCCCCACGCTGCCGCGCTTGCTGAGATAGGCGCGGCCCGCGCAGACCGTCTCGACGCGCGGGGGTACGAGGACGATCTCCTCCTCCGCCCGCCAGACCGCCGACCGCGCCAGCCAGGGCCGTACACCCGAGGCGAGCGCCTCGGGTTCGAGCGCGAGAAAGACCTGGTCCGTGCCGAGTCCGTCGAGAAGTGCCAGGTCCTGGCCGTAGTAGAGCATCTCGATCAGCAGATGGGCCGTGGCGCGGGCGGGGCCGTCCTCCTTGGCCAGTCCGGCGAGATCGGCGCCGTCCACGGTGACCGTGCCGGAGCCGGCGAGCGCGGCGGTGAGGCGGGTCCTGAAGACCGGGTTGGGCTCGGTGGCCCGTACGGAGAAGCCCGCCGCGGCGAGGCGGTGGGTCAGCGCGCCCTCGCAGGCCCCCACCTCCACCAGGGTTCCTCCGGCGCCGCCGCAGCGCTCCCGTACCCAGGCCGCGGTGGCGTCCAGACGCTGCTCCTCGTACGGCGAGCTGCCGAACTCCCAGGGGTCCTCGACCGACGCGGCCTCGTCGTCCAGGCTGGCGAGCAGGGCGTAGAGCCGCTCGCGCTGGGCGGGGTCGGCGTCGAAGAAGCGCTCGGTGGCCGGAATGCGCGGTGTCTGGACGAGATACTCGGGGTCCGGCTCCGTCAGCAGTTCCGCGCACCGGCCGTTGACGAAATCCAGCTTCGCCGCGAGGTGCCCCTGCGTGAGCGGGCGGTCGAGGTCGCTGAGGAACTGGAGGTACGGCGAGAAGCCGACCGCGTGCCGCAGTCCGGCGGGCCCGTACCGGATCTTCTCGCAGGCGACGGCGGTGTCGCGGCCGAGCCGGCCACGGCTGCGCCGGTTGTCGGCGGGGGAGTGGGTCCAGATCTGTACGGTCTCCTCGCCCCGGTTCTCCCGCTGCCCCGGTCCGGCGCCGGCCTGGCGCAGAAGCTCCGCGAGGACCTCGGGCCCTGGTGAGGCGATGCCGTCCGTCACCGGCCCGACATGGGGGGCCAGGAGGGCGAGACGCCCGGCCGGGTCCGTTCCCGCGGCAAGGGTCAGAATCTCGGCGCGGTCGCCGAGGATCACCCGGGTCTCCCCGCCGTGGTCATCGGTGAGTACGGACAGGAAGTCGAGAACGGCATCCTCGGCCCGGAGTACGACAACGATATCAATCACGGTACTTCTGCCCTCGGTTACGGAGCCGACGAGGGAGCGGGACAGGGTGAGGCCGGTCGGGGGAGGCTCGTGAGGGGTGTCGGCTGGCAGGGACCCTAGCGGGCGCCCGGCTATGTGGTCCAGACCAATCGAATGGGTGATCGCCGAATTCCGGCCATGTCCTGCTCCTGGTCCGGATCCCGGCGGCCTGCGGGGATGTGGTTGCTTCCGCCCGTGCGGCCGACCTGTCCGGCGGCGGCACGGGCGGAGCGAGGGGAAGCGCAGGACGGCCGAAAACCATCTCGGTCTCAGCGCCTGGCCGGGCCGATGCCGATGGACACGCGGTACAGGAAGTACGGCTTGCGCCGGAGGTCCCGGCCGCTGTTGTAGGCCGCCTGGCGGTTGAGCTGGTTGGCGATCACGTACAGGTTCCGGTCGTAGCCGATGGACAGGGTGTCCGGCCAGATCAGCCTGTCGTCCTGGACGACCGTCCGGTACACACCGTCCTGGTCCCGGCGGACGATGGCGTTGTGTTCGATGTCGCCGCCGTAGACACGCCCCGCCCGGTCCATCTCCAGACCGTCGGACATGCCCTTGATTCCCAGGTCGCGCACCAGAGGCCCGCTCCGCTCCCGTCCGTCGCGGCATTCGACGAGTTCCCTGGTGCGGACCGCGTACAGCTTCCGGCTGGACAGCGGGCAGAAGTACAGCCAGGTGCCGTCCGGGCCGAGCGCGATCCCGTCCGCCCCGATGCCGACGGGAGTCCCGGGCGCGGCACCGGGCTTGTTGAGGAATGGTCTGCCCTCGATCACGGGTACGAAGCCGGGCTCCGGCAGGGTGGAGGGCGCGTCGTCGAGGCACCGCCACGACGCACCGTCGGCCAGCCGCACGACGATCAGGCCGTTGGGGCGGTCGGGGGTGGCGTCGGTCAGATAGGCGTAGCCGCGGCCGAGGTCGAACCGTACGTCGTTGACGAAGCTCCGGGGCCCCGCGACGTCCCTGGGCAGGACGATCGTGCGCACCACCTTGTCCGTCGCGAGGTCGATGGCGACGAGCTTCGGCCCGCCGTACGGGGCGTCGGCCCACACGACGCGGCCGGTGTCCACGACCCAGAGGCGCTCGGCGGCATCGACGACCACGCTCTGCACACCGAGGAAGTGGCGTGCGGGATCCGATGTGTCGGCCTCGTTGATCCGCCGGTTCGGGTACGCGACGGCCGTTCCCTTGACGATCTCCGCCACGGAGAAGGGCACTTCGTCGCCCCAGTGCGGGAAGTTCACGAAGATCCGGCCGGAACGCGAGACGGTGACTCCCGTGGGCATCGCGCCGTGGAAGGCGGCGACCGGCCGCAGCTCGGGACCACGCCGTACTGCGGCAGGTTCGCGCGGCACGGCCACGGTCCGTGGTGAGCCGATCGCCAGCGACAGGCCCATGGCGGCGGGCAGAGCGACGATCGCGCGCCGGCTCGGTATGGCGGGTGAACCGCCCGTCTGTGCGTCGGAGTTACGCATGATGGGGGGCTCCTTCAGAAGGAGGGGCGGATCGAGGAACGCCGGGCGGGTCGGTCACCCGACCGTGTGCGCCCGAGGCGGTCGCTCGCCGAGGGAATCCCGCGCGGGAGGCGAAGGACGCGGGGCGGAGGACGCGGGGGCGGGGGCGGAGGTGAGGGAACCGGGCCAGGGTTCCCGCGCCGGCTTCCGCGTGGCTGTAGTGCTCAGGGTACTGAGGTCCGCCGGTCCCGCCACTTGCTTCAGGGAGCGGCTTCGGGGTGAGGTCCGAGCGCTTCCGCACGCCGCCCGTACGGGTGAACGCGATCCTGGGACGAGTCCGGAAAGTCATAAATCATCGGTCTCGCCGATGAACGCCCGCACCTGACCGGAGGATTGCCGTGCCCCTCGCCCCGATCGACCACCGGACGACCGGTTATCAACTGTCGCACGCCTACTGGCTGGCCAAGGCCTCGGAGCTGGCCTACCGCGACAAGGACATCGCCCGAGCGGCCCTGGCCGAATGGGGGTTCGACCGGTTCCGGCACTTCGAGTCACCGCACGAGATGCCGTTCCCCCTGGACGACACCCAGGCGTACACCGCCGCCAGCGACCGCATGATCATCACCGCGTTCCGCGGAACCACGCCCCAGGAGATCCGCGACTGGCTGACCGACGGCAACACCCCGCCCGTCCCGGGCCCCGGGAACAAGGGCTTCGTCCACTACGGCTTCCACCGGGCGCTCGCCTCGGTCTACCCGGAAGTGCGCGACACCATCGCGCAGTTCCGTACGAGCGGCCAGACCGTCTGGTTCACCGGCCACAGCCTGGGCGGCGCGCTCGCCATGCTCGCCGGCACCCGGCTGTACTTCGAGGAGCCGCGGATCCTGGCCGACGGCATCTACACCTATGGGCAGCCCCGCACCTGCGACCGGCTGCTGGCCGCCGCGTACAACGCCGCCCTGAAGAGCCGTACATACCGTTTCGTCAACAACAACGACATCGTGCCGCAGGTCCCGCCGACACCGCTGTTCACGCATGTGGACAGCGTCAAGTACTTCGACGCGGACGGGAAGATCCATGACCGGCTGCCGTTCGTCGATGTCCTCAGGGACCGGGTGACGGGCCGTACGGCGGATCTGTTCGCGCCTGCCTCGGACGGCATCCGCGACCACTTCATGCCCGCGTATCTGGCGAACCTTGAGAAGAACCTGGCCTGAGGTCCGGGTCCGAGGTCTGAGCCCCGGACCTGAGGTGCAGGTCCGAGGTCCAGGTCCGGGGTCCAGGTCCGGGGTCCTTCCGGCCGGGCGGCCCCTGCCCAAGGGGCCGCCCGGCTCCTGGTCGGCCTGTGGCCCTGACCCGCCCGCTTCAGCGGCGCGCGAGACGGCGCTCGCCTGCTGCGCCGGTCGTGTAGGGCAGCCCGTAGTGCGAGAAGACCTGCGGCTCGTCCTCGGCGAGCAGCTCCCCGTCGGTGTCGATGGACGGGGCGTCCTTGGCCAGGTTCCTGTCCCAGGTGACCTTCAGATAGCCGGGACCGACCGTGGCGTCGCCCAGCGGGACGAAGACCAGACGCCGCCTGGTGGGCAGCCCGACGGTCACGGTGGCGAACGACGGGGCGTCCGTCGCGGTGTCGACATAGACCGATTCGAGCGAGCCGATCTTCTTCCTGTCGGCGTCGACCACATCGTGCCCCCGCCACTCCCGGATGTCCTCAGCTTCGAACATGGACGATTCACCTCTTTTCAGATCCCTCTCGGATCCTTCTCGGTATCGCCTCTTTCTTGGTCATTATCCTGCAAAGACGGCGCGCTGCCCGGGGGACGAGGACCGGGGCCGCCGGTGCGGTACGGCGTGGTACGGGGAAAGCGCTGGCGGCCCGGCGGAGCGTACGGGCATCCTGGCCGCATGCCGATCAGAGAAGCCACCGCCGAGGACTGGCCCGCCATCTGGCCGTTCTTCCACGAGATCGTCGCCTCGGGCGAGACCTTCTCGTATCCGCTCGACCTCGATGAGAGGCAGGGCCGGGAGTGGTGGATGCCGGCGGCTCCGAACCGTACCGTCGTGGCCGTCGACGAGGCCGGTACGGTCGTCGGCACCGCGAAGATGGGCCGCAACCAGTCCGGGAACGCCGGGCATGTCGCCACCGCCAGTTACATGGTCGATCCGGCCCGGTCGGGGTGCGGTGTGGGCCGGGCGCTGGTCGAGTACACCCTCGACTGGGCACGTACGGCGGGCTTCCGCTCGATCCAGTTCAACGCGGTCGTCGAGACCAATACGTACGCGGTGAAGCTGTACGAGTCGCTCGGCTTCACGATCCTGGGCACGGTGCCGGAGGGCTTCCGGCACCCCGCACAGGGCTATGTCGGGCTGCACGTCATGCACCGTCCGCTCTGAGCCACGACTCGCTCCGGGCTTCCGGGAGGCGTACGGCCGAGACGCTCCGGACTCACCGGTTCCCGGACATTCTTCTGGGCACGAAGGGCGGAAGCGGCACAAGCGGCGCAAGTGCCACCAGCGTCGCGCCGAGGCTCAGCCAGAAGGCCGCGTACAGCCATCCGCCGAGGACATCGGTCGCCCAGTGCACCCCGAGATAGATCCGGCTCAGCCCGACGGCGACCGCCCAGCAGGCGATGAGCGCGCACAGCGTGTACGTGAGGGCCCGGCGGCCGGCGGGTCCGCCGCGCCGGCGTGTGAGGGCCCAGATCAGCAGGCCCGCCATGAGCGACGAGGTGGTGGCATGGCCGGACGGGAACGCGTAGTTGGAGGCATGGGTCGCCCAGTCGCCCGCCGGGGGACGCGACCGGTGGATGGCGGAGAGCGGGACATAGCGGAGGAGCTGCCCGGCGATGAGAAACAGCAGCGTGCCGGCCGCGGCGGCCAGGCCGTACCGCAGGGATCCCGCCCACCCCTGTCCCGCTGATCCGGCCGCTCCCTCCGGCACCTGCCCCCGCCGCTGCCGTATCCCGGGGCCGGCGAGCAGTCCCGCCACGACCGCGCACAGATAGGGCAGGACCCCGGTGCCGGTCGACGTGACTCCCCGGGCCACCGCCGTGGCCTCCGGGGGCCGGTGGTCCAGCGACCAGTCGAGCGCGTCGCGGTCCAGCGGGAACGGTGCGCCGTTCCGGCCGGTCACCAGCACCGCCAGCAGGGCGAAGGCCGCGGCGAACAGCGCGCTCAGCGCCGCTGTACGAATAGCCGCCGTTCCAGTACGAAGAACCCCGGATGACATCGCCCTCACCGCGAGGCCACCAGCGGGCGCAGCCAGGTGGAGCGAAGCCGCTCGACAAGTGGACCGCCGCGCCGCGCGGCGGTCATCAGGCCCCGGCTGAGGCCGTCGTCGAACCATCCTTCGCGAAGAGCACTCGCCGCCGTGCAGGCCATCAACGGGCCTCCCCTTCGGACGCGCGGCGCGAGCGCAGCACCTCCAGGGCCAGCGGAATGAGCGAGACGACGACCACCACGGCGACGATCGGCAGCAGATAGCGCTCCACATCCGGTACGGACGAGCCCAGCGCGTACCCGGCGAGCACCAGACCGACCGTCCAGATCGCGCCGCCGAGGACCTGCCAGAGGGTGAAGAGCCGCGCGGGTACGTTCAGCGCGCCGGCCAGCGGGTTGAGCACGGTCCGTACGACCGGTACGAAGCGGGCCAGCACGATGGCCTTGGCATGGCCGTACCGGTCGAGCAGCTCCTCGGCGCGCGCCGCGCCCTCGTGTAGTTTCCTGGACCGGCTGCGCGCCAGCAGCGCCCGGCCGCCCCGGCGGCCGATCCAGTAGCCGGTCTGCGCCCCCAGCAGCGCTCCCGCGGCCGAGGCGACGAGCACCTGCGGCAGCGAGAGATGCGCGGGCCCGGTCACGCCGGGCACGCTCAGCAGCCCGGCGGTGAAGAGCAGCGAGTCGCCGGGGAGGAAGAATCCGATCAGCAGGCCGGTCTCGGCGAAGAGGACGACGGCGATACCGAGGGCGCCGAACGCGGAGAGCAGGGATCCCGCGTCGAGGAGGTTCACGGCTTGTGGCATCGCGGCGAGCGCGGATACGGCCATAAGGGGGCTGCTCCCATAATGGTGGGCAGGGGTGTCCTGCGTGACGATCCGATTGTCTACAGTGCTGTAGACGGTCTACTTCACTGTAGACGAAAGAAACGGGAGGAGCGTTCCCATGGGCGACGAGAGCGCGGAGCGCCGGCCGGCCGGAGAGCTGGAGGCCGGTGTGCTGGCGGCGCTGTGGGCCGCCGAGGGACCGCTCACCCCAGGTCAGGTCCAGGGGGCGCTCGGGACGCGGCTCGCCCGTACCACCATCACCACGATCCTGTCGCGGCTGTACGAGAAGGGCAGCGTCACCCGGGTCAGAGCGGGCCGTGGTTACGCGTACACGCCGACCGAGGACGCCCCCGGGCTGACCGCCCGCCGTATGCATTCGGAGCTGGCCAAGGACGAGGACCGCAGTGCGGTGCTCGCCCGCTTCGTCTCCCAGCTCAACGACGAGGACGAACGGCTGCTGCGCTCGCTGCTGGACGGCGGGGAGGCCCGGGCGGACGACCGGCCCGACGGTGTGGACAGCCTGGGCGGTCCGGACGGCGGGCGCGCCGGATGATCTACCTCGTCTGGGTGCCGCTGCTGATGCCCTTCCTCGCGGTGCCCGCCGCCCGCCGGGTCGCCGCGGCCCTGGCGCCCCGCCACGCCGCCTGGCTGCTCACCGTCGTTGCCCTCGTGCTGGCCGCCAGCAGTTCGGCCGCGCTGGCCCTGCTGGTCGTCCCCGGCGCCTCGTACCTGCCCGTCGTGGCCGTTCTCGGTGAACTCCTGGAGCCGCTGAGGGCGGGACCGCCGGTGGTGGCCGTCGCGCTGGCGCTGATCGCCGGGTCCCTGCTGGTCTGGCGTACGGCCGTACTCGCCGTGGCCGCGCACCGCTCCCGCGCGGAGCTGCGCCGGGCCCGGGCCGCCGCGGGCGGTACGGAAGGCGAGCTGGCGGTCCTGCGGGACAGCCGGCCCGACGCCTACGCCCTGCCCGGGCGGCCCGGCAGGATCGTGGTGACCACGGGAATGCTGCGCGCCCTCGAACCGGCCGAGCGCGAAGCGCTGTTCGCTCATGAGCGCGCTCATCTCCGGGGCCGCCACCATCTCTTCCTCACCACCGTCGAACTGGCCGCGCTCTGTCACCCCGCCCTGCGGGCCCTGTGCGAGCCGCTCCGTTACGCGCTGGAGCGCGCCGCGGACGAGGCCGCCGCGGTGGCGGTCGGTGACCGGCGCCTCGCCGCGCGCGCCATCGGCAGGGCCGCCCTGGCGGCCCGGGAGGACCGGGCGGAGGACCGGGACCACGCGAGGCCGCGTGCCGTCCTGGCGGCGACCGCGGGCCCTGTGCCCCGGCGGGTCGCCGCGCTGCTCGGCGGGAGCGGTGCAGCGAGCGGCCCGGGGCTGCCGTCCGGTACCGGCAGGCTGATCGCGGGCGCGCTGCTGTGCTGCGTGGCGCTGTCCGGCGCCACGGCGGTGGGCGCGGCGGATGACCTCCACGACCATATAGAAATCGCGCAGGGAGAAAGCGCGGCGGACTGATCGTCCGCCGCCGTGGGGCGGACCCGGATCACCGGGACCGCCGTTTCGAACCCCCTTTCGGGTCCGGCCGGGAATTCATCCGTACAACCGGCCCAACTGCATGGTTTCGGCGAGGGATTCCTCGCTCGTCACCCGCTGTCGGCCGGTGTGGCCCGGGTGTCTTCGGTAGTCGTGCGCCGGCGTCAGCGCGGAAGCGGCGAACGAGCGCTCCTGAAGGGGCGTTTCCGGCAGCGAGGCGGGCGCGAGCATAACCGGAAGTGCCCGGTCCATTCGTAACGCGTCCACCGATTCCGCGAGCAGTTCGTATTCCGTCGTGTCGTCGCGGGTGGCGACACGCAGCAGCCGCCCTGCGGCCAAATGCTCGGCTACCAGGTCCTGGTGGGCCACATCGTCCCGCCAGGCGCGCAGGGTCGCCGGGACATCGGGCACGGTGTCCGCCACCGGAGCCAGTGCCTCCGCCGGAAAATGCTTGCTTTCTGGGCTGGGATCGAGTCGTTCGGCGATCCATGTCGCGCGATCCCGCAACCACCACAGTGCAAGTGCCAGAGTGGGAGCGCGATATGTGCCGAGGGGTACGCCGATACGCTGTCCACCGCAGACTCCATATGCGGTGACATGGCAAAGGAATTCGTCATGCACGGCCGCTCTCCTTGCGCCGTTCTGTGAGGCCGGTGGTCTGGGCCGCAATTCTTGGCAGTGGCATCGCGCGGTGCGGCGGGCGATTCCGTGGGGCGATTTCCCGGGACGGCGGAGATCTGCCTTTGGAGGCCCGAACTTCCAACTATGAAGGCCTTGCTGACGACCTGTCACCAGCCCGATCCGGCCAGAGTGGCGCGCATATGCGGGTCGGTGGCCGAAAACCTAACGTGACCGGGCAGAGACGCACCGTACAGGGCCGGAACCGGGGAGTCCGCCGCGCCGGCGCCCGGAATCTTCACTTCCGGACCGGTGTGTTACATCCGGCCGGGCGCGGTCCGGTGGGTGACACCCGGGTTAACGGATGGTTGACACGGTCGTTAGGGTGCCTTGAATGTTCGCTCCGCTGATTCCCCCCGCAATCCTGCTAAGAGGCATCCCCGCCGCCCCAGGTTCCACCGGGGAGGCCCTATGACGCAGATCACCGATCAGCCGGTACGGTCCGTATCCGGCGCCCCCACGGCCGGTACGGCGAAGACCCCGGCGGAAGGCGCCGCGGAGCCGTCCGCGGGAGCCGCACCGGCCGAGGCGGCCAAGACCGCCAGGAGCCGGGACGCCTTCTTCGACAACGCCAAGTATCTGGCGATCGTCCTGGTCGCCGTCGCGCACGCGTGGGAGCCGCTCCGGAGCGGCAGCCGCGCGGTCTCGGCGCTCTATATCGTCGTCTACGCCTTCCACATGCCGGCGTTCATCATCATCTCCGGCTACTTCTCGCGGAGTTTCGACTTCCGGCCCGACCGGGTGCGCAGACTGATCACGGGCATCGCCGTCCCGTACATCGTGTTCGAGGTCGCCTACAGCCTCTTCCACCGCTGGACCGACAACGATCCGGACATGCCGGTCAGCCTGCTCGACCCGTGGTACCTGACCTGGTTCCTGCTGGCGCTCTTCGTCTGGCGGATGACGGCGCCCCTCTGGCGGGTGGTGCGATGGCCCGTCCCGATCGCCCTGCTGATCGCCGCGCTGGCCACCACCTCACCGCAGATCGGCGACGATCTGGATCTCCAGCGGCTCCTGCAGTTCCTGCCGTTCTTCGTGCTGGGCCTGCGGCTGAAGCCCGAGCACTTCCAGCTCGTACGCCGGCGCGCGGTGCGGATCGCCGCCGTACCGGTCTTCGCCGGCACCGTGGTCTTCGCGTACTGGGCCGTCACCCGGATGAACATGGCGTGGTTCTTCCACCGCGACAGCGCGCAGGAACTGGGCGTGCCCTGGTGGACCGGGGTGCTGATGACCTTCGCGCTCTTCGGCTGCGGCCTCGTCCTGAGCGCCTGCTTCTTCTCCTTGGTCCCCGGGCGGCGGCTGTGGTTCACGGCGCTGGGGGCCGGCACGCTCTGCGGCTATCTGCTGCACGGGTTCCTCGCCCAGAGCGCGGGCACCTGGGGCTGGTACGACCCCGGCTGGCTGTACGGGCCCGTCGGCGAGGTCTTCGTATCGCTGGTCGCGGCCGTGGCGGTGACCCTGCTCTGTACGAAGCCGGTCCAGCGGATCTTCCGCTTCGCCCTGGAGCCGGAGATGGCCTGGGCGTTCCGGAAGGAGCCCGCCAAGGGCTGACGCCGTCAGTTCCGTGGTGAGGCGGGGCGGGTGGCCCCCGGAAGCCACCGCCCCGCCCCTGCCCGCCGTACCGCTCAGAGGTCGAACTCGTGCGGGGGCAGGTCCAGCGCGTAGCAGGCCTCGCGGACCACGGCCTGCTCCTGCTTGTCGAAGTCCCCGTCCGCGCCGCCGATCACAATGCCGATCTGGATGACCGCCCGCGCCTCCGCCGGCTTCTTCTTGGCCTTGGCGACCTCCTGGAGCACCCCGACCTTGCCGAACGCGAAGTCGGCCGTCAGCTTGTCCAGAGCCGCGTCGAAACGGCGCTGGAGGTCCTCCGCCGGGAAGTTCCGCAGCACCTCATTGGTCGAGATCAGGGTGGCGACCCGCTGCCGCTCCGCGGGGTCCACGGAGCCGTCCGCCGCCGCGACCAGGGCGCACATCGCCATGCTCGCGTCGCGGAAGGCGCCGCTCTTCAGATCGTTCTTCTTCGCCAAGAGCTGCGACTGCATCGTCGTGGCGGATTCCTTGAACCGGTCCCACAGGGCCATTCCGTCATCTCCTCAGGTGGTGCGCAGAGCCAGTGGTCCAACGTCCCGGACGGCCGCGGCGTGCCCGCGCGGGCGTCACCCCGTACCGCCGGGCACGGCTTCGTCCGCCCGTTCCGCCGGCCTTTCCGCTCCGGTCCGGGCCGCGGGCGGAGTGCCCTGGGCGGGCACCTCGGGACTGCCAGTCCGGTACTGCTCCGACTGGAGCGTGAACAACTCCCTGAACAGGCCGGGTCCTTGGTGCCCCTCCGCCATCAGCGCAGCGAAGTCGCCCGCCTCCACCAGCCGGCCCTGGTCCAGGACATAGATCACATCGGCCGACCGGACACTGTGCAGCCGGTGCGTGACCAGGATCACCGTCTGCCCGTCGCCCGCGAGATCGCGGATCTGCTGGAACGCGGCGATCTCGGCCGCCGGGTCCATGCTGCTGGTCGGCTCGTCGCAGATCAGCAGGCCCGCCTTGCGGTAGTACGCGCGGGCCAGGGCCAGCCGCTGCCACTGCCCGCCCGACAGGTCCACCCCGCCCTCGTACCCCTTCTCGCACAGGGTGTCCCAGCCGCGCGGCAGCTCGCCGACCACCTTGTGCGCGCCGGCCAGCTCCGCCGCCCCCTCAAGCCGTTCCAGGTCGTGGATCTCGGACGGCCGGCTGATGGCGACATTGGCGCGGGCCGTGAACGGCCAGCGCTGGTAGTCCTGGAGCACCAGCGCGACCTGGTCGAAGAGCTGGTCGCGGTCCAGCTCGCGGACATCGGTCCCGTCCCAGCGGATCTGCCCCTCCGACGGCAGATACAGCCCGGCGAGCAGCTTGCTGAGCGTCGTCTTGCCACTGCCGTTGACCCCGACGAGGGCCACGATCTGGCCGCGGCGGATCGTCAGCGACACGGTGTCGAGCGCCGGGGTCTCCCGGCCGGGGTACGTGAACGACACCCGGTCGAATTCGATCAGCGCGGGCGGACCGGGCACCGGCGTACCGCCCCTGGGGATGGCGCGGAGCGCGGACTCGTCCCGCGCCTTGATCAGATCGGTCATGAACAGCGACTGCTCGTAGAGATGGTGGATGTGCGTGACCATCCGGCGCAGCCCCGAGGTGCCGCTGGTGAGCGCGAGCGCCGCCGTGGCGCCCGAGGCGAGCGGCATATGGCCATGGGTGAGCAGCCAGGCCAGCAGTCCGTACGTCACCGCGGCGGTCACCCCGGACAGCGCCGAGGTCAGCAGGTCCGTACCGGCCTCGCGGTGCGCCAGCTTCGTCTGCTCCTGCGCGGCCTCGACGCCCATCCGGTCGAACTGCTCCAACAGAAACGGACCCGCGCCATGGACCCGTAGCTCCGGGCCCGCCTTCTGGGAGATCAGCAGCCGGCGCAACGCGCCCTGCTGCCGTACGTGTTCGATCCACACCTGGATCGACTCGTAGGTACGGCGGGCCGCCCTGACCGTGCCCCAGGCCTTGGGCACCACGACGGCGATCAGCAGGGGCAGCAGCACGGGATGCAGCACCGCGAGCACCCCGCTGACCGCGATCAGCGCCATCAGCGCCTCGATGATGCCCAGGGTGTGCTGGATCAACTGGCGGGCGGCGGTCTGGCCGTGCTGGCCGGAGTCCAGGATCTTGTGGAACTCCGGCTGTTCGAGATGCTCCATCTCCACCCGGATCACCGGGGTCAGCATGGTCAGCGCGGCGAGCCGCTCCACCTTGGGCTCCAGCCGTCCGGTGCCGCCGAAGGTGACCGCACGCAGGGTGGCCGCCACCGCTCCCGCCCCGCCGACCAGCAGCAGCGAGGGCAGCGCCTCGGTGATGCGGTCGGCGGTGGGGCCCGCGGTGAAGAGGCTGACGAGCACGCGGTTGGTGGCCAGCAGCCCGAAGACGGTCGCCGCGGCCTGGCCGAGCTGGGCGATCGCGACGACGATCAGCGCGGCGCGGTCGGCGCGCCAGGCCAGCGACACCGTATGGCCGACCAGCCGGGGGATCTGCCGCAGGATCGACCAGAACGAGGTCCGCAGGTGCGCGCCCTCATGGGCGGTCCAGCCCCAGGAGCCCTTCAGCCGGCCGCCGAAGAGGAGCTGTTCGGGCGGCGAGTTCTGGACGTACGGTTTCGGGCGGAGGCGGAGCCGGAGCCGGCGGGGAAGGCGCAGCGGATTCACTCGGCGGCACCGCCCTCGGCGTCAACCCGGTGCACGGCCGGCCGGGGCGAGGCGGCACCGTACTCGAACGCGCGAGGTCCGCCGGGACAGCGGACTGGAGCGGGAACAGGTAACACAAGGCCTCCTGAACTGACGACAACGGTTACAGGTGCCCGGACAACGGACCTGATCAAGGGCGTGTAACGGGCCCTCAAGGACGAATCGTCGGACAGAGTTTCGAGCGGACGTGATAGCCCGTACGGGTTCGGGCCGGTCGGGTCATCGTGTCGCGTTCGAATCACCCGGGAGGGGTGCGTTCACCTGATCGGGGGATTGTGTTGCGGATGCGAAGCCACGGCCCACCCCCGGTCGTCCGCCTGCGGCCCGCTCTCTACGATCTCGGTGTCACCGGTCACTGTTGAGGAGCACCTCCCATGCCCACCGAGCCCGCCTTCCAGAACGTCTCGTTCCCGAGCGCCGGAGCCACCGCGTACGGCTATCTCGCCGTACCGCCCGCCGGACACGGCCCCGGCCTGATCGTCATCCAGGAGTGGTGGGGGCTGACCGCCCACATCAAGGACGTCACCGACCGCTTCGCACAGGCGGGCTTTGTCGCGCTCGCGCCCGACCTGTACGGCGGCCGGGTCGCCCATGACAGCGCCGAGGCGGGGCGGATGATGGCCGATCTGCCCACCGAGCGGGGCGTCGACCTGCTCTCCGGCGCGGTCGGTTATCTGCTCTCGCGGCCCGAGACCGACGGCGACTCGCTCGGGACGGTCGGCTTCTGCATGGGCGGCGGATTCGTGCTCGCCCTCGCCGCCAAGGACCAGCGGGTCGCCGCCGCCGTACCGTTCTACGGGGTCATCCGCGACGGTGCACCCGACTTCTCGCGGCTCAGGGCGGAGATCCTCGGCCAGTACGGCGAGGAGGACCACACCGTGCCGCCCAAGAGCCTCGACGACCTCAAGGCCACCATCGAGGCCCAGTCGGGCATCGTCCCCGACTTCCGGCTCTACCCGGGGGCGGGCCACGCCTTCTTCAACGACGCCCGGCCCCAGGCCTACAACGCCGACGCCGCCAAGTCGGCCTGGGAGAGCACGCTCGCCTTCCTCCGTACCCACCTCGCGCCGTCGGCCTGATCCGTACGGGCGGGCTCAGGCCAGGGCCGTCCCCTGCCACAGCAGCAGTGCCACATCGACGCCCGCGACGAGAATCGCCGCGAGAAAGGGGACTTTCGGCCGGTGACGACCCATCAGCGATCCGCCGGCCGCCATGATCAGGGCCGCGCCCACGGCGACCGCGCCCAGTGGCCCCGGCCTGCCGAGCGCCAGCAGGACCGTGGCCGCCACCAGCGGGACCGGCAGCAGCAGCCGCACCACGGACGGCCCCAGCCGCTGCGGCCAGCCCCGCACCCCCAGGGCCAGATCCGAGCCGATGTCGGGCAGCACATTGCCGAGATGCGCCCCGACCCCCACCAGCGCGGCGGCGGTGACGATCCACCAGGCGGGCCGGGGCTGCCCGGGCAGCCCGAGCGTCACAAAGGCGGGCAGCGAGGCGAACCCCACCGCGTACGGCAGCCAGGACAGGACGGTGGACTTGAGCCGGAGGTTGTACGACCAGGCGGCCGCGACCCCGGCGAGATGCACCGTACCGGCGAGCCGCCCGTACGCCAGGGACAGCGGTACGCACAGCGCCAGCGCGACCAGCGCCGCCGTCCGTACGGCCCGCGCGCTCACGGCGCCGCCCACCACCGGCTTGGCGCTCCGGCCCGCCGCGGTGTCGCGGGCCGCGTCGACCGCGTCATTGCTCCAGCCCACCGACAACTGCCCCGTCAGCACGGCGGCGGCCACCAGCGCGCATCCGGCGGCGTCCTGCCCGGCGGCCACCGCGAGCCCGGTGATCAGCAGGGTCACGGCGGTTGTGGGACCGGGGTGGCAGGACCCGAGCAGGGCGGCCGTCCGGCGCGGCCACCGCACCGGCGGCCCGTCGGTGCGCGACGGCAGACCGGGAAGGTCCACCCCCTCGGCCATGTTCACCCCGTCGGTCCCGTCCACGCGCCCATCGTAGGCAGCACTCCGTGCGCCGCCACCGCACCTTCGTGATCGCGCGGCCGTACAGGCGACTTCGTGTGTGACACGCCGTCGCCGGGGCAGGGATTGCACGTCAGTCACCACCCCCGACCCGGACGGGACCGCAGATGACACGCATCGCAGCCGTCCACGGAGCCCTGGCTCCGCATCAGCACGCCCAGCAGGACATCACGGACATGGTGGCCGAGGTGTGTCTGCCCGAGGAGGCCGACCGCAGGGTGCTGGACCGGCTGCACCGCGCCGCGCGCGTGTCCACCCGCCACACCGCCCTGCCGCTCGACCGGTACGCCGGGCTCAAGGACTTCGGCGAGGTCAACGATGCCTTTATCGCCGCGGCCGTACCGCTGGGCGCCGAGGCCGTCGAAGGGGCGCTGGACGCGGCGGGTCTCTCGCCGGGCGATGTCGATCTGCTGATGTTCACCTCGGTGACGGGCATCGCCGCGCCCTCGGTGGACGCGCTCCTCGTGGGACGGCTCGGTCTGCGGCCCGATGTCAGACGCGTGCCGGTCTTCGGACTGGGCTGTGTCGCGGGAGCGGCCGGCATCGCGCGGCTGCACGACTATCTGCTCGGACGGCCCGACGACGTGGCGGTCCTGCTCTCGGTGGAGCTGTGCTCGCTCACCTTCCAGCGAAACGATCCTTCGCCGGCCAATCTCGTGGCCTCGGGGCTCTTCGGGGACGGCGCGGCGGCCGTCGTCGCCTGCGGAGCCCGGCGCCGGGCCACCGGGCCCGCCGTCGTCGACACCCGCAGCCGGATCTATCCGGACACCGAGGGGGTGATGGGGTGGGACATCTCCGCCTCCGGTTTCCGGATCGTCCTGGACGCGAGCGTTCCCGACCTCGTACGCAAGAACCTGCCGGAGGAGGTCGACGGATTCCTCGCCTTACACGGCCTGAAGCGCGAGGACATCACCGCGTGGGTGTGCCATCCCGGCGGGCCCAAGGTGCTGGAGGCGGTCGAGGAGGCGCTCGAACTGCCGGACGGGGCGCTGGACATGACCTGGCGTTCGCTGGCGGCGGTGGGCAATCTGTCCTCGTCGTCCGTACTGCATGTGCTGCGCGACACCCTCGCGGAACGGCCGCCGCCGCGCGGGACCGCCGGACTGATGCTCGCCATGGGACCCGGATTCTGCTCCGAACTCGTCCTGCTCCGGTGGTAGATCCAGTGGTGGATCCAGTGATGGAACCGACCGCACCGGGGGCGGACCCAGTCGGTGGAACCGGTCGAACCGGTGGAACTGTTGGCAAGCGACGGGAAGAGACATGATCTGGTACGGCGTGCTGGTGCTGGCCGTCGGCGCGGAGCGGGTCGCCGAACTCGTCGTCGCCCGCCGCCACACCCGCTGGAGCCTGGAGCGCGGCGCGGTCGAGTGGGGGCGGGGGCACTACCCGCCGATGGTCGCCCTGCACACGGCGCTGCTGTTCGGCTGCCTGGCCGAAGTATGGCTGGGCGACCGCCCGTTCACCCCCGCGCTCGGCTGGACCATGGTCGCCGTGGTGGTGGCCGCGCAGGCGCTGCGCTGGTGGTGCATCCGTACGCTGGGGCCGCGCTGGAACACCCGGGTGCTGGTCGTACCCGGGCTGCCGCTGGTCACGGGCGGCCCGTACCGGCTGCTGCGGCACCCCAACTATGTGGCGGTGGTGGCCGAGGGCCTCGCGCTGCCCCTGGTGCACGGCGCCTGGCTCACGGCGCTGCTGTTCACCGTGCTCAACGCCGTCCTGCTGACCGTCCGGATACGGTGCGAGAACCGCGCCCTGGACGCGGCGGCCGCCGGTGCGCTGCCGTGATCGACCTGCTGGTGGTGGGCGCCGGGCCCGCCGGACTCGCCACTGCGGTCCACGCCGCGCTGGCCGGTCTGGAGGCGGTGGTGATCGAACCGCGCGCCACCCCCGTCGACAAGGCCTGCGGCGAAGGCGTGATGCCCAGCGGGGTACGCGCGCTGACCGCCCTCGGTCTCGACCTCCCGCGCGGGCATCCGCTGCGCGGCATCCGGTACGTACGCGGAAACCACCGCGCCGAGGCGCCGTTCGACCACGGACCCGGGCTGGGGATACGGCGTACCGAACTGCACGCGGCACTGGCACGGCGGGCGAAGGAAACCGGCGTACGGATTCTGACCGGCCGCGTCGGCGATGTCGTCCAGAGCCCGGACTCGGTGACCGCCGGAGGGCTGAGGGCGCGCTGGCTGGTGGCCGCGGACGGGCTGCACTCGCCCGTACGGCGCGGTCTCGGCCTGGGCCTGCCCGACCGCGGGCCCCGGCGCTACGGCCAGCGGCGGCACTACCGCATGAAACCCTGGACGGACTTCGTCGAGGTGCACTGGTCGGGGGCGGGGGAGGCGTATGTGACCCCGGTGGCCGGTGACCTGGTCGGGGTGGCCGTGCTCAGCTCGGTGAGACGCGGCTACGACGCCCATCTCGAAGGCTTCCCCGAGCTGCTGTCCCTGCTGGACGGCGAGCCCGCGAACGCCGTACGCGGAGCGGGCCCACTGCGCCAGCGGGTACGCGGCAGGACCGCGGGCCGGGTGCTGCTCGTGGGCGACGCGGCGGGCTATGTCGACGCGCTCACCGGCGAGGGCATCGCACTCGCCCTGGCATCGGCCGAGGCCGCCGTACGGTGTCTGCGGGCGGGACGGCCGCAGGAGTACGAGGACGCCTGGCGCAGGCTCTCCAGGCGCCACCGGCTGCTGACCGCGGGGCTGCTCCGGGTCAGCGGCCACGCGGCCGGGGCCAGGCTGATCGTACCGGCGGCGGCCCGGATGCCGTCGCTGTTCGCGGCGGCGGTACGCGCCCTCCAGTGAGGGCGACCCACGGCGCGTTACGGGGCCTGGTCCGGCGACGGCGGGGTCAGGGGGACAGACCGTTCGCGGGGTCCGGCGGGGTCATCGCCCGTACCGAAAGCGGCAGTACATGCGCGATGTAGTCCTCGACGGTCGCCTCCAGACCCACATCGCGCCCCGCGCGCTCCGACAGATACCAGCGGTGCTCCAGCACCTCGTGGAAGATCTGCGCCGCGTCCATCTCGCCGCGCAGCTCCAGCGGTACGGCCCGTACCGTCGGCCGGAAGACATCGCGGACCCAGCGGTGCGCCAGCACCTCGGGGCGCGCGCCCAGCGGATCGCCCGGCGCGTAGTCCTCCTCACCGGCCATCCAGCTCTCCAGATCGTTGAGCAGCCGCCGCGCCTGGTTCTCCTCGGCGTCCAGACCGGTCAGCCGCAGCAACTGCCGCTGATGATGGCCCGCGTCCACCACCTTCGGCAGAAACGTCACCGTGTCGCCCATCGGGGAGCGCTCGATCTGCATCTCCGCCACATCGAAGCCCAGATCGTTGAGGCGCCGGATCCTGCGGTCGATGTAGTGCCGCTTGTCCACCGGATACACCGACTCGCGCGTCACCTCGTGCCACAGGTCCTCGTACCGCCGGACGATCGCCGCGCCGAACGGCACCGGGTCCACCGACGGATGGAGCGCGCCCGAGGCCTCCAGGTCCATCAGCTCCCCGGCGATGTTCACCCGGGCCAGCTCGATGTCGTACTCCCGCTGGCCCCGGCTCAGGTTCGGCTGGATCTGCCCGGTCTCGGCGTCCACCAGATACGCGGCGTACGCGCCCGCGTCCCGGCGGAAGAGGGCGTTGGACAGTGAGCAGTCCCCCCACGCGAACCCGGCGAGATGCAGCCGTACGAGCAGGACCGCCAGCGCGTCCATGAGCCGTTTGACGGTCGAGGGGCGCATCGTCGACTCGAACATCGAACGGTAGGGGAGCGACCCCTTGAGATGGCGGGTGATCAGCGCGGGCTCCAGCGGCTCGCCGTCCGCGTCCACCCGTCCCGTCACCACCGCCAGCGCGTCCACGGCGGGAATGCCGAGCCGGTGCAGATCGCGCAGCAGTCCGAACTCCCGGACCGCGCCCCGCTCGGATATCTCCTTGACCGCCACCACCTCGGGCCCGGCGGACGCGAAGCGCACCACATGGCGGGAGATACCGCGGGGGAGCGCCACGAGGCAGGCGTCGGGCCACTGGTCGAGCGGGGTGTTCCACGGCAGATCGAGGAGCACGGCCGGCTGCTCGGGATTGGTCGCGCTGATCTGGAGCGCCATCGTGCCTCCCACGGCTGTCGTCGGGCGGGCACCGGTCCCGGAGCCGCCCACCACAGTGTGCCGGGCGGTGGATCCGACGCTCCGGGGGCCCGGTGGGCGGCCGGGGTGCACGCGTGTTTACCCTGAGGGGGGTGAACAGTTGTGCACCCCTGCTGTGTCCTCACCCGTACGGAGAGAGATGACCGAAGCGCGAGAAGCGATATCCGGGCCCGACGCCCCGCACCACCCCCGGTTCCTCGTCGCCGTCCTGGCCTTCTGCGGGGTAGTGGTGGCGGTCATGCAGACCCTGGTCGTACCGCTCCTGCCGCACATCCCCGCACTCACCGGGGCCACCCCCACCGCCGCGAGCTGGCTGGTCACCGTCACCCTGCTCACCGGCGCCATCTGCACCCCCGTACTCGGGCGTGTCGGCGACATGTACGGCAAACGCCGGGTGCTTCTCGCCTCCCTCGGCGTACTGGTCGCCGGGTCCGTGCTGTGTGCGGTCAGCTCCCAGATCGGTGTGCTGATCGCCGGGCGCGCGCTCCAGGGCGCCGCGCTGGCCGTCGTACCGCTCGGCATCAGCATCATGCGCGACGAACTGGCGCCCGCGCGGGTGCTGCCCTCGGTCGCGCTGATGAGTTCGACCCTGGGCATCGGCGCGGCCGTCGGACTGCCGGTCGCCGCCCTCGTCGTGGAGCACTCCGACTGGCACACCATGTTCTGGGCCTCGGCCGGGCTCGGAGTGCTCGACATCGCGCTGGTGCTGCTGTGCGTACCGGAGTCGCCCCTGCGCACCCGGGGCCGCTTCGACACCCTGGGCGTCCTTGGGCTCTCCGCGGCGCTTGTCTGTCTGCTGCTCGCGGTCACCCAGGGCGGCGGATGGGGCTGGACGTCCGCCCGTACCCTCGGACTGCTCGCGCTGTCCCTGGTGACCGGACTGCTCTGGGGCCGGTACGAGCTGCGCTTCACCACCCCCATGGTCGACCTGCGGGTCTCGGCGCGGCCCGCGGTGCTGCTGACCAATGTCGCCGCGCTGCTGATCGGCTTCGCCTTCTACGCCAACTCCCTGGCCACCGCGCAGATGGTGCAGGAACCGACGAGCACCGGTTACGGGCTGGGCGCGTCCATCGTGGTGAGCGGGCTCTGTCTGCTGCCGGGCGGGCTGACGATGGTCGCGCTGTCCCCGGTGTCGGCCCGGATCTCCGCCGCGTACGGCCCCAGGACCACGCTGGCGCTCGCCTCGGCCGTCATGGTGGCCGGCTATGTGGTCCGTTTCTTCACAAGTCACCAGCTCTGGACGATCGTTCTCGGCGCGACGGTCGTCGCGGCGGGCACCGCCATCGCGTACTCGGCGCTGCCGGCGCTGGTGATGCGCGCGGTGCCGGTGAGCGAGACCGGTGCGGCCAATGGCCTCAACACCCTGATGCGGTCGGTGGGTCAGGCGTTCTGCAGCGCCGCCGTCGCCGCCGTGCTCACCCGTGTCACCTTCGAGGCCGGCGGGCGTACGGCGCCCACCCTCCACGCGTATCTGCTGGTCTTCCTGATCGCGGGCGGCGCGGCGCTGCTCGCGCTGGCCGTCACGCTGTGTCTGCCGGGGCGGCGGATCACCGTGCCGGGTACCGTCGGGCGGGACGACCGGACGGCGTCGCTCGCCCAGGAGGGCACATGAACGGGCAGGCAGCGGGCGGGACCGCCGACGGCGGATCTTCCATGGAGGCGGGACCGGGGGCGGACGGCGGCCAGGAGACGGGCACCGTGCCCGAGGCAGGCACCGGGCGCGCCGCGATTCTGCGGGCCGCGCGGCGCGCGTTCGCCTTCCGTCCGTACGCCGAGGTGACCTTGCGCGGGATCGCCGCCGACGCCGGGGTGAGCGCCTCGCTCATCGTCAAGCATTTCAGCACCAAGGAACGGCTGTTCAACACCGTCGCCGACTTCGGCCCCGCGGCCGACCTGCTGTTTGCGGCGCCGCCGGACTCGCTCGGCCACCACCTCGTACTGACCGTGGTCCGCAGCCGCCGCGAGCAGCAGGCGGACCCGCTGCTCCGTGTCGTCTTCGCCCTCGGCAACGACGACGAGCGCGTGCTGCTGCGCGAACGCTTCGGCGAGCAGATCACGCAGCGGCTGGCGGCTCTGCTGCCAGGCCACGAACGGGCTCTGCGGGCCGAACTGATCGTCGGTCAGCTTCTCGGTCTCGGCGCGACGCTCAGCCTGCACCGCGAGGGTGCCCAGGCACGGGCCACGCCGGAGCAACTGGCCACGCTGTACGGCCCGTCGCTCCAGCGATTGATCAGTTGTTCCGCTGATTGACCATCAGCGGGTGAGCAGCAGCTCCGTGTTGCGGTCCATCAGTTTGCCCGCCGGCGCGGTGGTCGAGCCGGGCGCGTTGTGTGCCAGCTCCCGGTAGAGCGCGGCCAGTCCGGTCTGCGAGAGATCCCCGAAGTCCGTGCCGTGCGGCGCCGCCGACTCGATCAGCGTGGTGAACAGGGACAGCGTGCCGTCCCTGTTGTCGGTGATCTCGATGATCCTGGCGAGCTGCGGGAAGTCGATGTGCGAGGCGGTGGTGATCTCCCAGAAGGAGCCGCGCGGATTGATCGAGTTCCGGTGGCTGTGACCGTTGACCCACGCCAGCACCGACCGGTGCTTGTTCAGCAGCTCCAGCACCTCTTCGCCGTTGTGCCGGGTCTCGCCGGGACGGGCGGGGTCCGGGTGGGTGTTGGTCATCGTCCAACTGTTGTGATGGCTGAAGACGACGACGTATCCGTCCCGGTGTTCCTTGAGCCGCCGCTTCAGCCAGGCGAACTGGGCCGAGTCGAGCGAGCCCGTGAAATGCCCGGCCCGGTCGGTGGTGTCGAGGCTGATACCGGTGATGTTCTCGCCCATGGGGAAGGTGTAGTAGAGCGTGTCGCTGTCGAGATTCGCCTTCGTGTAACCATGGCCGACCGGGCCCGCCCCCACCCGTGACGGGTCGAGATGCGCGGACACGTACTCGCGCGGGCCGAACGGCGCCCGGCCCGGGTCCGGGGTGATGGAACGCATCGAGCGCTTCGACTCGCGCAGCAGATCGATCAGTTCACCGCCGCCCGGCCGGCTGCCCTTTGCCAGGATCTTCGACAGCGTCTTGGCGTCACCGTTCGAGATGTCGTACAACTTCCGTGCCCCGACGGCGAATTCGGCCAGATAACCGGTGCGGTCGGCGATGGCGCCGCTGGCCAGGCTGTCATGGTTGCCGACGGTCGAGTACCAGGGGAGCCGCAGCCCGGGGCTGTTCACCGAGCGGATCGCGGCGTCCAGGAAGCCGTCGATACGCGGGAATCCGTACTCCTTGTCGGTGTCGCGGCGCGAGTCCTCCGGATGCCAGAACAGCCGCTCGCCGGAGTTCTGCACCCCCTCGTAGCGGCGCCGGTCGCCCGTATTGGGAGAGATACGCCCACCGCTCATGACCGTGAGGTACCAGTCCAGCTCCGCCAGCGAGTTGTTGTCGGTGTTGTCGCCGGTGGTCACGGCGAAGGTCAGCGGCGCACCGGTCGCGGGCCCGGACCTGATGGCGTTGATCTGCTCGATCAGGGCCACCGCTCCCGGTACCGTGAGCGCCTCCTGGGGCCGCCACCCCGACACTCCCTGCGAGCGCAGGTACTCGGTGCGCACCGGGTGCTGAACGTCCGTCAGATGCATATCGGTGAGCTGCACGAAGGAGCTGAGCACCGTACGCCGGGCTCCCCGGCCGGCCCGGGGAGCCGCCAGGGACTCCCGTACGATCCGGCGCCAGCCGGGCCCGTCGCCGAGCCGCCGGAAGGCCGCCGAGGAGTCGCGGGGCGCGGCGACCGTCTCCAGCGTCGTACGGGCCGGAACGGTACGGGTGGGCGAGGCCGCGGGGGAGGGAGTACGGGGCACCGGGACCGAGGACCCGGCCGCCGCCCCGGGAGCCGCGGCGGCCTCGCCGGGACCGCCGCCCGCGCCCAGCGCCAGCCCAATGCCCGCGGAGATGCCGACCGCTCCGGTCGCGGTGAGGAAGGAACGGCGGTCGACTGCGGCGACTGCGGAGCGTATGCGTGTCATGGGTGCGGTCTCCCGAGTGCGAGCGCATCAGCAAGAGCGCCGGGGGACTGCCCCCTGGCTACTCCTCGATGGTCGGCACACGGCGTGGCCTGCGCGTGAACGACATTCCAACTGCGAACACCCATCACTGCACAGGGATCACCGCGTCGGTGAACCGTCGTCGGGCCCATGTGCGCAGGACGGAAGCCGGTCACTCGGTGTTCACCGTGAGGGGAAGCGGCGCGTCCGCGGTGTCACACTCCACTGGCCGGGTACGTCCGCCGGCTCCGGCGTCTCCGCCCCGTGGTCGATCTTAGCTTCTGCTACCGCCGTCGCCGGTGCGCGGCCGCCGCGTGGACGACTCCGTGACCGGTCCGTTGTCGTACCCCCGTGGCAGAGTCTTCGACGGACCCGGCGCGACATCGCGCCGAGCCGTGGACGTGTGCCCGTACGTCCGGACGTCCGTATGCCCATGGGCCGCCGTGCCCCGAGCCGATCCCGAGAAGGAGATGGCGTCATGCCCGACCGTACGACCCCTGTCGCCGAGGCGCTCGCCGAACTGGCGGAGCTTCTCGCGCCCGGCCGCCCCGCCGTCACCGAGGAGGTCCTGCTGGCGTACGAGGATCCGGAGACGTATGTACGGACGTATGCCGGGCGGCTGGACGAACGGGGGATCGACGAGCCCGAGGACAACCTCGCCTGGATAGCGCTCGTCGACGCGCTGGCCGCGCGGGGGCTGCTCGCGGAGGTCGACTGGAAGGAGGACGGCGAGGAGATCAGACGTCAGGTCCGCGCTCTCGAATCCCGCCCGGACACGGATCCGTGGTCCCTCTCCACCGAGGCGGACGAGGCGGAAGCGCTCGACACGTTCGCCTTTCTGACCCGCTACGGCGCGCTGCATCGCGACGTGGGCACGGCGCTCGCGGTGCTCGACATCGAATCGGACTGCTATCCACTGGTCCTTCTCCCGGCGGCCCGCGCGGCCGAGCTGACCCCGCTGGCCCGGCGCGCCGGATTCGCCGCGGCCGTCCTCTGACCGGACAGGACCTACCGGACGACGCCATGTGTCAGACGCGGCCTGGGGTCTTCATCCGAACGAGAGGCCCTAGCCCGCCGAGATCACGACCGGGCCGCCGTCCGGGTCCGCGCGGTCTATCCAGTCGGCGGAGGCGTACAGCGGACGGTTCGGCACGCTGCCCCGGCGGAGCCGCTCGCGGTGCAGGAAGCGGCCGTCCTGGGTGATGACCAGCGCAGACAGCCGCCCGGCGGTGCGTGTCGTACGGAGGGTGAACCGGCCCAGCGGCGGGCGCGGGCCCCGGGGGTCGATACGGTTCGGCGCGACCCAGCGCAGCGGCGCGTCCACCTCCACCGGCACCTGCCCGCCCGGCCAGACACCGCCGGCGAGATGGCGGAGGACGGGCCCGGCGACCAGCCTGCCCTCCCGGGCCGCGGTGCCCGCCGGTTCCACGGCGTGCAGCAGATTGCCGACGGCGAAGACCCCGGGGGCGGCCGTACGGAACGCGGTGTCGACCGCCGGGCCCCGGGTGCCCCGGTCCAGCGCGATCCCGCCGAGCCGGGCGAGTTCGTGGTCGGGGATCCAGTCGCCCGTGAAGACGACCGTGTCGCAGGCGACGGTGGTCGTCCTGCCGTCCCTGTGCCGCAGCGCGACCCCCGCGAGCCGGCCCCGGCCGAGCAGCCCGGTCACCGTCGTCCCGGTGAGCAGCGGAATACGGTGATGCAGCCGGGCTCCGAACCTCGACGCCCAGGAGGACTGGTGGCGCGGCTGGTCCGTGACCATGGCCGCGACCTCGACCCCCGCGCCCCGCAGGGTACGGACGGCGGAATAGCCGACCGGTTCGGCGCCCACGACCAGCGCCCGTGTCCCGATCCGCTGGTGGCGCAGATGGACGGCCTGCTGCAACTCGCCGGTGGTGAACACGCCGGCCGGCCGGGTCCCCGGCACCAGCCGCGCGCTGCGCGGGCGTTCGCGCGCGCCGGTGGCGAGGACGACCGCCCTTGCGGTGAGGCGTTCGAGCCCTGCCGGGCTGGTGGTGTCCAGGGCGAGCGTCCCTCGGCCCGGCTGCTCCGCCCAGCCGGTGACCGAGACTCCCGTACGTACGGTGGCGCCCGCCCCCGCTGCCAGCTCGCACCAGTGGCGGGCGTACGCCGGGCCGCTCATCGGGCGCCGCAGCTCGCGCAGCCCGAATCCCGAGTGGTAGCAGTGGCGCGGAACGCCTCCGGCCTGCTCCTCGCGGTCGACGACCTCGACCGTACCGGCGCCCGCCGCGGCCAGCCGGGCCGCCGCCGCCAGCCCCGCCGGACCGGCGCCGACCACCAGCACATCGACGGTACGTGTCCGCCGGCCGGGCCCGGGGACGGCGAGACCGTCCCGGTTCGTCGTCGCGCTCATGGTCCGACCTCCGGCAGCAGGGACGATGGGCGGCCCCCGGAAGGACCGGGAGCGGCGGGAGCACCGGTACTGCCCGGACCCTCCGGACCGCCGGCCGCTTCGGGGGTGAACAGCGCGCGCACGGCGGCGCCGCAGTAGAACCCCTGGCACCGGCCGCCCCGGGCGCGGGTGCGCCGCCGCAGCCCCTCGGGCGTGCCCGGCGGGATCGTACTGGCGAGCGCGTCGCGGATCTCGCCCCGGGATACCCGCTCGCAGTGGCAGACGATCCGTCCGTACTCGGGGTCGGCCGCGATCAGATCGGCGCGCTGGTACGGGCGCGGAAACGCTTCGCCGATGTTCGGCATCCGTACCGCCGGGCGCTCGCGCGGCTCTCCCAGCTTCTCGCCCGCTTCGGTGAGCAGCTCCACGACATGCGCGGCGATCGCCATCGACGCCGTCAGCCCGGTGGAGCGGATACCGCCCACGGTGAGATAGCGCTGCTCCGCGTGGCAGCGGATCCGGTAGTCGGAGTCCTCGGTGGCGGCACGCAGCCCCGCGTACACGGCGGTGACCTCCTCGTCGAGCAGCTCCGGCAGGATGCGCTCGCCCTTCTCGCGCAGAAAGGCCAGCCCCTCCGCGGTGGAACCGGTCGCCGTCCTGCCGTCCAGATCCTCGGCGGTCGGGCCGAGCAGGACGTTCCCGTACACCGTCGGCGCCACCAGCACCCCCTTGCCGAGCGCGGTCGGCACCGGCAGCAGGATATGGCGGACCAGGCCGCGGGCCTGTTTGTCGAAGACCATGAGCTGACCGCGGCGCGGTGTCACGGTGAAGTCGGCGTGGCCGAGCCACCGGTCGATCTCGTCGGCGTACAGCCCGGCGGCATTGATGAGGATGTGCGTACGCAACGGCCCCCGGCCGGTGGTGAGTTCGTGCGCCGGTCTGCTGCTGACCCTGGTCACCGGGCAGTTGAGAAACAGATCGGCGCCGTCGCGGACGGCCTCGGTGGCGTACGCGAGCGTGGTCGTCCAGGGGCAGATGATGCTCTCGCCGGGGACGGCCAGCGCGCCCAACGCGCCCGGGCCGAGATGCGGTTCGCGGGCGTACAGCTCGTCCGGGCCCATGAGCCGCGATTCGTGGTACTCATTGCGCTCGGCCTTCTCCATCAGCCGTGGCAGAGCGGCCAGTTGCTCCTCGTCCCAGGCGACGAGCAGCGCGCCCACCGGCTCGACCGGGATACCGGCCTCGGCGGCATAGGCGGCCAGCCGGCGCTGTCCCTCCCGTACGAGCCGGGACTCCAGCGAACCGGGCACCGCGTCGAAACCGGTGTGCAGAATCGCCGTGTTGGCCTTGGACGTCCCGTCCCCGACATCGCCGGACGCCTCCACCAGCGCGATACGCAGCGGATACCGGGCCAGTTCCCGGGCGATGGCGGCGCCGACGACTCCGGCGCCGATGACGACGATGTCGTACACCTCGTCCGGCAGCGTTCCGGAGGTCGTGACAGCCATGGTGCTCCAGCTTCCGGCTCAGGGTCTTGTGGCGGTGGGCGGGGGAGTGCGGGTGAGCAGCGCGTCCACCGCCGAGCGGAAGACACCGAGCCGGTCCGCGGCCTCGGCCCGGCCGATACGCGGCTCATAGATCGCGGAGGGCTTCCACTCCGGTACGACCTGACGGGGCGTCAGCTCCGGATCGAGGCCGAGCCGCGCGAGCGCGCCCACCCCCAGCGCAGTGAGGTCCGGCCGCTCCGAGACCTCCACGGGCCTTTGCAGCAGGTCCGCCTGCGTCTGCATCAGCAACGACGAGCGCGTCAGACCGCCGTCGACGCGCAGGCTGCCGAGCGGCTTACCGAGATCACCGGCCACCGCGTCCGCCAGCACCACGACCTGGGCGGCGAGCCCCTCGCACAGCGCGCGCACCAGATGCCCCGCGCCGGTGTCCAGGCCGAGACCGCTGACCGAGCCGCGGAGATCCCCGCGCCACCAGGGCGCCGCGAGTCCGGCGAGCGCCGGTACGAAGGTGACCCCGCCGCTGTCCGGTACGCCCGAGCCGACCGTGTCCAGATCGGCCGCCCCGGAGATCACCCCGAGCCCGGCCAGCCAGTCCACCGCGGACGCGGCCGTGAGGACCTGTCCGTCGAGGCAGTAGCTGGTCTGCCCGCCGAGCCGCCAGGCGACACAGCTCACCAGCCCCGATGTCCCCCGGAGCGGCCGGCCGCCGGTCTGGGCGAGCAGGAACGCCCCTGTGCCGTACGTGCACTTGGCGGATCCCGGTTCGGTCACGTTCTGCGCGAGGAGCGCGGCCTGCTGGTCGACGATCACCCCCGTCAGCGGGATCTCACCGCCGAAGGCCGTGGTGATGCCGACCGGCCCCGCCGTATCGGTGATACGGGGCAGCGCCTCGCCCGACAGCCCGAAGATCTCCAGGGCCTCCGCCGACCAGTCGACCCGGTCCAGGTCGAGCAGTCCGGTACGGCCCGCGGTCGCCGCGTCGGTGACGAACTCGCCGGTGAGCCGGTGGATCAGCCACGAGTCGCTGGTGGTGACGACCCCCTCGCGGGTGAGGTGCCGCCGGATCCAGGCCATCTTCGGCGCCGCGATGTACGGATCGAGGGGCAGCCCGGTCAGATGCCTCAACCGCTCGCCGTGCGGTGCGAGTTCGGCGCACAGCGACTGGCTGCGCCGGTCGTGCCACACGATCGCGTCCGTCAGCGGCGTCCCGGTGACCGGGTCCCAGGCGAGCACCGTCTCGCCCTGGTTGGCCAGACCGACGGCCGCGACCGGCTCCGCCGCCTCGGCGAGGGCCTCACGCCCCGCGTCCAGCACGGAGCCGAGCAGCACGGCCGGATCGATGTCCGCCACCCCGCCGGAGCCGTGCCGGGGAGGCGCCGGGGCCGAACCCGTACCGATCACGCCCCGTTCAGGGCAGACGACCAGGGCCTTGGTGGACGAGGTGCCCTGATCGAGGGCGAGCACCGGCCGGCCGGCCGCGTGGGCGCGCGGGTGGCTGGATCGCTGGACTGGCGGCATGTCCTGTTCTTCGGTTCGAAGGGCTGCGGAGCGTCTGGTTCGAGGGGCTTTCGAGTGTTCTTCGAGGTCTTCCGGGGCCCGGCCGGACGGGTTTTCCGGTCTTACGGAAGCCCCGTACGCGGGCGGGTTGATCGCTGAGCGAAAGCGTGGTGCAGGTCAGAGCGGGCGTCAAGGGTTCAAGGACGCCGCCGCGGGACCGGTTCCGGAACGGCGTAACCTGCGTTGATCAACGGAGAGTTGCGAAAGATCAGCAAAGTGTTCGAGTGGACTCACCGCGAGCCCTACACTGATCGCCGCGGCGGCAGGCTTCCTTGACCGGTTTCGCCCTTGCCGTGGCCACGCCAGGTCGGTGCCTGCGTGCCGCCCGTCCGGACCGCTCCACCCCCCACCGTCCCAGAGGATCTATGACGACCATCTTCTCAGCCGGGCGCCCCGTCGGCCGTGCCCGGCCCTGTCGTTACGGGCGGTCCTCGGCCGCCTGGGCCTCGTACCCCGGATCTCCGGCCGCGCGGACGGATCCGAACTGATGGCGAGCGACAACTTCCGCCCCGTCTACCACCCGGCGGGCCACGACAACGAACTGCGCGCGGCGGTACAGGATCTGCGCACAGGACGCTGGCTCGCGATGCGCAACCTCCTCGCCGGGACGTCCGACTGGGGCCGGTGGACCCAGCGGACCCAGGTCCTCGCCGCCGTCGCCGCCGGTTCCGACGCCGTACAGGCCTGGCGCGCCGAGGAGCCGGAGAGCCTCGCCGCCACCGTGATGCACACCCGGGTCATGGTGGAACGGGCGATACGGGCGCATCGCGACGGGCATGCGCGCACCCAGGAGCTGTGGCAGCAGGCCTGGGAGGCGTGCCGGGGCACCATCCGGCACGCTCCGGACGACCCGGTGCCCTGGGTGTGTCTGCTGGCGCTGGCCCAGCTCGACAACCGGCAGCAGATGGACGAGCACCGGCTCGCACCGCCCGGACCGATGCTGTTCCCGGGCCCCTGGGGCCTGCTGGCCGAGGCCGACAAGCGTGATCCGTTCAACCGCGAGGCGTACCACCGTATGCTCCAGTTCGTCTACGCGCGAAGGAGCGACGGATCGCTGTCGGAAGCGGTCAACTTCGTTCAGTGGGCGGCCTCCGCCGCGCCCAAGGGCTCGCCGCTGCACGCGCTGCCGCTGTTCGTCCGCGTCGAGCGCTACCGCCGCGAGAACGGCCACGAGAAGGCGCTCGACCTCCACTGGGTCACCGAGGACGCGACCCGGGACGCCCTGCGGGCCGTGCATCTCTGGTTCGACCACGCGGACCTGGCCGAGGCGTCACTGCCCGATCTGAACCATCTCGCGCACGCTCTCTGGGGCTCGCTCCAATTCATCGAGGGGGCCAGGGTGTTCGAAGCGCTGGGCCCGTTCTACGCGACGGTGCCATGGGCGTACCGTACGCGGAGTCCCGGTGACGCCGCTCAGGCCGAGGACGTGTTCGTCCGCGCCCGCAGCCGCTGTCTCGCCGCCCGGGAGGGGCACGGGCCGTCCGGCTGACCCGCCCCTCCGGGACCGTACGACGCGCCTCCGGCACGTACCCGTCGCACGGCACCACCCCTGTACAGCCCCACTGGCACGGCACCCGCACAGCACCCGTACGGCACCACAGGCACCACCCGTACCGCACCACCCGCACGGCACCACCCGTACCGCCGCACCACCCTGTTCGGTTCTGTTTTCCTCCCGTCAGTTCTTCTCCGTTTCCCTACCAGAGGCGTTTCCCCCGGAGGTACTTCCCGTGTCCGTTTCCCCACCGGCCTGGTCGAAGGCCGACCTCGTCCCGCAGAAGGACGAAGAACAGCGGCTGCGCGAACTGGGCTATCAGCCGGTCCTCGCCCGTCGCATGGGCGGCTTCGGCAACTTCGCGATCAGCTTCTCGGTCATCTCCATCCTCTCCGGATGCATGACCCTGTACGGCTTCGGCATGGGCACCGGCGGCCCTTCGGTGATGCTCTGGGGCTGGGCGGGCGTCGGCCTCTTCGTCCTCTGCGTGGGCATGGCGCTGGCCGAGGTGACGAGCGCGTACCCCACCTCGGGCGCGCTCTACTACATGGCCGACCGGCTCGGCGGCCGCAAGTGGGGCTGGTACACGGGCTGGCTCAATCTGCTCGGACTGCTGGGCGCGATCGCCGGTATCGACTACGGCGCCGCGCTCTTCACCGGGGCCTTCCTGAACCTCCAGTTCGGCTTCGACCCCACGCCCGGCTGGACCATGGTCATATTCATGTGCATCCTGCTGCTGCACGCGACCCTGAACCTCTTCGGCGTCCGGCTGGTCAGTGTTCTCAACTCGATCAGCGTGTGGTGGCATCTCGCCGGGGTGGCGGTCATCGTCGGCGCCCTCGCCATCATTCCGGACAGCCACCAGTCGCCGTCGTTCGTGTTCACCGAGTTCGTCAACGAGACCGGCTGGGAGAACCCGATCTATGTGGCGGCCATCGGTCTGCTGCTGGCGCAGTACACCTTCTCGGGGTACGACGCCTCCGCGCATCTCTCCGAGGAGACCTCCAACGCCTCGGTGTCGGCGGCGCGCGGTATCGTTCGCGCCATCTGGGTCTCCTGGATCGCCGGTTTCGTGCTGCTCGCCGGACTCACCTTCGCGATCCAGGACTACGCGGGCACCCGGGAGAGCGCCACGGGAGTGCCGCCGGCCCAGATCCTGATCGACGCCCTCGGCACCAGCGGTGCCACGGCGCTGCTGCTGCTCGTGATCGTGGCGCAGCTCTTCTGCGGCAACGCCGAGGTGGCCGCCGCCAGCCGTATGGTGTTCGCCTTCAGCCGTGACAACGCCCTGCCGGGCTCGGCCCTGTGGCGGCGGGTCAGCAGCCGTACCCAGACCCCGGTCCCCGCCGTCTGGCTCTCCGTCATCGTCGCGTGCCTGCTCGCCGTACCGTCGCTGTACTCCACGACCGCGTACGGCGCGGTGACGGCCATCAACGTCATCGGCATCACTCCGGCGTACGCCATCCCGATCTATCTGAAGCTGCGCGCCGGCAACCGCTTCGAGCACGGCCCCTGGACCCTGGGCCGCTGGAGCAAGCCGATCGGCTGGATCGCGGTGGTCTGGGTCGCGGTGGTCACGGTGCTGTTCTGTCTGCCGCAGTCGAACCCGGTGACCGTCGACTCGATGAACTACGCGGTGATCGCCCTGGCCATCGTGCTGATCCTGGCGACGGTGTGGTGGTACGTGGCCCGCAGCGCGTACAGCACTCCGCAGGCGTACGGCAACGCGCGCGAGCAGTCGGAGATCTCCGAAGGCATCGTCTGACGGCGGACGAGGGTGGTGTGTGGTGGATGTGCCGTCCAGGATCCCCGGACCGCACATCCACCGCACACCATTCCCGGTCCGCGCCGGCTCACCGGAGAATCGTTCATCCTTGGAGGAGAATCGTTAATTCTCCTGGAGGAACTGCTTGGCCAGCTCCTCGCCCTGACGGGCGGTGGTGTCCTGGTCCTCCAGGGACGGGACCTGCGAGTCCTTAAAGAGGATATACGTCACGCCTTCCCCCACACCGCCCCTGCTCGGGTCGGTCGCGATCCCGAGACCTCGGGCCGCGGCGAACGACCCCTCACCGATGATCCCGGGCGGACCCGTGTCCCCGACGACCGCGTACTGCACCCGGTCGCCATGGATGACCGCCGCGACGGACCCGCCGCTGATGCCTGAATTGCGGAAATTCCAGATCCGGCTCGGGGTCGGCACGACGACGTACGGCAGCTCCTTGGCGTTCAGCGCCCTGCCGCTGGACTCCGTATACGACGTCGCGCTCTGGAAGTAGGGGTCGGTCCGCTTGTTGCAACGGTCCGTCACCTGGCCGTCGCAGTCGATGTCCATGTCCGCCTTCCAGAACACGGCCCCGTTGGCGTCACAGACGGGCACCGCGGCGGCCGGGGCGTTCGCACGGGTGCGGTAGAGGCCGTTGGAGATCTGCCGGCAGTGGCTGACCTTGGAGAGCAGCGCCTCCGCGCTGACCGGTCCGCCGCCGACCGGCACGTCGCCGGGCGGGGCGTCCTCGACGAACCCGGGATCGACGGGCCCCGCGTCGGCGGGCAGTCTCGGGGCGGGCGGCCCGCCCTGCGGTTTCGCACCCGGCGGCCCCGGTACGCCGAGGCGCTCGGCCCGCGGCCCGGGAGGCGGCTCGTCGGTGGGCTGGGCCAGGGCGGGAAATACGGTGATGGGAACGGCTGCGGCGGTCAGCAGTGCCGTACCGACGGCGATGAGCACATAAGTGCGAGGGTGCACGGGGTGATGCCTTTCCTGGTTCCTGGACTGGATGCGGGCTCCCGACGACTCCTGGACGGCGCTCAGGGACAGCGAGGGGCCCCGGACCGTGGCGGTCTAACGGCAGGGCGGAGGCTGACGCCGGTCGGCACCTATGCACTCGCCCAGTCGTTCGAGGAACACTCGCTGTCCCGTTACCAGCGGTTCCACGGCGTCCGCCAGATCGAACCAGCCGACACGGTCCAGTTCCGGAAACTCACGCACCACACCCGACCCCCTGGGCCACTCCATGGTGAAGGTGCCGAACACGGCCAGGGCGGGATCCAGATCCCCCTCCACGGCCCATGCGGTGACGGTCTTTCCGCCGCGCTGGCGGGCCTCGCCGAGAGGCGTCCAGGGCCCTTCGGGGACGGGCAGTCCCAGCTCCTCCCGGAACTCCCTGCGGGCGGCTTCCTCGGGCTCTTCCTCCGGTCCGAACTCACCCTTGGGGATCGACCAGGCGGCGGTATCGCGGCCCGCCCAGTACGGTCCGCCCATGTGGCCGAGCAGCACTTCGGGACCGGTGTCCCCGACCCGGTACAGGAGGAGTCCCGCGCTTCGTCTGCCCGACATGCTGTCAAGTCTCCGTGGGGGCGCGAGGCGTCGCCATCCGCGCGCCGGGGGAGTGCGCCGCCCTCCGCGAGCGCCGGACCGGCTGCCGGACGGGAACGCCCCGGGCTCCGGCGGGGTATGACACGCCGGAGCATTACGGTGACGCGTCGGGCCCATCGTATGAACGGTTGCGCCGAACGGCGCAGGGCCCGGCCTCCGTGGGGGAGACCGGGCCCCTGTGTGCCGGGGGATCGGCGTGGGTTACGGAACCGGCCGGGGGTTTACGGGAACGACGTGATGGTCGAGGGGACCGTCGAGGTTCCCGAGGTCGGCGACCCCGTGCTGTTGATGACGTGGTTGTACTGGCCCATGCCACCGAGGGAGACGACCAGCAGATCGTGGAACTTCACACCGGGTTTCACCGGTGCCTGGAATCCATGGTCCTGCTGGATGTTCGGGTCCGAGGTGTAGTTGCAGTAGCTGCCCAGACCCCAGCCCTCATGGTTGTTGACGGAATCGGCGACCTTGTAGGCCGCGAATCCCTTGATGCTGCCGTTCTGGATCGACGCCTGGTTGGGCGCGTCGTACGCCTTCTCGTTCTGGAAGAAGATCGTCTTGCCGTTCTCCCCGTACCACTCCACGTCGTACTTGTTGAAGTGCTCGACGAACAGACCGGTGGCCAGGACATCGTCACCGTTGACGCGGACGCCGTAGTCCGCGCGGTTGGTCTCCCAGCCGACGCCCGCGCCGTGGTCGGCGCGCCAGACCCAGGTGTGGTCGATGATCGTGTCATCGCTGTTGATCACCATGCTGGTGGTGGCCTTGCCGGGGCCCGCGCCACCGATCCGGATGAAGACGTCCTGGACCGTGGTCGGGTTCGCTGAGTGGTCGGTGGCGGCGCCCGCCGGGCCGACCTCCAGCAGCGTCGGGGAGTTCACCGGACCGGCGTCGATCAGGAAGCCGGCCAGCTTCACCCCGTCCACGTCGGCGACCTTCATCGCGGTCACCCCGTTGTCCGGGATGATCGTGGCGAGTCCCAGACCCAGGACCACCGTGTTGGCGCGGGTCACATTGATGGTCTGGTCGACGTGGTAGACGCCGGGCGTGAAGAGCAGGTTGAGCCCCTGCGCCAGCGCCTGGTTGATCGTCGCCGCGGTCGCGCCCGGCTTGACCACATAGAACTGGTCGAGCGGCAGGGACTGGCCCTGCGGCGCGCCATTGCCCCAGGTGGTGCCCCGAGCGTTGGTGCGCTTGGCGGGGACGAACACCTTGTACGCGTTGCCGTCCAGGTAGAGGAACGGCTTCTCCCGCGAGGTGGGCGTGTTGTTCAGGGTGGTGTACGGCGGGTTCGGGAAGCTCTGCGCGGGCGCGCCCTCGACCCCGGAGAACACCATGTTCCAGACGCCGTTGGTCCAGCCGCCGACGGAGCTGTCACGGGTGTACCACTGCTGCTGGGAGTACGGGCCGACCGTGCCGTCGATCTTGCTGTCGGCGATGTAGCCGCCACTGGCCCAGCCGTAGCCGTTGGGCGCCAGGTTGAGCCCGCCCTTGACGTGCATACGACGGAACGGCGCGGCCTGCGCGACCGCCCAGCGGTTGGTGCCGCTGACCGGGTTGAGCGCGAGGTTCTCGGCGGAGCGCCAGAAGTTCTGGGTGGCGTTCCCGTTGAACCAGCCGGCGTCCACGGTCACATCACCGTTGAAGGTGGTGTCGTCGGGCGACAGACCGAGACCCGAGATCGAGGTGTAGAAGCCGAGCTGGGCGTTGATGTTGTTGTACGTGCCCGGCTTGAACAGGAACTGGTAGCGGCCCGAGCCGAACTGGTCGGCCTCCTGGCGCTTGAAGACCTCGTCCAGCCTGCCCTGGATGTTCGGCGTCGACGGGTCGAAGACGATGACGTTGGGGCCGAGGTCACCGCCGCCCGGGATCGGGTCGCCGGTGCCGCCCGAGGTGCCGCCGAAGATCTGGAACTCCCAGAGCGAGTAGCCCCACGGGGTGGCCCGCTGGGTGCCCGTCAGCTTCACGTACCGGGCGCTGCCCGAGACATTGAGCGTCTCCGTGCCACCGGGTCCCGTGGTGGTGGAGTACGCCTGGGTCCAGCCGTTGCCGTCGGTTGAGAACTCGATCTTGTACGCCTTGGCGTACGCGGTCTCCCAGTTCAGGACGATCTGGCTGACCGCGACGGTGGAGCCGAGGTCTATCTGGATCCACTGCGGGTCGGCCGCGGCGCTCGACCAGCGGGTCCCGGTGTTGCCGTCGTTGGCGCCGGTGGCGGGGGTGCCCGCGTTCTCCACGCTGGAGACGGTCACCGCCTTGCCCTGTGAGAGCAGGGTGGGCGCGGCCTGGGCGGAGGTGCTGGGAATGAGGAGCAGCAGCGAGGCGATCAGCGTGGCCGCGACCGAGGCGGCCAGTCCTCGCCGGCGTCCCGGAGCGGTTCTCCGGAACACCGGTGCAGTGAGCGGAGGAGCGTGCATGGGCAGGTCTCCTGAGTCATTCGGACAACGGGGCAGACGGAGCGGGAGGGAAAGAAAGCCGGAGAGCGCTCTCTCGGTAGGGGAGATGCTTCTCTCGTGTTTCGGACACGTCAAGAGTTGTGCACGAGGCCGTCAAGTTCGGTTGTGCTGCCGACAACAAATAACGGGCGGGACGCGGCGATTGTCGGGCTTTGCGGTGTGGCCGAGGTGTGTCGGGTAGGTGTCGTTTCAGAATCTGACGGCGGGGGTGGGGTGTGTGAAACATTGCTACGAGATCGGGGTAGCGTCGATAACTTAAGAGTGTTAGCGTTGCTTCTGGGGGTGCGGAACGGCGTACCCCGACCGGAAGGGAGCACTGTCATGCCTGAGACCCCTGCGAACGCCGCGAACCGTGAGGACGTTGCGAGCGGCGCGCTTCCCGGCCCCCGGGTGGCCATCGTCACCGGCGGCTCGCGCGGCATCGGCCGGCAGAGCGCCGAGCGTCTGGCGGCGGACGGGTATGCGGTCGTCGTCAACTACGCGGGGAATGAGAAGGAGGCCGACGCGGCGGTCGAGGCCATCACCGCCGACGGCGGCCGGGCCATCGCGGTCCAGGCCGATGTCGCTGACGAGACGGCGGTCGCCGCCCTCTTCGACACCACGACCGAGGCCTATGGCGGAGTCGATGTGGTCGTCCATGCCGCAGGTCGGATGGTGCTGTCGCCGCTGGCCGATCTGGAGCTGGATGCCCTCGACGCCATGCACCGCACCAATATCCGCGGCACCTTCGTCGTGGGCCGGGAGGCGGCACGTCGCGTACGGAAGGGCGGAGCGATCATCAACTTCTCCAGCTCCGTGCTGGGTCTGGCCCTGCCCGGATACGCCGGCTACGCCGCGAGCAAGGGGGCCGTCGAGGCGATCACCCTGATCCTCGCCCGCGAGCTGCGCGGCCGGGACATCACGGTGAACGCGGTGGCGCCGGGGCCGACCGCGACCGCGCTGTTCCTGGACGGCAAGGACGAGGAGACCATCGCGCGGATGGCGGCCCAGCCGCCCTTGGAGCGCCTGGGCACTCCGGAGGACATAGCCGAGGTCGTCGCCTTCCTGGCGGGTCCTGGGCACTGGGTCAACGGGCAGATTCTGCGGGCGAACGGCGGCATCATCTGATCTGTTGTCCGCTGATCTGTTGTCCGCGCGGTCCGGGGCATGCCGGGGCATTGCAGGGACGTTCCGGAGCGGGCGCGACCGCAGGGGGGAGGTGGTGCGTGGGTAACGGTTACGAGGAGCGCGGCGTGGCCGCTGGCGACGGCACCGCGGCGTCCGGCGCGTCGGGGGTGTGCGGGGCGCCGGGGGCGTCGTGACTGCCTGGGGTGCTCGGGGTGCTCGGGGTGTTCGCCACGCGCTCCAGCCATTCGGACAGCAGCGCGGCCTCGACCGCGGTCAGCGCCGAGGGCGGTGACTGGCGCAGCAGCGCCCCCAGTCGGGCCGCGGCCACCGGGGTCTCGGTACCGGGAGCGGCCTGAGTGGCGGACGCTCCGCCGCTGGGCGTGGGGGAGTGCATCGCCTCGGGGGTGAACGCGGCCGCGTGCACGGCGTCCCGTACCCGCCGGGACATATCGGGATCGGTGAAGGTGGCGGGCCGGGAGACCAGCATCAGCGCCACGCCCACATTGGCCGACATGATCATCTGGGCCGCCAGCTCGGGCGAGATTCGCAGCAGCCCGAGGGCCGCCGCCCGCTCCAGATCGCGGGTGAGGATCCGATGGGACTCCAGGGCCGAGGCGGGCGGCTTCCGCATCGCCGGGGAGTTCATCAGCCGGTACAGATTCGGATTCGCCACCGCGAACGCCACATGGGAGTCCCAGCCGTCGCGCAGGTCCTTGACCGGGTCCGCGCCCGGCTCGTGCAGGCGCTTGGTCGCCAGATAGGCGTCGAAGCCATGGTCGACGACGGCGGAGAGAAGCCCCTCCTTGTCGCCGAACTGCCGGTAGAGCACCGGCGCGCCGACCTGGGCCGCGTCACAGACCGCCCGTGTGGAGATATCGCCGTTCGGCGACTTCGCCAGCAGCTCGGCGGCCACCTCCAGAATGCGTGTTCGCGTGCTCATGAAGGGGATGCTACCAACTTGGCGATAGCGTTGCTATCGCGTAGGCGTATCTGTCGCTACGACTCGGAGGTTGGCTATGAGTCCGTGTTTCTCGCGAGCCTGTGACTCCGGGAGAAGGTTCCGTATGTATTGATTTGTAAAGAAAGGTTAGGCTTCTTGTTCGAACACATGAGCCTCGACAACCGGGCGGAAGGGCGACGGGGCTCCTGGTCCACCTCCGGAGCGGGGCGCATGGCAGGACGCAATCGGGATCGCAGCCGAGTGGCGATAGGCGCCGGCGAGAGACTCGCCCTGAACCGCATGGGGAGCTTCGACTGGGACCTGGAGAGCGGGATCCTGGAGCTGGACGCGGCGGCACTTGACGTGTTCGACCTGCGCCCGGACGAGTACGACGGCACGGCGGAGGCCCTGTTCTCCCGGTCGCCGTGCGAGGAGTGGGTACGGCTCCGGGGCGTCGTGGACGCGGCCGTCCGCGACGGCCGCTCGTCGTACGGCTCGTACTTCCAGTTGACCCGCCGCAACGGCGCGTACCAGTGGACCCATACCCGGGGCCGGATTCTCCGGGACGACAGGGGCCGCGCCTACCGCATCGTCGGAATCGTCCGTAACGCCACGGCCGAACTCACCGAATGCGCCACCCTGGCCGGTCCTCCGGAGATCGGCCGGCAGGGGCTGAACAGCCTGGTGCAGAGCACCACGGATGCCCTGTCCCGGGCGGTCACCGTGGACGATGTCGCGGCCGTACTGACCGGTGCGGGCGGGCTGGATCGGTTCGGTGCGGACGGGCTGGCACTCGGCCTGGTCGAGGGCGGCACGCTCAGACTCATCGCGCTGGCCGGGGAGTCCATGGAGGTGCTGGACGATTTGCGGCTGCACCGCCTTGACGGATCCCTGCCGCTCGCCGAGGCCGTCCTGAACCAGCGGCCGCGCTTTGTCACCTCGCTGCGCGAGCTGGTCATCGACCGCTTCCCGAGGCTGCGGCCCTATGTCGGCAGGCTCGGATTCAACGCGGCGGCGTTCCTCCCGCTGGTCGCCCAGGCCCGCTCCATCGGCTGTCTCGCGCTCTTCTACCGACGGCGCACCCACTTCTCGGCCGAGACCCGCACGCTGTGCATGGGGCTGGCCGGGATCGTGGCCCAGTCGCTCCAGCGCGCTGTCCTCTTCGACCAGGAACGCGAGTTCGCGACCGGCCTCCAGGCGTCCATGCTGCCCCGCGACATCCCCGAGTTCCCGGGCGCCGAGATCGCGGTGCGCTATCACGCGGCGTGGAGCGGCCGAGAGGTCGGCGGCGACTGGTACGACGTCATCGCGCTGCCCAGGAACCGGGTCGGGGTGGTCGTCGGCGATGTCCAGGGACATGACACCCATGCCGCCGCCGTCATGGGGCAGCTGAGGATCGCGCTGCGCGCCTTCGCGGGCGAGGGCCACGCACCCTCGACCGTGCTGGCCCGGGCCTCCCGCTTTCTCGCCGAGCTGGATACGGAACGCTTTGCGACCTGCACCTATGCCCAGGTGGACCTGTCCAGCGGGACCGTACGAGCCGTACGGGCCGGACACCTCGGCCCGCTCATCCGGCACACCGACGGACGGACGGGCTGGCCCAATCTGCGCGGCGGGCTCCCACTGGGCTTCGCCACCACCTTCGGGCACGAGGACTTCCCCGAGACCCGGCTCGATCTCGTCCCCGGGGAGACGCTGGTGCTGTGCACCGACGGGCTGGTCGAGGAGCCCGGCCATGACATCACGGCCGGCATGGACACGCTCGCCGACATCGTCAGATCGGGTCCCGACCTGGCGGGCCCGCTGGCCGACCATCTCTCGGACCGGCTCTGGAAGCGGTGGGGGACCGGCGACGACGTGGCGCTCCTCGTCCTGCGCCGCAGGCCCGACCTCGGCACCGACCAGGCGCCCCGGATCCACCAGTACGTCCACCAGGCCGACCCGGAAGGCCTGGTGGAGACCCGTGCCGTGCTCCGCCGGGCCCTGGCGGACTGGGATCTCGCGGCGCTGATGGACGATGTGGAGCTGGCCGCCGGCGAACTCCTGGTGAATGTGCTGCTGCACACCGAGAGCGGCGCCGTGCTCACCCTGGAGGTGCTGCCCGACCCGGTCCGCCGCGTACGGCTCTGGGTCAAGGACCGCTCCAGCGCCTGGCCCCGCCGCCGTACCGCCGGTGAGGCGGCGACCTCCGGCAGGGGCCTGCTGATGGTGGACGCGGTCGCCACCCGCTGGGGTGTCGAACCGAGAGGGGAGGGCAAGGCGGTCTGGTGCGAGTTCGAGCCGAACGGGAAGTGCGCCTGAGAGGCGCGCCTGGCACCTGAGTGAGGCACGACCCAGGGGTGCGGCTGGGGAGCTTAGTGAGGCGCGCGGCCGCGAGGTGCGGTGCCGCCGCCGTACGGTACGTACGCGCCGCCCCCCGGCACCCCGCCCGTGCGCCCTACTCCGTGCCCGTACCGCTCCCGCCGTCCGTACCGCTCCCGCCCACCGCGTCCGCGACGGTGTCGAGGAACCGCGCATGCGCGAGATGGCTGCACGGCGCCTCCGGGTTCCATGCCACGATCCGCGCCCGCTCCTCGATGGCGCGCCAGTGCGCGTTGTCCCGGAGCCGCGCACGTGGCGCGGCGTTCGCGCGGACATCGGCCAGTACGACGTCCGGCTCAAGCGCGGCGGCCTCGGCCCAGGTGACCGTACGCCAGTTGGCGCCGCCGCCCTCCTCGGGGTCGATGAGATCCACGCCCAGCTCCCCGACCGCCCGTAGATCCGGCCAGGTCAGCGGCCTGGCCAGATACGCGGTCTCCGAGTCGGCCGCCGACAGAGCCAGCACCCGGGGCGCGCCCGGCCGACCCGGCGCGGACCGCAGCCGCGACTCCGCCCGCTCCAGCTCGGCCCCCGCGGCCGGGCGTGGCGCGTCCAGCGCGCGGGCCAGAGCCGTGAACCGGTCCCGGATGCCGTCGAGCGTACGATCCTTCCCCACATCCAGGACGACCACCGGCAGCCGCTCCTCCAGATGCTTGGCCGCCTCCGGATCGATGCCGTACACCTGCCCGCCGCCATAGCTGACCGCGACCACCAGATCCGGTTCCGCCGCGTGCAGCGCGTCCAGATCGAGGGCGCTTCCCGCACCGAAGGAGCGCAGCCCGTCGAGGGGCAGCTCACCGGCCTTCGCCGGGTCGGGGGCCGCTCCGTCATGGTGGGAACCGAAGATCCCCAGCGGCCGCAGGCCGTGGTCCCACAGGGTCGCGCCCGCCTGTATATAGGCCACGACCCGGGCCGGCCGGCCCGGCGCGACGGTCAGATGGCCACGGTCGTCAGTGAACTCCCAGCTCTTGCCCGGGTTCATGTCTCGCCTCGTTCCGCTTGTGATTCCGCTCGGGTTTCCGTGCGTGGTGGCGCGGCGTCCTGTGGGGGTGTGCGTACGCGTTGTTCGCGCGGGCGCCACCCACTGTCTGCCCATCCCGGACCGCCCGAACTCCCGCCGTACGCCCGTCCTCCCGGCCGTTCCGTGCCCGCCCCGGAGGTCCGCTCCGCGGGCCGACGTGGCCGGATGATGCAGAATCCGTGTTCGGGCGGCAGGTACGAGCCACTTGCCGCCCCGGACCAGGGGCTCGGGCGTGTCGTGAAACACACCCCGCGCCCACCGACCTCTCAGCACGCCCGTATGGAGCGTTTTCATGGAGCACGCCGCTCATGTCAGCAAAACCGCCCTGCCAGGAGTCGGTACCCGTTACGACCTGAACACGGAGGCGGGCAAGCACCTTTCGGTCGTCGTGCACCAGGACGGCCGGCGGATCCTCGCCTTCCACGATCCCGAGGACGACGACAACTGCAAGGAGGCCGCGCCCCTCGCCCCGTACGAGGCGACCGCGCTCTCCAAGCTCCTGATGCCCGACCCCGTCGCCCATCTCCACCAGCACCTGGAGATCGACCTGGTCACCGAGCACATTCCGGTCACCAAGAGGTCGCCGTACGCGGGCCGGACCCTCGGCTCCGCTCAGGTGCGTACCCGGACCGGCGCCTCCATCGTGGCCGTTCTGCGCCGTACCGCCGCCTTTCCCTCGCCCACACCGGACTTCCGCTTCGCGTCGGGGGACACCCTCGTCGTCGTCGGGACCCGGGAAGGCATCGACGCCGTCGCCGAACTGATCACCGGAGGATAAGCGCCCGTGCACGACACCACCGCACTGCTCATCGAACTCGGTTCCGTCATCCTGGTGCTGGGCATACTCGGCCGGCTCGCGGGCCGCGTGGGCTTCTCCGCGATCCCGCTCTATCTGCTCGCCGGACTCGCCTTCGGCCATGGCGGACTGCTTCCGCTCAACGCCAGCGAGGAGTTCATCGCCACCGGCGCGGAGATCGGCGTCATACTGCTGCTGCTTCTGCTGGGCCTCGAATACAGCGCCTCCGAACTTGTCAGCAATCTCAAGACCCAGTACCCCTCCGGCATCGTCGACTTCGTCCTGAACGCCGTGCCGGGCGCCGTCGCCGCGCTGATCCTGGGCTGGGGCCCGGTCGCCGCCGTCGCCCTGGCCGGTGTCACCTGGATCTCCTCCTCCGGAGTCATCGCCAAGGTCCTCGGTGACCTCGGCCGGCTCGGCAACCGCGAAACCCCGGTGATCCTCGGCGTCCTGGTGATCGAAGACCTCGCCATGGCCGTCTATCTGCCGCTGCTCACCGCCCTGCTCGCCGGACTCAGCCTGGCCGGGGGCAGTCTCACCCTGCTGATCTCGCTCGGTACGGTCGGCGCGGTCCTCTATCTGGCCCTGCGCCACGGCCGGCTGATCAGCCGCGCGGTCTCCAGCGACAACCCCGAGATGCTGCTGCTGGTCGTCCTCGGGCTGACCCTGCTGGTCGCCGGGGTCGCCCAGGAACTCCAGGTCTCCGCCGCCGTCGGGGCGTTCCTCGTCGGTATCGCGCTGTCCGGCGAGGTAGCCGAGGGCGCGCACAATCTGCTCGTCCCGCTGCGCGATCTGTTCGCGGCGGTCTTCTTCGTCTTCTTCGGTCTGAACACCGACCCGGCCGCCATCCCGCCGGTGCTGGTGCCGGCCCTGATCCTGGCGACGGTCACCGCGCTGACGAAGATCGGCACCGGCTGGTACGCGGCGAAGCGCGCCGGGGTGAGGACCGCGGGCCGCTGGCGGACCGGCGGCACACTTGTGGCGCGCGGCGAGTTCTCGATCGTGATCGCCGGTCTCGCGGTCGGGGTCGAACCCCGGATCGGGCCGCTGGCCACCGCGTATGTCCTGCTCCTGGTGATCCTCGGGCCGCTGGCCGCGCGCTGGACCGAGCCGCTGGCGCGCCGCCTCACGGGCGGGCTTCACGGGGTGCGCGGACAGGGCGGAGTGCGCGGGCCGCGTGGGCTGCCCGGGCGCAAGGCGGCGCCGGTGAAATCCGCTGAGCCCGTTCCGTCGGCGGAGTCCGCTTCCGAGCCGCCCGCGTCGGAGCCGAGCGCACCCGAAGCGACGGACCCGGCACCGAGCCACGGCTGAGCGGAGTGCGCCGGGGACCGACGGGGAGCGGCCGGAGTACGCCGATCGACCGGCTGACCGGCTGACCGTGACACCGGACAGCGCCGGGCATGTCCCGCAACGACAAACGGGGCACAGAACGCGCGCCCCGCGTCCTGTGCCCGCGCCGTGGCCATGCCCGGCCGGCCCCCGCGCCTGGGCGGGGGCCGGCCGGTGGACCGAGATAGAATCTACAGCAGTGTAGAAGTGTGTGGGAGTGGTGACCGCGACAGCGAGGCGTACGCCGGTGCTCAGTAACATGAACGGCTGCCATCCAACGCGGCGGCGCGGCTGGAGGGAGACATCGTGAGGGTGCACGGCGGTCCGAAAGGTCCGGACGGCCCGGGCAGCTCCGACGGTCCGGACGAGCGCCCCCGCCGGCGCGGCCAGGGCGAGCTGGAGGCCCAGGTGCTCGCCGCCCTGCGGCAGGCGCCGGGACCCGTCACCGCCGCCTGGGTGCAGGAACGGCTCGGCGGAGACCTCGCGTACACCACCGTCATGACCATCCTGACCCGCCTCCAGGCCAAGAAGGCGGTCACCCGTGAACGAGCGGGGCGCTCCTTCGAATGGCGCGCCGCCTCGGACGAGGCCGGGCTCGCCGCCCTGCGGATGCGGAAGGTCCTGGACGCTGAGGCGGACCGGGAGGCCGTACTGGCCCGGTTCGTCACCGCGCTCTCGGCGGACGACGAGCGGCTGCTGCGCGATCTGCTCGGTCTGCCCGAGGATCCTGTCGGGGCGGAGGATTCCGGGGCTGGTGCTGGTGCTGGGGCCGGGACCGAGGGTCGTCAGGCCGGGGCGGAACCTGAACCCGGGGCCGAGTCCGGGGCGGAGGGCTGACGGGGTGGGGGTGTTTGTTTTTCTGCCGCTCGTACTCCCGCTGACCGCGCTGCCCATCGCGCGGCTGGCCGAACCGTACCTCCATCCCCGTATCGCCACCCGGTTACTGACCGTGCTGGCCGGCGTGCTGGCGCTGTGCAGCACGCTGTGTCTGGGACTGCTGGTGGTGGTCGGTACGGCGCAGCTCCCCGGCAATCCACTGCCGGACGCCTGGTCCGATCCCGAAGTCCGCGCGGCCGTTCCGTACGACGAGATCGCGGGGAAGGCTGCCATCGTCGCCCTGGTCGTGGTCGCCGGCAGTTGTGCGGCGGCGGCCGGGCGGCACTGTACGGTGCGCCGCCGCGCCCACCGGGCCCTGGCCGGCCTGCCCGCGGGCGAGCTGGCCGTACTGACCGACGAGGCGCCTTACGCGTACGCACTGCCCGGGGCTGGTGCCGGTACGGGGACCCGGGCCGGGCGGGTCGTCGTATCCACGGCCATGCTCGACTGTCTGGACGCCCGGGAGCGTGCGGCGCTGGTCGCCCATGAGCACGCTCATCTCGGCGGGCACCACCACCGGTATCTGCTCGCCGTCCGGCTGGCCGCGCGGGCCAACCCGCTGCTGCGCCCGCTGCGTTCGGCGGTGGCATACACCACCGAGCGGTGGGCGGACGAGGAGGCGGCCCGGGTGACCGGCGAGCGTACGGTCGTGGCGCGGGCCATCGGCAAGGCCGCGCTGGTCTCCCGGGGCACCCCCGCCCCGACGCTGGCCGGTTTCGCCGCGCCGGGCCCGGTCCCGCGCCGGGTGGCGGCCCTGCTGGAACCGGCCCCTTCGGCCGTGAGCTGGCCGTCGATGTCCACCGCGGTCGGCCTGGCGGTCTGGACGGCCGCCGCGGGAACACTCGGCTCGGCACTCTCCTCGGCGAACGCGACGATCACGCTCTTCCTGGTGCTCAAGGCCGCGACACCGCTGTGAGCGGGGCGGCTTCCGGGGCCGGACGCTGAGGGCGGGGGTTGAGGACCGGCGGTCGGTACGGGCACGGTACGGGCGGCCGCAAAGTGAAGGTGAGCCGCCCCCGCGCGGGTCAGCCGGCCGCGGTCTCCTTCCGTAGCGGCGGTTCCGTGGGCGCGGGCAGGACCGGGCCGAACAGCACCGCTCGTACGATGCGCGGCGCGAACAGCACCGAGACCGGTGAAACGAGCGAAGTCGCCGAACGGAACGCCGCGCCGACCACCGGATCACCCGGCGCGCGCTGCACCACCCGGGCGAGATACCAGGCCGCGGGACGGTGCACCGTGCGCGTCCGCGTCGCGTCGCCCCGCGCGCCCGGCAGCTCCTTGTCGGCTCCGGCGGCGATGTCCCAGGCCTGTCGCGAGGCCTTGAGCAACGCCCGCTGCACTCGGCGTGTCGTGGGGGTACGGCGGGGGTCGGCCAGCGTGTCGCGCAGCGCGACCGCGCCGAGCGCGGCGACCGCCAGGCCCTGCCCGTACACCGGATTGAACGCGCACAGCGCGTCGCCGACGGCGAGGAAGCCGGCCGGACGGCGGCCCGGACGGTCGTACCGGCGCCGGACATTGGCCGTCGCGCGGAAGGCGTGCACGGGCGACTCGGGCCGCGCCTTCAACAGCCACTCGTGCAGCACCGGATGGGGGAGCCGGGCGGCGAAGTCGATGAACGCGGCCTCGTCGGAGGGCGGTTCGCTCCCGCGCAGCCCGGAGAGCGTGACGAGATGGCGTCCGCCCTCGACGGGCAGGGCGACCCCGCCACGTGACTGGCCGCGGCCGGGGACGAAGTAGTAACCGACACTGTCCGTCGCGCCGGTGTCCACGCGACGGGGCACCGGGCTGTCGGCATCGCTGTCCAGGGCGTCGGCGCTCGTACCGGCGGCGTCGGGACCCGCATCCGTGGCGTGGGCCGGGCCGGTGCCAGCGGGGTCGGTATCGATCGGGCCGACGTTGGCCGGGCCGACGCCGGCCGAGTTGGTGTCAGCTGGGTCGGCGTTGGCCGGGCCGGTGTCGGCCGGGCCGGCGTCCACGGAATCGTCCACGTCTCCGTGCCGGTAGAGCCGCGTCGCGTACGCCAGGCCGGTGTCGAGCGTCTCCTCGTGCGGCGGTTCCGCGCCGATCGCGGCCAGCCAGTCGGGCGCCCGGGAGCCCCGGCCCGACGCGTCCACGACCAGATCGGCGGCGAGCTGTCGTACATCCTGATGGGTCTCCGACCCGCGACGGCGCACCCGTACGCCCCGGACCCGGGCGGAGTCGCCGAGCAGCCCCACCACCTCCGTACCCTCCAGCACCGTGATCCGCGGCTCCGCCAGCACCCGGCGCCGTACCAGCCACTCCAGCAACGGCCTGGTCCCGGTGAGGAGATGGGCGGTGGCGCCGGTACGCCGGTAGTAGCGCCGGGCCTGCCACTGCACGATGTCGCTGGGGAGTCCGACCCGCGGTGCGCCGTGCTCGCGCAGTTCGGCGACGATGCCGGGAAGTAACTCGTCGAGCGCCCGCTGCCCGCCCTCCAGCAGAACATGGGTGTGACGGCTCTGCGGGACACCCGCCCGTGGCTCCGGTCCTTCGGGAAGACGGTCGCGCTCGACGACCGTCACACGGTCGGCATGGGCGCTGAGCACATGGGCCGTCAGCAGAGCCGCGACGCTCCCGCCGATGACCACGGCATGGCGGGTTCGGCGGTCCTGGGAGCGGTACGGACCCTCCCGGCGCGCCCGGTCGGTCTCCGCGCCTGCCGTGTTCACCATGCTCATTCCTCCACGGTCCTGTGCCTGCGTACCTGCGTACTGATCCGTACGGAGTCAGTATTCCCACGAGGGACGGTCCCAGAGGTGCGATGCGCGGATCGCGGCGACTATGCGCCGTTTCTCAGGTGCCCGCGCCGTCTGTACGCCACAGGCTCGTGTGTCCCGCGCCTATGTGCCCCCGAGCTATGTGTTCCACTCCCATATGCGCGCCAGGCTCATGTGTGCCGAGGCCGTGTGTGCTGGACCCATGTGCGTCGCGCCCATGCGCTCGAAGCCGGCAGCGTGCACGGGCGGGGACGCGGTCACCCCGATCGGCGCGCTCGTTCACACCTTGTGGTACTGGTACGCCTCGGTCGCCGCCGCCTCCACCGCGTCCAGATTCCCGCCCGCCGAGGCGGTGACCAGCGCGGCCACCGCGCCCTCCACGAACGGGGCATCCACCAGCCGCGTCCCCGCCGGGAGTTCGTCGCCCTCGGCGAGCAGGCTCTTCACCGTCAGTACGGCGCTGCCTAGATCCACCAGTATCGCCACGCCCGCACCCCGGTCGACCTGCGCGGCGGCGGCCGAGATCAGCTCGGAGCTGGTGCCGAGTCCCCCGTCCGGCGTACCCCCGGCAGCCGCCACCGGCGCGGTCGCGCCACCACCCGCCAGCCCCCGGGCCATGACGGCGACGGCCTCGGCCACCGGTCCGCTGTGCGAGACGAGCACGATGCCGACCGGCTCCCCCTTGCTCATGGCGTCGCCTCCGCGGCTTCCGCGAGAGCGGCCATCAGCAGGGCGGAGGAGGTGGCCCCCGGATCCTGGTGCCCGATGCTCCGCTCGCCGAGATAACTCGCCCTGCCCTTGCGCGCCTGGAGGGGTACGGTGGCCAGGGCGCCCTTCTCAGCGGCCTCCGCGGCGGCGGAGAACGAGGTGGCGAGCGCCTCGGCCGCCGGCTCCAGCGCGTCCAGCATCGTCTTGTCCCCGGCCTTCGCCCCGCCGAGCTGGGCCACCGCCGCGACCCCGGCGCGCAGCGCCTCGGTGAACTCCCCGGGGGTGACCTCGGTGGCATCCCCGAGCGCCTTGCCCGTACGCCGCAGCAGTGTCCCGTACAGCGGCCCCGACGCACCGCCCACCGTGGAGATGAGCCGGCGTCCCGCCAGTACCAGTACGGCCCCGGGGCCGGCCGGTGACTCCTTCTCCAGCTCGGTCATCACCGACCGGAAACCGCGCTGAAGATTGCTGCCGTGGTCGGCGTCGCCGATCGCCGAGTCCAGTTCGGTGAGCCGGCCGGCCTCGCGCTCCACCATGGCGGCGGCGACCGTCAGCCAGCGGCGGAAGAAGTCGGAGTTGAGCATCCGGTCGGGTTTCTGATCGGTCACGTGATCTCCCTCGCCCGTCAATCCTGCCCTGCCGTCCCTGATTTCTGTCCTTGCCCGTCCTTGCCCTGCTGCACTGCGCAGTTCTGCCCCGCACTGCTTTGCCAGTCTCCGCTCCCGCTCCGCCGTCCCCGTCCGCCTTGCTGTCTCTTTGCCGTTTTCAGCGGAACCACCGGGAGCTTTCAGCGGCCCCACCGGAGCGCGGGGGTCTTCACCGGCGCGTCCCAGAGGCGCAGCAGCTCCTCGTCCACCTGGCAGAGCGACACCGAGCAGCCGGCCATGTCGAGCGACGTCACATAGTTGCCGACGAGGGTACGAGCCACCGGTACGCCCCGCTCCTTCAGCACCCGCTGCACCTCGGCGTTGAACCCGTACAGCTCCAGCAGCGGTGTCCCGCCCAGGCCGTTCACCAGGACGATCACTGGGCCGGAGGGGCGCAGATCCTCCACCACCGCGTCCACCGCGAAGTCGGCGATCTCGCGTGATGTCATCATCGCGCGCCGCTCGCGGCCGGGCTCGCCATGGATACCGATGCCCAGCTCCAGCTCTCCCGGGGGCAGATCGAAGGTCGGACTGCCCTTGGCGGGGGTCGTGACGGCGCTCAGGGCGACACCGAAACTCCGCGAGCGCTCGTTGACCAGCCGGCCGATCGCCTCGACCCGCTCCAGCGGCGCCCCCTCCTCGGCCGCCGCACCCGCCAGCTTCTCGACGAACAGCGTCGCGCCCGTACCGCGGCGGCCCGCCGTATAGAGGCTGTCCGTCACCGCCACATCATCGTTGACCAGCACCTTCGCGATCTGAATGCCCTCGTCCTCGGCCAGCTCGGCGGCCATGTCGAAGTTCAGGACGTCGCCGGTGTAGTTCTTGACGACGAACAGCACCCCGGCCCCACTGTCGACCGCGGCGGCGGCCCGTACCATCTGGTCGGGCACGGGCGAGGTGAACACCTCACCGGGACAGGCGGCCGACAGCATCCCGGGCCCCACGAACCCCCCGTGCAACGGCTCATGCCCGGACCCGCCCCCGGAGACCAGCCCCACCTTCCCGGCGACGGGCGCGTCCCCCCGTACCACCACACGGTTGTCCACATCGACAAAAAGCTCCGGATGCGCCGCGGCCATCCCCCTAAGGGCATCCGCGACCACGGTCTCCGGCACATTGATGAGCATCTTCATGGGTAACTCCCGGATAGGTTGGCAGCTCTGCCTCTGACCATGGTTTTCGCAGGTCACATGCGCTGTGGCCGTTCTGCGATCTTGACGGCCCCAGGCGCTCCGAAGCGGCTTTCGGCAGTACTGACGCCGACCGGATGCCGACTTTTCTGACGCATGGTCAGCTCCTTGGGACGCGGTTGAAGACGCTCCGCGGCGCGTTCCGCCGCTCGGATCCAGTATCGATCCAACTTCGCTCCCCGGCACGGCCTGCGGGACAGGGGCTTGTTCCCGAAGGCCGCGCAGATCCGTTCGGGTGAGGCGGGGCGCGACGCGCCGGGGCGTAGCCCCGGGAGGCGGACTGCCGGCCGGGGCTGCCCTGAGGTCCGGTCACTTCCGCCAGAACAGGTGGTGTGTCACACCGCTCGGGCTCGGCACGACCTCCAGGTGGAACCGGTCGCGCAGTTCATCGGGTGACTCCCAGAGCCGTACCCCGGATCCGAGCTTCACCGGCGAGACCGCCACATGCATGGTGTCGACGAGGTCGGCGTCGAGGAACTGCCGGATGGTGGTCGCGCCGCCGCCGAGCCGGACGTCCTTGCCCTGCGCCGCCTCCCGCGCCTGCCCGAGAACCGTGGCCGGGTCGCCGTCGACGAAGTGGAACGTGGTGTCGGAGAGTGTGAACGACGGACGCTTGTGGTGGGTCATGACGAACACCGGGGTACGGAACGGGGGCTCGTCCCCCCACCAGCCGCGCCACTCGTGGTCCTGCCAGGGCCCACGCTGGGGCCCGAACTTGTTGCGGCCCATGATCTCGGCGCCGATGTTGCGCGCGTAGTCCCGCGTGAGGTAGTCGTCGAGGCCCCGGCTCCCGCCGGGATCCGTGCGCATGGGCCAGCTCGCCGTGGCGCCGGCCCAGGCGAACAGCCTCTCGGGCTGGACATGGCCGAACGGACGCTCGAAGCTCTGGTCCTCGCCGGCACCGATGCCGTCACTCGAGACGTTGAAGTTCTGGACTCTCAAGAGCTGAGTCACGTGTTCCTCCAGTGTTGTCGGACAACCGTGGTGAGACTCCCCGGGCCGGAAAAACTCATCGCTGCGTCCGTGACCGACCAGAAACCGGGCCACCCAGTACCCAGTGTCCTGACCTGTGAGGTTTGCGGGGTTCCGGCTCGACTTCCGCGAAGCTACCACGCTCGGTCACGATAATAGAACATGCTTGCGAAGGGGCTGGAGGCCTGCCGCGGTGGGGATCGCGTGCCAGCCGTCCAGCCGTTTTGGCCGCACCGGCGCGACGGTACGTCTCAGTCGTCGATCCGCCGGTTGCCGCCGGTCTGGGTGAAGACGTCGTTGACGATCTTCTGCGCCAGCTCCTTCTCCTTGGCCGAGGTTTCGACACGCGCCCACAGCAGGAACAAGTGGGCCTTCCCGTCGTCGCTCCGCCACCCGAAAGAGCGCCAGAGCAGCATCTCGTAACGTCCCCCGGCCTTCCCTCCGGTTCGTTCCGCGTACGACGACGAGTGATCGGCCGTCGTCCAGTCGAGCCCTGCCGAACGAGACTTGCGGTCGCCGCGCAGCACCAGCTCCGACTCCTTGTCACTGCACGAGCTGCCGCAGTAGAGCGAGGCGATGTCGATGCGCACGTCCGGCATGCTGATCCCCATGTCCTGTGCCTCCTCCCGGGGCTTGCATTCGTGCACGGTCAGCTCGTCGACTTTGTCGTCCTCTTCGCTGCCGCCGTAACCGCAGGCGAGCTGTTTCGGTGCACGGAAGACGAAGGGGATTCCCGGGAGCTGCCGCAGATGGGAGCGTTCCCGTCCCTTCCAGGTCGCACCACGCACCTTCTCGTGCCAGTCGCGTCGGTAGTAGGCGAAGCGGTTGTCCTTGTCCGGGACGCGGGTCTTCGGTATGTCGTCCAGGGACGCGGTAGCGCCGGCGGCCGTGCCCGTGGTCCAGCCGGGCCCGGCGTGTTCTGCCGCCTGACGGGCCAGGATGCGAGCCACTTCGGCGGTTCGTCCTTTGGTGGCGAACTCTTCAACGTACGAGAGGGAGAGCAAGGCGTTCTCCTGACGTACAACGACCGTGGCGCGCCATGGGTCGGGGTAGGGCTCCATGAACGTCCCGGCCTGCGGGTCGCGTGCCACGGTGAGATAGGCCTCGTCGCCGAGCCCGTCGAGCGCCTGGAATCCCGCCTCTTTACGTTCTTCGGCACCTTTGGGCGCGGCCTCGCCGAATTCCTTCGTTGCCCAGCTTTTCCCGCCGCGTGTCGTGTCCGTCGTGTAGAGGTACGTGCCGAGGTGGATCTGCACATCCGGGGCGAACGGGGACTGTTCTGCGGCCGAGCAGTGCCGGACGACTGCGGGCACCTGACCGGGTTCACCGGAGTGGGCGTGCTGCATCCCGTCGGAAGTGAGCTGTGCCAGCTCACGCTCGCCGAGCAGGGAGCACGGCGCGGGCACGGACCGCACCGGCCACGGGCCCGGTTCCGCGCCGGCAGCCCCTGTGGCCAGCGCCACCGCACCCGCGGTGACGACCAGCCAGAGGCCCCCGGCGACCACCATGTTGACCACGCTGCCCGGCCGCCCGGCAGGGCTGCCGTGCCCGTCCGGGACGTGCGTGTCGGCCGCGAGCCGGTTGCGCAGTTCGATGTGGCGGAACTGATAGATCCCGCCGGACTGACGCAGCACCCCGCGCCGGTGGGCGTCCTCCAGGAAGTCCAGGAGCCGCAGCGGCAGCTGCCCACACAGCGCGAACCAGAGCCGTGCCACCGTGAACCGGCCCCACGCGGACACGGCGACGGCGTGCAACTGCCAGCAGAGCAGGGTGCCCCCGCCGACGACGACCCAGTCGGCCGTGGAGACCTGCTCCTGGCCGAGCTGCAGATACCAGCCCGCCAGCATGACCGACGGCAACACCAGATACCCCAGCGGATCCCCCTCCCGCCACGGCCGCAGGGGCCCCAACCAGCCGAGGGCGAGGGCGGAGCGCCGGTCCCGGGCGAGCATCCCGGCCGGGGACTCGGCCAAGGCCGTGTCGGTGGGCCGCCATGTGTGGGAGACCAGCCACCTGACGCAGACCCACAGCACGACGGCCGTAGCCACCACCATGGCCCAGTGCCCGAAGGCTGCCCCTCCGGCCAGAGCCGCCACCCATCCCGCCACGAGCCCGAACGCCATGGGGCCGGCCTTCCACCGGACCCTCCGCAGTGCGGCCCGCAGCCCGTCGCCGCTCAACATCCCGACGCTGTGGGGCGCGTGCTGCCACTCGGCCTGCCGCCGCGCCTGAGACACCCCGCCGGCGCACAGCGCGAGCACCGCGAGGACCGTGAAGCCGCCCCGGACTGACAGCGGCACGACATCGCCCCACCACGGCTTCCCGAAGTCGAACCGGCTCACGAGCAGCCAGGCCAGGACAAAGGCAGGAAGCAGCCCCACCATCCTGACCGGGGCGGGGACTTCACGGTCCAGGGTCCACCAGGAGAACTCCGTACGGTCCGCCGCCTTCATCCGCGCGGCAAGGAATCCGGCCCACTTGCGGGCCTTCTCGGGCGAGCTTCCACCGTGCAGTGCGCGCTCGGAGCGCGAAGAGCTGTAGACAGCGTCCAAGTACACTGTGTACAGGTACTGCTGGATTTCCGCCGCGCTGTGGAAGCGGCCCGGCTCGACGAGTTCGTCCGGGTGCGTGTCCTCCTGCCCGTACGCGACCCGCGCCAGGCCGACCATCAGGGGCACGTCCAAGGCCCGCCGCAGCAGGACGACTTCGCGGGTCCGGTTGTCGGTGTCGACGAGCTTTGCCACCAGGTTCCGCCACCGTGCTCGGCGGCCACCCGCGGTCAGGTACTCGCCGATCGCGGCCGGGGTCAGTTGTAGCAGGGTGATCTCGGTGCGCAGGAAGTCGCTGTCGGCGGGCACCTGTTGGCCGTACTGCTCGGGGCGGCTGGTCAGCACGAACGGCCGGGTGTTGTGCATGGCCTTCAACTCGTCGAAGGCGGCGGCGCGATTCGCCTCGGGCAGCTCGTCGAAGCCGTCGAGGACGAGCAGCACACGCCCGGAGTTGACGAGGTGCCGGGCCACCGCCTCGGCGGAGGCGCCGGGCACCGGCCTGCACGCCTCGGGGTGGTCGGCGGCGAGCTGTCCGGCAGACCACGTGTCGAGGCCCTGCCCTGAGTCCCAGGAGGCCAACTGCAGCACGACGGGCACGGGCTCGGGCTGTGCGTCCCTGGGGGTACCCCGCCGCTTCTCAAGGAGATCCCGGGCGAGCCGTACCGCAAGGACCGACTTCCCGGCACCGGCCGCACCGAGCACCACGAGCCGACGACCGGGCGTACGCCCGAAGTACGCGGCAAGGGACACCGGTTGGCCCGCGGCACCGGCCTCGGCAGTCGGACCCCCGTCGGAGGCTCCCACCTCCGTCCACAACACATCGATCGACTGCGGATTGTCCGCCTGCCGCAGCCGCTCGTCGTCCCGGTACCGGTGGAGCAGCGCCTCCGCGAGCTTGTCCGCCGATCGGTTGAGGGCCTCCGGCGCGCTCCAGGCGGCCTCCCGGCGCCGCTGTCGTGCGGCGAACGCGCGTCCCGTCAGTTCCCAGAACAGCACAACGACGAGGAGCGCCCAACCCGCGTGCGCCGGGGCGACGGCGAACCGCGCCGGGAGCGGCAACGCGGGCTGTGAGAGCAGCAGTACGAGGCCGAGGACCACGAGCAGCCCACGGGACCCCACACCGATGTACACGGTGAGCCGCTCTAGATACCCGACCTGGACGAGGGTCTCCTGCCGGCCCCCCGTCACCACATTGTGCAACCCACCCGGCAGGGACCCCCGTCCGCGCACCCGCCTGCCCTCCTACCCGGCAGCCGCCGGGCCGTTGGAACCGGAGATGTGAAGTGTGCCCACGTACTGTGCCTGCACGACGTTGTTCTGTTGTCCGCCGGAGACCTCCATGTGCGTGCGGCCCGGCCCGAACAGACAGCCGGAGAGGCGACGCGCGAACTCGGGGTCCTGCCCGGCTCGGAGTACCAGCGCGTCGGCAAGCCCCTGGGCCCGTACGGGGTTCTCGGGGTCCGCCTCGAACTCCTCCAGCTCGCGCTGACCCGTGGTGCCCTGGCCGGGGTCACCCTCAACGGGCCGCCGCCGGACCAGCGCGACGAGCGACTGCCAGGCGCTCTGGCCCGCCCCTTGCCCGGCCGCCCCCGCGGCCCCGCCTGCCATCATCATGAGAAGTTCGGCTGTGATCCCGTCCACGGACCCCTCCCCAACCATCTGCCCCCGTATACAACGAGCGTAGAGCAAGTGTGACGTGGATGGGCTGTTGCGAGTTGACACGAGTTGGTGTCACTTACGGGCGTGTGCCACGCGCACGCGGGCAAGGCACTTCGGGCTTCGCCCGCGTGGGGCCGGCGCGGTCGGCCGTACGGTCGGCGCCGGGGGCTGCGGCCCTCCGACGGGTCCTTCGGGCGGTGCCTTGCCCGCACAGAGGTACTTGTGGCGCCGGGATTGTTGTGCTCTTCACAGAATCATCCGAAATGATCCTGAAGTGGTTGTTGATTCTGAGAATTGAATGAACGATTGCATCCTGGAGTGTTTCCTGGGCACGGGTTCGAGGTGAACAACACTCCAACTGCACCAGGACCCGGTTCGGACAGATCGGACGGAAACGCCGCCGGGCCGCCCGCGCACGCCGGTTCCGGCGTCCGGGCCGGTGGCACCTTGACTCTGACCCCGCCGCGGCTGGACGACCGGCGTGTCCGGGGCGGGCACGGATTCCCGTCCGCGCCGCGGAGGGGCCGGGTGCGGGGTGTCGACGGACTGCGGACCGTGGCCGTCGTGCTGGTCCTGGCCTACCACTTCACACCGGGCCCACTGCCGGGCGGCGCCCTGGGCGTGGACATCTTCTTCACCATCAGCGGATTCGTCATCACCCGGCTGCTGCTCGCCGAGTTCGCCCGCACCGGCGACGTCGGCATGCGCTCGTTCTACTGGCGGCGCTGGAAGCGGCTCGTCCCCGCCCTCCTCGTGGTCTGCGCACTGTGCGCCGTCCTCGCGGGCACCACGCGGCTCCGGGGCTTCGAAGACGCGTGGACGCCCATAGCTCTGTCCGCCACGTTCCTGGTCAACATTGTCCGGGCCGCCCAGCCCGGCCCCTACGCGGACGAAACCGCTCTCCTCGGGCACACCTGGTCGCTGGGCGTGGAAGAACAGTTCTATCTGCTCTGGCCACCGTTGCTGCTGCTCCTCCTGCGCCGCTTCAGGCCCCGTACCGTTCTGCTGTGGGCCGTGGTGCTCTGCCTGCTGCCCATGCTCCGGCGCTGCGTCCTGTGGAGCCCGACCGCGGCACACCGTATCTACAACGGGACCGACACCCGTGCCGACCAGTTGCTGGCCGGCGCACTGCTCGCGCTGGTGGTGGCCCGACTCGACCCGGAGGACCCGCGGCTGGCCGTGCTGCGCCGATGGGCGGGCCGGCTGGCCTGGCCGGCGATGGGAATGCTGGCCCTGATCGTCTGGCAGGTGCCCATGACCGGCACCAGCGCCTGGACGGTGCCGTGGTACACCGTGGGATTCCTGGTGACGGCCGTTCTCTCCGCCACGGTGGTCGCGGCGCTGGAACTCCAGCCGCTCAGCCTGCTCTCCCGTGTCCTGTCCCTGGCCCCGCTCGCCTGGACCGGGCGCAACCTCAGCTACGGCCTCTATCTGTGGCACTACCCTCTAGGCCGTCTGATGGCCGACCTGGGACTGGACACCTGGCACGTACCGGCCGCCGTCGCCGCCACGTTCGCGGCGGCGACCGCTTCCCACTATCTCATCGAGAAACCGCTCACCCGCCGCAAGAGTCCGCAGGCGGCGACCGCCTGACGGCACGAACCCGGAACGTCCGGACACGCCCTAGCCCTCACCGAGGGCGGGCGTCCGGCCCGTGATGAGAGCGGCCGCGCGTTCGGCGATCGCGTAGACAGCCGCGTTCGTGTTGGAATTCACGATGGACGGCATGACGGACGCGTCCGCCACGCGGAGCCCTGCGATACCCCGTACCCGGAGCCGGGGGTCGACGACGGTGGTGGGTTCTTCCGGGCCGATGCGGCAGGTGCCGACGTAGTGGTAGTAGACGAGCAGGCTCCGGCCGAGGTAGTCGTGGAAGGTGTCGCCGTCGGTTGTGCCGGGGCCCGGCAGCGCCTCTTCGTCCCGCCAGGCGCTCAGCGCGTCCGCCTCACCGATCCGGCGGGCGACGCGCAGACCGGTTGTCATCGTCTCGATGTCGCGGCTGTCGCCGAGGTAGTGGGGGTCCACCAGGGGTGCCGTTCCGGGCTCCGCGCTCGCGAGACGTACCGATCCGCGGCTGCGGGGGTTCACCGCCGAGAAGGCGATCGTGTAGCCGTTCTCGGGTCCCGGCAGGGACGGGGCGCGGTAGGGCAGGCTCGCAAAGAGGATCTGCAGATCCGGTACGGCGACGTCGGGACCGGTCCGCACCGTCCCCATCGCTTCCCCCGGGGGATTGCTCATGTTCCGTGGGACGGGTTGCCGGGCGGTGTACGTGAGGGTCGACATGGGGTGGTCGTGCAGATTGGCCCCCACGCCCGGCAGGTCGAGGATCACGTCGACTCCCACCGCGCGCAGGTGGTCCGCCGGGCCGATCCCGGACAGCAGCAGGAGTTGTGCGGAACCGATCGTGCCGGCCGTCACCACGACCTCCCCGTCGCACTCCGCGGAGCGGGTCTCGCCCTCCTTCGCGTACTCGACCCCACGGCACCGGCCGCCCGACACCACCAGGCGCAGTACGAGGGCATCGGTCACCACATCGAGGTTCGCCCGGCCCATGGCCGGCCTGAGATAGGCGTCGGCCGCGCTCTGGCGTACGCCGCCCACGATGTTGTTGTCGCACCAGCCGAACCCTGTCTCCAGGCCGCCACTGATGTCGTCCGCGCGCGCGTGCCCGGTCTCCACCGCCGCGTCGACACACGCGGCCACCAGGGGATTGGGCTCGGCCGGCGGCCCTACCGTCAGCGGGCCGTCCTGGCCGCGCAGCGCGGGATCGTGTCCCTCGGCCGTTTCGCTCCGCCGCATATACGGCAGGAGATCGTCGAATCCCCATCCCGTGGCGCCCTGCCCGGGCCACACGTCGTAGCTGGAGCGATGGCCGCGGATGAAGTTCAGTCCGTTGATGCTGGAGGAGCCGCCCAGCCCCCGTCCCCGGGGTGTCGGAATCGCCGCTCCCGTCGATGCCTGTAGGACGGTCATACCGCCCCAGTCGGCCGTACTCCCCATCAGCGCCGGCCAGGCACCCGGCACGGCCATCAGCTCCAGCGGATCCCGGGCACCGGCCTCCAGTACAAGCACCCGGACGTTCTCGTCCTCCGACAGCCGGGCCGCGAGCACGCATCCGGCCGTCCCCGCGCCCACGACGACATAGTCATAACCCCTGGTCGAATCCATCGGTCCACTCCTTCCCTCACACCATCCATCAGGCCATCCGGAGCAGTCGTCCGCATGCCGGGACAGGGCGTCGGCCCGGCCGGACTGCTGGGAGATCTTCCTGGGGCGACGGTGCCGCCGTACGCGGCGCGCCGCCGCTTCGCGAGGAGGTTGTCCGTCCACAACGGACGAAAAAGGAAAGGGCAAGGAGGTTACCCACTCCTTGCCATGCTCAACGTATAGCGCACTGGGGGGCTTGCGGCAAGGCCCCCGTTGTGCCGCAGAATCACCGGCCGAGGCCAGAACCTGCGGAAACGGGAGTCACGAAGTGCGTGTGTTGTTGTCGACGTATGGGTCGCGCGGGGATGTCGAACCGTTGGTCGGACTCGCGGTGCGGTTGCGGGAACTCGGCGCGGAGGTACGGGTGTGCGCACCGCCGGACGAGGACTTCACGCAGCGGCTGGCCGGTGTCGGTGTGCCGCTGATGCCCTTCGGCCGGTCGGCGCGCGCCCTGACGACTGCGGCGCCGTCGTCGTCAGCGGCGGCGGATCTGCCACGGCGCGCGGCCGAGTTGATCGCCGACCAGTTCGAGGCGGTCACCGCGGCGGCCGAGGGATGTGACGCGCTGGTGGCGACCGGTGTGATGCCGGCCGCGGCCGGCGCACGGTCGGTGGCCGAGAAACTGGGCATCCGCTCCGTGTTCGTGGCCTTCCAGAAGCTCACCCTGCCGTCGCCGCACCACGCGCCGCTGGCGTATCCGGGCCGGCCGTTCCCGCCGGGGGTGACCGACAACCGGGTGCTGTGGGACCTGGACGCCCGGAGCATCAACGGGCTGTTCGGCGAGGCGCTCAACACAAGCAGGGCATCGGCCGGCCTGCCCCCGGTGGACAACGTCCGCGACTACGTCATCGGCGACCGGCCGTGGCTGGCGACGGACCCGGTCCTGGACCCCTGGCAGGAGTCGGCGGACCTCGATGTCGTACAGACCGGCGCGTGGTTCCTGCCCGACGAACGCCCGCTCCCGGCCGAGCTGGTGGCGTTCCTGGAGGCCGGCGAACCGCCGGTGTACGTGAGCTTCGGCAGCATGCCCATGCACGGCTCGGCGGACGCGGCCCAGGTGGCCATCGAGGCGGTACGCGCGCAGGGCCGCCGCGTACTCGTCGGACGTGGCTGGGCGGACCTGGCCCTGATCGACGACCGTGACGACTGTTTTGTCGTCGGCGAGGTCAATCACCAGGCGCTGTTCGGCCGGGTGGCCGCTGTTGTGCACCACGGCGGCGCCGGTACGACCACGACGGCCACCCGGGCCGGCGCGCCCCAGGTGGTGGTGCCCCAGGCGGTGGACCAGCCGTACTGGGCCGGCCGCGTGGCCGACCTGGGCATCGGCACGGCACACGACGGCCCGGCTCCGGCCTTCGAGTCCCTGTCGGCCGCGCTCAAGACGGCCCTGACCCCCGAGACCCGCGCCCGGGCGGCCGCCGTGGCCGCCACGATCCGCACCGACGGGGCGATGACGGCCGCGAAACTGCTGCTCGACGCGGTTTAGGGCCTCTCGTTTGGGTTTTGCTGGGCTCGCGGGCCCTGGCACCGCGCCTCGCCGCGTTGTCGTCAGTCGCCTACGCTCCGCGTGGGCTTCTTCCTCCGCCTTGCGATCCACGGCACCAGACCCCGCTCCCTGATCCAGCCAGACTCAAACGAAAGACCCTAAGCGCGCTCTCGGATGTGCGTGGCGGCCTTCTCCGCGATCATGATGGTGGGAGCGTTGGTGTTTCCGCTGGTCACCGTTGGCATGACGGAGGCATCCACGACACGCAGGCCGTCCACGCCGTGCACCTTGAGCCCGGGGTTCACCACGGACTCCTCGCCGTCACCCATGGCGCATGTTCCCACCGGGTGGTAGCACGTGGCGCTCCACCTGCGGATGTGGTCGTGCCACGCCGCGTCATCGAGGGAGTCGAGGTCGGCGGTGTCCGGGAGGTACGGGCGGGCGAGGTGGTCGGCGAAGGGCGGGCAGTGCGCGATGCCGGTCATTGCCCGAAGCCCCTCGGTCAGGAGGTTCAGATCCGCGGGATCGTCGAAGTACCGGGGATCGATGAGCGGGTGTGCGTGTGGATCGGCCGACGCGAGGCGGACGGTCCCGCGCGCCGCCGGATTCAGGACGGTCGAGTTCATCGTGAACACCGGCCGCTGAGGTACTTCCTCGCCGCTGAGGATCAAGGCCGTGGCTCCGCCGGTCAGTTGGATGCCGGGCCTGTCCCCGCCTCCGGTGGCGCTGAGGAATGCGCCGACCTCTCCGTAATTGGAGGCGAACGGCCCGCCACCGGTGGTACGCCACAGATCCAGATGCTCCGGTGTGAGCAGGTCCCGGACGATGTCGGTGGAGTTCCTGGTCTCCCACACGATGGGGGCCAGCAGTTGATCCTGGAGGTTCCGTCCGACTCCCGGCAGCGGTACCCGTACGTCGATGCCCAGATCACCGAGGTCGTCCGGCGGCCCCATCCCGGACAGGAGCAGCAACTGCGGTGAGTTGACGGCTCCCGCGCACACGACGACCTCCGCATCGGCGTATACGGTCTCCTCCGCCCCGTCCGCGAGACAGGACACGCCGGTCGCTCTGGAGCCCGCGAGAACGATCCGCGTCACCAGCGTGTCGGACCGTACGGTGAGATTGGGGCGGGTGAGGACCGGGCGCAGATAGGCGTCTGCGGTGGACCAGCGGCGCCCGTTGTGGCATGTCACCTGGTACGGGCCGGCGCCGAGGGGTGACGGCCCGGCGAAGTCGTCGTTGTAGTCGAGACCCCATTCCAGGGCCGAATCCACCCAGGCACGGGAGAGTTCATGGGTGTAGCGGCGGTCCTCGACGTGCAGTGGACCGTTCGCCCCGTGGTACGGGGAGCGGAGACGGCGGTGGGATTCGGATGCCACGAAGTACGGGAGCACCTCGTCGTAGCCCCAGCCGTCCGCTCCGAAGTCGTCGCGCCAGCCGTCGTAGTCGTATCTGTTGCCGCGGATGTAGATCATGATGTTGGTGGACGACGATCCGCCCAGGGTCTTTCCCCGGGGCCAGTAGAACGAACGGCCCGGTGGTGACTGCTCCACCGTCCGGTAGTTCCAGTCCACGTCCGACTTGAACAGCGTTCCGAGGGCGGCCGGTATGTGCAGGGTCTCGTCGGTGTCGGGGCTTCCGGCTTCGAGCAGGAGTACGCGGGCGGAGTCGTCGTCGCTGAGACGGTTGGCGAGTACGCACCCGGCGCTCCCGGCGCCGACGATGATGTAGTCGTAGCTTTCCGTGCTGGTCATTGGCGTTCCTCGGGTCACGTCCCGGTCACCGCGGCGGACCTTCGGTCATGAACGGCGGACCGACCAGTGGACCGACCGGTCATGGGCGGTGGCCCGACCGGTCATGGGTGGAAGATCGACTGGAGCTCCTGGTACGCCTGGAGCCCTTCGGGGCCCAGCTCCCTGCCGAGTCCGCTGGCCTTCCTGCCGCCGTACGGGGAGGTGAGGTCGGGGACATAGCCGTTGAGTCCCACCGTGCCGGTACGGATGCGCCGTGCGACACGGGCGCCTCGGTCGAGATCGGAGGTCCACACCGTTCCTGCCAGGCCGTACGCCGAGTCGTTGGCGAGACGTACGGCCTCGTCCTCACCGTCGTACGGCGTGATGGTCAGGACGGGGCCGAAGATCTCCTCCTGCGCGATGGTGGACGAGTTCTCGACGTCGGCGAATATGGTCGGTTCGACGAACCAGCCCCGGTCGAGTCCGGCCGGACGGCCCCCGCCCGTGGTCAGCCGGGCCCCCTCGCTGCGGCCCTTGCGGATGTAGCCCTCCACGCGGTCCCGTTGCTCGGCGCTGACGAGCGGGCCGATCTGTGTGGCGTGGTCGAGCGCGTCGCCCACAACAGCGCCTCGTGCCATCGCCGTGTAGAGCTCCACGATCTCGGGATAGCGGCTGCGGGGGGCCAGAATCCTGGTGCTGGCGTAGCAGGTCTGGCCGTTGTTGATCAGGCCGGCCATGAAGAGCTGTTCGGTGTGGGCGTCCAGGTCCGCGTCGTCGAGGATGACCGCGGCCGACTTGCCTCCCAGCTCCAGGGTCACCGGCCGTAGCAGCGCCGCGCACGCGGCGGCGATCCGGCGGCCCGCCGCGGTCGATCCTGTGAACGACACCTTGTCGACGCCGGGGTGCGAGACCAGGTACGCGCCTACCTCGGGCCCGCCGGGCACGATGTTGATCACGCCCTCGGGGAAGCCCGCCGTCTCGATCGCGTCCGCCAGCAGCGCCGGGTCCAGCACGGTCTGCGGCGCGGGCTTGAGTACGAGCGTGCAGCCCGCGGCCAGGGCAGGAGCGATCTTGAAGAAAGCCATGGTCTGGGGGAAGTTCCAGGTCATGATGGCCGCCACCACGCCTATGGGTTCCCGGCGGACCACCGTGGTGCCCTGGGGGAGGCCGACGCGGCGTTCCTCACGGGACGCGTCAGCGGCCAAGCCGGCGTAGTAACGCAACAGCATGGCCGGGACCTGGCCCTCGTAGAGCTCAGCGGTGGAGATCGGCATACCGTTCTGCGCGCTGACGGTGCGCGCCATCGTCTCGCTTCCGGCGTCCAGCGCTTCCGCGAGCCTCATCATGGCCGCCGCGCGGCGCTCCGGCTCCCAGTTGGGCCACCCGCCCGGTGCGTCGAACGCGGAGCGGGCCGCCTGGACGGCGTGGTCGACGTCCATCTCCACCCCGGCCGGAGCGGAGCCCAGGTACTCACCGGTACTGGCGGATGTGACGGCGATGGTGTCGCCGCCGGCGGGTGCCGTCCATTTCCCCCCGATGAACAGGTGATTCACATTCATGGCACGCACTTCTCTCGACTGCGTCGTGCGGTTTGTCTAATTTGCTCCTGATATTGTCGAGGGTACACCCATCTGGTGGCGCGTGCCATCAGATGGAGCGGCGGTGTACCGCGGCAGCCCTGGATCCGGCGAGCCGCCGATAGCATGGAGTCTGAGGAGTCCGGTCGCATGAGAACTTATGACGGTATGACCGCTGAGGAACGGGTCTCGGCGCGGCGCCGCCGGATCATGGAAGCCGGGCTCGATCTGTTCCACACCCAGGGATATCCCCGGACTTCGATCCGTGCGGTACTGCGTCACAGCAGGCTGCAGGACAGATATTTCGCGGAGAATTTCGCATCTCTCGACGAGTTGATGGCGGAAATCCTCAAAGAGATGAACCAGGAAGAATTCGCGAAGTGCCAGGACGTCCTTGATACGGCTGGAACCCGTCGTGACAGGGCGCGGGGCATACTCGACGTCCTGGCCCGCGGAGTCACTGACGATCCACGCAAGGGGCACGTCAAACTCATCGAATCCCTCGCGGCGGGCCCACTGGCGGCAGAGGAACGGCGCCGCGGGATGCGGCAGATGGCCGACCTGGTGGAATCACTGCTCCGCGAGGACTGGCCGGACCCGGGAATCGATATCACCGCGATGTCCATGGCCGTGGTCGGCGGCGTGAACCAGATTCTCCTGAACTGGGCGGACGGCAGCTTCGAATTCTCGCGCGAGGGCGTCGTCGAACAGGCACTCCATCTGTTTGAGGCGGTGGCGGAATTCGGCGGTGCTACGAGCCGGGCATAAGGGGCCCCGCGGTTCGGCACAGCCCTGGCCTGTTCGGCGCGGGCCGCGTGGTCCGGCCTGCTCAGGGAAGGACCCCGGCGGGGGAGCGCACGCCGCGGCGCAGGCGGGTGGCGTCCTGGCTGGGAGGTGCGCCGAACTGGCGGCGGTATTCACGGCTGAACTGTGACGGGTTGTCATAGCCGACGCGCTGGCCGACTCCCGTGACGTCTCCCGGGTGCGTGGCGAGCAGCAGCCGCGCCTCCTGCAGCCGGATCTGCTTCTGGAACTGGATGGGACTCATCGCCGTCACCGCTTGGAAGTTGCGGTAGAAGGCGGAGACGCTCATGCCGGACAGCCGCGCGACGTCCTCGACCCGGAACGGCTGCGCGTAGTGCTCACGGATCCAGCGCACGGCCCGGGAGACATGGCTGAGACTGCTGTCGGCCAGTCCCAGCTGGCGAACCGTCGCGCCCTGCTCGCTGGTGATCAGACGCCACAGGATCTCGTGCTTGATCAGCGGGGCCAGTACGGCCCGGTCGCCGGGCTCGTCGAGCAGGCGCAGCAGCCGGACCACCGCGTCGAGCAGCGCGGCCGACGCGTCGCTGACGGCGATGCCCGACGGCGCGCCTCCGCCGGCGCGGGGAGTGTCTCCGGGACCGGCCCGCAGCAGCAACTCGGCGACGGCGGACGGTTCCAGTACGAGACCGAACCCCAGCGCCGGCTGCTCGGGCTCGGCCTGGGTGAACTGTCCGGTGACGGGCAGGTCGACCGACGCGACCAGGTACTGCCCGGCGCGGTACTCGTACACCCGGTCGCCCAGGGCGAGTCGTTTGGCGCCCTGGGCGATGACCGCCAGCACCGTGCCGGACATCGAGGGCGCCGGCGGATCCGACCGGTCGACCTTCGAGATGAGGACGCCGTCGATGGCGGTGGTCCAGTCGGCGCGGGCGTGCCGGGCCAGCAGGGTGCGGAGCTCTTCGAGGTGCATGCGTCCATTGCAGCACCACCGCGTGCTGTGGATCCTGTGATCGCGAGGATCGTGCAAGTACGAGCGAGCATCGTTCTAACGTTTCCGCAGGTCGCGTGGGTTGAATGGAATCACCGCACTCCATCACCACGGAAGAAGGCATCCATGATCGCCGGCTACGGCTTCAACGCCACCCTGACCGCCAAGCCCGGAATGGGCGACCGGCTCGTCGACCTGCTGCTGACCGGCCTGAACGAAGGCAGCCCCGGCGCGAGCGAACACTGTGTCGTCTACCTCGTCTCCCGCTCCGCGTCCGACCCCGACGTCGTACACGTCACCGAGGGCTGGACCAGCGAGGAGGACCACCACCGGATCTTCGCCGGCGAGGCCGCCCAGGCCATCGTGGCGCAGATCGGCGGGTTGCTGGCCAAGGAGTCCGAGTACACCGACTACGTGCCGGTCCGCGGCAAGGCCGCCTTCTGACCCGCCGGTCGCCCCACGCCCCGGCCCCTGCCGGGGCGGCCCTCTCGTTCGACATCCGGCATCACCCCACGAAAGGCAGCGACCATGACCACGGCCCGACCCGGCCTCGACCCCGAACTGCGTGAACTGCTCGCCGACATGCCCCTCATGTCTCAGCTCAGCCCGGAAGTACTCGCGCAACTGCGCCGGCTCCCCTCGACCCCCGTCGAGTCCCTCCTCGCCCACCGGCAGGTCGACCGGCGTGAGGTCACCGTGCCCGCCGAGGACGGTGCTCCGATCCCCCTGTCGGTCTTCAGCCCCGCGAACACCGATCGCACCGCTGCCGCGCCCTGCGTCTACTGGATGCACGGCGGCGGGATGGTCATGGGCGACCGCTTCTCGCAGATCGACATTCCGCTGGACTGGCTCGACGAGTTCGGTGCGGTCGTGGTCTCCGTGGACTACCGGCTCGCGCCCGAGGCCACCGGCACCGCCCTGGTCGACGACTGCTACCGGGGACTGCTCTGGGTCGCCGAGCACTCCGCCGAACTGGGCATCGATCCCGCCCGGATCGTCGTCGCGGGCGCCAGCGCGGGCGGCGGTCTCGCCGCCGGTGTCACCCTGCTGGCCCGCGATCTCGCCACCCCGGCGATCGCCGCGCAGATCCTGATCTGCCCGATGCTCGACCACCGCAACACCAGTACGTCCAGCCGTCAGTACGCGGACGGGCCCGGCGTCTGGACCCGTGAGATGAACGAGTTCGGATGGCGCTGTCTCCTCGGCGACCTCACCGACGACGAGATACCCGCGTATGTCTCGCCCGCGCTGGCCGACGACCTTTCGGGCCTGCCGACCACGTACGTCGACACCGGCTCCGCCGAAGTCTTCCGCGACGAGGACGCCGACTACGCCACCCGCATCTGGGCGGCCGGCGGTCAGGCCGAACTCCACGTCTGGGCAGGCGGCTTCCACGGGTTCGACGCGCTGTACCCGCAGGCGCGCGTCTCGGCCACGGCCCGTCGCACCCGTACCGACTGGCTCGCCAGAGTCCTGCCCGCGGACTCCGCCGCATAGCGCTGCCCGCTCACTCACTCACGCACGTACAACGCACACACGCACGTACACGCCCGCACGTACACGCAAGCACGACTGCACACAGGAGGAACACCATGAAGGTCGCCATCGTCACGGGCGCCAGCTCCGGCATCGGACGGAGCGCCGCGATCGAGATCGCCAAGCGCGGAACCGGAGTCGTCCTGACCTATGCCAACAACCCGCAAGGAGGCCTGGAGACGGCCGCCGCAATCGAGAAGGCGGGCGGCACCGCCGTCGCGCTGCCGCTGGACGTCGGCGAGTCCGGCACCTTCGCGGCTTTCCGCGACACGGTGGCCGGCGTGCTGCGCGACACCTGGCAGCGCGACACCTTCGACTGCCTGGTGAACAACGCCGGTTTCGCGCAGACCTCGTTGATCGAGGACATGACGGAGGAGACGTTCGACAGGCTCATGCGGGTCCTGCTCAAGGGACCGTACTTCCTGACGCAGAGGCTGCTGCCCCTGATGGCGGACGGCGGGGCCATCGTCAACACGAGCAGCAACTCGGCGACGACGGCCGCCGGCCTGGAGCCCGGCTACTCGGCCTACGCGTCGATGAAGGGCGGCCTGGACGTGCTGACCCGGTACATGGCCAAGGAGTTCAGTACGCGGGGCATCCGCGTCAACGCCGTCTCGCCGGGATCGACCCGCACCCGGATCGCCGACGACGCCTTCACCCGGTTCCCCGAGGTCGTCCCGGCCCTCGCCGCGAGGACCGCGCTCGGCCGGGTCGGCGAACCCGACGACATCGGAGCGGTGATCGCGACACTGCTCTCCGAAGAGAGCCGCTGGGTCACCGCTCAGAACATCGAGGTATCGGGCGGCTACAACCTCTAGGACGGGTCTCGCCGGCCATGTGACCGACGGGCCTGGCTCGTTCTGTCCGCCGGACCAATGGCTGTCCGCCGGATCAACGGCCGGGCCGCCCGCCGACGCGAAGGCCCACGCACCGGACGGGAGCGCCGGTGATGGCCGCGCCCCAGGTGGCGAGGGCCGTGCGCTCAGAGGTGAGCGGTGACGGCGGGCAGCGGGCCCTCGAACGTACGGTTCCTCAGACGGCCACGCCGAAGTCGGCGGCGATACCCGCCAGGCCGGAGGCGTAGCCCTGGCCGACCGCGCGGAACTTCCACTCCGTACCGTGCCGGTAGAGTTCGCCGAAGACCATCGCGGTCTCGGTCGCCGCGTCCTCGCTCAGGTCGTAGCGGGCGATCTCGGCGCCGCCCGCCTGGTTCACCACGCGGATGAAGGCACCCCGGACCTGGCCGAAGCTCTGGCCGCGGTTGTCGGCGTCGTGGATCGACACCGGGAAAACGATCCTCGTGATGTCGGCGGGTACGGCGGCCAGGTCGACCTTGATGGATTCGTCGTCGCCTTCGCCCTCGCCCGTGAGGTTGTCCCCGGTGTGCTCCACCGAACCGTCCGGGCTGGTCAGGTTGTTGTAGAAGACGAAGTGCCGGTCGGAGGCGACTTTGCCGGAGTCGTTGAGCAGCAGGGCGCTGGCGTCGAGGTCGTAGTCGGCGCCCGTGGTCGTACGTACGTCCCAGCCCAGCCCGACCAGTACCGCGGTCAGTCCCGGGGCTTCCTTGCTCAGCGAGACATTGCCGCCCTTGCCGAGGCTCACACCCATGTCGTATCCCTTTCCCGTGTCCGGGGGCGCTTGCTCGGCTCCCCGGTGGCAGAAACCAAAATCTACAGCACTGTAGAAGATGTTTGCTGCCCGCGGCCCGGTGGTGAACGGCGTCCCACGGGGCCACGCGTCCGGCAGAGCCACGTGAACTCCGTACGGGGCAAGGGGGTCCGGGCCGTATGGAAGGGGCGGCCCGGACCGCCGCGACGGCGAGGGTGTCTCAGCCCTCGTCGCCTTCCTCCTCGTCGCCTTCGAAGAAGTCGCCGACCTCGTCCACCACTTCGGCCGCGACCATCCCGCCGACCACGCCGACGGCCAGCCCCGCGGCCCCCGCGGCGATCACGGTGCCCATACCGGGCCCGGAGCGGTGACCGTGCCCCTCGTCGTGGTGATGTCCGTCGTGACCGTGGTGACCGCCGCCGTGATGCGCGTCGCCGTGCCCGTACGAAGCGTGCGAGCCGTGGGCGCCGTGGGAGCCGTACGCCGCTCGGTGTTCGATCAACTGGCGCATCCAGCCGTCGACTTCGGCGTACCAGTTGACCTGTCCGACGTCGTAGTGGCTGACGGCGAAACGGGTCACCGCGTCATGGCCGCCGGAGAAGAGGCCGCCGCGCTTGTCGGCCTCCAGGACCACCTCCATCCCGCCGGGATTCGCGAGGAAGGTCACCTCGATCTCGTTCACCTGGTGCGCGTACTGCGCGGAGGGGGTGAGTTCGATCTCCTGGTAGAACGGCAGTTGCTGACCGGTACCGCGGATGTGCCCGTACTCCAGGTCCGCGGACTTGAATCCGAAGCCGAGCTGCCCGAGGGCTTCGAGGATCGCCTCCTGGACCGGCAGCGGCCGCACGGAGAGCGGGTCGAGGTCGCCCTTGTCCCTGGCGCCGGCCACCGACACCTCGGTGCGGACGCCGAGGGCGATCCCGAGCGGCTGGCCGTACAGTTCGGTGACCGGGGTCTCCCAGGGCAGCGCCACACTGAACGGGATGCTGAGCCGCTCGTCCTCGGCGAGACGGAAGTTGCCGCCGACGCCGAACCGCTCGAAGACGACCGTCCCGTCCGACTCCCCGCCGTCGTGCTCGACCTCGACCCGGGCCACAAGCTCCAGGGTGATGTGCTCGACCGTGAAGTCGGCGCTGCCGCCCTTGATATGGACCTGCCCGGTCAGCGCGCCGCCGGGCACCGCCGCGTCCGCGTCGAGGACCGTGTCCACCGCCGGGCCACCCACGCCGAGTGAGCCGAGCAGCCGCTTGAACACCATCGTGGCGTTCACTCCTTCTCTGTTACGTGTTCCCTGTTACGTGACGCCGCTGGGTCGCGGACCGGTGCGCTCCGGAATCCCGCGTACCGCGCCGGACCGCGACCCCTCGTTCTATCTACACCGCTGTAGAAGCATAGGCTTGAGGTGTCGCCCTCCGGCGGTATTCCGGCGGTCCGGGGGAAATAAGGCCGAAAACCGTCCAGCCGGGAACGAAGCACCCGCCGCGGGCGGTACGTCCGCACAGGCGGACGGGCCCTCGACGGCTCCGGCTACTCCGTCCTCGCGGACGCCGCGGCCTCCGGCGACGCGTCCTCGCAAGGGCGTGGCCAGGGGCGGCCCACATAACGTTCCACGTCGGAGTTGAACCGCTCCAGCGCGCCCGTGAAGGCGTCGATCTCTTCGGGGGTCCAGTGTTCCAGTACGCGCCCGAGTCCGTTGACCACGACATCGCGTTCCTTGTGCAGCCGGTCCCGGCCGACCGGCGTGATACGGAACTTGCGCGCGATACCGCCGTCGGGATCCGGTACCCGGTCGACCAGGCCGGCCCGCAGCATCGCCGACGTCTGCCGGTTGAGCGTCGACACGCCGAGCCCGAAGGCCTCCGACAGCTCCGCGACCGACATCGGGCCGTCCAACTCGATCCTGCTGAGCAGCAGATACGCGCTGCGGTCCATCAGACCGCCGCCGCGCTTGCCCCGGGGTGACGTGACGGAGTGACGTGCCAGGAGCATCAGCTCGCGCTCCAGCCGTCGTCGGTTTTCCGTCGTCACGGTGGCCCTCCCTCATCCGTCTCATCCGTCACGGTGACCCTCCTTCATCGTTTCTTTGCCGGGCCTTTCCCCTTGTATACCACCGGATGTGCATGATGCATATCGCGTGTACGATGCTCATCGTTTGCATGATGCACACGCCAGTCCGAGGTTCCGCCATGGAGGAGACAACGTGAACGCCCAACAGTCCGGCCCCAGCCCCAGTGCACAGGCCGGGCCCAGCGCTCAGGCCGGCCCCGGTCCGCATTCCGGGGGGACCGTCGTCGTGCTGGCGTGCGCCGGAATCGTCGCCGCCCTGATGCAGACCTTGGTGGTGCCCCTCGTCGGCGAGCTGCCCCAGATCCTGCACACCACCGCCTCGAACGCGTCCTGGGCGGTGATCGCCACCCTGCTGGCGGGGGCGATCTGCACCCCGGTCATGGGCCGGCTCGGCGACATGTTCGGCAAGCGGCGCATGCTGCTCATCTCGATCCTGCCCCTGGTGGCGGGCTCGGTGATCTGCGCCCTGGCCGACTCGCTCGCCCCCATGGTGATCGGACGGGCCCTCCAGGGCATGGGTATGGGCATCGTGCCGCTGGGCATCAGCGCCGTACGTGATGTCGTGCCGGCCGAGCGGGTGGGCTCCTCCATCGCCCTCATCAGCGCCTCCCTGGGGATCGGCGGGGCGCTCGGTCTGCCGATCGCCGCCGCCGTGGCCGAGAACATGAGCTGGCGCGTCCTGTTCTGGGGCTCGGCCGGCCTCGGTGCCGTGATCGGCGCGCTGATCTGGCGGGTCGTACCGCGTATCGAGCCCACCGGGCGGGGCGGCTTCGACTACGTGGGCGCGGCCGGCTTGGGATCCGGGCTGCTGTGCCTGCTCCTGACGGTCTCCAAGGGCGCCGACTGGGGCTGGACGAGCGGCACCACGCTCGGCCTGTCCGCCGCGGGCGTCGTCCTGCTGCTGCTCTGGGGCCGCTGGGAGCTGCGCGTCACCGACCCCCTCGTCGACCTGAGGGTCACGGCCAGGCGCCAGGTCCTGCTGACGAACCTCGCCTCGGTCGTCGTCGGCTTCTCGATGTACGCCCAGTCGCTCATCGTGCCGCAGCTGCTCCAGCTCCCCGAGGCCACCGGCTACGGTCTCGGGCAGTCGATGCTCGCCGCCGGCCTGTGGATGATGCCCGGAGGCCTGTTCATGATGGCCCTCTCCCCGGTGGGCGCGAAGCTCTCCGCGGCCCGTGGCCCCAAGGTCACCCTGTTCGTCGGCTCCCTGGTCATCGCCGCCGGCTACATCTCGTCCCTGTTCCTGATGGGCGAGGCCTGGGGCCTGATGATCGTCGTCTGCATCGGCAGTACGGGGGTCGCCCTGGCGTACGGCGCCATGCCTGCGCTCATCATGTCCGCCGTACCCCAGTCCGAGACGGCGGCCGCCAATGGCTTCAACGCGCTCATGCGCTCTGTGGGCACCTCGGTCTCGGCCGCCGTCGTCGGTGTCGTCCTGGCGCAGATGACCGTACGGATGGGCGGGTACGAGATCGCCTCCGAGGACGGGTTCCGTACGGGCATGCTCATCGGCGGAGGGGTCGCGCTGGTCGCGGCCGCCATCACCCTCGCCATCCCCGGCCGCAAGGCGCCCCTGGGGGAGCGTACGGCCGTATCCCCTGCCCAGCAGGAGGCTTCGGACCTCGCCCGGAGCTGAGCTTCTCCGGCGGGACAAGGGCCGCCTCCGTCCGGGCAGCGGATACCCAGGGGGCGAAATTAAGTCAGTCGCTTGCTTTACCTCTATGGCCGCAGTTAACTGATCACAAGCGCAAATCCAGCTTCGACGCAAAACCAGCTTCGAGGAGACACGCGATGAGCCACAGCGAGAGCGATCAGGTGCTGAGCTATCCGATCTCCAGCGCGGACGCGCTGGAGCCCCCGGCGGAGTGGGAGCGGTTGCGGGGCCGGTGCCCGGTCGCCCGGGTGAAGCTGCCCAGTGGCGACGAGGCCTCGCTGCTGACCCGCTACGACGATGTGAAGCAAGTGCTGTCCGACCCGCGGTTCACCCGGCAGCTCAGCGCCGCCGGCGCCGCGAGAGTTTCCGCCAATGAGTCGGGCGGGGTGTTCAACGGCTCCATGGCGAACACGCTTCCCCAGGGCGGCGAGGGGCATCAGCGGTGGCGCCGGATGGTCGGCCGGTGGTTCACGGCCAAGCGGATGGCGGCGCTGCGGCCGGGCATCGAGGAGATGGCCGACCGGCTCATCGACGAGATGGTGGAGCGCGGCCATCCGGCGGATCTGAAGGCGAGCCTCGGCTTCCCGCTGCCGGTGTGGGTGATCTGCGATCTGCTCGGTGTCCCGGACTCGGACCGCGACAAGTTCGCCCACTGGTCCGACACGTTGCTCAATCTGACCCGGTACACCCAGGCTGAGATCGACGCGGCGCAGCGGGAATTCGTCGCGTACATGGCCGGTCAGGTCGCGGCCAGGCGGGCCGAGCCGGGCGAAGACCTGCTCAGCGAGCTGATTGCCGGTACGGACGCCGACGGCGGCGGTCTGACCGACGCGGAGCTGGTGGGCACCGGCCAGGGGCTGCTGGTTGCCGGGCACGAGACGACGGCGAACATGATCGGGAAGATGACCGGCATGCTGCTGGCGGACCGGCGGCGCTGGGAGCGACTGGTCGAGGACCGCTCGCTCGTGCGCTCCGCGGTCGAGGAGGCACTGCGGTACGACGCGAACCCCGGGTTCGGCATGCCGCGCTATCTCGACCAGGAGGTCGAGGTCGGCGGAGCCGTGCTGCCGCTGGGCACAACCGTGGTGTGCAGCATGGCCGCGGCCAACCGCGACGAGGACGCGTTCGACGGCGCCGGGGAGATGGACCTCGGCCGGAGCCCGAATCCGCATCTCGCCTTCGGTGTCGGGGCGCACTCCTGCCTCGGGCAGGCGCTGGCCCGTACCGAACTCCAGGCGGTTCTCTCGGTACTGCTGCGCCGGCTTCCCTCGCTGGAGCTGGCCGTACCGGCGCGGGACCTGCGCCGCGTGGAGGGCCTCGTCGTCGGCGGACTCCGCGAACTGCCGGTGCGGTGGTGACCATGACGGGCAGGTCCGTCCGTACGGCCCGGGCCGACGCGACGCGTGAGCTGATCCTCACCGCGGCGGAGCGGCTGTTCGCGGAAGACGGGGTATTCGCTGTTTCCAATCGCCAAGTGAGCGAAGCCGCGGGACAGGGCAACAATGCCGCGGTCGGCTACCACTTCGGTACCAAGGCGGATCTCGTACGGGCGATCGCGCACAAACACAACGAGGGGATAGAGCGGCTGCGCCTGCGGATGGTCACGGAGGCCGGCGATTCCTCCGACACCCGGGACTGGGTGGCCTGTCTGGTGCGCCCGGTCACCGAATATCTCGACGCGCTGGGCACTCCCACGTGGTACGCCCGGTTCGGCGCGCAGGTGATGACCGACCCGGCCCTGCGCGACATCATGATCCAGGAATCGCTCACCTCGCCCTCGCTGCACCGGATCGCCGACGGACTCGACCGGTGCCTGGCCGGCCTGCCCGCCGATGTGCGGGCCGAGCGCAATGACATGGCCCGCCAGCTCATGGTGCACATGTGCGCCGAGCGGGAGCGCGCGCTCGCCCAGGGCACCCCCACCCCACGATCCAGTTGGCGCGACGCGGGTTCCGGCCTGGTCGACGCGATCGTCGCGTTGCTGCTGGCCCCCGTCTCACGCGCCTGACGAAGGAACACCCCCCCCATGCAATTACGTGAACCGCAGGAGTGCCGACGATGAAGGTGATGAAGGTAGCGGTGGACGAGGCCATGTGCTGCGGCGCGGGCCAGTGTGTACTGCTCGCCCCGGACGTGTTCGACCAGCGCGACGAGGACGGCGTTGTGGTGCTGCTCGACGCGACCCCGCCGGAGCCGCTGCACACCGTCGTCCGTGAGGCCGCCGGTGTGTGTCCGGCCGCCGCGATCTCGCTGAGCGAGGGGGCGTGAGCGCCCCCGCCGGTGTCCTTGTGGTCGGCGCGTCCGCCGCGGGACTCGCCACGGTGGAAGCGCTGCGGCGGGGCGGCTACCCGGGCGCGGTGACCGTACTGGGAGCGGAGCCCCATCTCCCTTACGACCGGCCGCCGTTGTCCAAGCAGGTCCTCTCCGGCGCCTGGGACCCGGACCGGGCGCTGCTGCGGCCGCGAGACGTACTGGAGGCACTGGACGCCGAGTTCGTCCTCGGTGACCCGGCCGTCGGTATGGACACACCGGCACGCGCCGTACACACCGCGTCCGGACGCACACTGCGCGCCGGCACCGTTGTCATAGCCACCGGGACGAGCCCCAGAACCCTTCCCGGGCAGGCCGGTCTGGCCGGGGTCCATGTGCTGCGCACCCTCGACGACGCGCTCGCGCTGCGCGCCGGCCTGCTGCGGTCCGCACGGCTCGTGGTCGTCGGGGACGGAGTGCTCGGCGCCGAAGTCGCCGCCACCGCCCGGACCATGGGCCTGGACGTCACTCTCGCGGGCCCTCAGCAGGCGCCCATGGCGAGCCAGCTCGGCCGGCCGGCCGCGGGCCTGCTCGCCCGACTCCACACCGAGCACGGGGTACGGCTCCGGCTGGGAACGGGCGTACGAGAACTGACCGGCGCCCGGGGCACGGTCACCGGGGTGGGCCTGGACACCGGCGAGGTGCTGCCGGCCGACCTGGTCGTGGTCGCGATCGGAGGCGACCCGGTCACCGGATGGCTCCGCGACAGCGGTCTGCCGGTGGACAACGGCCTGGTGTGCGACTCCCGTTGCCGGGCCGCCGACGGGATCTACGCCGTCGGGGACGTCGCACGGTGGCACCACGACCGGCTCGACGCGCTGCTGCGGCTGGAGAACCGTACCAACGCCACCGAACAGGCCGTCGCCGTCGCGGCCAACATCCTCGGCGACGACCGGCCGTACACCCCCGTGCCGTACTTCTGGACCGACCAGTTCGGCACCAGGATCCAGGTGTACGGCGTGCTCCCCGCCGACGCCGAAGTGACCGTCGTCGACGGCGACCCGGAGGCCGGGCGATTCGTCGCGCGCTACAGACGCGACGGCAAGGTCACCGGCGTGCTCGGCTGGAACATGCCCAAGCAGGCGCGCGTACGCCGCCAAGAGGTCGCCGACGCGCTCGCCGTGTCCGGCTCCGCGCACGCGCCGCGCTGACACTCCCAGCCGTCCGCGCCGCGCTGACACTCCCCGCGGCGCGGCTGCCCGCTCCGGCCCACCGAACCGGGCCCGGCCGGGCGTACCCCCGCACCACCATCCGACCGCGAGAACACCACAAGAGAACACCGCAACACAACACACCCCCCTTGGAGTACACGATGACCAGCACGGTCCCCACGGCCGGCGAACTCCCGGCCGACATTCCGGATTTCCCCATGTCCAGGGCGGCGGGCTGCCCCTTCGACCCGCCTCCGACCGCGATCGCCAAGCAGAAGGAGGCCCCGCTCGCCAAGGTCCGTCTGTGGGACGGCAGTACGCCATGGATGGTGACGCGGTACGCCGAGCAGCGGGCCCTGCTCGCCGACCCGCGGGTCAGCGCGGACATCACCCGGCCCGGCTACCCGCTCCAGACAGCGGTCGCCCCCGGCAGTCAGTCCGGGTCCGGCAGCTTCATCCTGATGGACGACCCCAAACACGCCACGATGCGGCGCATGGTGACCGCGCCCTTCGCCATCAAACGCGTGGCGGCGCTGCGACCGGCCATCCAGAAGATCGTCGACGACCTGATCGACGGCATGCTGGCCGGTCCGAAACCGGTCGACCTGGTCGACGCGTTCGCCCTGCCGGTGCCCTCGCTGGTGATCTGTGAACTGCTCGGAGTGCCCTACAGCGACCACGACTTCTTCCAGGACAACAGCAAGGTCGTCATCAAGCGCGACGCCGCCCCAGAGGAGCGGGCCGGCGCCATGCGCGCGCTGGGCGACTATCTGGACGGCCTCATGGGCGAGAAGCTCGCCGCGCCCGCCGACGACCTGCTGTCCGGGCTGACCGAGCGGGTGAAGGCCGGGGAGCTGACCCGGCAGGAAGCGGCCCAGATGGGCGTGCTGCTGCTGATCGCCGGACATGAGACCACCGCGAACATGATCGCGCTCGGTACGCTCGCCCTGCTCGAACACCCCGACCAGCTCGCGCTCCTGCGTGACACGGACGATCCCAAGCTGGTCGCCTCGGCCGTGGAAGAGCTGCTGCGCTACCTCAACATCGTCCACAACGGCCGGCGCCGGGTCGCCCTCGAAGACATCGACATCGCCGGACAGCGCATCCGCGCCGGCGAGGGGCTGGTCCTGGCCACCGACATCGCCAACCGCGACCCCGAGGCCTTCCCGGACCCCGACCGCCTCGACCTCCGGCGCGACGCCCGCCACCACGTGGCCTTCGGATTCGGCGTGCACCAGTGCCTGGGCCAGCCGCTGGCCCGGCTGGAGCTCCAGGTCGTCTACAGCACCCTGTACAAGCGCATCCCCGGCCTGCGACTGGCGGCCGGCCTCGAACAGATCCCGTTCAAGCACGACGGTGTCGTGTACGGGGTGTACGAGCTGCCCGTCACCTGGTGACCCCGGCGACCGGCCGGGCCCGGCCCCGGCACCGACCCCCGCTCCGTAACCCCCAGCCCCTCGACCTCTCAGCCCGACGAACAGCGCTGTCAAAGGAGATATCGTGAAGGTCACCCTCGATCAGGACAAGTGCGTAGCATCCGGACAGTGCGTGGTCGCCGCCGCGGACGTGTTCGACCAGCGTGACGAGGACGGCATCGCGGTCCTCCTCACCTCCGAGCCGAACCCGGACCAGGCCGCCGACACCCGCCACGCGGCGGCGGTCTGCCCGGCCCTGGCCATCCAGATCCAGGAGTAATCCCGCTCCGGCGTCACACCCGTACCGGTCGGAGTCCCGCGGCGGATCACTGCCCGCCGCGGGACTCCGTCGCGCCGGTTGTCGCGCACGGCTTGCGGTATCTGCCGGGTCCGGTCGGCCCCTCACCCGCTGCGGGGGCGGCGCGGCTCCTTGATGATCGGACTGGAGGGGGAGACAGCCGGCCGGACTGGGAGTGCGCTGATGGAGCTGAACCTTGAGGGCCGTACCGCCCTTGTCACCGGATCGACACAGGGCATCGGCGCCGCGATCGCTGCGGGGCTCGCCCGGGCGGGCGCGCGGGTCGGCGTCAACGGACGGGACTCTTCGCATGTGGAGGAGGCTGTGGCGCGTCTGGAGAAGGAGGCTCCGCACGCGCGTCTCGTGCCGGTGGTGGCGGACCTCGGTACGGAGGAGGGCGCGGCCCGCGCGCTGGAGCTGCTGGCGGACGCCGACATTCTCATCAACAATCTCGGGATCTTCGAAGCCCGTCCGGCACTGGAGATCACTGACGACGAGTGGCGGCGCTACTTCGAGGTGAACGTCCTGTCCTCCATCCGGCTCACCCGCGCCTATCTGCCCGGGATGATGGACCGGGGCTGGGGCCGCGTCCAGTACATCGCCAGTGACGCGGCCGTGGCGATCCCCGCGGAGATGATCCACTACGGCATGACCAAGACAGCGCTGCTGGCGGTCGGCAGGGGATTCGCCAAGGCATGCGCGGGCACCGGCGTCACCGTGAACTCGGTCATCGTCGGCGCCACGCACACGGGCGGTGTCGAGGACTTCGTCTACCAGTTGGTGAACCGGTCCCTGCCCTGGGACGAGGCGCAGCGCACCTTTATGCGCGAACACCGGCCCCAGTCCCTGCTGGGGCGGCTGATCGAGCCCGAAGAAATCGCGAACACGGTCGTCTATCTCAGCTCCGAGCAGGCATCCGCCACAACAGGAGCCGCCGTACGAGCCGACGGCGGCTATGTCGACTCCATCCTCCCCTGATCAGCCGTCCGGCCAGGACGGCACCTCGCGCCCGGCGGCAACGGACCGGCTCGGTTCGTCCTGGGTCGTGTTCGCGCTGACCCTGACGACCGGGTCGGTGGACGCGATCAGCTTTCTCGCGCTCGGCGGAGTGTTCACCAGCGTCATGACCGCCAACATGGCACTGCTCGGACTGGCCGTGGGCTCGCAGGACCTCTCCCTCGCGGCACACGCCCTGATGGCCTTCGGCGGATATGTCTGCGGCGCCCTCGCCGGTACCCGGATCGCCGTGGCGAAGCGGGGCCCGCTGGGATACGGGGCCCATCAAACCGCCCTGGCCGTCGAGCTGTTGGTGCTGTGCGGAGTCCTCGCCTGCTGGATGGCGGTCTCCGGGCGGCCCGGCCCGGGGACACGGATCGGGCTGCTGGTGGCGGCGGCCTTCGCCATGGGCTGTCAGAGCGCGGTGGTACGGGTCGCGGGAGCCCCCAACGTATCGACCACGTATCTGACCGGCACGCTCACCGGAGTCCTGGCGGAACTCGCCACCAAGCGGAGGCTGCGGTGGAAAACCGCGCTTCTGATCCTGACGTTGCCCATCGGCGCCGCGTGGAGCGGCTATCTGGTCACCGACGCACGGCTTTTCGCGCCGGTCCTGCCCGTCGCCTTCCTGACCGTGGCTCTCGTCACTTCTGTCGCACGGGAACGGGGGTTCCGGCAGCCCGCCGAACGGCCTCCCCGCTGAGCCGGGCTCACGGAGCGGCTGTCTAGGCCCTCCAGGATCGCGACGGTCACCGCCGCGTAGGCCAGATGGGGCACGACGTCGGACACCCAGTCCAGCGCAGACCAGGTGCGGGGGTCGGTGACTCCCAGCACCGTCATGGGGCCGTTCGTGCCGATCAGGGCCGCCAGCGTGGTCCCGGCGCCATCGGTCAGCGGCCCCGCCCGCCAGCCCGCCGAGCGGGCTGTCCCGAGCAGTGCACCCACCGCGAGGCCCGCGACGATGCCGGTGAGGGGCGCGAGACCGGCGATACGGTTGGCCCGCGCCGACGCCGAGCCGGGAATGGGCAACCGCAGTATCTGCGAGAGGCGTACCACGGTGCCTTCGGGGGTGGTGCTGGCCGGCCGCGCCCGTACGACCATGTCGAGATACCCGACGACGTTCAGAGCCGTGGTGCCCGCGGCCCCGGCCGCGGCCCCTTTGAACGCTCCTTCGACCAGTCGATTCATTCCGGCCTCCTTGATTCCGGCCGCCTCGGCTCGGGCCTCTTCGATACGACAGCTTCGATACGCACAGCTCTCTCTGCACAGAACCGCGCCGTGACCGAATTCGCTACTCGACGACCGAAAGCTTCCGCGCCGGACCGGGTCGCGCCGCGGCCGATGCGTAAACCTGTTCGATCGCCACACTCGACCTTTCCGTACAGCAGGCAGACCGTATGCGTACGCTGATTGGCCGAAAAATTACAGCGATCGTTCGGGTCCGACTCCAGCGGGCTGCGCCATCCTTCGGGCATGTGCCTCCGTCTTGCCCGGCTCCTGCGCTCCCTTGTGTCCTCCACGGGGAAGTGGATGATCGCCTACGGTCGGATCTGGGTCTACATTCCCCCCTCGGCCCAGCCGCCCCGGCCGGACTCCCGGCCGCTGACCGGGCCGGTTCGTGGTCACCCCGAGCGGCTCTGCCCCGAAGTCCCGCTGAACGAAATCGAGTTGGCGTTACGGAGGGAGCTGCTGGGGAGCAGTGGCGCCGAGCCGTGAGCGGGCGGGACGCTCCGGCGGAAGGATCTGGGTATGGTGCGCGACATTGCAGCGTGACATTGTACTGCCATGAACACCTCGGATCGATCTCCCGATGTCCTTGTCATCGGGGCGGGCATGGTCGGTGCCGCCTGTGCTTACTACTGTTCGCTGGCGGGCCTGCGCGTCACCGTCGTCGAGCGGGGCGCGATCGCGAGCGGTACGACCGCCGCCTGCGAGGGCAACATCCTGCTCTCCGACAAGGAGCCGGGGCCCGAACTCGATCTCGCCCTGCTCTCCTCGCGGCTGTGGCGGGAGGCCGCCGAGGCGGTGGGGGCGGAGCGGCTTGAGTACCAGGCGAAGGGCGGCGTCGTGGTGGCCGCCGCGGAGCCGACCGCCGACGGACTCCGGAAACTCACCGCCGTTCAGCGCGCGGCCGGGATCGACGCCGTCGACATCTCCGCCGCCGAAGTCATCGAACGGGAGCCCAACATCACCCGGGATGTGGTCTCGGGCGCGTACTACCCGCAGGACAGCCAGGTCCAGCCCATGCTCGCGGCGGCGCGGCTGCTACGGGAGGCCCGCGCCCGGGGAGCGACTGTACTGCCGGGCACCGAGGTCACCGGATTCGTACGGGACGGCCGCGGCGCCGTCTGTGGTGTCCGTACGAATTCGTCCTCGGCGCCCGTCATCCATGCCGGCTCCGTCGTCAATGCCACGGGGACCTGGAGCGGGCAGACGGCCGGGCTGGCGGGGGCGCCGGTTCCGGTGCTGCCCCGCCGGGGCTTCATCCTGGTCACCGAGCCACTGCCCCGGGTGATCCGGCACAAGGTGTACACCGCCGAGTACGTCGCCAATGTGGCGAGCGGAAACGCGGGCCTGGAGACCTCGGTGGTGGTCGAGGGCACCCGGGCGGGCACCGTGCTGATCGGGGCCAGCCGTGAACGGGTGGGTTTCGACCGCTCGATGTCGCTGCCGGTGCTGCGCAAGCTGGCCGCGCAGGCCATCGCCGTCTTTCCGTTTCTCGCCGAAGTGACGCTGCTCCGCAGCTACTTGGGATTCCGGCCGTACTGCCCGGACCATCTTCCGGTGATCGGTGCCGACCCGCGCGCCCCCGGTCTTCTGCACGCGGGCGGGCACGAGGGCGCGGGGATCGGGCTGTCCACCGGTACGGGGCGGCTCATCGCGCAGGTCATCACGGGGGCGGAACCGGATCTGGACCTCACGCCCTTCCGCCCGGACCGGTTCGAGGAGGCCGCCGCATGAGCCCGGACACAAATCCCGGTCCGCACAAGGGTGTTGGCTCGGCCTCCGGCCCGGGTGCCGAAGAGCCTGAAGCGGCCTGCCAGTTCCGCTTCGACGGCGAGACGGTCTCCGCCGAAGCCGGCCAGACCATCGGTGCCGCCCTCATCGCCGCCGGGCGCCGCTCGTGGCGCCGCACCCGGGTCGGGGCCGCGCCGCGCGGGGTGTTCTGCGGGATCGGGATCTGCTTCGACTGTCTGGTCGTCGTCAACGGCCGCCCCAACAACCGGGCCTGTCTGGTCGAAGCCGCCCCCGGAGATGTCGTACAGACACAGGAAGGAGCGGGCCATGACGATCTCGCGTGCTGACACTCCATACGATCTCGCTGTCCTGGGCGCGGGACCGGCCGGTCTCGCGGCGGCCGTCACGGCCGCGGCAGCGGGCGCGCGGGTGGCGCTGGTGGACGCCGGGCCACGGCCGGGCGGCCAGTACTGGCGGCACCGCGCGGGCGACGAGGGCGCGCCGGGGCACGGCGGGACGGCCTTCCAGCGGCTGCGGTACGGGCTGACCGCTCATGCGGACAGGATCGACTACCTGGCGGGGCACTCGGTCTGGCATGCCGAGCGGACGGCCGATGGCTTCCGCACCCATATGGTCCCGGCCCATACCGGCTCTGCGCATATGGTCCGTACGCACACGGCCCCCGCCCACACGGTCGGCGGCCACATAGCTCCCGACCACACAGGCCCTGACCACACAGCTCCCGACCACACAGGCCCTGACCACACAGATCTCGACCACACAGGTCGTGACCACATGGCTGCCACGCACACAGCCGGCAGCCCGGCCGGGCGTGTCCTGCGCAGCCGTACGGTCGTCGTCGCGACCGGTGCGTACGACCGTCAACTGCCCTTCCCCGGCTGGACCCTGCCCGGTGTTTTCACGGCGGGCGGGGTGCAGGCCCTGCTGAAGGGGCAGGGCGTTGTGGCCGGGCAGCGGATCGCGGTCACCGGTACCGGGCCCTTCCTGCTCGCCGTCGCCGCGGGCCTGGCCGAGGCGGGGGCGCGGGTGGTCGGGGTCTTCGAGGCCGGGCTGCCCGCCGGGCTCGGGCGCCATCCCTTCGCGGTAGCCCGAAACCCCGCGAAACTCGCCGAGGGCGCGGACTTCCTGCGCACCCTGCTGCGTCACCGGGTTCCGTACCGGACCCGTACGGCCGTGATCGCCGCCCACGGGGACGGCGAGGTCACCGGAGCGACGGTCGCACGCCTCGACGCGGGGTGGCGCGTCATGCCGGGCAGCTGGCGCCGTATCGACTGCGACACCCTCGCCGTCGGCTACGGCTTCACACCCCAGACCGAGATCGCGCTCCAGCTCGGCTGTGCCACCCACCGCGATCTCGACGGCAGCCTGGTGGCCACCGCCGACGGACGGCAGCTCAGTACCGTTCCCGGTGTCTATCTGGCGGGCGAGGTCTGCGGGGTCGGGGGAGCGGCCCTGTCCGTGACCGAGGGCGAACTCGCCGGGCTGCACGCCGCCTTCGTCACGACCGGCGCGGCCCCGAGCCGGGCGGTGGTACGGCGGCTGACGCGGCGGCGCGCGGCGCAGCGGGGGTTCGCCACCGCCCTGCACGAGGCGTATCCGGTACGGCCGGGATGGACGACATGGCTGGACACGGACACCCTGGTGTGCCGGTGCGAGGAGGTGACCTCGGAGGCGGTCACCGAGGCGGTCGAGGAACTGGGCGCGACCGATGCCCGCGGGGTCAAGCTGTACGCACGTCCCGGTATGGGGCTCTGCCAGGGGCGGGTCTGCGGTTACGCCGTCGGCTGTCTGGTCGCCGCGCGCACCGGGCGCGCGCCGACCGAGGACGATCTGCGTTCCATGGCGGGCCGGCCTGTCGCGCAGCCGCTGACGCTCGGCACGCTCGCAGCAGGCCTCGGCACCGACGACCCCGAGCCCGGCCTCGACACCGCCCCCGACGTTGACGCGCCCGCCCCCGAGCCTGACCCCGCCCCCGCTCCCATCCCCGACGACTCCACCTCGGACCAGAAATCCGGTCAATAGAATGTCACATGCCGTATTGCACGCAGCTTCAGTGGAATGTCACACTGCACACGCCCGGGGGCTCCCGGACACCGGAACGGGAACCATGGAGGTCGCATGAGCATGGGCACGGGCGTGCGCGCGCAGCCGTGGCACGGCGTATTGGTCGCGACGGCGTTGCCCCTCCGCGAGCGGGCGGGAGGCCGGCTCGATGTCGACTTCGACGGCTTCGCCGCGCATGTCGCCTGGCTCGCGGAGAACGGCTGTGACGGCGTCACACCGAACGGTTCGCTCGGCGAGTACCAGACCCTCTCGCCCCAGGAGCGCTCCCGTGTGGTGACCACGGCGGTCGAAGCGGCCCGCCAGGCCTCCCGGGCTGCCGAAGCGGCAGCCCCGGCCGGCACCGCGCCGTACCCCTTCACCGTCATGCCCGGCGTGGCCGCCTACGGCGCCGACGAAGCCCGCCGCTGGGCCGAGCAGGCCCGCGAGGCCGGCGCCCACGCCGTGATGCTCCTGCCGCCCAACGCCTACCGCGCCGACGAGCGCGCCGTGATCTCCCACTACCGCGAGGTGGCCAAGGCGGGCCTGCCGGTCGTCGCGTACAACAACCCCTTCGACACCAAGGTCGACCTCGTCCCGGAACTGCTGGCCGAACTGCACGCCGAAGGGCTGATCGTCGCGGTCAAGGAGTTCTCCGGCGATGTCCGGCGCCCGTACCGGATCGCCGAACTGGCCCCCGGTCTCGATGTCCTGTGCGGCGCCGACGATGTCGCGCTGGAACTGGCCGTCGCCGGTTCCCCCGGCTGGGTGTCCGGCTACCCCAACGCCTTCCCGCGCGCCTCGGTCGCGCTCTGGCGGGCTGCCTCGTCCGGCGATCTGGAGACCGCGCTGCCCCTCTACCGGACGCTGCACCCGCTGCTGCGCTGGGATTCGCGGACGGAGTTCGTACAGGCGATCAAGCTCAGCATGGATCTCGCCGGCCGGTACGGCGGCCCGTGCCGCCAGCCGCGCGTACCGCTGACCCCCGAGCACGAGGAACTCGTGCGGCGGGCCACCGAGAAGGCACTCGCGGAAGGGCTCGGGTAACACGCATGCGCAGCAGCAGAGTCTTCCACGCGGTCGACTCCCACACCGAGGGGATGCCCACCAGGGTGATCACCGGCGGCGTCGGAGTCGTACCGGGCGCCACCATGTTCGACCGCCGCCGGTACTTCGTCGAACACCTCGACCACATCAGGAAGTTCCTGATGAACGAGCCCCGCGGCCACTCGGCGATGAGCGGCGCCATCCTCCAGCCGCCGACCCGCCCCGACGCCGACTACGGCGTGCTCTTCATCGAGACCTCCGGCTGTCTCCCGATGTGCGGTCACGGCACGATCGGGGTCGCCACCGTCCTCGTCGAGACCGGCATGGTCGAGGTCGTCGAACCGGTCACCACCATCCGTCTCGACACCCCGGCCGGACTGGTCGTCGCCGAGGTACGGGTCGAGGGCGGGGCCGCGAAGGCGGTCACCCTGCGCAATGTGCCGTCGTTCGCGCTCGGTCTCGACCGCACGGTACGGGTGGGGCCCTGGGGCGACATCCCGTACGACATGGCCTTCGGCGGCAACTTCTACGCCATCGTCGCCCTGGAGAAGCTGGGCATCCCCTTCGAACGGGCCGAGAAACAGCGCCTGCTCGACGCCGGTCTGGCGATCATGGCCGCCATCAACGAGCAGGACCGCCCCGTCCACCCGGGCAACCCCGAGATCAGCGGCTGCCACCATGTCTATCTGGCCGCCCCCGGCTCGGACGCCCGGCATTCGCGGCACGCGATGGTCATCCACCCCGGCTGGTTCGACCGCTCGCCGTGCGGTACGGGTACGAGTGCCCGGATGGCCCAGCTCCACGCGCGCGGCGAACTGGCCCTGGACACCGACTTCGACAACGAGTCGTTCATCGGGACGCACTTCACGGGCCGCCTCGTCGAGCAGGGCCAACTCGGTGGACGGGCTGGCGCACAGGCCGACGGGCAGGGCGGATCCGGCGGCGCGCTCACCACCGTGACACCCCTCATCACCGGCCGCGCCTGGATCACCGGCACCGCGCAGTACCACTACGACCCCGACGATCCCTTCCCCGAGGGCTTCGAACTGTGAGCACCGCAAAGGCTGTTACGGCCACGACCGCGCCCCGGCTCCTCGGCGCCGCCGACGTCCTCCGTGCCATGCCGATGGCGGCGGCGGTCGAGGCGCTGCGGCGCGCGCTACGGGGCGGGCTGGACCCCGAGTCCGATCCGCCCCGTACGGTCGTGCCCGTGGCGTACGGTCAGCTCCTCCTGATGCCCGCCCACCAGCGGCGGTACGCGGGGGTCAAGATCGCCACCGTCGCCCCGGCCAACCCGGCGGCGGGGCGGCCCCGTATCCAGGGGCAGTATCTGCTGCTGGACGCCCCGACCCTCACCCCGCTCGCGCTGCTCGACGGGGGCGCGCTGACGACCGTACGTACCGCCGCGGTCTCGGCCCTCGCCGCCGACCACCTCGCGGAACCCGGCGCGGGCCATCTGGTGCTGTTCGGTACAGGGCCCCAGGCCCGTGGTCATCTCGACGCGCTGCGGGCCGTCCGCCCGCTGGACCGGGTGACCGTGGTGGGGCGTACGCCGGGCCGTACGGCGGAATTCATCGAGGCGGCGCGCCGGGACACCGGGCTCGACGACACCGGGCTCGACATCGGACCGGGGGAGCCGGCGGATGTCGCGGGCGCCGACCTCGTCGCGTGCTGTACGACCGCCAGGGCCCCGCTCTTCGACGGCGCGCTGCTCCCGCCCCATGCCACCGTGATCGCCGTCGGGTCCCACGAACCGGACGCCCGCGAGGTCGACCCGGCCACGGTCCGCCGCTCGACGGTCGTCGTCGAGTCCCGCGCGGCGGCCGTACGGGAAGCGGGGGACCTGATCCCGGAGCTGGCGGACGGCAGCATCGGCCGGGACGGCCTGGTGCCACTGGCCGACCTGGTCAACGGCACCGTCGCCGTGGACGGCCGGCGCCCCCGGCTCTTCAAGAGCGTCGGCATGGCGTGGGAGGATCTGGTCGTGGCCAGTGCGGTGCGCGAGGCCATCAGTGAAGGAGACGGAAAATGAGCGTGGGCGACCCCATGACACCGGTACTGCCCTCGTTCAGCGCCCGGCGCAATCTCCGCGAGGAGATCATCGAGACGCTGCGCGCGGCGGTGATCTCCGGTCAGCTGCGTCCCGGTGTGGTCTACTCGGCGCCCAGTCTGGCCGAGCAGTTCGGTGTGTCCTCGACGCCGGTGCGCGAGGCGATGCTCGATCTCGTACGGGAGGGCCTGGTCGAGGCCGTACGGAACAAGGGCTTCCGGGTCACCGAGCTGTCCGAGCAGGACCTCGACGACATCACCCATCTGCGTGCCCTGATCGAGATCCCGACCGTGCGCAGGATCGCCGAGGCCGGGGTCGATCCGGCGGTCATCGAACGGCTGCGCCCGCTGGCCGCCGGTATCGAGGACGCGGCCCGCCGCCAGGACCTGATCGCGCATGTCACCATCGACATGGAGTTCCATCTCACGCTGCTGGGCCTGACGGGCAACAGCTATCTGGTCGAGACGGTCCGCTCCCTCCGCTCCCGGTCGCGGATCTACGGCCTCAGCATCCTGGCCGCCCATGACCAGCTCGTCCCCTCGTCGCACGAGCACGCCGAACTGCTCGACCTGATCGAGGCGGGCGACGCCGACGGCGCGGAGGAACTGATGCGACGTCATATGGGTCACGTACGGGGCATCTGGGCCGGCGAGCGCGGCGCGTAACCGCACTGAAGGCATCCGGGCCCGGCGCCGGGAGCCGCAGCTGATGCGCGGCCCCCGGCCCCAAGGCTGGTGCTACCTGCTACCTGCTACCTGCCGACACTTGCTACCGGTCGAGGAGACCGTTCATACGGGTGATCTCGGCGCTCTGGGCGGTGACGATACGGCCGGCCAGGTCCTTGGCGGCCGGGTTCGCGCCCTGGGACTGCTCCGTCTTCGACATGGTGACCGCGCCTTCGTGGTGCTTGACCATCAGCTTCAGGAACGCGGTGTCGAACTCCGCCCCTGACGCCGACTCCAGCGTGGACATGTCGTCCTCGCCCATCATCCCGGCCATGGCGTGACCGGCGTGGTCCGCGCCCTCGGCCGGAATCTGTTCGCCCCAGCCCTTCAGCCAGCCGGACAGGGTCTTGATCTCCGGGTCCTGCGCCTTCTTGATCTCGGCGGCGAGTGTCATGACCTCCGCCGAGGAGCCGCGGGTGGCGGCGAGATCGGCCATCTCGACCGCCTGCCGGTGGTGCGGGATCATGCTCTGCGCGAACGCGATGTCCGCGGCGTTGTGGGCGGTGTCCGGTGCCGACGCGGACCCCGGGGCCGCCGCCGTACCGGAGGCCGAGGCCGAAGCGGAGTGCGACGAGCCGTTGCCGTGGCCGGCCTGTCCCGATGAGCCGGTGTCGTTGCCGCAGGCGGCGAGTGCCAGTACGGCGCCGGTGACGGCCGCGGTGGCCGCGGCCCGGCGGGCGGGGGTGCGGAATGAGGTCATGGTGAAGCAACTCCTGTGCGAGAGGTACGAATAAAGCCGGATGAAGGCATGCCGAGTCGGCCAACGGCCCGAAGAGCAGGGGTCGGCCGTGGAGCGGGCCTATATGCGCAGGAGTTGGAGTTCGCTCAGAGAGGGCGGGTCCTGGCCGTCCGGCGCGGCTCCGGGTGCCTGCCGCGGGTCGGTGGCCGGATCGGCGAGACCGGCGGGGAGGCCCGAGGCCGCCAGGGCGGAGAGCGCGGGTCCGGTACTGGTACCGGCCGCCGCGCACAGGCCGTCCGCGTGATCGAGATGCCCGCCGCCCTCATGGCCGGACTGTACGCAGTCGTGCGCACTGGCCGGCATGACATGAGCGGCCGGCGGCGCGGTGGCGGACGAGGCCGCCGGAGGAACCGGGGCCAGGCCGTGCATGGCCAGTACTCCCGCCGCCAGTGTCAGCACCAGCAGCAGAAGGGCACGCACCCGAGCGGGCCGTGCCATGCCGCGCGGTGGCCATCTCATGCGATCATCGTAATCCGAGACCGGACGCTTCGCCGTACCGCACCCTCGCCCGGAAGACCTGACGCCCGGCCAAGTGCCCCGGTCACGACGGGCGTACGTGCTTCCGCTCCCTCGACAGCAGCCACAGCAGATAGACACCGCCGAGCGCCCCCGTGACCAGGCCCACCGGGATCTGGAACGGGGAGAGAAGACGCTGGGCCAGCAGATCGGCCAAGGCCAGGACGAGCGCTCCGGTGAGCAGGGCCGAACCGATCGGCGCGCCGGGCGAACGGGTGATCCGGCGGGCGAGCTGAGGCGCCGCCAGCGCGAGAAAACCTATGGGGCCCGCGACGGCGATGGCCGTACCGGCGAGCGCGGCACCGAGCAGCAGCGCGAGCCCGCGGGTCCGGGTGACATTCACCCCCAGCGCGCCCGCGGTGTCGTCCCCCATCTCCATCAGCCGCAGCGGCCGGCCCAGGACCAGCGCCGCCACCGCGAGAAGCGGCAGGGCCAGCGCCAAGGGGGTGACCTGCGGCCAGGAGACGGCGTTGAGGCTGCCGAACGTCCAGGCCTTCGCGCTCTCGGCCGACTCCAGATCGGCCCGGGTGAGCAGGAAGTCGTTGACCGACGCGAGCATGGCGCCGACGGCGATACCCGCCAGCACCAGCCGGCTGCCGGACACCCCGCGCGACGCGGTGAATCCGTACACGGCCGCCGCCGTGACCAGACCGCCCAGCACCGAGCCCGCGCCGACACCCATCCCGGCCGCGCCGCCCGCCCCGCCGCCCGCCAGGATGACGACGAGCGCGCCGCTGGTGGAGCCGGTGGTGAAGCCGATGACATCCGGGCTGCCGAGCGGATTGCGCGACAGGCTCTGGAACAGCGCGCCGGACAGCCCGAGGGCCGCCCCGACGAGCAGTGCCGCACAGACACGTGGCAGCCGCTGACCCACGACGATGAACCGGTCGGTGCCGGAGCCGCCGCCCGCGAGTACGTCCAGGATCCGGCCCGTACCGATCCGGTACGTACCGGTGAACATGGCGAACACCCACACGGCGGCACAGGCCAGCAGCAGTACGGTCATGACGGCCGCGGTCCGCGCCGACCAGCGGAGTGTGAACCCGCCCGGAACCCGCAGCACACGCGTCGGGGCGCTCACGCGGTCACCTCCCGGCGCCGTACGACGAGCCACAGCAGCACAGGGGCGCCGATGAACGCGGTGACGATCCCGGCCTCGATCTCGCCCGGAGGCGCGATCACCCGTCCCGCGACATCGCTGACCAGGAGCAGCACGGCACCGCCCGGCAGCGAGAGGACCAGCAGCCGACGGATGTCGGGACCGATGAGCAGCCGCAGGACATGCGGAACGACCAGGCCCACAAAGGCGATCGGGCCCGCGGCCGCGGTGGAGGCACCGCACAGCAGCATGATCGAGAGAAAGCCGGCCGCGCGGACCCGGCTCACCCGGAGCCCGAGCGCCGCGCCCGTCTCGTCGCCCAGCGCGAGGGCGTTGAGGGCCGGGCCGAGCGCCAGCGCGATCAGCGTTCCGGCGGCGATGAAGGGGACGGCGGCGGTGAGCGCCTCCGTACCGCGGTTCTCCAGCGCGCCCACCACCCAGAAGCGGTACGAGTCAAAGGCCTCCGTGTCGAACATGGTGAGGATGCCCGTACAGGCCCCCAGACTCGCCGACAGCGCGGCCCCCGCCAGCACGAGCCGGGTGTGGTGGTGACCGCGGGTGGCACCGGAGGTCAGCGCGTACACGAGCAGGGCGGCCAGAACCGCGCCCGCGAAGGCGAACCAGACATAGCCGGACGCGCCGCTGACCCCGAATCCGGCGATCGCGATCACCACGGCGAACGACGCGCCGGCGTTGACCCCCACAAGGCCCGGTTCGGCGAGCGGGTTACGGGTGATGGCCTGCATGACGACCCCGGCGAGGGCGAGCGCCGCGCCGACGACCACCGCCAGGACGGTACGGGGCATCCGCAGCCGCCGGACGATGATGGCCTCCGGGCTTCCGTCGTCATGGACCAGGACACGCGCCACCGTCCCCAGCGGGATGCTCCGCGCGCCGACCCCCAGGCTGACCAGGACCAGCAGTACGACGACACCGAGGCATAGCAGGAGCGCCACGAACAGCCGGGCGCCGCCCGGCCGTTGAGGCCCGCGCCCGGCTTTCACTTCCGCTTCGCGCTCGGCTTGCTGCTGTCCCGTCTCCGGCCGCTTCGTCTCCGGCTGTGCGGAGTGCGCGCTTCCGGATATGTGATCTATCGCATTGCTGCCATACCTACTCATCGACACTTAGGGAAGCCTAAGCTAAGCGCTCGTGTACCGCTTCCGTGATCTTCATCTCATCCGTGCTGTCAGCGGCGTCGTCCTGGCCGGTGCCCTGCTGCTCACCGGCTGTTCCGCCGACTCGGCCGGCTCCTCGGCCACCGAACCGACCCGGCCCGCCAAGGCGGCCGACACGTCGGTCCATACCGCGCCACGCTCGGTGCCCAAGGGCATGGGTAGCGGCAGACCGGACGGCGAATTCCCGCGTACGGTCGCCCACTTCGAGGGCCGGACCACCATCAAGGCCGAGCCCAAGCGGGTCGTGGTCATCTCCACCGGCCAGGCCGACGCGCTGCTCACGCTCGGTACGGTGCCCGTCGGCTCGACCCGGGGCGACGGCGCGGATCTCGTACCCCGGTATCTGACCGTCGACTTCCCGCAGTACGCCGCGCAGTTGGCGAAGGTCGCCGACGTGGGGTCGCGGGTGGATCCCGATCTGGAGACCATCGCCAATATCAAGCCCGATCTGATCCTGATGAACATCGCGGGCAAGAACGCCAAGGCCCTCTACAGCGCGCTGAGCGCCCTCGCGCCCACCATCGCCACCCAGGGCACCGGGCTCTACTGGAAGCAGGACTTCCTGCTCGTCGCCGACGGGCTGGGCAAAACCGCGCGGGCCCGGTCGATCCTCGACGGCTTCCACGCCGACGCCGCGGAGCTGGGCAAGGGTCTCGACAGGCCGGTCACGGTGTCCTTCCTCCGGCTCAACGGCGACCGGCTGCGGGTCTTCGGGGTCCCGTCGTTCACCGGCAGCATCGCCGAGGACGCAGGACTGGGACGGCCGGAGAGCCAGCGGTTCGACGAGACCTCGGAGGACATCAGCAACGAGCAGCTGGACCGGGCCGACGCCGACTGGCTGTTCTACGGAGTCCAGGACGCCGGAGCCAAGTCCTCGGCGCTCACCGGGGCGCCGTTGTGGCCGACCCTGTCCGCCGTCGCGGGCGGTACGGCAATCCCGGTCGACGACGACGTCTTCTATCTCAACACGGGGCCCACGGCGGCCCGCGACGTTCTGTCCGTACTCAAGAAGCACCTGGCCGCGAAGGGCTGAGCCCGCACCGGCTCCCCGCCCCTGGACCCGTTCGCCGCGCTTGCCCGGCGGGCGGGTCCCTCCCGTTGGCGCGCCCGGCCGCCTTCTTGACGCCCGACCGTGTCCGTATTTACGGCTTGACCGGCTCCGGTACGGTCACGCACAGCGCGGCGATATGGTCCAGCATCGCGTCCAGCCCCGCTTCGAGCGCCACGGTGTCCCGGCGGACCCGGGTGAGCAGCAGCCCGCCCTGGAGCGCCGCGAGTATGGCGAGCGCCAACTGGCCCGGATCGGCGTCGCGGCGCAGTTCGCCCCGGTCGTACATGGCCCGCAGCCCGTCGTGGATGGACTGTCCCCACCGCGCGAAACCGGCGGCGACCTCCTCGCGCGCCACCGGGTCGGTCCCGGCGAGTTCACTGCCCAGCGAGCCGATCGGACAGCCGCCCGCGCAGTTCCGCTCCGCCTGCTGCGCGACCATGAAGTCCCGCCACGCCCGGAGCGCCTCCAGGCTGTCGAGCCGGCTGAGCAGGGGCTCCTGCGCGTCCAGTACGGCATCGGTCGTGACCGCGATCACAGCCCTGACCAGGGCCCTTTTGTCGCCGAAGTAGTGGTAGACCTGCGAGGGGCTCACCCCGGCGGCCTTCTGGACGTCTTCGAGACTCGTCCCCGCCACCCCGCGCTCGAACATCAGCTCCGCCGCGGCCGTGACGATCCGGCCGCGCGTCGCCACGCCCTTCCGGGTCAGACGAGGGGCGGCGGCGATGGCTTCTTCGGTGGACATGATCTCAGGATAGCCACGCTTTGGAGTTGACCCTCCAGAAAATGAATGACCACCCCCGGCAACGCTCGCTCACCCGGGTACGAGCCCCCGCCCGGCGTCCCGGGCGGGGGCTCTTGGCTCAGGTACCGGAGCAGACGTCAGCCTATGAAGATCTCGATCACCGTCCAGACCGCCAGCCCGAGCATGCACAGCCCGCCGATCCGCTGGACCGTCTTCAGCGGGACGCGCGTGGCGATGAACCGGCCCGCCAGCAGCGCCAGCGCCGAGACCGACATCAGCGCGGCGGCCGAACCGATCGCGGTCGACCAGGCGCCGTTGCTCGCCGCGAGGTTGGCGGTGGTGATCTGGGTGAGGTCGCCCCACTCACTGATGAACACGGCCATGAAAGCGGTCGAATAGACGGGCCAGAACCCGGTGACCGTCTTCGGCGCCGTCTCCTCGCCCTCCTCACCGCCCCCGCCGCGCAGCAGCATGAAGGCACCGAACGCGAAGAGCAGCGCGGAGACGAGCTTGACGATCCAGCCGGGCAGCAGCCCGAGGAGACCGCCCGCGCCGACGGCGATGGCGACATGCACCAGGAACGCCGTCGACGTACCGAACCAGACATAGAGCGGACGCATGCGCGTACCCATGGCCAGGGACGCGAACATGGTCTTGTCGGGCAGCTCCGCAAGGAAGATGAGCCCGAAGGCGGTGACGATCGCCAGGGGGTCGAGACGCATTCCGGGTGGCTTTCTCTGAGGGCCGGACCCGGGTCTTCGCGACGCGCCGTGCGGAGCGGGACGACCTCTCGGTCCGGCACGACGGCGCGCCCGCGGGACCGCGGGTGCGTCATGCCTGACCGAAGGTCTCGCCCGCCCGCCGTGACGGCGGGCCCGGCCACCGGGAACCCGAAGGCTCCAGTGTGTCGACGACCGGTTCGCGGGGCTACTCCCCTTCGCGCCACCCACACTACCCCACCCCCTGATGCCGCCTTTCGGCCCGTACGCAACCGGGCGGGGGCCCGACGAGCACCGGGCCGCGCCCCGGCCCGGGGTGTTCCACCCGGACGGCCCTGTCCGGTGGCCCGGTATCGGGGTCTGTCGTGTAGTGGGTGCTGTGGCCGCGATCTGGCGGTCGGACTTGCTGCCCCTGGGGCGGCCGGATCTGAGGAGCCTGGATGAGGACCAACATCAGGACAGCCACTGCCGTGGCCGCTGCCGTGCTGTGTGCGACCGCGCTCGCCGGATGTTCCGGCAGCGGGGACAGCGGCTCCGAGTCCCAGGCCGAGGTACCCGCGGACTTCGCGGCGGCCCCGACCTCCCCCACGGCAACGCACCACAGCCCCTCGGTGAACCCCTCCGACGAGGTCGGCACCATCTCCGCCAAGACCGGGCCGCTCGGGACCATCCTGGTCGACGACAAGGGCCGTACGCTCTACCTCTTCGAGGCGGACAAGACCAAGCAGTCCACCTGCAAGGACGGCTGCGCCAAGGCGTGGCCTCCCGGACTCGTGCTGACCGGCACGCCGAAGGCCGGCACGGGCGGGGTGAGGGCCAATCTGCTCTCCACCACCACCCGCAGCGACGGCACCAAGCAGGTCACGTACAACAACCACCCGCTGTACCGGTTCGAGGGCGACAAGAAGCCCGGTGAGACCAACGGCCAGGGCCTGACCGCCTTCGGCGCCAAGTGGTACGTCGTCGACACCGCCGGCAAGGCCATCACCACCCCGGTCTCCAGCACCAGCCCGAGCCCCAGCAAGAGCCCGGGAGCCACCCCCACCACCACCTCAAGCGAATACTGACCGCCTCCATGGGGCCGACAGCTCGGACACACCACGCCGCTCCCGCACGGCACCGGCCGGACTTCCCCGGTCGCCCTCCGTGCCGCAGTCCACGTGAGCGCCCTGGCCGGCTGTTCCAACAGCGACGGCGGCAGGCCGGCAGGCTGCGCCGCTCCCTCGCTGGGTACGGCATTCCCCTCGGGCGGAGGGCAGGACCAGGCCGTCACCGGCAATTCCGCGTACACGCCCGGCACCCCCGCCCTCGCGCCGCCGGCGTCCGCTGACCCTCAGGACCTCCGGTCCCCCCGCGGTGTGTGAGCCCCGCCGCGCGGACCGCCGAGAACACGTCGTACGACCCAAGGACACCTCGTACCGAACGACCCGAGGACACCTCGTACGACACGGCCGGGAACCGACCCGGCCCCCGCCGGCCACGGGAGCCGTGGTGGAGGCGGGGGCGTGGAGGTACGGGTCCCAGCACCCAGGAGCCTCAGTGCCCAGGGGCATCAGCGTCCCCGGCCGCGCCTGCCGCCGAAGTCCTGGCCCGTCTGGTCGGTGTCGTACTCGATCCGCTCCTTGCGGACGTCCGCCGAGACCTCCTTCTGCTCGGTGACCTTCTCCGTCTCCATGCGCACACGCTCGACAGGGATGGTCTCCTTGCTGATGACCGGCTGCTCGGCGTGGAGCGTCACCTCGGTCTGGGCCTCGCTGATGGCGGAACGGCCCATCCGGGAACGGTCCTCGGGCGCGATCGCCTCGTGGATGACCCGGACCTCCTCATGGCTCAGGGGCACGGACGTGGTCACGTTCTCGGTCACCACGACCTTGCGGAGCCGCGCGTGCCCGATCTCGCGCTCCTCGGTGCTGACATGGAGCTGTTCCTCGGACCGGATGAGTTCCTCGGCCTGCGGTTCCTTGCCCTCGCCCGGTTCGGCTCCGCGCATCCCCGCCATGGCCCTGCCCTGGCTTCCCGCGGTGGCCTGCCCGGACCCGGCGGGCATGCCCGCGCCCGCGGCGGTGCCGGCCGTGCCGGGGCGCGCCGCCGTACTCATCCCCGTACCCGCACCCGCACCGGACTCCGTCCGGGTCCCGGCGGCCGTTCCCGCGGCGGCCGTGCCCGGGCCCTCGGCCATGCCCATGCCGGCGCCGGTGGGCGCCAGGCCGTAGTGCTGGTAGAGCTGCTTCTCCTGGCCCGGGTCGAGATGCTCGTCGGCGGCCAGACGCGGTGCCTCCTTGACCGTCTCCCTGGCGTACGGGACATGGATGTCCTCACCGGCGCGACGGGCGCCGGCCAGCGGAACGAGCGTCTCGTTCATACCGAACAGACCGGTCTTCACGGTCACCCACTCAGGGCGGCCCGTACGGTCGCCCACATAGACCTGGCCGACGTTGCCGATCTTGTCGCCGTCCTTGTCGTACACGGGCAGCCCCGTGAGCCTGCTGGGGTCGTTGAACACGCCATCGGCTGACATCAGCGATCACTCCTCGCGTGGGGGAAGCGCGTCTGCGGGTTTGGCCCCTCACGGTCAGGCGCGCACGACACCATCGCGCCTCCGTCGGGCACGGGCGGCAACCTGGGGAGAGTCGGGACGTCAAGTCCATACGGCCCGTTTACGCCGTTCGAGCGGTGTTCACCGGAGATGGCGACCCGTTGGGGTTATCCGCCATTCGGGTGAATTCGAGGCGATCGATCCGTATTCTTCGGTTGACGTAACCATTCGTCCCCAGCACGGCGATCCTGGACCGCGAGGCGGCCGGATTCCGGGCCGACGGGCACCGTGTGTGGCGGACGGAGCGCGGAGACGGAACACGCGGAGGACGGAGAGCGGGAACATGGCTGTGCAACGGATCGGTCTCATCGTCCACCACGGCCGCTCCGAGGCCGTCGAGGCGGCCCGCGCCGTCCACGCCTGGTGCGGCGCGCAGGGCGTCCCGTACAAGGAAATCGATGTGTGGCGGGGGCACGAGCGGCGCCATGACAGCCAGGAGGAGGCGTCCTCGGCCGGCAACCCGGACCTGGTCGTCACCCTCGGGGGTGACGGCACGTTCCTGCGCGGCGCGCGGATCGCCGCCGAGAACGGCGCCGCCGTGCTAGGGGTCGATCTGGGCCGGGTCGGCTTTCTGACCGAGGTTCCGGCCGACAAGGTCACCCGGGCGCTGGACGCCGTCCATGAGGGGCGCGCCACCATCGAGGAGCGGATGACCCTCACCATGCGGGCCTCGCGCGCGCTGGAGATGCCGACGGGCATGGAGGCGCTGCTGCGTTACGGCCGCGGGCCCGCGCTGCCGCCGCCGCACGTCAGGCCGGACACCACGGAGGGCGAGGGCTGGGGAGTGGCCCTGGACATCACCGCCGTCAACGATGTGGTGGTGGAGAAACTCGCCCGGGACCGGCAGGTCAACCTGGGGATCTATATCGCGGGCCGGCTGCTCGCCTCGTACTCCGCCGACGCGGTCATCGTGGCCACCCCGACCGGTTCGACGGCGTACAGCTTCGCCGCCGGGGGCCCGGTGCTCTCCCCGCACATGGACGCCGTGGTCTTCACACCGGTGGCCGCGCACATGACCTTCGACCGCACGGTCGTGGCCGCGCCGGACGAGCCGGTGGCGGTACGGGTGCTGCCGCACTCGGGGGAGGCGGCGCTCAGTATCGACGGCCAGCTGCGGGGGGTGCTGGACCCGGGCGACTGGGTCGGGGTGTACGGGGCGGCGTACCGGCTGCGGCTGGTGCGGCTGGGTCCGGTCGACTTCTACACCAGGCTGCGCGAGCGCTTCCGGCTCTCCGACGCGCCCGCCACCGCGCCGGACGGCGAGTCGGCGCCGCTGTTCCGGCCGGACAGTCCGGTCCCCGCCGACCTCGCCCATCTGCGGCTGCCACCGGCTCCCACCCGCTCCTGAAGGCCGGCTCCCACCGACAATCCATCCGTCGTGGACAATAAAAGTTTTCGGTGAGAGGGTGGAGCCATGCTGGATGTGACCGTGATCGAGGACGCGGCGGCGGCAGCCGTCTCGCTGGACCCCATGAGGGCCAGGCTGCTCGCCGAACTGGCCGCCGGGCCCGCCTCGGCGACGATGCTCGCCGCCCGGGTCGGACTGCCCAGGCAGAAGGTCAACTACCACCTCAAGGCACTGGAGCGGCACGGCCTGGTCGAGCTGGCCGGCGAGCGCAGGAAGGGCAATGTCACCGAGCGGCTGATGCGGGCCACCGCGGCCTCGTACGTCATCTCGCCGCTCGCCCTGGCCGAGGTGCAGCCCGACCCGGGCCGGTTCCGTGACCAGCTCTCCGCGCGCTGGCTGCTCGCCCTCGCCGCACGGCTCGTACGGGATGTGGGCGCCCTGATCACCGGGGCGGCGAAGGCCCGCAAGGGGCTCGCCACCTACGCGCTCGACGCCGAGGTGCGGTTCGGTTCGGCGGCCGAACGCGCCGCGTTCGTCGAGGAGCTGACCCGTGGGGTCGCCGCGCTGGTCGCCAAGTACCACGACGACCACGCCGAGTCCGGCCGTGACCACCGGATCGTCGTCGCGCTCCACCCCACCGTGAAGATCCACCCCGCCGTCAACACCGCCGTCGACACCGCCGAACCGGGCGTCGAACCGGGCGGCGTCGTGCCGGGCGTGCCTGCCGTGCCGGCCCGTCCATCGGAAGATGCCACCACGACGGCCGGATGAACGCCGACGCCGCCACCGGCGTTCAGCACATCGCCCACGCGCCCCGGCGCGCCCAAGGAGTCACCTATATGTCCGAGGAAGACATGTCCAAGGAATTCGAGATCGTCCGTGAGTTCGAGGTCGACGCGAGCCCCGAGCAGGTCTGGGAAGCGGTCACCACGGGTACGGCGGGCTGGCTGTGGCCCATGGAGTACGAGCCCCGCGAGGGCGGCGCCGCGCCGTTCGGCGGCACCCTCACCGCCTGGGACCCGCCGCGGCGGCTGACCGCCCGCACGGAGGATGTGGAGGGCATGTCGCAGCAGACGCTGAATCAGCTCGACCATGTGATCCAGCCCCGTGAGGGCGGTGGTTCCTATGTGCGCTACGTACACAGCGGCATCCTCGTCGAGGACTGGGACAACCAGTACGACGGCGCCAACAAGCACACCGACTTCTATCTGCACACCCTGCGCCAGTACCTGCTGCACTTCACCGGGCGGTCCGCCGTGTTCGCCGGCGCCGACGGGCCCGCGGCCTCGACCGCGCCGGACGCGCTGGAGGTGGCGAGCCGGGCTCTCGGGCTGCCGGACGACGCGGCCGAGGGCAGCACCGTACGGGTCGAACTGCCCGGAGAGGCGCCTGTCGACGCGGTCGTGGACTACCGCAACGCGTACTTCGTCGGGCTGCGCACCGGCACGGCGATGTACCGGGTGTTCGGCAGGAACCACTTCGGCGCGCCGGTCGGGATCAGCGTGCACGACTTCGCCCCCGGCGCCGACGCCAAGCGGATCGAGGGCGCGTGGCAGAGCTGGCTCGACGGAGTGTTCGCGTAGCGCGCGAGCCGGGCGGCCCGCCCCGGCGCGGCCACTCGTCACAGGGTGGCCGCGCCTTCGGAGACGCGCCGAAGCGGTACGGGATGAGGCCGTCCCGGCCTGGGGAGACGGCATGATCGAGGTTCTGCTCCGGGCCGTGTGGCAGACACGGCTTGGAGCCCTGGGGCCCCAGGGCCCTGAACCGGAACGGGAGCGACACCCATGCCCACGCGCGCGGCACTGTTCGACGTCGACGGAACCCTGGTCGACACCAACCATCTGCATGTGACCTGCTGGTGGGAGGCGTTCCGGCAGGCCGGTCACACGGTGCCGATGTCCGAGATCCACCGGTCCGTCGGACTCGGCGCCGGTGAACTCATCACGCATCTCCTCGGCGACGAGCGGGATCCCGACCAGGACGCCTGGATCAGCGCCGCGCACGCCACGCTCTACGGGACCTATCTCGGCCGGCTGCCCGCACTGGAGGGCGCGGGCGATCTGCTGCGGTCGCTGGACGACCGCGGCTGGCGGGTCGTCCTGGCCACCTCGGCCGGAGAGGCCGAACTGACCGCGCTGCGCCGGGCGATCGACGCCGACGAGGTGATCTCCGCCGCGGTCGGCTCGAACGGCGGCGCCACCGGCAAGCCCATGCCCGACCCGGTGCACCGGGCCCTGGAGCTGGCCGGGGTGCCGGCCGAGCGCGCGGTGTTCGTCGGGGACACCGTCTGGGACATGGAAGCGGCGGGCCGGGCGGGGGTGCGTGCCGTCGCCCTCCTGTCGGGCGGCGTTCCGCGCGCCGCCCTGGAGTCGGCGGGCGCGGCCGCGGTCTACGAGGATCCGACCGCGCTGCTGGCCCGCCTCGACACCAGCCTGTTCGCCGAGCTCGAAGGTCACTGAGCGCGAAGGCCGCCGAGTGCGAAGGCCCCCGAGTGCGCCGCGGCGCTCACTCGGCGGACGGAGCCTTGCGGGACGGAGCCTCGTGCGACGGCGCCTGCCGGGTGCGTGTCCACTCCCGTAGCCCGTCGGCCGTCCAGGTGTTGATGACACGGCCGGCCGGTACGCCGCACTCCTCCGCCCGCGCACAGCCCAGCAGTTGCCAGTCGAGCTGCCCCGGCGCGTGCGCGTCCGTGTCGATGGCGAAGAAGACCCCTGCCGCGACCGCCTCGCGCAGCAGCCGGCGGGGCGGATCGAGCCGCTCGGGACGGCTGTTGATCTCCACCGCCGTACCGGACTCGGCGCAGGCCGCGAACACCGCCTCCGCGTCGAACGCCGACTCCGGCCTGGTGCCCCCGCCCTGACCGCGCCGCCCGCGCTGCCCCGTACCCCGGCGCGGTGTCAGCAGGCGTCCCGTGCAGTGCCCGAGGACATCGGTCAGCGGATCCCGTACCGCCGCGACCATGCGCCTGGTCATCGGGGCGGACTCCATCCGGAGCTTCGAGTGCACCGAGGCGACCACCAGATCGAGCCGGTCGAGCAGTTCCCGCTCCTGGTCCAGCGAACCGTCCGGCAGGATGTCGCACTCGATCCCGGTGAGCAGCCGGAACGGCGCCCACCGCTCGTTCAGCTCCGCGATCACATCGAGCTGTTCACGCAGCCGCTCGGCGGTCAGACCGCGTGCGACGGTCAGCCTGGGGGAGTGGTCCGTGAGCACCGCCCACTCATGGCCGAGCGCGGCGGCCGTACGCCCCATCGCCTCGATCGGACTGCCGCCGTCCGACCAGTCCGAGTGGAGATGGCAGTCCCCGCGCAGCGCGGCGCGCAGTGCCTGCCCGTGGTCCGCGAGCGGCGCGCCCGCTTCCCGTTCGAGCCGTTCCAGATATCCGGGGACGGCGCCCGTGACCGCCTCTTCGACGACCTCGGCCGTCCTCGGGCCGATGCCCCGTACCCGGCCCAGCGTGCCGACGGCGGCGCGCCGCGCGACCTCGTCGGGGGACATGCCCGCCACCACCTCGGAGGCGGTACGGAACGCCCGTACCCGGTAGGTCTCGGCCAGCGAGCGTTCCAGCAGAAAGGCGATCCTGTCGAGAGCCTCCACCGGATCCATGGGCGCCCCCAGCGTGTCGGTCGCGTCCCGCCCATTGTGGGCGGCGGTGCGGCGCCGCGCATGGCAAGGCCCCGCAGACGGGGGATTGCCGCGGGGCCTGCCTCGACCGTGGCCCGTCGCTCACCGAGGTGGTGCTACGACGCGCACGCGTCCCGCCGTACGGAGTCCGGGCCGACATGCCCCAGGCGGGGCCTGGTGGCGGTCATCGGCCGGTCCATGCCTCTCGGCCGGGCGAAATCCGTCCGGGCCGCCGGATGGTGGCGGCGAAAGGAGTGGACGGCAGCCGGCGTGGCGGCGGGGTCGTACGTGGGCGCTGGGTCAGTTCTGTGCGGTACGGCGCTTGCGCGCGGCCCACATGATGCCCGCTCCGGCGACCACCACAACAGCGGCCGCACCGGCGATCACCGGGGTGGCGCTCGAAGAACCCGTCTCGGCGAGGTTGTCCCCGGCGGGGCTCGGCTGCGACGAGGGCTGCGCGGCCTCGGAGCTGGTGGGCTCCTCGGTCGGCGCCTCCGAGGCCGGAGCGGACTCCGAGGGAGCCTCCGTGGGGGCCTCGGTGGAGGGGCTCTCCGCCGGCGGCGGAGTCGTGGACTCCGACGGCGACGGGGTGGTGCCCTCGCAGACCGGAGCGGTCTTGGTCTCGTCCCGGTTGAACTGCTCGCCGTCCGCGGCCTTCACCACGAGCCGGACGCTCAGCTCGGTCGAGTGCTCAGGAAGCGCGAGCTTCTTGTGGAACTCGTTCTTGAAGTTCTCCGTGGGCAGCAGGTCCTTGCCGTCCGCGGTGATCGTCACGGTGTTCTGGTCGCTGTTGCCGTACGCGGTGAGGTCGACACTGACCTCGGAGCACGTCACCGACCAGTTGGGCGTGTGCGCGACCGCGGGAACGGCCGAGAGGCCGACGATCGCACCCGCCGTCGCGACTGTTATGAGGGCGCCTCTGCGCCGCCATGATCCGCTGAATAGAGTCACAGATTCCTCCGCTTTAACCGCGCCGCCCACGATGGCGGCGCGGGCGGCACAGTACCGCCATCTGCCAGGACCTCATCAACCGCCCCACCCAACTCACGCTTGCCGCGCGCCTCATGTCCCTGGTGAGAGGCGTGCCGGGGGTACGGCGGCCGGGCGCGGAGGGCCGCGCGCATGACCATGATCACATCGGGCCGGGCGGCCGGATCGCGCCGTCATCGCTGATGACGCCCTTTTCCGCCGGGTTTTGGGCGGTGGGTGCCGGGGCCGTTCCCCGAATACGCCGGGGATCATTGCGGATCGGGCAAAATTTGCGTCAATTAATGGGCGTGAGTTTCCCGTTGTGGTGAGAACGAGCGATTCACGCCAGGACAGCGGCCGGATTTCGGAATGCGCGCGCACCGGAAATGCGACCTCGGTACGGACCGTTCCGCGCACTCCGGACCCGTACCGCGATGCCCGTACCCGCGCACTCCGGACCGTACTCCGCGCCCGGCCGTTCCTACGTACGGTCGTGGCGCCGGACCCGTCGCCGTACCCACTGCCTGGCGGCGGTCAGCCTCGGGTGGCGCTCCCGCTGTTCGCGCGAGGCGCGGTCCAGCTCCTCCATCAGCCGCTGCGAGCGGTTCTCCATGTCCAGCTCGTCCAGGATCCGGTCGATCTCCGCCAGCACCGCGCCATGGAGCTGCCACTGGCGGGGATGCCGCTGGACGCCCTCCAGCAGCAGCCGCGCCACCTTCTCCCGGCTCCTCGTCGCCTCGGCGAGATCCTCGGACAGCCGTGCCTCCGCCACCCGGGCGCTCTCGCTCGCCTCCGTGGTGACCAGGACCGCGAAGCTCACCACGGCGTCGGCGACGCTCTCCAGCAAGTCCTCCAGCTCGCCGCCCACTTCCGGCGGGAACAGCGCCTCCTCCCTGCGCTCCTTGGCGAGGTCGGTGAGCGTTCTGGCCAGCACGCGCAGGATGACCGTACAGATCTCCAGGGTGTCGAGACCGGTACGGAGCACCACCCGGTGCAGCAGCCCCTCCCTGACCCGGGGGTTGAGGCGGAGGCTGTCCTCCGCCTGCCGCAGCGCCGCGTCCACCTCGCTGATGTCGTGGTCGAGCCGGCGCGCCTCATGGAGCCGGGCCGCCGCGCGCTCGACCGGGATCGTCCCCGTCAGCCCCTCACCGATCCGCAGCAGCAGCCTGCGCATCCGCCGCGACAGGTCCTCGATGGACTCGCCCGCGCCGGCCACCCATACCGGCGGTACGAACAGGAAGTTGAACAGCAGCCCCACCACCGCCCCGATCAGCGTCTCCAGCACCCGGTCCCAGGCCGTCGACGCCACCCGGGTCACCCCGAGCACAAGCATCGCGCTGATCGCCACCTCGGGCACGAACTCACTCACCCGGACCAGCCGCCCGACCACCAGCGAAGCCAGGATGATCAGCCCCAGACTCCACCAGGACAGCCCGACCAGCACACTGAACGCGCTGGCCACCAGCACCCCCGCCACCACCGAGTTGACCCTGCGGATGCTGGTGGTGAGCGTCGAGTAGAGCGTGACCTGTACGACCAGCAGGGCGGTCAGCGGAGCGGTGAGCGGCGCGGCCTCGCTGCTCAACCGGAGCGCGACCACATACGCGATGGTCGCCGCGGCCGTGGAGCGCAGCGTCTGCGCCACGGCCGGCTCGCGGCGCCGCTTCACGAGTTCGGCCACCGGCGCGCTCACCGAGGTTCGGACAACACCCACGTGGGACTCCCTTCCCGCACCCGGTCCGCCCGGACCCGGCGGGGCCGCCGATAGGGCCGTGTGGATGACCCGGATCCGGTGAACGCCCCTCCGGCGCTCCGACCGGTCGCACACCCGGGCTCGCCGGGTGAGTCTGGAGGAGCGCCTCCCCGGGAAGCCGGGGCCACGGTCCACAGACACGGGAGGAAGCGATGGGTGTCCGCAGACTGATCCACGACTGGCCCGTCCGCCGCCAGTTGACCGGCTCCGACCCGCTCGGCCGTGGCCGGGCCGCGATGTCCTCCCGTACGGAGCACCTCAGGCCCCGCACCGAGACCGCCGACCGGGTCGTCAAGTCCATCTGCCCGTACTGCGCGGTCGGCTGCGGCCAGCAGGTGTACGTCAAGGACGACCGGGTCGTACAGATCGAGGGGGACCCCGACTCGCCGGTCAGCCGGGGCCGGCTCTGCCCCAAGGGCTCGGCGACGCTCCAGCTCACCACCGGCTCTGCCCGCCGCCACCAGGTCCTGTACCGGCGCCCGTACGCCACCGAGTGGGAGCCGCTCGATCTGGACACGGCGATGGACATGGTCGCGGACCGGGTGGTCGAGACCCGGCGGCGCACCTGGGAGTGGGAGCACGACGGGGTGCGCACCGCCCGCACGCTGGGCATCGCCAGCCTCGGTGGAGCCACTCTCGACAACGAGGAGAACTACCTCATCAAGAAGCTGTTCACCGGCCTAGGTGTGGTCCAGGTGGAGAACCAGGCCCGGGTCTGTCACAGCTCCACCGTCGCCGGTCTCGGTACCTCGTTCGGACGCGGCGGCTCCACCACTTTCATGCAGGACCTCCAGCACGCGGACTGCATCGTCATCCAGGGCTCCAACTACGCCGAGGCGCACCCCGTCGGATTCCAGTGGGTCATGGAGGCGAAGGCGCGCGGGGCCCGGGTCATTCATGTGGACCCGCGGTTCACCCGTACGAGCGCGCTCGCCGATCTGTACGTACCGATCCGCGCGGGCAGTGACATCGCCTTCCTCGGCGGGATCATCAACCATGTGCTCACGGAGGAGAAGGACTTCCGGGAGTACGTGCTCGCCTACACCAACGCGGCCACGGTCATCAGCGAGGACTTCCGGGACACCGAGGATCTCGACGGGGTCTTCTCCGGGCTCGACGACGACCACCACCACTACGACCACAGGAGCTGGCGATACGAAGAAACGGCAGCGACGGCAGCGACCGCAGAGACGGCCACCGCGGCTCCCGGCGGCCGTCCGAACGGCCGGAGCGGGCAGCCGGACCGGCACAGGCAGGACGGACAGCCCGCGAGGGACGCGGCCGAACGGATCGCGCAGGCGCGCATCCATGAGGCCGGCGGCTCCGAGGCGTTCGGTTCCGGCGGCCCGCAGGCCACCCCCCGCCCGCTGCGTGACGAGACGCTCCGGCACCCGCGCTGCGTCTACCAGATCCTCAAGCGCCACTACGCCCGCTACACCCCCGAACTGGTCGAGCGGACCTGCGGAGTTCCGCGCGAGGCCTTCCGCCAGGTGTGCGACGCGCTGACCGCCAACTCGGGCCGCGAGCGCACCAGCGCCTTCGTCTACGCCGTCGGCTGGACCCAGCACTCGGTCGGCGCGCAGTACATCCGCGCGGCCAGTGTGCTCCAGCTTCTGCTCGGCAACATCGGGCGGACCGGCGGCGGTATCCAGGCCCTGCGCGGACACGCCTCCATCCAGGGCTCCAGCGACATCCCCACCCTCTTCAACCTGCTCCCCGGTTATCTGCCGATGCCCCACGCGCACGCCCACCCCGACCTGGAGGCGTACCTCGCCTCCAGCCGCACGGAGAAGGGCTTCTGGGGCAACGCGCGGGCGTACTTCGTCAGCCTGCTGAAGGCGTACTACGGAGACGCCGCCACCGCCGCGAACGACTACTGCTACGGCCATCTGCCGCGGCTGACCGGCTCGCACTCCACGTACGAGACGGTCGTGGCGCAGCTCGAAGGGGTCTGCAAGGGCTACTTCCTGATGGGCGAGAACCCGGCGGTCGGCTCCGCCAACACGCGCCTCCAGCGGCTCGGCATGGCCAAGCTGGAGTGGCTGGTCGTCCGGGACTTCTCACTCATCGAGTCCGCGACCTGGTGGCAGGACGGCCCCGAGACCGAGACCGGCGAGATGCGCACGGAGTCCATCGGCACCGAGGTGTTCTTCTTCCCGGCCGCCGCCCACACCGAGAAGTCCGGCTCGTTCACCAACACCAACCGCTGGCTCCAGTGGCACCACGCGGCCGTCGAACCCGAGGGCGACGCACGCAGCGACCTGTGGTTCATGTACCACCTCGGTCGCCGGATCAAGGCGAGGCTGGCCGGCTCCACCGACCCGATGGACCGGCCCGTACAGGACCTGACCTGGGACTACCCGGTGGAGGGCCGCTTCGACGACCCCGTCGCGGAGGCCGTGCTCGCCGAGATCAACGGACAGGCCGCGGACGGCTCGCCGCTGAGCGCGTACACCGGGCTGAAGGACGACGGCTCGACCCGCTGCGGCTGCTGGATCTACTGCGGGGTGTACGCGGATGGCGTCAACCAGGCCGCCCGCCGCAAACCCCACACCGAACAGGACTGGGTCGCCGCCGAGTGGGCCTGGGCCTGGCCCGACAACCGCCGCATCCTCTACAACCGCGCCTCCGCCGCCCCCGACGGCACCCCCTGGAGCGAGCGCAAGGCGTACATCTGGTGGGACCCCGCGCAGGGCCGCTGGACCGGGCACGACGTGCCGGACTTCATCCCCGACCGCGCCCCCGGCTACGTACCCCCGGAGGGTGCGACGGGGCCCGACGCGCTGCGCGGTGACGACCCGTTCATCATGCAGGCGGACGGCAAGGGCTGGCTGTTCGCGCCCACCGGTCTGGAGGACGGCCCGCTGCCCACCCACTACGAGCCGCAGGACTCGCCGTTCACCAACGCGCTGTACCCGATGGTGTCGCGCTCGCCCGTACGGCGGCTGATGGACCGCGAGGGCAACCGCTACCACCCGAGCGGCGACGAGCCGGGCTCCAGCGTCTACCCGTACGTCGTCACCACCCACCGGCTCACCGAGCACTTCACCGCGGGCGGGATGAGCCGCTGGTCGCCCTATCTCGCCGAACTCCAGCCGGAGTTCTTCTGCGAGATCTCCCCGGCGCTCGCCGCGGAGCGCGGCCTCAGGCACGGCGGCTGGGCCACCATCATCACCGCGCGCAACGCGGTCGAGGCACGGGTGATGGTGACCGAGCGGATCAGACCGCTGACGGTGCACGGCCGTACGGTCCACCAGATCGGGCTGCCGTTCCACTGGGGTCCCAACGGGATCTCCACCGGCGACGCCGCCAACGAGCTGGTGGCCATCGCGCTCGACCCCAACTCGCACATCCAGGAGGACAAGGCGCTGACCGCGGACATCATCGCCGGCCGCCGTCCCCGGGGCCCCGATCTGCTGCTGCTCGTCGCCGCGTACCGGCAGCGCGCCGGCATCACCGAGAAGACCGGAATGGAGGCCAGGACATGACGAGCCATCTGCTCAGCGGACCGGAGACGGACCCCGCGCGCGACGCGGGCCACGAGGACGCGCCGCCGCGTGTCGGGTTCTTCACCGACACCTCGGTCTGTATCGGCTGCAAGGCCTGCGAGGTGGCGTGCAAGGAGTGGAACGCGATTCCCGAGGACGGGCTGTCGCTGACCGGCATGTCGTACGACAACACCCAGAGCCTCGGCGCCTCGACCTGGCGGCATGTGGCCTTCATCGAGCAGTCCGTGCCGGCCGGGCAGACGGCTGCGGTGCAGGGTGCGGGGCCGGGGCCGGGGCTTGACGGCCGTACGCCGAGTCCGGACGGGCGTACGGAACTGCCGCTCGCCGCCGGCAGCTCCGGCAACGGCGAGATGCGCTGGCTGATGTCGTCCGACGTCTGCAAGCACTGCACGCACGCCGCCTGCCTGGACGTCTGCCCGACCGGCTCCCTCTTCCGTACGGAGTTCGGCACGGTCGTCGTCCAGGAGGACATCTGCAACGGCTGCGGCTACTGCGTACCCGCCTGCCCCTACGGTGTCATCGAGCAACGGCCCTCGGACGGCCGGGCGTTCAAGTGCACGATGTGCTACGACCGGCTCGGCGCGGGACAGGAACCGGCCTGCGCCAAGGCGTGCCCGACCGAGTCCATCCAGTTCGGCGTGCTCGACGAACTGCGCGAACGGGCCGCGCGGCGGGTCGGCCGGCTCCACGCGGCGGGCGTCACCGAGGCGCGGCTGTACGGGCACGAGCCGGACGACGGGGTCGGCGGCGACGGCGCGTTCTTCCTGCTCCTCGACAGGCCCGAGGTGTACGGACTGCCGCCGGACCCCGTGGTCACCACCCGCGATCTGCCGACGATGTGGAAGCACGCGGCCACGGCCGCGCTCTCCCTGGCGGGCGGCATCGCGCTGTCGTTCGCGGCCGCCACGCTCAGCGAAGGGCTCACGGAGGGGCTCACCGGAGCGCTCGCCGGAAGGAAGGAACTGCCATGAGGGAAAGGGCGGACGCGACCGCCGACAGGGCACGGTCCACGCGCCGGCACAAGCGGAACGGCGAGGAACCGATGGTGCCCCGGGCCGACTTCGACTCGTACTACGGACGGCCCGTCATCAAGGCGCCCGGCTGGTCGGCCCGGGACATCGCCGGATACTTCTTCCTCGGCGGACTCGCGGGCGCGGGCTCGGTACTGGCCGCGGGCGCGCAGCTCACGGGGCGCCCGGCGACCGCGAAGGCGATGAAGATCTCCTCGCTCGCCGCGATCACGCTCTCCGCCGCCGCGCTCGTCAACGACCTGGGGCGGCCCAGCCGGTTCGGCAACATGCTGCGGGTCTTCAAACCGACCTCGCCGATGAGCGTCGGCTCCTGGCTGCTCTCCGGGTACGGACCCTGCGCGGGGGCCGCCGCGTTCTGCGCCGTCACCGGCCTGCTGCCCAGGGCCGGGGCCGCCGCCACCGCCGGGGCGGCGGTGACCGGGCCCGCGGTGGCCGCCTATACGGCGGTGCTCGCCGCGGACACCGCCGTACCCGCCTGGCACGGCGCGCACCGCGAACTCCCGTATGTCTTCGTCGCGTCGGCTGCCGCGGCGGCGTCCGGGATGGCGCTGGTCCTCGCGCCGCTACGGGAGAACAACCCCGCCCGGTGCGCGGCCGTGCTGGCGGCGGCCGGGGAGATGTCGGCGATGTCGGCCGCCGAGCGGAGCCTGGGCATGGTCGCCGAGACCTACCGGGAGGGGCGTGCGGGACAGCTTCTGCGCGCCGCCCGTGTGCTCACGGCCGCCGGCGCGGCGGGCGCGGCCGTCTTCGGCCGGCACAGCCGTACGGTGGCGGCCGGCAGCGGAGCCATGCTGCTCGCCGGGTCGGCCTGTACCCGGTTCGGCATCTTCGCGGCGGGGATCGCCTCCGCGGAGGACCCCGTGTACACCGTGCAGCCGCAGCGGATGGCGAAGGAGCGGGCGGCGAAGGAGCGTGAGGCGGGGGAGCACGAGGGCCGCAGGGGAGCGGCGGTTGTGCAGGACGGGGGCGGATGAGGTAGACACCTCTCCAGCGGGTCGATCGGCATTCGGGCCGCGCGGCCGCCCGACTCATCGAACGGTTGTGCATGCCTTCTTCACCGTCCCGCCGCGATCCGCTGCGGGAACCGTCCGCCGCGTCCGCGCAGAACGCGCGTCCGCAGCACCACGGCATCTTCCTGGAGCCGCGCTACACCGTCGAACTGCCGCCCCTGTACGACGGTGAGGGGGAGGACGAGGGCGGCGCCGCGGACAGCGCCCCCGACCGGTCGTCCTCCGGCTTCGACCGGTCCTCTTCCGACCGCGCGTCCTCCGACCGGTCGCAGTCCGGCCGGTCGTCCGACCGGGGTTCCGCACGGCGCCGTACGTCCGCTCCGCGCCGCGGGTAAAGGCGGGCGGCGCCGCGGGCCGATGGCGCGCGGGGGCGTGGAGGCGCGGGACGACCGTACGGACCGGGGATCACCCGGCCCGTCGGTCGTCGGCCCAGCCGATCCGGTAGTACTTCAAATGCTCGTCCTCCCCGACCAGCCGCATGCCCACCGCGGTCATGACACGCTGTGACGCGGTGTTGTCGTGGTCGGTGTCGCCCAGTACGGCGCTCACACCGCGGGCCCGCGCGAAGCGCAGCAGCTCGCGCAGCGCCTCCGAGGCATAGCCCTTGCCGTGCGCCGAGGGGACGAGTCCGTAGCCGACCGTGACGCGGAGATCGTCGTCCGGGGCACTGTGGAAACCGAGCCCGCCGATGGCGTGGCCGTCCTCGCGGCGCCGGATCTCGTACGCGCCGAAGGGCCGGGGGTCCCCGGTGATCGCGCAGGTCGTCAGATAGCGCCTGGCGCCGACCATGTCGCCCTCGGCGGGATATCCGGGGGCCCAGCGGTCCTCGGGGTCCGGCTCGCCCGCCGCGACCCGTTCGGCCTCCAGGACACTCAGCGGATGGAGCACCAGCCGCTCTGTCACAAGATCATCCATGACAGGGAGAGGTATCACGCGCCGGGGCGGCGCCGTGGCCGGTTCACGGGACCGCGCGATGCCGTCCGCCGGGAGGTCACCGGTGCGTTGCCCGTACGTTCCTGTCGCGGCCCGGGCGCTGCGCGGACTCCGGGGCGGCCGGGGGTGGCCCGAGCGTCAAGGCCGCGTAAACGATCCGCGGGTCCGGCGGAAGGACCGCGTCAAGACCGCCCGCCCGCCGCGCCGCCGGGGAGGAGCGGAGGGACGCTGGACGGACGGGCCGCACCAGGCGGCTCCGGTATCGGCCCCGGTATCCGTCCCGGTATCGGTCGGTACGAGGCCGAGGTCCGGCGAGGTGGATCCATGACGTACCCGCTCCGCGACCGGATCGCCCTGGCCACGGCACTGGCGGCGCCCCTGCTGGTCACCGCGCTGCTGGTGCCGTTCCGTACGGACCTGGCGAGCACCAATCTCGCGCTGATCCTGGTCGTGGCCGTCGTCGCGGTCTCCGCCCTGGGCAACCGTGTCGCGGGTGCGGTCGCCGCGCTTTCCTCGGCCGTGTGGTTCGACTTCTTCCTCACCCGGCCCTTCGAGCGTTTCACCATCAACGACTCGAACGACATCGGGACGGCCGTCCTGCTGCTGGCCGTGGGGCTCGCCGTGTCGCAGCTCGCCGCCCGCGCCCGGAAGCTGCGGGTCCTGACCGTGGTCGACGCGGGCCTGCTCGCCCGGATCCATGACACCGCAGTACTCGCCCAGTCCACCGGCTCGCCCGACGCCGTCGTCGACCGGGTCAGCCGCCATCTCGTCGAGATACTCCGGCTGCGCGGCTGCCGCTTCGAGTACGGCACACTCCTCGGCCACCCGGCCCGGCTGCTCCAGGACGGCACGGTCGCGGTGGACGGCCGCCCCTGGGACCTGGAGGCCCGCGGCTGGCCGGCCGGCGAGACCGAGATCAGGGTCTCCGGCCACGGCCGCTACCTGGGCCGCTTCATGCTCCGCCCCAGCCCCGGCCTCGTCCCCACCCGCCAGGTCCGCCAGGTGGCGGTGACCCTGGCCGAGGACGCGGGCGCGGCCCTCAACACGATGGGCCCGGCCCTGGACCGCTGATCAGCGCAGCGGAAGCGGTACGCCGTGCGCGTACGGCGAACTCGACGCCCCCCTCGGCACCGGCCTCGGCGCCGGACGCGCGGATCAGGTCGTACCGGAGTCAGGTCGTACCGGACCGTGTCACAGCCGCCAGGCCGGGGCCGGATGCGGGGCCGGGATCCGGCCTGCCGTGACCGCCGCCGCGAGTGCCGCGTGGTCGGCCGCGTTGCGGTCCGCGTACCGCAGGGAGAAATCGGCCATGGCCCGGTCGAAGACGTCCGAGGTGCCGAGATAGTGGGCGATGGCGATCCGGTCGCCCGAGCGGGCATGCGCCCGGGCCAGCGCCTTGCCGCACAGCCACGCGTGGTCGAGCAGCAGCGACGGCGACATGTCCTCGACCGCCGTGGAGCCCTTGGTGTCACGGAGCTGGCGCCAGTAGAAGTGGCGGCCCTCCGGCCCGGTGACCCAGCCGAGCAGGAGATCGCTGCCCGCCTGGAGCAGCCGCTGCCCCGCCACCACCCGGTGGCCCTGATGGGCATAGGTGCTCGGCCGCAGATGGGGTTCGAGGACCGGCCGCTCCGCCTCCTTGATCTGGAGGAGGAGCGGATCGTCGGTGTCGCGCCCGGCCAGCAGGACGACATGGCAGCGCAGCCCGACACCGGCGACCCCCACCACCTTGCGGGCCGCGTCGACGAAGCGGAACCGGTCGAGCAGCGTCCGCCGCTCCTCCGGGAGCGTGGACCGGTAGCCGATGAAGATGCGCCGGAGCACGGCCATGTCGAGCCGTCCCACCGGTTCCAGCAGGGGAGGGTCGGGGGCGATCCTGCGCAGCCCGTCCGGTGTGTCGGTCAGCTCCTCCAGCGCCCGGAGTGTGGTGCGCGGCCGGGTCTGCGAGGGGTCGGCATCGAGCTGCTGCCGTCGGCCCGACCGTACGAGGGTGAGGATGTCGGCGGGGTCGATGTGGTCGTACCAGACGTCGAGTTCGCCGAGACCGGCCAGCCGGTGCATCGCGGTACGGTACGCCTCGGCCGCGGCGCGTACGGCCTGCCGGGTCTCGTCCACGGACTGGCCGTTGTCGCGGGCGGCGACCGCGATACTCGCCGCGAGCCGCTTCAGATCCCATTCGAACGGGCCCGGATGGGTCTCGTCGAAGTCGTCGAGATCGAAGTGCAGGGCGCGCTCGGCCGAGGCGAAGGCACGGAAGTTCAGCAACTGCGCGTCCCCGGAGAGCTGCACGGTCAGGCCCGAGCGCGGCTGGGTGGCCAGATCGGCGGCCATCACGGCGGCGGCGCCGCGCAGGTAGGCGTACGGGGAGGCGGCCATCCGCTCGTACCGCAGCGGCAGCAGTTCGGGCACCCGGGTGGCGGTCTGCCGGGCCAGGACGGTGAGCGGATCCAGCCGGTCGGCCGCCGGTATCCACAGCCCGTGCGAGGAGCGCGACGCCTCCTTCCGCGCGGCTCTGCCCTGTGCCGCCCGGTCGGCGGGGGTGGTCATCTACGGCCCCTCTCGCTCCGGTGGTGGGTGGCCGCGGCACGGCCGCTGGGCCCGGCCGTCGGCCGGACCGGACAGGGCCTGATGCGGCTGCGGCAACGCGGCAAGCGCGAGCGGCCGCCGCGTGGCGGGCGGCGGTTCGACGACGGGACGTGGTACGAGCATTCCGCCCCGGCGGCGGGGCGGCCCGGCGGGGCGGGCATTCGGGTGGCGCCCGCCCATGAAGGCGGTGGCTTCCGCGGGCCGTGCCCGGCGGTGTGCTGACGCATCGTCACCTCGGTGGAAGCTCGGCGGAAGAGACGGAAGGGACGGACGACTTCGACGGATGCTCCGCGGAGGCACGTTTCCGCAGGCACCCGCATGATCCTTGTGGCGTACGGTCCCCCGCAGGGCGGTTAGCCTGAAGGCACGATGAACCGTTTGACGACACCCTGGGGCGAGTTCGGTCTCACCCGCTTCCCCGAGCAGCCCCGCGACCCCCTCCGCGCCTGGGACACCGCCGACGAATATCTGCTGCGGCATCTCGCGGGGACCGGCGCCGGGCCGGCGGAGGGAGCGGAGGCGGCGGAGGGGGCGGAGGGGGCGGGCGACGGGCCGGAGCGGGGTCCCGCGGGCCGGCCGGTCGACCTCTCGGGCACCGTCGTCGTCCTCGGGGACCGCTGGGGCGCACTCACCACGACCCTCGCCGCCCACCGGCTCGACCAGTACTGCGCGGACCCGCTCGTCCAGATCACCGACTCGTATCTCACCCAGCGGGCGACCCGCGCCAATCTGCGGCGCGGCGGCGCCGACCCGGGCGCCGTACGGCTGCGATCCGTCAGGGACACCCCGCCGGAACGGATCGACGTCCTGCTGATCCGCGTCCCCAAGAGCCTCGCGCTGCTGGAGGACCAGCTCCACCGGCTCGCCCCGGCGGTGCACCCGGGCACCGTGGTCATCGGTACGGGACGGGTCACCGAGATCCACACCTCCACCCTGAAACTGTTCGAGCGGATCCTCGGCCCCACCAGGACCTCGCTCGCCGAGCGGAAGGCGCGGCTGATCTTCTGCGAGCCCGCGCCGGGCCGGGTGCCGGCGCCCAGCCCCTGGCCGCACAGCTACGCGCTGCCCGAGGGGCTCGGCGCCGTGTCGGGCCGTACCGTCGTCAACCACGCGGGGATCTTCTGCGCGGAACGGCTCGACATCGGTACGCGCTTCCTGCTGCGCAATCTCCCGCACCGGAACGGCCCGGAACATGTGGTCGACCTCGGCTGCGGCAACGGTGTGATCGGTACGGCGGCGGCGCTGGACAATCCCGCGGCCCGGGTGACGTTCATCGACGAGTCGTTCTCGGCGCTCGCCTCGGCCGAGGCGACCTTCCGCAAGAACGTCGACGCGGCCGCCCCGGCCGAGTTCCTGCTCGGCGACGGACTCGCGGAGACACCGCCGGGGACGGTCGACCTCGTGCTGAACAATCCGCCGTTCCACTCCCACCAGGCGACGACCGACGCGACGGCCTGGCGCATGTTCACCGGGTCGCGCGCGGCGCTGCGGCCGGGGGGAGAGCTGTGGGTCGTGGCGAACCGGCATCTCGGCTACCACATCAAGCTGCGGCGGCTCTTCGGCAACTGCGAGACGGTCACCAGTGATCCGAAGTTCGTCATCCTGCGGGCCGTCAAGCGCTGAGCGGCGGAAGGCCGCTCGCATCTGCGAGGTAGCAGGCCGACCGCCGTTGTAAATGCGAGCTGATCACGCATATCTTGTCGCACATGCAGTCCTACACAATCGGTCAGGCGGCCCGGCTTCTCGGGGTGAGTCCTGACACCGTCCGCCGCTGGGCCGACGGCGGCCGGGTCGCGACGCACCGCGACGAAGGCGGCCGTCGTCTCATCGAAGGACGCGCGCTCGCCGCGTTCTCGGTCGAGGCCGCCCAGGGCGGCGGCGAGGACGACATCCCGTACACCTCGGCCCGTAACGCGTTCCCGGGCATCGTCACCGCCGTGAAGCTCGGGGATGTCGCGGCGCAGGTGGAGATCCAGGCGGGGCCGCACCGGCTGGTCTCGCTGCTCACCCGTGAGGCCGTCGAGGAACTGGGGCTGGAGGTCGGCATGCAGGCCACGGCCCGTGTGAAGGCCACCAGCGTGCACATCGACCGCACCTGAACCCGACCCGACCGCACCTGACCCGACCGCCGCCGCAGGCCCCCGCCATCTGCCTGTTCGCTCCCTGCCTGTTCTTTCCCCCGCTGTTCTTTCTCCGGTTGTTCGCTCTCCGGCACCACCCGGCGTCGTCCGTCCCCGGCGCTCCTGTCACCGTCCGCTCGCGGGCCTGTTCCGGCCCGTAACGCCAAGGAGTCCACGCATGTCCTTCGCCCTCACCCGCCGCCGCGCCGCCGCTCTCACCGCCGCCGCCCTGCTCGTACCGCTGCTGGCCGCGTGCGGCAGCGACGACAGCACGGCCGACTCCAAGAAGGAGTCCACGGCAAGCCCGTCGGCGAGCGGGGTCCCCGAGGCGGATCTCACCGTGCTCGCCGCCGCCTCGCTGACCGATGTCTTCAAGACCGCGGGCGCCGCGTACGAGAAGGCGCACCCTGGCACGAAGGTGACCTTCTCCTTCGCCGGTTCGCAGGAACTGGCCGCCCAGGTCGAGCAGGGCGCCCCGGCCGACGCGCTCGTCACCGCCGACACCAAGACCATGGACGGGCTGAAGGCCGATACCGGCACCCCGACGGTCATCGCGAAGAACCGGCTGGTCATCGCCACCGCCGACGGCAACCCGGAGGGGATCGCGAACCTCAAGGACCTCGCCGACCCCAAGCTGAAGGTCGTTCTGGCCGCGCCCGACGTACCGGTGGGCCGCTACAGCAGGCAGGTGCTCGACGCGCAGAGCATCACGGTGAAGCCGGTCTCCGAGGAGCCGAACGTCCGCGCCGTACTGAGCAAGGTCGAGCTGGGCGAGGCCGACGCGGGCATCGTCTACAAGACCGACGCTCAGACCGCGCCCGACAAGGTCGACGCCGTGGAGATCCCCGACGCGCAGAACGCCGTCGCGGAGTACCCGGCCGCCACGCTCAAGACTTCGGAGCACGGCGAGGCAGCCGCCGCGTTCGTGAGCTGGCTCAGCACTCCTGAGGCGCAGAAGATCCTCCAGGACGCGGGATTCCAGCAGCCGTAACCGCCGCCCGCGGTACGAACAGCCGTCGCGCGGGCACCAGCCGCGGGAGCACGTGCCGTACGAAGAATCGCCATACGAGCATCCTCGCCGTGTGCCAGGGCTTGTCCGGGACGCAGGACCGGGCAAGCCTGTTCTTCATCCACACCTTCGTCCACAGCGCCCGCACCACCGGCCCGCACCACCGCACCGCCCTCGCACCACCGCAGCCCCCCAGCCCAGGAACCCGATGAGCCGCTCCCGCACCCGCAGTACCGGTACCCCCCTCGCACTGGCGGTGCCCGCGCTGCTCGCGATCGCGTTTCTGCTGCTGCCGCTGATCGGGATCCTCGCCCGTACCTCCTGGGGCGACCTCGGTACGCATCTCACCAGCCCGGAGACCGTCCAGGCGCTGAAGCTGTCGCTGCTGGTCTCCTTCTGCTCGCTCGGGCTGTCCCTGGTGCTGGGGGTGCCGCTGGCCTGGCTGCTGGCCCGGGTGCGGTTCCCCGGCAAGACGCTGGTACGCACCCTGGTCCTGCTGCCGATGGTGCTGCCGCCCACCGTCGGCGGTGTCGCGCTGCTGCTGGGCTTCGGCCGGCGCGGGCTGCTGGGGCCCTGGCTGGAGGAGACCTTCGGGCTCACCCTGCCGTTCCACACCTCGGGCGCCGTGGTCGCCTCGACCTTTGTCGCGATGCCGTTCCTGATCATCAGCCTCGAAGGCACTCTCGCCGGGCTGCGGCCCGCGTACGAGGAGACCGCCGCCTCGCTGGGCGCCCCGCCGCTCCGGGTCTTCCTCACCGTCACGCTGCCGATCGTGGCCCCCGGGCTCGCCGCGGGCGCCGCGCTGACCTGGGCCCGCGCGCTCGGCGAGTTCGGCGCCACGATCACCTTCGCGGGCAATCTCCCCGGCACCACCCAGACCCTGCCGCTCCAGGTCTATCTGCTGCTCCAGAACTCGCCGGAGGCCGCGACCTCCGTGTCGCTGCTGCTGCTCGCCATCGCCATGGGCGTACTGATCGCCCTGCGCGGACGCTGGACCCCTGGCGCCCCGGATCGTCCGCCCCGGCCGGAATCCGCGCCCGACAACGACACGGCCGATGCGGCCGACACCGCCGATCCGGCCGCTACGAAGGCGCCGCCGGCCGGCCCGCCCCTCACCGGCATACCCGCGCCGCCCGAGCCCTGCGGGCTGCACGCCGAGGTCAGCGGCTTCAACCGGCTCACCCTGGACGCCGGGCCCGGCACCACCATCGCCGTCGTCGGCCCGAACGGAGCGGGCAAGACCACCCTGCTGCGCGCCCTCCTCGGGCTCACCCCGCGCGCCCACGCCGAGCTGCGCCTCGGCGATCTGGATGTCACCGCCCTGCCGCCGCACCGGCGCGGGGTCGCCTGGGTCCCGCAGAACGGCGCGCTCTTCCCGCATCTCAGCGCGCTCGCCAACACCGCGTACGGCCTGCGCGCCCAGGGCGTGCGCCGGGCCGAGGCCCGCCGTACCGCTCAGCGGTGGCTCGACCTGCTCGGTGTCGGCCGGCTCGCCCACCGCAGACCGCACCAGCTCTCCGGCGGCCAGGCCCAGCGGGTCGCGCTGGCCCGCGCGCTCGCCGCCCGGCCCCGGCTGCTGCTCCTTGACGAGCCCCTGGCCGCGCTCGACCAGACCACCCGCGCGCGGGTACGGCACACCCTGCGCGGCCATCTCGACAGCTTCGGCGGAGTCTGCCTGATCGTCACCCACGATCCGGTCGAGGCCCTCTCGCTGGCCGACCGGATCCTCGTACTCGACGAAGGACTCGCCCTCCAGGACGCGCCGCCCGCCGAGGTGACCCGCCATCCGCGCTCGCCCTGGGTGGCCAGGATGCTCGGCCGCAACGCCTGGCCGGGCACCTACGGTCCCGGCGGGCTCGAACTGAGCGGGGGCGGGCGGCTGATAGTCGCCGCGCCCGCCGACGGCGAATCCCCGGCCGACGGTACGGGCGCGCTCGCCGTCATCGCCCCGGAGGCCGTCTCCGTACACCGCGACCGGCCCGGCGGCAGCCCCCGTAACGTCTGGGCGGGAACGGTACGGGAGATCACCGCCCTCGGCAGCCGGCTGCGTGTTCTGATCACCTCGGACGAGGCGCCGGACCTGGTCGCGGAGATCACGCCGGAGGCCGCGGCCGAACTCGGACTGGCCGAGGGCTCGTCGGTGTGGACCAGTGTCAAGGCGACAGAGGTGACGCTCGTCGCGATGTGAGCCGTCAGAGGCCAGGTGAGCTGTACGTGCGCTGCCAGCCGTGTCAGGGCCGTACCGGAGAGCAGGGAGCGAGCGATGTTGCTGCGTCAGTTGGAGTACCTGGTCGCGCTGGCCAGGGAACGGCACTTCGCCCGCGCCGCGGCGGCCTGCTATGTGTCCCAGCCGTCCCTCTCCGCGGCGATCCGCAAGCTCGAACACGAGCTGGACGTGCCCATCGTGCGCCGGGGCCGCCGCTTCGAAGGACTGACCCCCGAGGGCGAGCGGGTGCTGCTCTGGGCGCACCGTATCCTCGCCGAGCGCGACGCCCTGCGCCACGAACTGTCCGCGATGCGCGGCGGACTCGCCGGCACCCTGCGGCTGGGCGCCATCCCCACCGCGCTCACCGCGGCCTCGCTGCTCACCACACCGTTCGTGGAGCGCCACCCCCGGGCGCGGGTCTCGATCGACTCGCTCTCCTCGCGCGACATCACCCAGCGTCTGGCCGAATTCGAGCTGGACATCGCACTCACCTATCTCGACGACGAGAGCCTCGGCCACGTACGCAAGACCCCGCTGTACGAGGAGCGTTACCTGCTGCTGACCCCGGACGGCGGGCCGATGCAGGGCCAGCAGGCCGCCCGCTGGGCGCAGATCGCCGAACTGCCGCTCTGTCTGCTCTCGCCGCAGATGCGCAACCGCCTCATCATGGACGAGTACTTCGCCGCCGACGGGGTGGCCGCGGTGGCCCCGGCGATCGAGACCGACTCCGTCGCCGGGCTGTACGCGCATCTTGCCGCCGGACGCTGGTCCAGCGTGATCTCGCACGCCTGGCTCCATATGTTCGGCGTCCCGGACGGGATGCGGGTGATGCCGCTGGAGCACCCGTCGCACGGCCCGAGGGTCGGCCTGGTCATCGCCGACCGCAGCCCGGAACCCGTACTGGCCAGAGCGCTGCTGGAGATCGCCAGGGAAGCGGGCGTACGAGAGGCGCTCGACGATCTCCTCGACACCTATCTGCGCCCCGCCAACCTGCCGGAACAGCGCCCGGACAGTGCTGCGGCAGCAACGGAACAGCGCGTGGACGGCACCGGAACAGCGTCGGGATAGCCGGGCTCTATCCCGACATAGAAAGGTTCATTTTGACCATGGTCGCGGCTCGGAGCAGGGTGGATAACACCTTCCCGCAGCAATCGATGAGGAGCCGCAGTCATGGCAAAGGTGCTGTGCGTGCTGTACGACGACCCGGTCGACGGATACCCCAAGACCTACGCCCGGGACGACCTCCCCAAGATCGACCACTACCCCGGCGGGCAGACCACCCCCACCCCCCAGGGCATCGACTTCACCCCCGGCCACCTGCTGGGCAGTGTCTCCGGTGAGCTGGGCCTGCGCTCCTACCTGGAGTCCCAGGGCCACACCCTGGTCGTCACCTCGGACAAGGACCGGGAGGGTTCGGTCTTCGACCAGGAACTGGTCGACGCCGATGTTGTCATCTCCCAGCCGTTCTGGCCCGCCTACCTGACGGCCGAGCGGATCGCCAAGGCCGAGAACCTCAAGCTGGCCGTCACGGCGGGCATCGGCTCCGACCATGTCGACCTCGACGCCGCCATCGCCAAGGGCATCACCGTCGCCGAGGTCACGTACTGCAACAGCATCAGCGTCGCCGAGCACGTGGTGATGATGACGCTGTCGCTCGTACGGAACTATCTGCCCTCGTACAAGTGGGTCCTGGACGGCGGCTGGAACATCGCCGACTGTGTCTCGCGCTCGTACGACCTGGAGGGCATGCAGGTCGGCACGGTGGCCGCCGGGCGTATCGGCCTCGCCGTGCTGCGCCGCCTCGCGCCCTTCGACGTCGGCCTGCACTACACCGACCGGCACCGGCTGCCCGAGTCCGTGGAGCAGGAGCTGGGGCTCACCTGGCACGAGAGCGCCGCCGCGATGGTCCCGCACTGCGACGTGGTCACCATCAACGCGCCCCTCCACCCCGAGACGGAGGGTCTCTTCGGCGACGAGCTGATCGCCACCATGAAGCGCGGCGCGTACCTGATCAACACCGCCCGCGCGAAGATCGCCGACCGTGACGCGATCGACCGCGCGCTGCGCAGCGGACAGCTCGCCGGGTACGCGGGCGATGTGTGGTACCCGCAGCCGGCCCCCGCCGACCACCCCTGGCGGACCATGCCGCACCACGGCATGACCCCGCACATCTCCGGCTCCTCGCTCTCGGCGCAGGCGCGGTACGCGGCGGGTACCCGGGAGATCCTGGAGAACTTCTTCGCGGGCACTCCGCAGCGTGACGAGTACCTGATCGTCGACAAGGGCGCGCTGGCCGGAGTGGGAGCGCACTCCTACTCGGTCAAGAGCTGACGACGAGTCACATTGGGGTCACCGCGCGCCCCCGCGGTGGCCCCGAATTTCCTTGCCCTCCACACTGTTCGGGTGACCTCACTTCCTCACCAGGCGCAACTCGGCTTTCCCACGGGCCATATGATCGTCTGCGGCGACGACACCCTGGCCCAGCGGCTCGCGGGCGAGCTGCGCGATGTGTACGGCGAGCAGGTCACGCTCGTCGTCCCGCCGGCCCGCGGCCACCTTCCGCCCGCCCCGCTCGTGGCACGCGGCAGGGCCTCCGCCCTCATCGGACGGATGTCGGCGGCGGTGAACCGTACGGCAGCGGCCCAGCCCGTGGGCGAGGGCGCCGGACGGACCGAGGGGCCACAGGTCATCGAGGCGCCGGCACCCGACGAGGACGTCCTCGTGGACGCGGGGGTACGGGAAGCCGCGGCGCTCGCCCTCGTCCATGACGACGACGAGATCAATATCCGGGCCGCGCTCGCCGCCCGCCGCCTCAACCCCCAACTGCGCCTGGTCATCCGGCTGTACAACCGCAAGCTCGGCCAGCATCTGGAGGCCCTGCTCGACCAGGCCGCCGCCGTCGCCACCCCCGGGATCGACGCCGCCGCCCTCGACGCCTCCACCACGGTCCTCTCGGACGCCGACACCGCGGCGCCCGCGCTCGCCGCCACCGCCGTCGCGGGCACCAGCAAGGTCGTCAGGGCCGACGGACTGCTGCTCCGGGCCGTGGAGCGCACCCCGCCGGGCCCCGGCGAGGTCGCGGACCCGGGGCTGTGCACCCTCGCCCTGCTCTCGGCCACCACCAACGACCCGGCGGGCGCGGAGGGTTCGGACAACAGCGGCCAGGAAGGCCCCCGGCTGCTGCCCGACGACGCCAGCGCCGCCGCCGCCACCGGACGGGGCATGGTGGTCCTGGAGGCGGTGACCCACGCGGGCCCCGATCTGCCGGCGCGCCGGCTCGGCGGGCGCGGGGCGCCGCTGGGCTCGCTGTTCTCCCGCCGGCTGCGCTGGTCCTTCGCCGGGATCGTGCTGGCCGTACTGGTCCTGGCCATGTCGTCCTGGATCTTCACCGGGGTCCATCTGCTGCGCGCGACCTATCTCACCCTGCTCGACCTGTTCGCGATAGGCGACCCCGCCGAGGGCGAGCCGGCACCCCGTCAGATCCTTCAACTCCTCTCCGGAGCCACGGGACTTCTGCTGCTGCCGGTGGTGATCGCGGCGGTGCTGGAAGCCCTCGGCACCTTCCGTACGGCATCCGCGCTGCGCCGCCCGCCGCGCGGGATCTCCGGGCATGTGGTGCTGCTCGGCCTGGGCAAGATCGGCAGCCGGGTGCTGGTCCGGCTGCGGGAACTCCGTATCCCGGTGGTGTGTGTGGAGGAGGACCCCGAGGCGCGCGGCATCGCGCTCGCCCGCGGGCTGCGGGTGCCGGTCGTGCTGGGCGATGTGACCCAGGAGGGCGTGCTGGAGCAGGCCAAGATCCAGCGGGCGCACGCCCTGCTCGCCCTGACCAGCGCGGACACCACCAACCTCGAAGCCGCGCTCTCCGCGCGCTCCCTCGCGCCCGGCCTGCGGGTGGCGCTCCGGGTGTACGACGACGACTTCGCGACCGCCGTCTACCGCACCCTGCGCGCCGCCCACCCCGAGGCGCTCACCCGCAGCCGCAGTGTGTCGACCCTGGCGGCTCCCGCCTTCGCCATCGCCATGATGGGGCGTCAGATCCTGGGCGCCATCCCGGTGGAGCGCAAGGTGCTGCTGGTCGCGGCCATCGATGTGGCGGGCCATCCGCGGCTCGAAGGGCGTACGGTCGCCGAGGTGTTCCGGCCGGGCGCCTGGCGGATCATCGCGCTGGACACGGCGGAGCCGGCGGACCGGGTGCCCGATCTCGCGGACACCCGGCTGGACCGCGAGGGCCGCCGGCCGGCGGGGCTGGTCTGGGATCTGCACCCCGGTTATGTGCTGCACCCCCGGGACCGGGTGGTCGTGGCGGCCACCCGGCGCGGCCTGGCGGAACTGCTGGGCCGCCGCCCGGGCCGCCGTACACCGGACGCGCCCTAGGGCGCGTCCGGTGCGTAGCGTCGTCCACCGCGCACCGGGGATGCGGCGGGCGCGGGCGGGAACGAGAATGGCCACACACCGGACGAACAAGGAGGCGGCATGAACGCAGAGTCCGCTGCGCGGCCGGAGGGGCACGAGGGCATCACCCCGGACCGGCTGCTGCACACCGCCGGTGACGAGGTGACTCCGGAGGATCTGGCCCTGGCCTCGGGCCGCGATCTCACCCCGGAGACCATCGAGTGGGCCAGGCGCAGGCTGGCCGAGCGGGGCCGCGCGGCCATCGAGGAACAGCTTCCGTAACGCAACCCGCAACCCGCAACCCGCAACCCGCAACCCGCAACCCGCAACCCGCAACACCCGCACACTCACACGCACCCGCGCACACACCGCACCACACCGCGTGCCCCGCCGCCGACGAGCGGAGAGGGGGCGCTTCTTTCCGCCCCCCATTGCCCGCGCACACGGAAACTTCCATCCTCCCGCTGGTCACTGAATTCCCCTACGCTCCCTCTCGGTTGACATGCCCAAGACATGCTCAGCGGGAGGAACAAGGGATATGGCAAAGCTTCTCCGCACCACGATCGCCGCCGGCGCCGTGGCCGTACTCGCTTTCGTCACCACTCCGGCCGGTGCCGCCGACACCAGCCAACTCCCCTTCCCCGCCACCACAGGGGTCGGTGTCCACAACGCGTACGAGAAGGCCACCTTCCCCTACTTCGCGGACGCCCTGGACTCCGGCGCCGGAATGCTCGAACTCGACCTGTGGACCAATGTGTTCGGCGCCTCCTGGCGTGTCTCGCACAGCAACCCGCTGGGCAATGACAACAACTGCGTGAACGCCACCAACGTCGGCGAGCTGCGCAACAAGGCGCAGAACCGCGATCTGGCCGGCTGCCTCGCCGACATCAAGGTCTGGCACGACGCCAACCCGGGACACCGCCCCATCGTCCTCAAGCTCGAACTCAAGGACGGCTTCCTGGGCACCGCGGGCCGTGGCCCCGCCGCCCTCGACGCCTTGCTCACCAGCAAGCTCGGTGACGCGCTCTACCGCCCCGCCGACCTGGTGGGCGGCCACAGCGACCTCGACCAGGCGGCCCAGGCCGGCGCCTGGCCCACCCGCGCGCAGCTCGCGGGCAAGTTCATCGTCGAACTCATCCCCGGCACGGTCGAGGAGCAGAACCCGTTCGACACGCTGTGGACCGACCGCGAGTACGCCACCTACCTGCGCGACCTCAAGGCGGCGGGCCGGCTGCGCGAGGCGGCCGCCTTCCCCGCCGTCCACAACGCGGCGGCCGGCGACCCGCGCACCCGGTACGCGGACGCCTCGATCCGCCCCTGGTTCGTCTTCTTCGACGGTGACGCCTCGGCCTTCACGGGCGGCAGCATCGACACCTCGTGGTACGCGCAGCGCAACTACTTCGTGCTGATGACGGACGCGCACAACGTGCCGCCGGCCATCGACGGCACCAACCCCACCGAGCAGCAGGCCCGCGACCGGCTGGCCCTCCTCGCCCAGCGCAACGCGAGCCTGATCTCGGCCGACTGGCACGGGCTGAAGCCGGTGCTGCAGTCGGTCGTGGCGCGCGGCGCGGCCCAGTAGAGCCACCGGGTCCCGGGCCGGAAGGGACGCCGGCCCGGGACCCCTCCCGTACCACCACCGACCACTCCCCGTCCCCACCCCCACGGCCGGGGCGCCTCAGGTCCGCTCCTCGGCGCCCCGGCCATGGGCCGCGAGTACCGTCCCCACGGTGTCCGCCTCCGCCGCCGGTTTGTCCTCCCGGTAGCGGACCACCCGGGCGAAGCGCAGTGTCACGCCCGCCGGATAGCGGGACGACCGCTGGAGCCCGTCGTACGCGATCTCGACCACCAGCTCGGGCCGTACGGTGACGGTGAAGCCGTCGTCCCGTACCGCCAGCTCCCCGAGGCGCCCGGTCTGCCACTCCAGCATCGCGTCCGTCAGCCCCTTGAAGGTCTTGCCGAGCATCACGAACGAGCCGTCCTCGCGCCGCGCGCCGAGATGCAGATTGGAGAGCCTGCCGGTGCGCCGGCCATGGCCCCACTCGGCGGCCAGCACCACCAGGTCCAGGGTGTGCACCGGCTTCACCTTCAGCCAGCCCGCGCCCCTGCGGCCCGCGCTGTACGGGGTGTCGAGCCCCTTGACCACCACGCCCTCGTGCCCCCGGTCCAGGGTGATCCGCAGGAACTCCTCGGCCTCCGCCGCGCCCGTGGTCCCGGACGCCGCCGAGACGACGAGCCGCCGTACCCGCATCGGTTCCGGTACGAGCCGTACCAGCGCGGCGTGCCGCTCGGCGGCCGGCAGATCGAGCAGATCCTCGCCGTCCGCCGCGAGGACGTCGAAGAAGACGGGCGAGAGGGGTACCGCCACGGCCGCGGACCGTACGTCGGTACGGGAACCCACCCGCCCGGCGATCTCCTGGAACGGCCGCGGTCTGCCGTCCTCGTCCAGCGCGATGACCTCCCCGTCCAGGACGAACCGGTCGCCGTCCAGCCCGAGCGCCACCTCCGTCACCTCGGGCAGCCGGTCCGTGATGTCGTCGAGCGTCCGCGTGAAGATCCGGACCGTAGGCCCCTCCCGGTGCACCTGCACCCGGATGCCGTCCAGCTTCTCCTCGACGGCGCAGTCCCCGAGCCGCCCGATCGCCTCGCCGACACCGGCGGCGGTCTGCGCGAGCATCGGCAGTACGGGGCGGCCCACCGTCAGCAGGAACTCCTCCAGCACATGCGGCCCTTCGGCCAGCAGCCGTTGCGCGACCTGCTGGAGCGAGCCCGCCAGCATCACCGCACGCCGCACCACCGCGGGCGCGGCGCCCGAGGTCTCCGCGAGCGCCTCGACGGCCAGCGCGTCCAGCGCGCCCTGCCGCAGTTCGCCGGAGACCAGCCCGATCAGGAAGCGCTGCTCGTCCTCGGTGGCCGCGGCGAGCAGCTCCTGCACCAGCCGCCGCCGCTCGCGCTGCGATCCGGGGCCCGCGACGGCCGCCAGGGCGGTGAAGGTGTCATTGACGCCGTGCACGGTGAGGGTGGCGCGGTCCGCGGGCGGCGGCGGGTTCTTGAGGGCGTTCCAGCCCACGCCGATCCGGCCCTGGGGCAGCCGTCCGGCGAGATACGGGATGACGACGGGCACGTCCTCGGGCCCGGCCGTACGGAACACTCCGGCCAGCAGGGCGATCTTCCGGGACCGCGCCGAGGTCTGCGCGACCTCCCGGGAGACACGGGCGAGCGGTGCCAGCATCATGCAGCCATCGTGCTACGCGGCGCGCGCGTCCGCGCGTCCTGTGCGGGGACCCGATCCGGCTCCGCCGACGTACGGCATTAGCCTGGCCGTACCGCCCCGGCGGCGCGGCGGTACGGGGCCGGTTGCACGGCAGGGAGGGACGAGCCATGGACGACCGCGTCGACCGCGAGCGCCAGGAGGACCGGCCCGCCGGGGGCGGGCCCGACCTCCCGGGCGAGGCCGGACCGTACCCCGGTGCACCGGGTACGGCGGGCCAGCGCGACCCCGGGCTCTTCGGGCCCGGGTCCGTCACCTGGCAGCTCCACAGCGACCCCATGATGTGGATCGCCGGGATCCGCGCCCTCTATCTCCAGGCGCTCCACCCCCGCGCCATGCGCGGTGTCACGCAGAACAGCGACTTCAGGAACGACGCCTGGGGCCGGCTGCGCCGTACCGCCCACTTCGTCGGCACCATCAGCTACGGCACCACCGAGGCCGCCGAGCGGGCCGGCGCCCGGGTCCGCCGCATCCACCGGCATCTCAAGGCCACCGACCCGGCGACCGGTGAGCGGTACGGCGTCGACGAGCCCGCCCTGCTGCTCTGGGTGCACTGCGCCGAGGTCGACTCGTACCTCCAGGTCCTGCGCCGCTCCGGCATCCCCCTCACCGACGCGCAGGCCGACCGCTATGTGGCGGAACACCGCGTGGGCGCCCGGCTGGTCGGCCTCGACCCGGCCCTGGTCCCCGCCACCACCACCGGACTGGCCGACTACTTCGCCCGGGTGCTTCCCGAACTGGACTGCGGACCCGAGGCCCGGGACGTCGACGCCTTTCTCCGCAGGCCGCCGGTCCATCCGCTGCTCGCCCCGGCGCGCGAACTGCTCTGGCGGCAGGTGGCCTCGCTCGCGTACCAGGCCCTGCCGCCCTTCGCCCACGCGCTGTACGGCAGACCGGCCGCAGCACCGGAGACCGTCAGCAGGCGGCTCACCACGGCCGGGAGCCTGCTGCGCCGCATCCCCGCGCGGGTGCGCTGGCAGCTCCCGCCCCGGCACATTCTGCGGGCAATGGCCCGGCTCGGGGCCGACACCCGTCCCAGCCCGTACACACTCCCGGGCGGGGCGGCCATACTGGACGGGCCGGGGAGGGCGCAGCGAGGTGACGGGGGCGACAGCACGCGATGGCGGACACCAGGCTGATCCAGGGCCGCTACCGGCTGCTCGAACAGATCGGGCGCGGGGGGATGGGCGAGGTGTGGCGGGCGCGCGACGAGTCGCTCGGCCGGCGGGTCGCCGTCAAGTGCCTCAAGCCGCTGGGCCCCCAGCAGGACTCGTCGTTCACCCGGATCATGCGGGAGCGGTTCCGCCGCGAGGCGCGAGTAGCCGCGGCCCTCCAGCACCGCGGGGTGACGGTCGTCCATGACTTCGGAGAGTACGAAGGTGTCCTCTACCTGGTCATGGAACTGCTGGAAGGCCGCAACCTGAGCCAACTCCTTGAGGACAACGAACAACGGCCGCTCCCGGTGCCCGATATCGTCGACATTGCTGAGCAAATCGCGGACGCCCTCGCGTACACCCATCAACAGGGCATCATCCACCGCGACTTGAAGCCCGCCAACATCATGCGGCTCACCGACGGCACGGTGAAGATCTGCGACTTCGGCATCGCGCGCCTCGGCCACGACATCGGCTTCACCTCCCGGCTCACCGGTACGGGCATCGCCATGGGCACCCCGCACTACATGTCGCCCGAGCAGATCGGCGGCGGCCATGTCGACCACCGCAGCGATCTCTACTCGCTGGGGTGCGTGCTGTACGAGATCGCCACCGGCTCCCCGCCGTTCGACCTGGACGACGCCTGGGCGGTGCTGGTCGGGCACCGGGACACCGTCCCCGAACCGCCCAGCGGCCACCGCGCGGAGCTGCCCGGCTTCCTGGACCGGATCGTGCTCGATCTGCTGGCCAAGGTGCCCGAGGAGCGGCCCGCCGACGCGGCGGATCTGCGGCGCAGGATCACCGGCGCGCGCTCGGCCCTCCCCGTATCCGGTCCGGGACCCGGGACCGGCCCGTACCCCTACTCCGTGCCGCACACCGGTCCGGCCGCGCGCCCGGGGCCGCCGCCTGACGGCCCCCGGCTGCCGCCCTGGACGCGGGGGATGACCACCGGGCACAAGGCGACCGGGATGTCCCTCCTCCGGCAGACCCCGCCCGACCACACCGCGGGCCTGACCGGCGAGTGGACCGCCCCCGTCGACCCCCGTCTGGCCACCGGCACCCCCTATCCGCGCCCGGCGCGGCCCACCCCGTCGCCCGAGCAGCTCGCCGTCCTCGCCAGCAGGCACAACGCCGGGCTGAGCCTGGGCCGGCTGGGCCGCTGGGAGGAGGCGGGCGAGGTGCACCGCGCGGTGGCGGCCGAGCGCGAGCACGCCCTCGGCCCGGACCATCCGGACACCCTGCGGAGCCGGTACGAAGTCGGGTTCACGCTCAGCAGGACCGGCCGTACGGCCGACGCGCTGCGGGAATTCGCACGGGTCGTGGAGGGCCGCGAACGCGCCCTCGGCCCCGACCACCCCGACACACTCACCGCGCGCCAGGAGATGGCGTACGTCCTCGGGCAGCTCGGCCGGCACTTCGAGGCGCATGAGGTGTTCACGGCGGTGCTCGCCTCCCGCGAGCGCACGATGGGCCCCGACCACCCGGACACGCTGCGCTGCCGCCACAACCTGGCGTACAACCTCAGCAGGCTCGGCCGGCTCGAAGACGCGTACCGGCTGGCCCGCGAGGTCGCCGAAGCCCGCGCCCGGGTGATCGGCGCGGGCCATCCCGACACCCTGGTCACCCGGTACGAAGTGGCGTACACGCTCGGGCTGCTGGGCCGCTGGCCGGAGGCGCTGGGCGCGTACCACGAGGTCGCCGCGGCCCGCGCCCGCGCGCTCGGCCCCGACCATCCCGACACCCTCGCCGCGCGCTACGAGGTGGGGATCGGGCTGGGCCGGCTCGGCCGCAGCGCGGAGGCGCTGGAGCTGTACCGGGCGCTCGTCGCGGACCGTATCCGTGTCCACGGCCCGCAGCATCCGGAGACCCTGCGCGCCCGGCACGGCTACGGGGTCAATCTGGGCAGGCTGGCCCGCTGGGAGGAGGCGCTCGCGGAGTCCCGCGAGGTCTGCGCGCTGCGCGAGCGGGTGCTCGGCCCCGACCATCCCGACACGCTGGTCAGCCGCCGGGAGATCGCGGTCGGGCTCGGCTGGCTGGCCCGCTGGGGCGAGGCCCTCGCCGTCTACCGCCAGGTCGCCGCGACCCGCGACCGCGTACTGGGCCCGGCCCACCCGGACGCCCTGGCCAGCCGCAACGACGAGGCGCACTGCCTGGAGCAGCTCGGCAGGGGAGCGGAGGCGGTGGAGCTGTACCGCCAGGTGGCGGCGCTGCGCCAACAGAGCACCAGGGGCGGCTGAGATACCGGGTCCGGTACGGCACGCGTCCGGCGCCCACGGGCCGCGCGGGACCGGATGGACCGGTACGGGCCGGTGAGGACCGGCTCCCCGTACCCCGCCCGGCGAAGGCACGGCCGTACGGTCGTCGTCGCCGTGCCCCGGCGGTGTCCCCGAGCCGGCCCGGCCCCGCACTCCGCGGCCCCGACCCCGCGCCCCCGTACCCCTGGCCCCGCGATCAGGCTCGTGTTACCAAGAGCCATGCCCGCACATGTCTCGTACGACGCCGTCATCGTCGGTGGCGGCCACAACGGCCTGGTCGCCGCCGCCTATCTCGCCCGCGTCGGGCGCTCCGTCCTCGTACTGGAGCGGCTCGGCACCACCGGTGGCGCGGCCGTCTCCAGCCGGCCCTTCGCGGGGATGGACGCCAGGCTCTCCCGGTACTCGTATCTGGTGTCCCTGCTGCCGCAGAAGATCGTCCGGGAGCTGGGGCTGCGCTTCACCGTGCGCAAGCGGACCGTCTCCTCGTACACCCCGCTGGGCGACGGCGGACTGCTGGTCGGCGAGGGCCGTACCCACGCCTCGTTCGCCGCGCTGACCGGCGGTGAGCGGGAGTACGCGGCCTGGCGGGAGTTCTATGCGATGACCGGGCGGGTCGCCGAGCGGGTCTTCCCGACCCTCACCGAACCGCTGCCCACGCGCGAGGCGCTGCGCGAGCGGATCGACGACGAGACCGCCTGGCGCGCGCTCTTCGAGGAGCCCATCGGGGTCGCGGTCGAGGAGCGGTTCCGGCACGATCTGGTCCGGGGCGTGGTGCTGACCGACGCCCTGATCGGCACCTTCGCCGACGCCCACGACCCCTCACTCGTACAGAACCGCTGTTTCCTCTACCACGTGATCGGCGGCGGCACCGGCGACTGGGACGTCCCGGTCGGCGGGATGGGCGCCCTCACCGACGCGCTGGCCGACGCCGCCCGGTCGGCGGGCGCTGAGATCGTCACCGGACACGAGGCGACCCGGATCGACACCGACGGCGGGAACGCCGAGGTCACCTTCCAAGTGGGGGACACCGAAGGCACGGTGACGGCGCGTCAGGTGCTGGTGAACGCGTCGCCCCAGGCCCTCGCCACGCTCCTCGGCGAGGAGCCGCCCGCTCCCGCCGAAGGCGCCCAGCTCAAGGTCAATATGCTGCTGCGCAGACTGCCCCGGCTGCGCGACCGGTCCGTCGATCCGCGCGAGGCCTTCGCCGGGACCTTCCATATCGCCGAGGGGTACGGGCAGTTGGCGACGGCGTACCGGGAGGCCGCCGCCGGCCGGCCGCCGAGCGCCCCGCCGTCCGAGATCTACTGCCACTCCCTCACCGACCCCTCGATCCTCGGGCCGGAACTGGCGGGGCAGGGGTACCAGACGCTCACCCTGTTCGGACTGCACACCCCGGCCCGGCTGTTCGCCGCGGACAACGAGTCCGTACGGGCGGAGCTGCTCGCCGCGACCCTCGCCCAGCTCGACCAGCGGCTGGCCGAGCCGATCGCCGACTGTCTGGCGGTGGACGCGGACGGCCGCCCCTGTATCGAGGCGAAGACCCCGCTCGACCTCGAACGCGAACTGCGGCTGCCCGGCGGCCATATCTTCCACCGCGACCTCTCCTTCCCGTACGCCGCCGAGGGGACCGGGCGCTGGGGCGTGGAGACGGCGCACGCCAATGTGCTGCTGTGCGGGGCGGGCGCCGTCCGGGGCGGCGGGGTGAGCGGGGTGCCCGGCCACAACGCGGCGATGGCGGCTCTCGGGCGGTGAGTACAGAAGGCTTCCGGGGTCAGTCCTCGGAGGCCGTCCAGCCCGCCGTCCCGATACGGGCCCTGTCCTCCTGCCGCGCCTCGTCGAAGACCGTACGCCCGCCGTCCTCGATCCGCAGGGCGTCCACATACGCGCCCCGCCCGACGTACAGCCGGTCCGTGGTGTAGCGCCAGCGCAGCCGTACCTCCGTACCGCGCCACTCCGCGAGATCCGCGGTCAGCCGGTGCCAGACCCGTCCCGACCAGCCGGTCGCCGAGCCCGCGGGGTGGTCCTGCGGCTGCTCTCCCTTCCGTACGGTGGTGAAGGGCACCGCACGCCAGCTCGCGCCGCCGTCCGCCGACGCCTCCAGGAACAGCGCGTCCGAGCCGGGTTCGGTGTCCCACCACAGGGAGCAGCGCAGCCGCGCGTCCCCGGACTCCGGGGTGAGCGGGGGCAGGGTGAGCGTGGCCGTGGTGGCACCGGCCATACCGGAGAACCAGGCGGTACGGCCACGCTCCGGCCGGACCGCGACGGCCCGGGCCATCCGGTCGGCGGTCGCGACCCGGGGCGCGCTGCCGGAGCGCCAGCTCCGCACGGGATGGACGGAGTTGCCGAGGACGACGAGGAACGAGTCGGTCGTCGGGTCGAGGACCAGACTGGTGCCGGTGAATCCGGTGTGGCCCGCGGTGCTCGGGGTGGCCATCGCGCCCATGTACCAGTGCTGGTACAGCTCGAAGCCCAGGCCGTGGGCATCGCCGGGGAAGTCCGTGTTGAAGTCGGTGAACATCAGCTCCACCGACTCGGGGCGCAGGATCCTCGCCCGGCCGTAGGCGCCGCCGTTGAGAAGCATCCTGGCCAGGACCGCCAGGTCCCAGGCGCAGGAGAAGACTCCGGCGTGGCCCGCGACCCCGCCGAGGCTGTACGCGTTCTCGTCGTGCACCTCGCCCCACACCAGTCCCCGGTCGAGCCCGGACCAGGGCCGCCGGGCGTCCTCGGTGGCGGCGATCTTCGGCTTCCAGGAGGCGGGCGGGTTGTAGCGAGTGCGGTGCATCCCGAGCGGAGCGGTGATCTCGTTCCGGAGCAGTGCGTCCAGCGGCTGTCCGCTGATCCGCTCCAGAATGAGCTGGAGGGAGATCAGATTGAGGTCCGAGTAGAGATACGCCGTACCGGGCGGGCTGACCGGCGCCTCGTTCCACAGCAGTTCGAGCTTGCCCTCGTAGGTCGGCGCCGTATAGAGGGGGACCCAGGCGCGGAAGCCGGAGGTGTGTGTCAGCAACTGACGCACCGTGATGTCCTCTTTGCCTGCCCGCCCGAACTCCGGGAGGTACGCCGTGACCCGCTCCTCCAGTTCCAGCGCGCCCCGCTCGATCCGCTGGACGGCGAGGATCGAGGTGAACAGCTTGGAGACGGAGGCCAGGTCGAAGACCGTGTCCTCGGCCATCGCGATCTGCTGCCCGTCCGGGAATTCGACTCCCTCGCCGGTCTTCTCGTCGTATGCCGCATAGCGCACGGCCTTGCCGATCGGGTGGTGCAGGGCGACCGTGCCGCCCCGGCCGGCGAGCAGCACGGCGCCCGCGTACCAGGGGCGGACGGGGGAGGGGCCGAGGAAGGCCGCCGCATCGCTGACCAGCCGCTCCAGCTCACGGGGGAGCAGCCCGGCCCGCTCGGCCGAGCCGCGCCGCAGGGTCCGCCGCCCGGAGCCGGGCCCCTGACCCGGGCGCCCGCCGGTCCCGGCGCCCGGGCCCCCGCCGCCCGGTCCGGCCGTCGCCGCGCGGGCCGTGCCGTCGGCGAACGGGACCGGCGCCAGCGCGAACGCCCCGCCCAGGGCCAGCACCCCACCGCTCAGCCTGCGCCTGCTGATCCCGTCGCCCGCGCCGCCGTCCGTACCGTCGCCCGAACCGTCCTGCGCCATCAGAGGGCCCTCCCTTGAAAGTATCTTTCGGGATCGCGATCGAATGCTGAAACTTTCTTGCGGGGTCCGGGCAGTGTCAACCCTCCTGCCCCGTGCGGCCTCGATACCACGGCGGAACTGACGCCGCATCACCGCAAGCGGCCCGCGGAAGCCGTCCGGCGCAGCCCGCCGCGCGTACCCCCTCCACCTCTGGAAGCGTGAGCCGACGTGAGCCGCATGACGAGGAGCGACCCCATCAGATCCCTGGTGTCGCAGTGGACCCTGGTGGTGCCGCTGCTCGCGCTGATCGCCCTGGTACTGAGCTGGGGGCGCTCGCTGCCCGGCTTCGCGGTCGCCCTGGTCGCCCTCTGTCTCGCGGGCGCGGTCCTCGCGGCCGTGCACCACGCCGAGGTCGTCGCCCACCGGGTGGGGGAGCCCTTCGGCTCGCTCGTCCTGGCCGTGGCGGTGACCGTCATCGAGGTCGCGCTCATTGTCACCCTGATGACGGGCGGCGGCGACAAGGCGGCCACGCTCGCCCGGGACACCGTCTTCGCCGCCGTCATGATCACCTGCAATGGCATCCTCGGCCTCTGTCTGCTGGTCGGGGCGGTGCGCAGCCGGGTCGCCGTGTTCAATCCCGAGGGCACCGGCGCCGCCCTGGCCACCGTCGCCACACTGGCCACGCTCACCCTGGTGCTCCCCACCTTCACCACCAGCAAGCCGGCGCAGCAGTTCTCCCCGGCGCAGCTCGGCTTCGCCGCGGCCGCCTCACTGATTCTGTACGGGCTGTTCGTCGCCGTACAGACGGTGCGTCACCGCGACTCCTTCCTGCCCGTCACCCAGGAGGGCGAGGTACGGGAGGAGGAGCGGCACGCCCCGCCGGCCGGGCGCTATGCGGTGCTGCTCAGCCCTGCGCTGCTCATCGTGTCGCTGGTCGCCGTCGTCGGCGACGCCAAGGCGGTGTCACCCACCATCGAGTCGGGAGTGGAGTCGGCCGGGCTGCCGCAGGCGGTGGTCGGTGTGGTGATCGCCCTGCTGGTGCTGCTGCCCGAGACCCTCGCCGCGGTACGCGCAGCCCGCCGCGACCGGGTGCAGACGAGCCTCAATCTGGCGCTCGGCTCCGCGATGGCGAGTATCGGGCTGACGATCCCGGCCATCGCGCTCGCCACCGTCTGGCTCAGCGGACCGCTCGTCCTCGGCCTGAACTCGACCCATATGGTGCTGCTCGCGCTGACCGTGGTGGTGGGCGCGCTGACCGTCGCACCCGGCCGGGCCACTTTGCTGCAAGGCGGCGTTCACCTGGGCATCTTCGCCGCGTTCGTCTTTCTCGCCATCAGCCCGTGACCCGGCCGGGCCCAACTCCTCGCCCGCGCAAGGGAGAAGAGGGACCGTCGGTCGTGGCCTGTCGGGGACCGTCGCCGGTCGATAGGCTGACAGCGGACGACGCAGCGGGAGGAGCAGGACGTGGCCGACAGCACCACCACCCAGAAGCCGCTTTCGGGCTGGGACAAGCCGGAACTCGATCTGAGCAACGCGGAATGGCAGTCGAGCAGCCGGGGCACGGGTGACGTCCAGATCGCCTTCGTGGAGGGCTTTATCGCGATGCGCAACAGCGGGCGCCCGGAGAGCCCGTCGCTGATCTTCAGCCCGGCCGAGTGGCGGGCCTTTGTGATCAACGCGCGTGAGGGGGAGTTCGACCTCACCTGAGCAGGGCCCCTGGTGGACTTCCGGGCTTCCCGCACCCGACTCGCCTCCGTACGGCGGTGATTGAGCCGGGTGCGGTGGATCCGGCGTACGTTCCCGGCGTATGGACGGGCGTGTTCGCCCATGGCTGACGGCCGGATGCGACCGTCGGCGCCCGCTCGGGGCCGCCACCTCCGTATCACTCGCACCATCCGTCCCACCAGCACCGACGCATGGAAAGCGGCTTCCGCCGAACCGCTCCCGGTCCCCTGGAAGAGGATCCACCCGGCTCCGGGGAAGTGGCGCGAACCCGTACCATAGTGGGATGTCCTTCCTCCGCCGCCGCAGCGCCGCCACACCCGCCGGCCCGGACTTCGATGTCCTGGCCATGGACCCGGGTGACTGGCCCGGAAACCTGGGCGCCGGTCTGCTGCCCGCCCCCGACGGCAGTTGTCAGGGTGTCTTCCTCCGGTACGACCTCTTCGGCGGCCGGGGCCCCGCGATGATCATCGGAAATCTGCCCGAGGGGTCACCGGCGCGCGAGCTGGTGGACGGACAGATCCCGTTCGAGGTGGCGCAGCTTCTGCTGGCACTGGAGAACGAGGAGCCGGTCGAGGTCGTCGGCAGCGAGGACATCCCGGTGATGCAGGGGGACAATCTGCTGATCGTCCGCCGCCTCAAGCTCTCCGAGAGCCGGATCTCCTGTGTGCAGTTCGACCGCAGCGACCATGTCCTGGTCACCATCGCGAGCTGGGACCGGCCGATCACGGACGATCTGTACGCGCTGCTGAAGCCGCTGCCCGCGGAGCTGTTCCAGCAGGGCTGAGCGGACCGGCTCCCGCGCCGGCGGACCGGCTCACGCGCTGAGCGTACGCACCGACGGATCCAGGGCCGCGCCGCCTCCGAACAGGGGGTCGGCGCGGCCCTGTTCGTGCTGCCTGTGAACTGAATTTGTCTTGCGTATTGCCAATTCTGTCATCGGACCTTTAACGTCCGGGCCATGACGCCTGGGATCAGCCGCAGAACCACGATCAAGTCCGCACTAGGGGTTACCGGCGCCTTGACGCTGGGAGTCCCGGCCGTGCCTGCCCTCGCGGGGGGTCATGACACCTCCGATGAATTTACTCTCTGGTATCAAAAGCCCGCCGCCGACTGGGAGCGCGAGTCGCTGCCCATCGGCAGCGGCGCGCTCGGCGCGAGCGTCTTCGGGACGCTGGCGACCGAGCGGCTCACCCTCAATGAGAAGTCGCTGTGGACCGGTGGCCCCGGAGCCTCCGGCGGATACGACCACGGCAACTGGACCACGCCCCGGCCCGGCGCCCTCGCCTCCGTACAGCAGCGTCTCGACACCGAGGGCAAGCTCACCCCGGAGACCGTTGCCGCCGAACTCGGCCAGCCCAAGCACGGTTTCGGCGCCTATCAGGTCCTCGGCGAGCTGCAACTGGACGTGCCCGGCGCGCCGACGGCGCCCGACAGCTCGTACCGCCGCTCCCTCGACATCGGCTCGGCCCTCGCTGCCGTCTCGTACACCCATGAAGGGGCCACCCACACCCGGGAGTTCTTCGCCTCCTACCCGGGCCAGGTGATCGCGGGCCGGTTCTCCGCCGACCGGCCGGGGAAGACCGGCTTCATCCTCCGCTACACCTCACCGCGCGACGACTACACGGCGACCGCCAGCGGCGACCGGCTGACCATCCGTGGCACGCTCCAGGACAACGGGCTGCGGTTCGAGGCCCAGATCCGGGTACGCGCCGAGGGCGGCAGGGTCACCGCGGGCCCGGACGGCACCCTCACGGTCAGCGGCGCCAACAGCGCCTGGTTCGTGCTCGCCGCGGGCACCGACTACGCCGACACGTATCCGCAGTACCGGGGCACCGACCCGCACGGAGCCGTCACCAAGGCCGTCGACGCCGCCGCCCGCCGCTCGTACAACGCCCTGCGCGCCGACCATGTCCGTGACCACCGCGCGCTCTTCGACCGGGTCTCGCTCGACATCGGCCAGCAGCTCCCGGACCTGCCCACCGACCAGCTCCTGGCCGGATACACCGGGGGCGCCACCGCCGCCGACCGCGCGCTCGAAGCGCTCTTCTTCCAGTACGGCCGCTATCTCCTCATCGCCTCCTCGCGCGCCGGGTCGCTGCCCGCGAACCTCCAGGGCGTCTGGAACAACGTCACCAACCCGCCCTGGTCGGCGGACTATCACGTCAATATCAATCTCCAGATGAACTACTGGCTCGCCGAGGTCACCAACCTCGCCGAGACCACCGCCCCCTACGACCGCTATGTCGAATCGATGCGGGCGCCCGGCCGGGTGAGCGCGCGGGAGATCTTCGGCTCGACCGGCTGGGTCGTCCAGAACGAGACCAACCCGTACGGCTTCACCGGGGTGCACAACTGGGCGACCTCCTTCTGGTTCCCCGAGGCCGCCGCCTGGCTCACCCAGCAGCTCTACGACCACTACCGCTTCAATGGCTCCACCGCCTATCTGCGCTCCACCGCCTACCCGGTGATGAAGGAGGCCACCGAGTTCTGGCTGGCCAATCTCCGGACCGACCCGCGTGACGGAAAGCTGGTGGTCACCCCCAGCTACTCGCCCGAGCACGGTGACTTCACTGTCGGCGCGGCGATGTCGCAGCAGATCGTCTTCGACCTGTTCACCAACACCCTGGAGGCCGCGCGGACCCTCGGCGACAGCGCGGACTTCCGCCGTCGGCTGGAGACCGCCCTCGCCGATCTCGACCCCGGACTGCGCGTCGGCTCCTGGGGCCAGCTCCAGGAGTGGAAGACCGATCTGGACAGCCGGACCGACGACCACCGCCATGTCTCGCACCTGTACGCCCTGCACCCGGGCCGCCAGATCGAGGCGGGCACGGCCTGGGCGGAGGCCGCGAAGGTCTCGCTGACCGCGCGCGGCGACGGCGGCACAGGCTGGAGCAAGGCCTGGAAGATCAACTTCTGGGCACGGCTGCTGGACGGCGACCACGCCCACAAGATGCTCTCCGAGCAGCTCAAGAGCTCCACCCTGCCCAACCTCTGGGACACCCATCCGCCGTTCCAGATCGACGGCAACTTCGGTGCCACGTCCGGGATCGCGGAAATGCTGGTGCAGAGCCAGCACGGACCGATCGAGGTGCTGCCCGCCGTGCCCGCCTCCTGGCCCGAGGGACGGGTGACGGGCCTGCGGGCGCGCGGCGGGGCGACGCTCGACATCGAGTGGTCGGGCGGCAAGGCCACCAGGGTCGTGCTGCGCGCGAGCCGTACGGGTGAGCTGACCCTGCGCAGCACCGTGCTGCCGGGCGGGGAGCGGACCTTCCGGGCCACCGCGGGCCGGACGTACGTCTTCGGTTCCTAGGAGGTCTCCCAGGAGACCGGCCTCAGGGCGAGAACTCCAGGGCCCCGTCCGGTGTGGCAGCGGACGGGGCCCTGGGCCCCACCCGAACCGACCGGCCCGGTACGGACGCGTGATCGGCACAGGATCGTCACTGCCGCACCTCGCGCGAAACCGGACGGAATCCCGCACGATGGAGGGAGACGAGGGGGCCCGTACGGCTGTCCGCCCGCCGCCCGGCCTCCGACCGAGCGAAGGGACAGCATGGACAACAACGGTCTGACGCCCGACGTCCTGCGGGAGCTGCGGCGCCCGCGCCCCTATCCGGCGGTGTCCCTGACGATGCCCACGCACCGGCGCGATCCCCGTCATGAACAGGACGCGGTACGGCTGCGCAATCTGCTCACCGAGGCGGCGCACCGGCTGGAGGCCGACCCGGAGGTGGACAAGCGGGCCCGCACCGCGCTCAGGGCGCAGCTCGGCCGGGCCCTCACCGAGGTCGATCTGCGCCGCGCCCTCGACGGGCTGCTGATTCTCGCGGACGGCCAGGAGCACCGGATCTGGTACCTGGCCCGTGAAGTGCCCGAGCGGGTCGTCCTCAGCGACAGCTATCTCACCCGGAATCTGGTGGCCGCCACCGCTCAGTCACGGCCGTACTGGGTGCTGGGGGTCGCGGCCGACCGCGCCACGCTGTGGAGCGGGGCCGGCGAGTCGCTGCGCGAGCACCGCGGGAACGGATTCCCGATGGCGCCGCCCGAGGAGAGCTGGGACGTCGAGCGCGAGGAGCGGATCGGCGACACGCCGAGCACCTTCAGCGACGAGGAGACCCGTAAGTTCCTGCGGTCCGTGGACGACACGATGGGCGCGGTCCTGGCGCGCCGGCCCAGGCCGTTCTATCTGGTGGGTCTCGCCCCCGCGCTGGCCCTGCTGGACGAGGCGGGGAGCGCCACCCGTCCGGCGGCCGGCAGGCTGGTCAAGGGCGGTCTGGCGGACGGGCCCGCGCCGGTGCTGCTGAAGGAACTCCGGCCCGTCGTCGAGGAGTACGCGCGCCGCGAGAAGGACGACGTACTGAACCGGCTGGACGAGGCCAAGGGGCGGCGCACCTTCGCCGCCGGGCTCGACGAGGTCTGGGAGTCGGTACGGGAGAAGCGCGCCGACCTGGTCGCGCTCGAAGAGCACTACCGCCGTACGGTCAGGGTCTGCGACGGCCATCTCGTCCCGGTCGGGGACGCGCTCACGGCCACGCCCGCGAGCCGGGCCGCGAACGGCAACGGCGGCCGCAACGACGTACGTGACGACATCGTCGACGAACTGGTGGAGACGGCGCTGGACGGCGGCGCCGACGTGGTGTTCCTCCCGGACGGCACCCTCGCCGCGCACGACAGGATCGCCGCGGTCCTGCGCTACTGACACCCGCCGGTCCGGTGCCGGGGCGGCCGGCCGCGTCGAGCCGCCGGACACGGACGCCGTACAGGGCCGGACACAGACGCCGTACGGACACAGAGGCGGCGGGGGTTGTCTGTCCCCCCCTTGCTACCGGCAACCTCCCCGGC
>NZ_JBHVGV010000015.1:94251-172956 GCF_042800555.1 Streptomyces sp. NPDC057617 | reverse complement strand
CCCGCATCCTCACAACCTCAACGAGCCGGAGACTTGCCACCCCTCTCATCCACTCCACCACGGCGCTCTCCTCGCGGGGCAGCACGGCGTTGACTTTTGGACCGCCCCAGCTGAACCACGCTGATCATCAGTGAGTGGCACATCTGGGCCACGCCAGCCCGAAACGAAGGCCGACAGGCGGGCAGCCAAAGACGTCCGGCTATAACCCGCCGTCGGGTTCTGGATCCCACGGACCGCTCCCGACACTACGAACGGCGGACCGCCGGCGATCAGCCGACTTGAGCCGTGTCCGCAGCACGTACTTCCAGCCGGTCTCAGGTGCTTCGGGGCCCTTCGGGCAACTGCCGGCCGACGAACGGCCGGCTCAGAGGACACCCGCAACGGCACCACTCCGTCAGGCCACTTCACTCTTCAGCGCATGGTGAGCGGGGGGGGAGCCGAACTACTCAGGCGTGCCTTGTGACGGCATCGCCTCCGAGCTGCCACATCTCGTAGTTCCCGCATTCTGCCGTGATCTCGGCCGTCGACTGAGCCGCAGTGACGAAGTCATCTACTACCGGCGAGGTGTGAGATGCCGCCACTGCGAGGCACACCTGGTCGGGCGCCAGATCCGGGATGGGCACATAGACGACGTCCGGATGCGAGTAGAACACGGACGCCGAACGGGCCAGGAAGGAGATGCCCCGGCCGGCCGCGACATGCTCGAGCGTCTCGTCCACCCCGCGCACCGGGTACCCGGCATTGAGGAGCGGGCGCTTGGTGGGCTGCGTGCTCGGGTCACCGTGCCAGACCAGCGGTTCGCCGGCCAGGTCGGCCTCGGTGACCTCCTCCTTGCCGGCAAGCCGGTGTCCGGCGGGCAGTACCGCTACCCGCGGCTCGGTGTACAGCGGGGTGACACGCAGGCCGGCCTCGTCGATGGGCAGCCGCACGTAGCCGACGTCGATGCGGCCGTCGAGCAGCATCGCAGCCTGGTCGTCCCCTTCGATCCGCTGCACGTCCACGACCACCTCCGGGTGCCGGTCCTCGAACGCACGGGCCGCCGGGGTGACTGCAACGCCGGCCCGGAAACCGACCATCAGCCGCCGCTTGCCGCCGGCGGCCGCGGACACCCGGCGGCGGACCGCGTGAGTTGAGGCGAGCAGCGGACCGGCGTCGGCCAGCAGTTGCCGACCCGCATCTGTCAGCTCCACGCCGTGGCGATCCCTGGTGAACAGCGAGGCGCCGAGATCCTGCTCGAGCGCACGGATCTGCCGGCTGAGCACCGGCTGTGCGATGTGCAGCTCATCGGCGGCGCGGCCGAAGTGCAACTGGTCGGCCACGGCGACGAAGTAACGCAGTTTGCGCAGGTCCAGATCCATGGCGTCTCCCGGTCGGTGATGCCTCCAAGGTATCACCACGGTCGAAAGAGGTCTTGGACACCCACTCGGGCCAATGGCAGCCTGAATAGGCACCTAATGGTCCGAGCGAATTCGGCACAAGAATTCGACATCGGAGGGCCCAGGCCCAGAATGAGCACATCAGGAATTGGACGCCCCCATCGCGCCATTCGACGGTGTCGACGAAACAACCGTTAACAACGACGGGGTGGGCATGGCGTCCTATCCCGCTCCAGAAAGCAGGAGCTCCATGAGCAGCATCAGCATTATCGGCCTGGGGAACGTGGCCCGTGCTTTGGCCGGCCGGGCGCTCGTCGGCGGTAACGCCGTCGAGATCATCGGCCGCGACCAGGCCAAGGCCAAGGAATTGGCCGCTGCGCTCGGTGGTGCCACGGTCGGGACGGCCGGCACCGCCCCGGCCGGGGACATCGTTGTCCTCGCCGTGCCGTACGCCGGCGCCGCGGCGGTGGTGAGGGAGTACGGGGACGCACTGCGCGGCAAGATCATCGTTGACATCACCAACCCCGTAGCCCCCGACCTGCAGGGCTTCGTCGTCCCCGACGACAGTTCCGGCGCACAGGAGATCGCCAAGGCGGCTCCCGACGACGCGCATGTCGTCAAGGCGTTCAACACTGTGTTCTCCCACGTTCTGGCGGCCGGCCCGGCCGAGGACCGCCCTCTGGACGTGTTCATCGCCGGCGACGACGCGCAGGCGAAGGCACGCGTCTCGGTGTTCGTCGAGAGCCTGGGGCTGCGCCCCTGGGACACCGGGGCACTGTTCATGGCGCGGGCACTGGAGAACGTCGGCCTGCTGGAGCTGGGCCTCATGAACCACTCCGTCAAGCACACCAATTTCTCCCTCGGTATCACCCTTCTCGGCTGAGCAAACCACCTACCACTATCTCTCGTGCCGCATCACGCCAGTTCACTCACGGCACGGTAAGACCCTGTACCTACTCTCACAAGGACAGTTAGATGCGCGTATTCGTCGCCGGGGGGACCGGCCATTCCGGTTCGTACATCATCCCCGAGCTCATCGCCGCCGGGCACGAGGTCACCGGCCTGGCCCGGTCGGAGGCTTCCGCAGCGGCTCTGTCCGCGCTCGGCGCGAAGGTGCGTCGCGGCGACCTTCAGGATCTCGACGGGCTCAAGGAGGCAGCCTCGGGCTCCGATGGCGTCATCCACGTCGCGCACAGGCAGGATCTGCTGCCCTCCGGCGGGATGGACGCCGTGGCCGCTGCGGAGCTCCCGATCATGCTCGCGTACGGCGAGGCACTGGCGGGAACCGGAAAGCCACTGGTCACGGCGGGGAGCATTGGCTCACCCGGGCAGCACCTGGGCCGGCCGGCCACCGAGGAGGACCCGGCCCTCCCCGCCGGCGAGGAGCACAAAGGCACCCTGCGGATCCGCAACGTCGTGGAAAGGGCCGTAGTCGACCTCGCCAAGCAGGGGGTGCGGTCTTCGGTCGTGCGGATCGCCAACATCGCGCACAGCACGACCGATCGTGCCGGCTTCCTCCCCACGCTGATCGCGCTCGCGAAGGAAAAGGGGTTCGTCGGCTACCACAGCGACGGCGCGAACCTGTGGAACGCCGTGCACATCCGCGATGCCGCCACCTTGTTCCGCCTGGCGCTGGAGAAGGGGCCGGCCGGCCGATACTGGCACGCGGTTGGGGACGGGGCCATCCCGTTCCGCGAGATCGCCGAAGCCATCGCCAGCCGTCTGGGCCTGCCCGCCGTGAGCGTTCCCGACGATGCCTTGATGACGCCGGGGTACTTCGGGTTCCTCACGAATATCGTCACGCAGAGCTACCCGGCGTCCAACCTCATCACCCGCCGGACCCTCGGCTGGGAACCCGCCCAGCCCGGCCTGCTCGCCGATCTGGACAACGGCCATTACTTCCCCGTCGGCTGACGGCAGGAACCCGGATCGTAACGAGCCCGGCAACCGGCAAGTTCGGCTCTTCTGAAGGACGTTGAGATTATGACGACTGTGGGATTCATCGGAAGCGGCAGCATCGGCAGGACCCTCGCGCGACTCGCTGTCGGGGCCGGGCACCAGGTGGTGCTCAGCAACTCGCGCGGTCCCGAAACGCTCGTGGACACGGCCGAGGAACTGGGGCCGCGGGCGTCCGCGGCGACGAGCGAAGAGGCCGCGACGGCCGGTGACATTGTCGTGGTCACGGTGCCGGTCAGCGCCTTCCCCCACGTGCCCGCCGCGCCACTGGCCGGGAAGACGGTCATCGACACCTGCAACTACGGCCCCGAGCGTGACGGGCACATCCCCGAGCTCGACAGCAAGTCCCTCACCTCAAGCGAGCTGCTTCTGCGGTACGTCCCCGACGCCCTGCTCGTAAAGGCGTTCAACAACATCTTCTTCAAGCACCTGCTGTCACTCGCCCGCCCGGCAGGGGCGGCCGACCGCTCCTACCTGCCGATCGCCGGGGACTCCGCACCGGCGAAGGCTGCGGTGACCGAATTCATCGACTCCATCGGCTACAGCGTGGTAGACGCGGGAACGCTGGCCGACAGCTGGCGGCAGGCGACGGGCACGCCGGTGTGGGGAACACCGTACGGGCCGTACTCGAACGAGAAGGGCCGGCCGGTCGGCGAGGACGCCATCCGCGCGGCACTGGCCACCGCAACGCGGTAACCGTCAATTATCACGGACCGTGAGGTGGTCCGGCCGTGCCCGCCGGTCGCGCGGCTGCACCCGCTGGCACGCGACACCAGCCACCCGGCACCCGGCCCGGACCTGCTGGCTTTTACGGAACCGGCCGCCCGCCTGCCGAAGGCCGCAGCAGAAGCCGCCGGGCAGACCGGCGACCCCCGAGGACCCGCCGACGTCGTCGGCCTGGGCCGGTCCCAGTGGCAGATCCGACCGGTCTCGGCATCCAGGTAGACGCGCCGGGTCAGAGGCCGAAGGCGCCGCCTTCGATGAGGATGAGCAGTCCGATGGCGATCAGGACCAGCGGCAGCAGGATGTGGCCCCAGCGGGCGAGGGCTCTGGCGATGACCGGGCGGGTAGCGAAGTAGCGGCCGGCAAAGCACCACACCGCCACCAGGGCGAGGAACACGACGGCGTAGACGGTCATCCCGCCGGCGCCGACGGTGGCGAACACGGGGACGTAGACACCGATGTTGTCGCCGCCGTTGGCGAAGGTGACCGCGGCGACCTCCAGCGGGCCGGGGCCGCCGCCCTCCTTGGCCCGCGTCCCTTCCTCGTCTTCGGCGCCGTCACCGTCGCGGTGGTCCTTCCAGGCCTGCCAGGCGGCCTTGAGGCCGAGTGCGAGGGGCAGCAGACCGAGGTAGGGGACGGCGGACCCGGGCAGGAACGTGGCGCCGAACGCGGCGGCCACCGCCACGACGAGGATCGCGGCGAAGCCGGCGTACTGACCGAGCACGATGCGGCGTGTGGAGCCGGGGTGCCCGGCGCCCTGGGCGAAGAACAGCGCCAGGATCAGGATGTCGTCGATGTTGGTGACGGCGAACAGTCCGGCCGCCTGCGCGATGATGCCCAGGTCCACGAGTCGGGGCTCTCCTGTCGGTGGTGGTGCGGTGAGCCTGAGACGCTACCGAGAGCCCTCACCACGCCTTCTCGCGGGGATCAGCCGGACGGGAGCCGACCGGCTGATCGGGCAATGCCCTCATCTCGCAATGCCCTTATCCGGCGGGCTTTCCCGGCGGCAGGTGGGGGGCCGGTTTGGCTGGGACCGGGACCGGCTGGGGCTTGGACGGGCGTTCGGTGGGGGCGGGTGGGAGGGGTGGCGGGGACGCGGGTTCCTGGGGGCGCTCCGCCGGTACGAGCAGCAGTACGCACACCAGCGCCGCGGCCAGGCCCAGCAGGGCGACCGTGGCGCTTCTCCATGGTCCCGGCAGCCGTAGTCGCCTGGTGAAGCGCGGGCCCGCATACGCGGCGGACGGCGGGGCGGCGCGGCGGAGGTCGGGGAGGACGACCGTACGGGACTGGGCCTCCAGGACGGCACGCAGGCGGAGTTCGAGGTCGGCGCCGGGGTCGGTGAGGGTCTGGTGGCGGTCGTGCGGGGGCCGGGGGCTCATGGACGTACCTCCAGGTGCCGGGCCATGGTGTCCAGCGCGCGGCTGGCCGTGGACTTGACGGTGCCGTTGGAGACCCCGAGGGTGTGGGCGATCTGGGCCTCGGTGAGGTTCGACCAGTAGCGGAGGACGAGGACCTCGCGCTGGCGGCGGGTGAGGCGGCGGAGCGCGGCCAATACCTCGCGGTGTTCCTCGCGGAGGAGTACGGAGTCCTCGGCCGGGGGGACATGGGTTTCGCGCTCGGGGACATGCGCGCGGACGGTGCGGCGGCGGCGCAGCACGGAGCGGGCGCCGTTGATGACGCAGGTGCGGATGTAGGCCTCGGGTTCTTCGAGGCCCTTCATGTTCTCGCCGTAGCGGCGGAAGAGCGCGGCGAATGCGTCCTGGACGACGTCCTCGGCGGTGGGGAGGTCGTCGACGAGGAGGAGCGCGAGACGGACCAGGTGGAGTCGGCGGTGGTGGTAGAGGTCGTCGATCGCGGGGGTGGTGGGGGGCGGCAGCGGTGGTGGGGTGGGCTTGCGGGTGAGGGTGTGTCTCTGGGAGAGGCTGCGGAGGAGCAGGCGCCAACGGGCGGCCGGGGCGGGGGCCGGGTAGGTGGCTGCGACTGTCGCTGCCGCTGTGCTCATGGTTCTCCTGGGCGGGCGTGGGCCGGGGGCCGGGCCGGGTCGGGGGCCGCCGGGTCGTCACCGGGCGGCCCCCTGGGGGGAGTTGCTACTTACCGGGTACGGGTATGGGCTTCGCCGGGGCGGGCTTGGCGGGAGCCGGCTTCGCGGGCCTCGGCTTGACGGGCGCGGGCTTCGCGGGGATCGGCTTGGCGGGCGCCGGCTTCGCCACGGACGGTACGGGGGTGGGCTCGGCGGGCCCGGGGGCCGGCTTCGCCGGAACCGGAACCGGAGCGGGCTTCCCCGGGGCCGGCTTGGCCGGGACCGGAGCGGGCGCGGGCTTCGCGGGGACCGGCTTGGCGGGCGCGGGCTTCCCGGGCACGGGCTTGGCCGGGGCCGGCTTGGCGGGCACCGGCTTCGCGGGCGCGGGCTTGGCCGGGACCGGGCTCGGCGAATCGGCCTGGGCCGCGGTGATCGCTCCGCCGATGGCCAGCGCGGCGACGGCGACACTCGTGCCCAGGATCAGGCGTACCCGGCCACGGAAGGCACCTCGTACCGCACCGGCACTGTTCTGTTCGTCCGCGGGCTTGACTGCGGGCATGTCTCGTTCCTCGAATCAGCTCGGCATCGGGTGGACCGGAGGCGCCTCCACCCCGACAGACGTGCATCCCGGGCGTAGGTTGCGGCAGCGGGCGCGAAAACTTTCCGTACCAGGACCGCCACTCTCCGTACGGAAAGCGGGAGTTGCCCTGGCAGAAGCGGGAGTTGACCTGACGGAACGGGAGCGGCCGGATTCGAGGGGCGGCCCGATGGGGCGGACCCTAGTGTGCTCGCTTGTGACTGAACCTTCTTCGTATCTCGGAGCGACAGCGGATGCCTACGACGCCGTCGCTGTTCTTTATGCCGATTTTGTCCGCGATTCGCTCGACGAACTTCCGCTGGATCGCGCCGTGCTCGCCGCGTTCGCCGAACTCGCCCGGAGCGCCGGTGCGGGACCCGTCGCAGAGCTGGGGTGCGGCCCTGGATATATGACGGCGCATCTGCGGGACCTGGGGCTGGACGCCTTCGGCATCGACCTGTCACCGGTGATGATCGACCTCGCCCGACAGACATACCCGGGCCTTCGGTTCGACGTCGGTTCCATGGACGCCTTGGACCTGGCCGATGACACGCTGCACGGCATCGTGTCCTGGTACTCGGTCATCCATACCCCGCCGCGGCACATCCCCTCGTATTTCTCCGAGTTCCAGCGGGTGCTCGCACCTGATGGCCACCTCTTGCTCGCCTTCTTCGAGTCGGAAGGCGAGCCGGTCGGGGCGTTCGACCACAAGGTGGTGACGGCCTACCGGTGGCCGGTCGACGAACTCGCCGAGCTGGCCGGCAAAGCCGGGTTCACCGAGGTCGGACGGATGCTGCGCGAGCCGCGCGAGGGGGAACGGTTCCGCCGGGGCCATCTGCTGATGCGCATGGGGTGACCGGCCGGTTTCACACCGGTCGCGGGCGCAGGCCGTCCAGGGCGGTCTGGAGGATCGGGTCCAGGTAGCCGGTGTCGCCGTGGATCGTGGAGATGGCGATGACCATGTCGAGGACCTGTTCAAGGGTGAGGTCGTCACGTACCTCGTGCGTGCGCTGCGCGGCGGTGAGGAGTGGGCGGGCGGCGGCGAGGACCCGGGAGCGGTTGTTCTGGAAGAGGGGGTTGTCGCGGTCCGTGTGCTCAAGCAACTCGGCGGCGATGTGGCGCTTGCTGGTGCTGAAGGCGAAGAACCGGTGCAGCCAAGCCGCCAGAACCGCCCCGGGCGTCTCGCCGTCGCCGGCCGCGGTGGACTCGCCGGCCTCGGCGACCGCGCCGGCCCCGGTGGACTCGCCGGGCTCGACGGGCTTGGCGGGCTTGGCGGCCTTGGCGGGCAAATACCGCAAGGGACAGGAGGTCGGCGGGCCGGGCCGGTCAGGCGGTGGGTCAGGCGACCCCGCGGTCGTCGGGGAGGCGGCGGCGGAGGTGGGGCTGTTCGACGGCGGGCGGGTTGTACGTCCCGTCGCGCATCCCGATGTCGGTGCCGGGAGGCACGATGGCGTCGATCCGGTCGAGCAGGTCGTCGGTCAGGACGGTCCCGGCGCCCGCGAGGAGGTCGTCGAGGTGGTCCATGGTGCGCGGCCCGATGATCGCGGCGGTGACGCCGGGGTGGGAGATCGCGAAGGCGATGGCCAGGTGCGCCAGCGGCATCCCCGCCTCTTCGGCGAGGGGGATGAGCTGCTCGACGACGTCGAGCCTGCGCTCGTCGCTCAAGTGCTTCAAGCCGAAGCCGGCCCGGTGGGTGTCGGCCGGCCGGCCCTTGCGGTAGCGACCGGTGAGCAGACCCTTCGCGAGGGGGCTGTAGACCATGGTCCCCATGCCGTAACGCTCGCAGACGGGCAGCACCTCGCGCTCGATGCCGCGGTCGAGGATCGAGTACGGCGGCTGCTCGGTACGGAACCGCTGTAGACCGCGCCGCTCGGCGACCCACTGCGCCTCGACGATGTCCGAGGCGGGAAACGTGGACGTGCCGATGGCCCGTACCTTGCCCGCGCGCACCAGGTCGGTGAGGGCGGAGAGGGTCTCTTCGATATCGGTGTCCGGCGCGGGCCGGTGGATCTGGTACAGGTCGACATGGTCGGTCCCCAGCCGGCGCAGGGAGTCCTCCAGCGCGCGGACCAGCCAACGCCGCGAGTTGCCGCGCTGGTTGGGGTCGTCCCCCATGGGGAGGTGGGCCTTGGTGGCGAGCACGACATTGTCCCGGCGGCCCTTGAGGGCCTTGCCGACGACTTCCTCGGACTCGCCGCGCGAGTAGGCGTCGGCGGTGTCGATGAAGTTGATGCCCGCGTCGAGCGCCTTGTGGATGATCCGGGCGGCGTCGTCGTGGTCGGAGTTGCCGAGAGCGCCGAACATCATCGCGCCCAGGCAGTACGGGCTGACCTTGATGCCGGTTCGGCCGAGTGTGCGGTACTTCATGAGTCTCCTTGACGAGGTGCGATGGCCGGTGCGATGTGAGATGTGCGATGCGAGATGGCCGGTACTCGGTGCAGCGCGTTACGCTGGCACAAACGGAACGGCGTTCGACTTAGACGATACGGAACAGTGTTCCGCTTAGCAAGGGGAGGGAGCATGGTGAGCGAGGACATGACCCGGGAAGCCAACGCCAACGCCGTCGCGGCTGAGGGGCAGCCGCCCAAGCGCGTGCGCGCCGATGCGCAGCGCAGCACCGACGCCCTGCTCACGGCGGCCGCGGAAGTCTTCGCCACCTCGGGAGTCGACGCACCCGTACGTCAGATCACCGCCAAGGCGGGCGTGGGAGCCGGCACCCTCTACCGTCACTTCCCGCAGCGCGCGGACCTCATCGCCGCCGTCCTCCGCCACGAAATCGACGCCTGCGCCGACACCGCACCGTCCCTCACGGCGCGGTACGAACCGGCCGAAGCACTCACCAAGTGGCTACAGCGCTTCGCGGTCTTCATCGCCACGAAACGTGGACTCAGCGCCGCGCTCCACTCGGGGGACCCGGCGTACGACTCGTTGCCCGCCTACTTCGAGCAGCGCCTGATGCCCATCCTCAGCGCGCTCATCGACACCGCGGCGAAGGCCGGCGAGATCCGCTCCGATGTCGACGCCGACGACGTACTGATCGCGACCCGCAATCTGACCCTGCCCGCCCAGGAAGACAGCAACGGGCATACGCAGCGGATGATCGCGCTGCTCGTCGACGGAATGCGCTACGGCGCGACTCGCTGATCCGCCCGCCGCCCTGCGCGCCCGCCTGCTGCCCTGCACGCCCGCCCGCTCGCCGGTCCGCTCACCCGTCCGCTCGCTCATCTGCCGTGACGGGAACGTGACTTGTTGCGGTTGTACGGACGTACGGGCGAGATTAGGTTTGCCTTACTGCCGTCAGGGAGGCCTCCGTACCGTGTCCAGAACCCATACGCGTCGTATCAGCATCGCCGCCGCGGCCGCCGCGTTCGCCGTATCGCTCAGTGCGTGTGGCGGGAGCGACACGACGGCGGCCGGGGCCGGGAAAGAGGGCGACCCGCGCACCGTCAAGACCGTGATGGGCGATGTGGAGGTCGGCGCGGCGCCGCGGCGGGTAGTGGTGCTCGACACCGACGCACTCGACTCGGCCGTCACGCTCGGGGTCACGCCGGTGGGCGCGACGACGGTCGTGGACAAGGCACCCTTCTCGACGTACCTCCCCGCGGACAAACTCAAGGGCATCAAGCCGGTCGGACTGATCGCCGAGCCGAATCTGGAGGCGATCGCCGCGCTGAAGCCGGACCTGATCCTGAGCAGCAAGGTCCGGGACGAGAAGAACTACGCCTCGCTGTCGAAGATCGCCCCGACCGTCTTCTCCGACACCACCGGCCCGACCTGGCGCGAGAACTTCCAGCTCCACGCGGACGCGCTGGGCAGGAAGAACGAGGCCGCGGCGGTCGTCGCCGACTATGACGCACATGTGAAGCGGCTGACGGAGGCGCTGGGCGGGGCGGCGAAGGCGAAGGAGACGAAGGTCGGCTTCGTACGGTTCGTGGAGGGCGCGGACACCCGGCTGTACCTGAACGACACGTTCGTCGGCTCGGTCTTCAAGGACCTCCAGGTGGGGCGGCCCGCCAACCAGGACACGACCGGCTTCTCGCTGGACGTGAGCCCGGAGCAGATCGACAAGGCCAATGCCGATGTCATCTTCTACTCGACGTACGGCGACCCGAAGAAGGCGAAGGAGACGGACACGGTCGGCGGGCCGCTGTGGAAGAGCCTGGACGCGGTGAAGCGGAAGACGGCGTTCAAGGTCGACGACAACCTGTGGATGCTGGGGATCGGGTACACGGGGGCGGGACAGATCCTGGACGCGGTGGAGAAGAACTACGCAGGGGCCGCGACCCGCTGACGGCCCCGCTTGCCCCCCCCTTCCGGGGCGACGGCTCCACCGAACGGGCGGCCGGTGCCGAACGGGCGCTGGAGATGAGACATTTGAAAGCATTTGTCGGAGTTCTGCCGCGATCGGCATCGTGACCGCCGTATGGCGGCCGTGTCACGTCTACGCGCGTCCCCTTGTGGAATTCCCGCGGAGCCATCAATCTTTCGGCTGACACACCGAGTTGGCACCCCACCCTGGACCTGTCCGATCGGTCCGTTTTTTGGATTGACATGATCACGACAAGTCCAGTCCAAGTCCAACCCACGCCCCACCGCGCCACCGTCCCATCGCTCCACCGCCCCACCCCCACCCATCAGCGCACCGCCTCTTGAGGAGGACCCTCACATGGCAGCAATGCGTCAGGCCCGGCGAAGACTCGGCCTCGCCGGAATCGGTACGGCAGCCGCCGCAGCTCTCGTACTCGGCACCGTCTCCGCGCTCCCCGCGAGCGCGGCCCCGCAGCAGGAGGGCCGGATCCAGTACGCCGGCGCCGCCGGCTCGATAGCCAACAGCTACATCGTCACCTTCAACGGCTCTGCCGCGAAGGCCGGTTCGGCCTCCGGCAAGGCCGTGGCCAAGGAGTACGGCGCGACCATCGAGCGGACCTACACCAAGGCCCTCAACGGCTACGCCGTACACCTCTCCGAGGCGCAGGCGAAGAAGCTCGCCGCCGACCCGGCCGTCGCCTCCGTCGTCCAGAACCGGACCTTCCACACCGAAGCGACCCAGACCAACCCGCCGTCGTGGGGCCTGGACCGCATCGACCAGAAGAACCTCCCGCTCAACAGCCAGTACACCTACCCCGACTCGGCGGGCCAGGGCGTCACGGCGTACATCATCGACACCGGTGTCCGGATCTCGCACAGCGACTTCGGCGGACGCGCCTCCAACGGTTACGACGCCGTCGACAACGACAACGTCGCCCAGGACGGCAACGGCCACGGCACGCATGTCGCCGGCACCGTCGCCGGCAACGCCTACGGTGTCGCCAAGAAGGCGAGGATCGTCGCCGTCCGCGTCCTCGACAACGCCGGCTCCGGCACCACGGCCGGCGTCGTCGCGGGCATCGACTGGGTGGCGCGGAACGCCGTCAAGCCGGCCGTCGCCAACATGTCGCTCGGCGGTGGCGCGGACAGCACCCTCGACGCGGCCGTCCGCAACGCCATCGCGTCCGGCGTGACCTTCGCGGTCGCCGCCGGCAACGACGGCCTGAACGCCTCCAACTACTCGCCGGCCCGGGTCGCCGAGGCCATCACGGTCGGCTCCACGACCTCCACCGACGCGCGCTCCAGCTTCTCGAACACCGGCACGTCGCTGGACATCTTCGCGCCGGGTTCGTCGATCACGTCGACGTGGAACACCAGCGACTCGGCCACCAACACCATTTCGGGTACGTCGATGGCGACCCCGCATGTGACGGGTGCCGCCGCGCTGTACCTGGCCGCCAACCCGACGTCCACGCCGGCCCAGGTCTCCTCGGGCCTGGTCTCCCTGGCCAGCACGGGCGTCGTCACCAACCCGGGCACCGGTTCGCCGAACCGGCTGCTCAATGTGCCCGGCGGTACGGTCACTCCGCCCGGCGCGAAGTTCGAGAACACCGCGAACTACACGATCAGCGACAACGCCACGGTCGAGTCGCCGGTCACCGTGAGCGGCGTCGCGGGCAACGCCCCGGCCGCGCTGAGCGTGCCGGTGAACATCGTGCACACGTACATCGGTGACCTTCAGGTCCAGCTCATCGCGCCCGACGGCTCGGCCTACACGCTCAAGGCGTACGGCACCGGCGGCAGCGCGGACAACATCAACACCACGTACTCGGTGAACGCCTCCTCGGAGGTGGCGAACGGGACGTGGAAGCTGCGGGTGTCGGACAACGCGTCGGCGGACACGGGGTACATCGACTCGTGGGCGCTGCAGTTCTAGTCAGCTCCAGGCACTTCTGATCTGTCTGTAAGACTTGCGAGGTTGCGAGGTGCTCGACGACGTGCGTGACTGCGTCGTCGAGCACCTCGTATGCGTGGGCGGTCAGGCCCTGTCCGGCGATCCGAATGTCGTCCATGCCGCTCGCTCCGGCAGCCTCAACACCCGTCTGCCCGCTGCCGCGTTCAGGATCGTGGCCGCTCGCCACGCGCCCAGCGTCAGGTCCGGGGCGCCTACGCCGTGCGTGTGGAGTTCGGCGTTCTGTACGTACAACACGCCTGTCACTCGCGGGTCCAGGGCCACCCGGTACTCGGCGTCGATGCGGTAGCGGCCCTTCTCGTCCCAGTCGATCAGCTTCGCCAGGGGGTCGAGGAAGTCCGGGCGGGCCGCCGCGTAGCCCGTTGCCGAGACGACCGCCGACGTACGGATCTCGAAGACCTCGTCCTGCTCGGTGTGGCGGCACGTCAGTACGTAGGAATCCCCGGAACCCCCGGAATCCCCGGCCCGTTCAACCCCCTCGACCACCACGCCCGGGTGCAGGGCCGCGCGGGGTTCCGTACCGCCGATGGTCCGTTCGTACAGTTCGTCGTGGATCTCGGCCAGCGTCTCCTCGCTGATGCCCTTGTAGAGCTGCCACTGTTCGCGTACGAGGCGCTCGCGCCGCTCCTCCGGCAGCGCGCGGAAGAAGCGGATGTAGTCGGGGGTGAAGTGCTCCAGGCCGATCTTGGAGTACTCCATGGGCGCGAAGGCGGGGGTGCGGGCGAGCCAGCGTACGTACGGGCCGCCCTCGCCGGTTCCGTCCTGGCGGCGCAGCAGATCGAGCGCGACCTCGGCGCCGGACTGGCCCGCTCCGATGACGGTGACGTCGGGGAGGGCGGCGAGATGGTCGCGGTGGGTGCGGTAGTCGGCGCTGTGGAGGACGCGGCGGTCCGGTTCACCGGGGGTGAGCAGGGGGCGCAGGGGCTCGGGGACGAGCGGGAGGGTGCCTACGCCGAGGACGACTTGCCGGGCCCGGACGCGGAAGACCGTACCGGTGCCGGTGCTGATGTCTCGGCCGGTGTCTGTGCCGGCATCCGTACCCGTACTCGTACGCGTATCCGTACCCGTACCCGTGCCTCCGGCCGAGTGGTACGTGACCGCGAACACCCCCTCGTCCTCCTCCCACTCCAGCTCCGTCACCCGCGCGTCGAAGCGGCACGACGGCAGGTGCCCGGCGACCCAGCGGCAGTAGTGGTCGTACTCGCGGCGCGGTATGTGGAAGCGCTCCGAGAAGAAGAACGGGAACATCCGGTCGTGTTCGCGCAGATAGTTCAGATACGACCAGCGGCTCGTCGGGTCCGCCATCGTCACCAGGTCGGCGAGGAAGGGGACTTGGAGGACCGTGCCCTCCATGAGCAGGCCGGGGTGCCAGGAGAAGGCGGGCTTGGCGTCGAGGAAGAGGGTACGGAGGTCGGGGGCGGCGTCGGAGAGGGCGGCGAGGGAGAGGTTGAAGGGGCCGATGCCGATGCCGATCAGGTCGTACGGGATGGAGTCGTCGCGCTGGTGGTGCTGACTGGCCGTCATCTTCGGTCCTCCGCCTGAGGGTCGGGGTGGGGATCGTTCACAGTCCTGCATCCTCTTCCGCGCGGCCCGCCGCCACCACCATGTGCAGAAGCCGTTCCACCTCGGCGGGGGTGGTGTGCGGGTTGAGCAGGGTGAGCTTGAGGCGTACGCGTCCGGGGCCGGTCCCGGGCAGTTCCGTACGCCCGACGACGGCGCGGCCTTCGCGCAGGAGCCGTCGGCGGAGGGCGGCGTTGATCGCGTCGGTGCGGGACGGGTCCGGGTCGGGGTCCGGGTTCGTGCCCGTGTCGGTGTGCGTGGGCAGGTAGCGGAACAGGAAGGCCGTCAGGACGGGTTCGGCGTACAGGTCCAGCCGGGGGTGGTCCCGTACGGCCTTGGCCCCGGCCAGCGCCAGGTCGTGACAGGCGTCGACCAGCCGGCCCAGGCCCTCGCGGCCGAGCGTCCGCAGGGTGACGGCGATCTTGAACGCGTCGGCGCGGCGGGTCGTACGGAGGGAGAGGCCGAGCAGGCTGGGGTAGCCGGCCTCTTCGTCGTCGGCCGGATTGAGGTACGCGGCGCGGCGGGCGAGCGAGGCGTACGTCTCGGCCTTCCGCACGAGGAAGACCCCGGCAGCGGCGGGCTGCCAGCCGAGCTTGTGCCAGTCGAGGGAGACGGAGTCGGCGAGGCCGAGGCCGTCGAGGAGCGGCGCGAGCCGGTCGGAGAGCAGGGCGCCGCCGCCGTACGCCGCGTCCACATGCAGCCACGCGCCATGCCGGGCCGCGAGCGCGGCGCAGGCGCGGAGGGGGTCGACGGCGCCGGTGTCGGTGGTACCGGCGGTGGCGACGACGGCGACGGGCAGTTCGCCGCGGTGCGCGCAGGCGTCGAGGGCGGTGGCGAGGGCGTCGGCGTCCATACGGAGGTGATGGTCGACGGGGACGGGCAGGACGGCGTCCTCGCCGAGACCGAGGAGGGCGGCGGCGCGCTGGACGGAGAAGTGGGCGGAGGCGGAGGCGAGGATGCGGGGGGTTCGGGGGGCTCGGGGGTGGTTGGTCAGCCCGGTCAGCTCGACCGGGCGGCCGGTCGCGGCGCCGAGGACCTGGTCGCGGGCGAGCATGAGCCCCATGAGGTTGGACTCGGTACCACCGGAGGTCATCACCCCGGCGGCGGTGCCTGGCTCATACCCGACAAGGTGCGCCAACTCCTTGAGCAGCAGGGTCTCCAGGGCGGTCGCGGCGGGTGCCTGGTCCCAGGAGTCCTGGGAGGGATTGAGCGCGGAGACGGCGAGATCGGCGGCGACGGCGACGGCGAGGGGCGGGCAGTGGAGATGGGCGGCGCAGTGGGGGTCGGCGGGGTCGGCGCTGCGGTGAGCGAGGAGGGCGGTGAGCTGGGCGAGGGGCTCGGCGCCTGTGCGCTGCGCCGGTTCCGCGTGCGATGCCGGGCCCACGCCTGCGGCGGGCTCTTTCCCCCACCCCGCCCCTTCCCGAAACCGGGGCTCCGCCCCGGCCCCCGAATCGGCACCGGCCGGCGCCGGAACACCGACATGACCCGGCGCAAACGGGCCCTGCGGCCCTGGAGCACCGGTACGACCCTGGGGCACGCGCCCTGCGGGCGCAAACGGGTCGCCGACCCCAGACCGGGGCTCCGCCCCAAACCCCTGCGGTGCTGGAGCACCGGCACCACCCGGGCCAACGGGCCCTTCGGGCCCCGCCAGCACCGGAGCCTCCGCACCGCACGGTGCGCCGCCGGGGGCGACGGGGCGCTCGGGCCCCGCCAGCACCGGAGCGTCCGCACCGCACGGTGCGCTGCCGGGGGCGACGGGGCCCTCGGGGCCCGGCCCGGTTGCCGCCGGCGGCGGGGCAGCGGGCCCTTCGGGGGCCAACCCGGCCGAGTCGCCCGGCTGCGGCTGCGCCGTAGGCGCGGGGGGTTGGGGCTCCGCCCCGTGGGGCGGGGTCCAGGGGCGGAGCCCCTGGTTACGGGAAGGGGCGGGGTGGGGGAAAAGAACCCCCAGCGCCTCCGCCACCGCCGCCGTCACCTCGTCCGGCCGGCCCGCAGCGATAGGCCCGCCCCGTCGACGCGCCCCCTCCGCCAGCGCCGTCAGCACCGTGTCCACCAGCGGCCCCAGCGCCTCCGCGCCGCCGATCCCGCCCGACAGTGCGGGCACGGACGGCCCGCCCGGAGCCGTACCGGTACCAACACCCGGCCCCCCGGCCGTACCGACGCCCGCGCCCGGGCCCGGCGCCGCGCCCCCGGCCGTACCGGCGCCCGCACACGGGCCCGGACCCGCGCCCAGCTCCACACCCTCGCCCCCAACCTCCTCCCCCCTCACGCCCGTCCGCCCCGCCACGCCTCCGCAAGCGCGTCCGTCAAGCGGTCCAGGACCGCGTCCGCCTGTTCGTCCGTGATTACCAGTGGCGGCAGCAGACGTACCGTCGCGCCGAAGCGGCCGCCCAGTTCGATGATCAGGCCGCGGTCGAGGCAGGCCGTGCGGACCTGGTCCGCCAGGGTTGGGGACGCGCGGTGGGCGCCGCACATGTCGCGGGGGGACTCGGGGTCGATCAGTTCCACGCCGATCATCAGGCCGCGGCCGCGTACGTCGCCGATCACCGGGAGTTCCGAGCGCAGGCCCTCCAGGCGGGCCATCATCCGCGCGCCCACCGTCGCCGCGCGTTCGACCAGGCCCTCGCGGGCCACGTACCGCAGCGTCGCCGCGCCCGCCGCCATCGCCAGGGTGTTTCCGCGGAACGTGCCCGTGTGGGCGCCGGGCAGCCAGCCGTCGTACTTCTCGTCGTACACGATCACCGCCAGCGGCAGGCTCCCCCCGATCGCCTTCGACAGCACCATCGCGTCCGGCACGATCCCGCTGTGCTCGACCGCCCAGAACGCCCCGGTCCGCCCGACCCCCGTCTGCACCTCGTCCACGATCAGCGGAATCTCCCGTTCCGCCGTGATCCGCCGCATCTCGCGCAGCCAGCCGTCCGGCGCCGGTACCGCGCCGCCCTCGCCCTGGACCGCTTCGAGGATCATCGCGGCGGGCGGTACGACCCCGCCTGACGGATCGTCGAGCAGCCGTTCCGTGTACGTCGCCGACAGCTCCGCGCCGCGCTCGCCGCCGATCCCGAACGGGCAGCGGTACGAGTACGGGTACGGCAGCCGCGTCACCTCCGCCGCGCCGCCCGCGACCCGTTCCTTCGCCGCGACACTGCCGGTCGCCGCCAGGGCCCCCGCCGTCATCCCGTGGTACGCGCCCGTGAACGCGAGTGTCCCGCGCCGCCCGGTCGCCGTCTGCATCAGCTTCAGCGCCGCCTCCACCGCGTCCGTACCGGCAGGACCGCAGAAATGGATCCGCGCCCGGTCCACGAAGGCCGGCGGCAGCGTCGCGAACAGCGCGTCCGTGAAATCGTCCTTCTCCGGCGTCGCCAGATCGAGGACATGCAGCGGCGCCCCGCTGTCGACCGTACGGCGGATCGCCTCCAGCACCACGGGGTGGTTGTGCCCGAGCGCGAGCGTCCCCGCGCCCGCGAGGCAGTCGAGATAGCGGCGGCCGTCGGTCCCCTCGATCGTCATGCCCTTGGCCCGGGCCGGGACGATCGGGAACGAACGGGCGTACGTACGGGCAGCGGACTCCCTGGCCCGCTGCCGCCCCAGAATGGCGTCCGCGTCGGCCGGCGGGGCGGCCGGGGAGCCGGCGGAACGCCCGCTCGCGGGCACGGGCCCGTTCGCGGGCAGGGTGACGGGGGGCACGGTCATGACACGGCTCCGGGGTATCGGGGAGAGGTAAGGAGTAGGAGAGGTAAGGAGTGAAGGAGTAAGAGAAAAAGGCAGGGAAAGAGGGAACTACGGCTCACCCGCGGGCCGCGGCCAGGAACCGGTCCGGTCCGGGCCGGGCCCGATCTTCACCCCGGCCGGTGGTCCGGTCCGGCCGGCCGGTTCACCGGACCGGGTGACGTCAGCGACGTCGAGACGTTTCCCGCCCTCGAACGCGGCGGACCGGGGCGCGGCGGACGGCGGGAACGGTAAGGACACGGCTGGCTCTACCTCGCGGGTGGGGGCGGAAGGAACGGACCTCATGGCTGACGGCCGGCGTGGCGCGGACCGGGCATCGGCGAACAGCTTGCGGCACAGGGGAGTTGACGGCGGCGCGGACGACGGGCGCGGCGGAGGAGCGGAGTTGACGGTCGACTTGACGGCGGAGTTGACGCGAGGCAGCCGGACCTGACCTGACGCGAAGCGCCCGGACCTGACCCGACGCAATCCGCCCGGACCTGGTGCGAGCCCGGTGCGGGCCCGGTGCGCGCCTGGACGCAGCCGTCCCCAGCACGGTCCGCCCGCAGACTTAGGTGTGCCTAACCTAATCATCACCGTTCAAGATACCAAGCACCCCTGAACAGCGGCGGAACCTTCGCGGGAGTGCGGAAACCGGTGCGGAAACCGGCGCGGGAGTACGTTGGACGGAAGGAGGAGGCGAACGCGCCATGAGCAACTGGATCAGCGTGGTGGTGATCCTGGGCCTGATCGCGGTGGGATTCACGGTGATCCGCGCGCTCAACCAGGCCCGCGCCGAGGGCCGGGAGGGCGGCCACCGGCTGGGTCAGCGGCTGGCCGGTCTCACTTCTGGGCGTGCTGCCCGACGTAGAAAAGCAGCCAGATGAACCCGGCGAAGAGGTGCGTCCCGAAGATGTAGAAGAAGACACGGAGGGCGACTCCGCGCTCCTTCCAGCTCTCGTCGTCGTCACTCACCACGGGCCTCCCATCGGGTCCTCCTCAGCGTACGGGCAGGGTCCACCACCCGGTACGGGGCACCGACCGGCACGAACGCGCCTTGCCCCGCGGTTGCCCCGGCCCACGCCCCGCGCATACGCGCCGGACATATGCCAGGGAGTAGTTCCAGTACGCCTCAAAGCCCCATAACCCGTACGAGCCACGGGCCGGGGGAACTACTGTCTTCCGGTGTACGTGTCTGGTACCGCTAAGAGGAAATAGGCCGTCATCCGTGGGGGAGGATGGGCATGTCCCAGAGTTGGAAGGTCGCCGTGCTCGTCGCCGCCGGAGCGGGCATCGTCTCGACTCCTTTGATCTGGCTGCTGGACGGTCCGGACAGCGGACAGTTGGCGGGTGCGTCGGTACAGGCCGCGGCCGGGATCGCGGCGCTCGTCTGGGCACTGTTCCAGCCCACGGCCGCGCCCCCGGGGCCGCGCGACGCGGCCGTCGGTACGGGGAAGGCCGAGGCGACGGGCGGCGGCAGCGCGCACACCGGCGTACGGCGACGGGGCGGCTCGGGAAGCGGCGGCACGGGAAGCAGCGGTACGAGGAGTGGCGACCCGGGGAGTGCCGGCCCGGGAAACGGTGGTACGGGAAGCGGTTCGGCGAGGGCGGAGCGTACGGGCGACGCGACGGCGCACGGTCCTGGGAGCAGCGCGAGCACCGGCATCGACTACAGCTAGGGCGTGTCCGGCCGACCGGACAGGACCTACCCGCAGGCCGAGAAGCCGGCCGCGGGCCGAGAAAGCTGACAGACGAGAGAGCAGTCCCCCGATGAGATGGCCTCTGCGCCGCCAGAAGCCGAAAGCTGCCACCGAGACCAGCAGCACGCAGGTGCAGGAGAGCGGGCATGCCACCGCGTCCACCGGCGGTGTGGCCAGCAGCGGATACATCCACGAGGTCAATGTCCTCCCGGCGCCCGGCCCTTCGGCCGCCTCCGCGCCCACGGCGTGGCCGATGCAGGTGGGCGCCATCCCGATGCCGGCCTCGGCCTTCCAGCCCCGTACCGATCTGCGCCGCCGGATCGACCGGGCCCGGGACGGCCACTCCACGGTCGTACTGACCCAGGTGCTGTCCGGGGGCGGCGGGGTGGGCAAATCGCAGCTCGCGGCGGACTACGCCCGCCAGGCCCTGGCCGACGGCACCGAACTGATCGTGTGGGTGAACGCCGCCGAGACCGAACAGATCACCGCCCTGTACGCCCAGGCGGCCCACCGTGTGCAGGCCGTCGGCGCGCAGGGGCAGGACGCCGAGGCCGACGCGCAGGCCCTGGCGGAGTGGCTGGCCACGACGTCCCGTTCCTGGCTGGTCGTACTCGACGACATCACCGACCCCACCGCGGTCGGCCCGTGGTGGCCGCCGTCCTCCACGTCCGGCCGTGGCCGGGTCCTGGCCACCACACGGCGCCGCGACGCGGTGCTGTCCGGTGGCGGCCGGGAGATGGTGGACATCGATACGTACACCCTGCCGGAGGCCACCACGTATCTGCGCGACCGGCTGGCGCCCCACCTGCTCGACGAGCAGGCCGGACCGCTGGCGCGGGAGCTGGGGCTGCTGCCGCTGGCGCTGGCCCACGCCGCCGCGTACATGATCAACGAGGATGTGACGTGCGCGGACTATCTGCGGCTCTTCACCGACAGCACCGCCCGGCTGGAGAGGCTGCTGCCGCCCGAGGCGGACACGGAGGGGTACGGGCGGCAGGTCGCCGCCGCGCTGCTGCTGACCCTGGAAGCCGCCCAGGCGTGCGAACCCGTCGGCCTGGCCGTCCCGGCGATCCGGCTGGCGGCCTGCCTGGACCCGGCGGGGCACCCCCGCGCGCTGTGGACCAGCGACGCCGTCACCTCGTACCTGGCCGCGTGCGGTGACTGCCAGGGCGCCGGCCGCACTTCGGTGAGTGCGCGCGATTCCCGGGCCGTGTTACGGCTCCTGCACCGGTACGGGCTGCTCACCGACGATTCGGGGTCGGATCCCCGTACCGTACGGCTGCACGCCCTGACGGCCCGCGCCGCGCGTGAGACGACCCCCGAGGCCGATGTCCCCGCGACGGTGAAGGCGACCGCGGACGCCATGGTGGAGGTGTGGCCCAAGGCTGATCACACCGACCGCGACAACCGGAGCGCCATGCTCCGCGCCAACGACCCGAGCGCCATGCTCCGCGCCGGCACCGACACGCTCGCGGCCCACGCCGGCGACCTCCTCTGGCGCCCGGCCGGCCATCCGGTCCTCTATCTGGCGGGCAACAGCCTGCTCGACATCGGCCTCTACACCGCCGGAATCACCCACTGGCAGGCCATGGCGACCACCAGTGAGCGGCTCCTCGGCCCGGAACACCCCGGCACCCTCACCGCCCACGCGGGCCTGGCGGCCTCGTACTGGCAGGCGGGACGGACGGAGGAGGCGATCGGCATCGAGGAGCGGGGCGCCGCGAACCGGGAGCGGCTGCTCGGACCCGAGCACCCGGACACCCTTACGGCACGCGGGAACCTGGCCGCTTCGTACCGGCAGGCCGGGCGTACGGACGAGGCCACCGCCATCTGGGAACAGGTCGCCGCGGCCCGGGAGCGGCTCCTCGGGGCCGAGCACGCCGACACGCTCACGGCACGCGGAAATCTGGCCGCCTGCTACCGGCAGGCCGGACGCGTCACCGAGGCCACCGGCATCTGGGAGCAGGTCACCACCGACCGGGAACGGCTGCTGGGGGCCGAGCACCCCGACACGCTCACCGCCCGCGCGAATCTGGCCGCGACCTACTGGCAGGCGGGGCGTACCCACGACGCCACGACCATGGAGGAACGGCTGGCGGCGGACCGCGAACGGCTGCTGGGGCCCGACCATCCGGACACGCTCACGGCGCGCGCGAATCTGGCGGCCTCGTACCGGCAGGCGGGGCGTACGACCGAGGCCATCGCCCTGCTGAGGCAGGTGGCGGCGGACCGGGAGCGGCTGCTGGGGCCGGAGCATCCGAGCACGGTGACGGCGGCGGATCTGCTGCGGTACTGGACGCGGGAGCGGAATTCCTGAGGGCCGGGTCCGGCAGGGGGCGTCCGGCACGGGCCTGCGGCAGGGGCGTGCGGCAGGGGAATAGGGGGTGCGGTGGTGTGGTTGGACGTGACAGTTTAAGATTCAACCAACGGCTCCGGGAACGGGCTCCGGAACTACGAGAACCACGAGAGTACGAGAGGTGAGCGCGATGCAGTTCGGGATCTTCACCGTCGGCGATGTCACGGTCGACCCGACCACCGGACGTGCGCCGACCGAGCATGAGCGGATCAAGGCGATGGTGACCATCGCGCGGAAGGCCGAGGAGGTCGGGCTCGACGTGTTCGCCTCGGGCGAGCACCACAACCCGCCGTTCGTGCCGTCCTCCCCCACCACCATGCTCGGCTACATCGCCGCCACCACCGAGCGGCTGATCCTCTCCACCTCCACCACCCTCATCACCACCAACGACCCGGTGAAGATCGCCGAGGACTTCGCGATGCTCCAGCATCTCGCCGACGGGCGCGTCGACCTGATGATGGGGCGCGGCAACACCGGCCCGGTCTATCCGTGGTTCGGCGAGGACATCCGCCAGGGCATCCCGCTCGCGATCGAGAAGTACGCGCTGCTGCACCGGCTGTGGCGGGAGGACGTGGTGGACTGGGAGGGCAAGTTCCGTACCCCGCTCCAGGGCTTCACCGCCACGCCCCGGCCGCTGGACGGCACCCCGCCGTTCGTCTGGCACGGCTCGATCCGCTCCCCCGAGATCGCCGAACAGGCCGCGTACTACGGAGACGGCTTCTTCGCCAACAACATCTTCTGGCCCAAGGAGCACTTCCAGAAGCTGATCCGCCTCTACCGGAACCGCTACGCGCACTACGGGCACGGCACCCCGGAGCAGGCGATCGTCGGCCTCGGCGGCCAGGCGTTCATCAGGAGGAACTCGCAGGACGCGGTACGGGAGTTCCGGCCGTACTTCGACAACGCGCCGGTGTACGGGCACGGGCCCTCGCTGGAGGAGTTCACCGAGCAGACGCCGCTGGTCGTCGGGAGCCCGCAGGAGGTCATCGAGAAGACGCTGTCGTTCCGGGAGTCGTTCGGCGACTACCAGCGGCAGTTGTTCCTGATGGACCACGCGGGGCTGCCGCTCAAGACGGTGCTGGAGCAGCTCGATCTGCTGGGCGAGGAGGTCGTACCCGTACTGCGCAAGGAGTTCGCGGGGCTGCGGGCGGCGGGGGTGCCGGAGGGCCCGGTGCATCCGGCGGTCGCGCGGCGTGACCTTTCGGGTGAGAGCGTCAAGGAGGCTTGACCGTGGGTGCGTTGAAGCTGGTCGCCGTCTCGGCGGGGCTGAGCAAACCGTCGTCGACGCGGCTGCTGGCGGACCGGCTGGCGGAGGCGACCGTACGGGAACTGGCCGCGGCCGACCGCAAGGTGGAGGTCGACGTCGTCGAACTGCGCGAACTGGCGGTCGACATCGCCCACCACCTGGTCACCGGCTTCCCGTCGCCCACGCTGGGCACGGCGCTGGAGCGGGTGACCGGGGCGGACGGGCTGATCGTGGTGACACCGGTGTTCGCGGCTTCGTACAGCGGGCTGTTCAAGTCGTTCTTCGACCTGGTCGAACCGGACGCGCTGACCGGTACGCCCGTACTCCTCGCCGCCACCGGCGGCACCGCACGCCACTCCCTGGTCCTGGACCACGCCCTGCGCCCCCTCTTCGCGTACCTGCACGCCCTGACCCTGCCGACCGCGGTCTACGCGGCAACGGACGACTGGGGCGCGGGCGCGGACACGTACGGCGGCGGCCTCCCGGCCCGGATCGACCGCGCGGGCGGCGAGTTCGGACGGCTGGTGGGTGCGGTACGGGGTGACGGGCCGGGGGCGGTACGTGGCGGGGAGGCGGACGAGTCCGAGGTGGTGCCGTTCGAGGAGCTGCTCGGGAAGCCGGCGTAGCGCCCTGGACCGGACCCTGGACCGGCGTGCCGCGGTCCCGCACAGGGCCACCAGCCCTGTGCGGGACCGTCCCGGTGCTCAGAGGGGGATTCAGAGGGGGATGACGTCCGCCACCACGCACGCGATGTTGTCCGGGGCGCCCGACTCATGGGTCAGGGCGATGAGGTGGTCCACCGCTTCGGTGGGGGTGTCTGTCTGGGTGAGGGTCCGGTGGAGCCGGGTCGGGGGGAGCGCGGTGAAGAGGCCGTCGGAGCAGAGCAGGTAGCGGTCGCCGGGGTGGGCGTCCTGGAGGTGGAGGTCGGGGCGGGTGTGGGCTTCGGTGCCGTCCAGGGCTTTGAGGAGTATCGCCCGCTGGGGGTGCGAGGCCGCCTCCTCGGGGGTCAGGGTGCCCTCGTCGATCATCGACTGCACCACCGTGTGGTCATGCGTGATCTGGAAGAACTCCCCGTCCCGCAGCAGATACGCCCGGCTGTCCCCGATATGCACCAGCGCCAGCCGTGAGCCGGTCCACAGCATCGCGGTGAGGGTGGTGCCGGAGTCGGCGAAGCCGTCGACAGCGCGGTTCGCCCGTTCCACCGACTCGGCCAGGGCGCTGAGCAGCTCCCCGCCGGGAAGGCCGGGCAAGCCGTGGAGATCGGGGAGATCCGGGAGATCCGCGAGGCCGGGAACGTCCGGCAGCGACTTCATCGCCTCGATCGCCGCCGCGCTCGCCGGAGCCCCCTCCGTCCCGTACCCGTCGGCGACGGCGAGCAGGCGCGAACCGGCGTACGCGGTGTCCTGGTTGGTCTCGCGGACCAGGCCGCGGTCCGACCGGGCCGCGTACCGGATCCCGAGCGGTGGGGCCGGCGGAGTCGTGAGAGACGTGGGCGGGTTGGATGACATGGCAGCGTCCTTCCCTGCCGGATGCACCGACAGTTGGCCGACGAGGAAGGTCGCCAGGTCGCGGCGGGCGGCCGTCTCGGCCTCCACGCGCGCCCAGTAGTCCCGTACGGCCCGGGCGGCCGCCGCGGTGTCGGTCTCGTACAGATCGCACACCTCGCGGATACCGGCCAGCGGCATACCGATGCGCCGCAGCCACACCACCAGCCGGGCCCGCGCCAACTGCGTCGCTTCGTAGTACCGGTAACCGGTGTACGCGTCGACCCGGGCCGGCCGCAGCAGGCCCAGTTCGTCGTAACGGCGCAGCGCCTTCGCGGACAGCCTGGACGCACGGGCGAACGCGCCGATCGTCAGCGACCCCATGCGTCCTCCGCTTCCTCCCTCGTACCGGGCCCTCCGCCCGGCCCCACCGATGCTGGGGCTTCCCCGCGGAGGAAGGTCAAGCGCGGGCGTCCAGCCCAATGCCCCGATGCCCCGATGCCCCGATGCCAAGGATTGAACTTTCGGCAGTGCCGGACGCCCTCCGATGTCCGTACCGTCGGCTCCGTGGACAGCACAATCATCAACGCCAAGACCGCTACGGGGGCGGCTGGTTCCCGGCGGACTCCTGATCCGGGGAGCCTTCTGACGGTGGCTGCCGCGACGGCGGCCGGTCTGAGCATGGTGAACCTGTGGTGGGCCGTGCCGACCGCGGCCGGCGCGTTCCTGGCAGGGCGGCGGCCCGGACGGACCCGGCCGGTCATGCTCGCTCTGGTCGCGATTCTCTCGGTCGGCGTGGTGGCGCTGTCCGTGGTACCTGCCTGGCTCCCGCTGGGGGGCCGGTTCGTGGCCGTGGTGGTGGTCGCCACGATGCTGCCCTGGTTCGCGGGCCGGTTCTGGCGGCAGTACCAGGAGCTCGTCCGGGCCGGCTGGGAGCGTGCCGGGCAGCTTGAGCGCGAGCAGCGGCTGGTCGCCGGTCAGGCCCGGCTGCGCGAGCGAGCCCGTATCGCTCAGGACATGCATGACGTACTCGGCCATGACCTCAGCCTGATCGCCCTGTCGGCCGGGGCCCTGAAACTCGCGCCCGGCCTCGGAGAACACCATCGGAAGGCCGCAGGGGAGATCAGAGCCAGAGCGGCGGCCGCGGTGGAGCGTCTCGGAGAGGTGATCGGTGTCCTGGGCGAGGAGAACGACGATGCGCGGACAGGACCTGGGCCGTACGGCTCTGGCCTCGCGCGTCTGACCGCCGAGGCTTCCGCGTCCGGACTCGTGGTCGAGTCGCACATCGACGGTGACGCGGACGGCCTTCCCACGGTGGTCGAACGGGCCGCTCACCGCGTTGTGCAGGAGGCGCTGACCAACATCGCCAAGCACGCGCCCGGAGCGAAGGCGACCATCCGCGTGACGCATACGGCCACCGAGACACAGGTGGTGGTGGAGAACGGCCCGCCCGCCTTCGCCGCCGCCCTCCCCCCATCGGGCGGGGGGCGTGGCCTCATCGGGCTCGACGAACGTGTGCGGTTGGCCGGCGGCTCTTTCCGGCACGGACCGTACGACGGGGGCTTCGCGGTCGTCGCACGGATTCCGCACACCCGGGTGTCACCACTCCCGCCGCCCGGCACCCCCACGGCCCCACCCCGAGGCGGCGAGCTGCCGCCGGAACACCACCGGGCCCGGCGCCGTGTCCGCCGGGCCCTGGTCACCGCGGTCATGCTGCCCCTGTCGACAGGCGCGTTGCTGAGCGGAGCGTTCACGGGGTGGGAAATGCTGTCGGCATCGCGGTCGGTCCTGGAGCCGGGCGACTATGCCCGCCTGCACGTGGGACAGGATCGCTCCGAGGTGAAGCGCTTCTTGCCGGACCGTCAGACGAGCCTCCGGCCGCCGACTCCGGAGCCGAGAGGACACGGCACAACGTGCGAGTACTACGCGATGACGGCCGACCGGTTCGACGACCGGTCCGGAGACGCCTACCGGCTCTGCTTCCGGGACAGCACACTGGTGTCCCTGGACGCCCTCACCCCGTGAGCCTCCGATGATCCGGGTGCTGATCGCCGACGACGAGGCGATGATCCGCGCGGGAGTGCGCGCCGTTCTGTCCACGGATCCGGACATCGACGTCGTCGCCGAGGCCGTCGACGGGCACGACGCCGTGGAACTGGTCCGGCGCCACCGGCCCACGGTGGCCGTGCTCGACATCCGGATGCCGGGGATCAACGGCATCGAGGCGGCGGCGGAAATCCGCAGCACAGTGCCGGCCACAAGCGTCATCATGCTGACGACCTTCGGGGAGGACGACTACATCCTCCAGGCACTCGGCGGCGGCCCGTCCGGCTTCCTGATCAAGTCGGGCGAACCCGAGGAACTGATCACGGGAGTCCGTGCGGTGGCCGAGGGCGCCGCCTACCTGTCGCCGAAAGTCGCGGCCCGGGTCGTCGCCCACCTCGCGGCGACCGGCGCGGGCGCCCTGGCCGGCCGGCGGGCCGCCGGCCCGGATCGGGCGCGCGCGCGAGGAGTTCGCACGGCTGGTGGGAGCGGTACGGGGTGACGGGCCGGGGCGGTACGTGGCGGGGAGGCGGGCGAGTCCGAGGTGGTGCCGTTCGAGGAGCTGCTGGGGAAGCTCGGTTGAGGCTCGCCCACAAGGCCCTCGGCGCTGAAAGCCCCCGGCTCAGAGGTCGAAGGGGAGCAACCGGAAGGAGTGGTGAGCGGTGAGCGGTCGCATCGCGCGGAAGTCCCTCTCGTCGATGGTGAGTACGCAGTCGGTGCGGTACTCCTCGGCGAGCGCCACACAGGTGGCATCCGTCAGATCGACCGCGAGGTCGGCATAGCGGGCCATCACAGCGCTTGCCGAACGGAGGATGTTCTCGTCGACGGCCGGAATCACAAAGCGCGTCAGGGCGACCTGAGCCAGGATCCAGTCGAGGAGCCGCCGTGAGGCCTCGGCCCCCAACCGTCGCACGTCATGCGGCCTCCGCCCGCCGCTGCGCTCCTTGACGCCCTTGCGGAGCATATGGTCCAGCTCGGTGAGCACCATGGGCGCGATGACCACCAGACCGGCTTCCGCCAAGGCGCGCTGAAGGTCTTTCTGCAGGACGTGCGCACGGTCGTACGCACCGAGCAACGCCCCTGTGTCGGCGACAAGGATCACGCCGCGTGGTCCGCGCTGTCGTCGCCGTGCAGAACCTCACGTACCCGGTTCGCGAAGGTGGGGTCGCCGCTGTCGAAAGCCGGCATTTCCAGGGGTTCCTCCCAGCGGCGCTCACCCATGGCCGCCAGATGGACCCCACGCCGAATGATCTCCGCTTCAGGGACCCCACGACGGGCGGCGGCTTCCTTGATGATCGCCAGGTCCTGTTCGTCCACGTATACCGTGGTCCGCTTCAGAGTCATACACGTATGGTACCGCACGCATACGTACGGCGCAGATCCGTCCGTCGCCGCCCAGGACCCGGGGCGCCCGGCCCCACCGATCCTGGGGCCCCGCGGAGGAAGGTCAAGCGCGGGCGCCGGGGCTCTCTCGGTGCCGGGGCTGTTCACCGTTCCGCGAGGACCATGGGGAGGCGGTCGGGGCGCGGCACCGTGGCGAATACCTGGCGTACTCGGTGGCCGGGGGCCGGCTGGAACCGCCAGCGGGCGGCCAGGGTGGCGACGGCGATGAGGACCTGGGTCCGGCCGAAGGTGTCACCGATGCATTTACGGCCTCCCGCGCCGAACGGGACGAAGGTGTGCCGGGGCGGGGGGATCCGCCAGCGGTCGGGGAGGAAGCGGGCGGGGTCGGGAAACGTGTGCGGGTCGTGGTGGAGGGCGTGCAGGCTCAGCCCGAGTTCCGTACCGGGCGAAATCCGGAGGCCGTCGAGGTCGAGGGGGGCGACGGTGTGCCGTGTCAGGACGGGGACGGAGTGCAGCCGCTGAGCCTCGTCGACCACCCAAGCGGTGAACTCCAGTCGCTCAAGCTCCTTGCGACCGATCTCCCGGGTGGTGATGACGGTGTCCAGCTCGTCCGCCAGGCGCTGTTGCGTCCGCGGGTCCCGGCCCAGTTCGTGGAAGACCCAGGACGTCGCGGCGGAGCAGGTCTCGCCGCCGGCCAGCAGCATCATGACGAGTTCGTCGCGCACCTCCGCGTCGCTCAGCCTTGCTCCGGTGTCCGCGTCCCGGGCGGCGAGCAGGGTGGACAGCAGGTCGTTGTGGTCGGCGCCGTCGCCGCGGTAGGCGGCGACCACCTCGTCGACAACCGCCTTCATGCGGGCGGCGGCCGCGTCGAAGCGGCGGACCGCGGGGACGACCGGCAGCCGTTCCAGCGCGGGTGGGCAGAGTGTCCGCAGCAGCGCGTTCTCGGAGACGATCCTGGTGTCGCGGCACAGGCCGGCCGCCACGCGCTGCCCGATCGAGGAGCGGAACATCGTCTCGATGGACGTGCCCATCACGAGGTCGGCCACCTCGTGGTCGAGGAGGATGCGCTCCCCGGCCGTCCAGCGGCTTGCCAGTTCCCCGGCCCGGCGGCTCATGACCTGGGCGTAGTCGGCCACCCGCGCCGGGGTGAACAGCGGTTGCATCAGCCGTCGGTGCCGACGGTGGACCTCACCGCCGTCCATCACGGGCAGGCTCTGCTCGGCCAGCAGGCTCAATCGCCCGTAGAGCCGCCCCTTGGTGACCGAGCGCGCCTGGCCGACCATCACCTCCCGGACCAGGTCGGCGGTGGTGACGAAGTACACGGGCAGGGTGCCCAGCTCGACCCGCACGACCGGACCGTACGTACGGAGTGATTCCAGGAAGGCCAAAGGGTCCCGGAACAGGGACGGCAGATGGCCGAGACCGGGCAGGCGTCCCGGCGCCCGTGGCACCGTCCGCACGTCCCCGTGCACGTGCCCGTGCAAGTTTCCGTGCACGTCCCTGGGCATCGCATCGCTCCTTCCGGAGGGAATCCTTGGGCGCCGGCCGGCCCACCGGACTCCGGCGGGCCGGTCTGAAAACGGCATGGTCCGGGCATAAATTCATCAGGCACTCGTCCGCATGCCCGGGGCAAGGGGCCCGGCGGATGGGATGCGTGTACGCGCTGAGCGCTTGCTCCCTTGTGAAAGACCGGCCGGGCTCCGGCCGCCCGCGGAAGGGACGATGCGATGGATCCCGACAGCCGGACCAGGGCCGCACTCGATGAACACTGGCAGGCATCGGAACGTGGCGATACCGAAGCCGAGCACGCCATCTACGCCGTGGACGCGATCCTCGACTACCCCCAGTCGGGTGAACGGTTCCGGGGCCGCGCGACGATTTCGGCGCAACGTGGCGGGCACCCCGCCAGCCGGCACTTCACCGTCCACCGGATCGTCGGCGGCGGCGATCTGTGGGTGAGCGAGTGTGTCATCACGTACGACGGCGTGCCCACGCACTCGGTGAGCGTCATGGAATTCGCCCACGGGCATGTGGTGCACGAGACGCAGTACTTCGCGGACGCCTTCGGCGCGCCTGAATGGCGGACAGCGCTCGCGGAGCCGATGCCGGGCAGGAATATCGCGAGGGCCTGACCGGGGCCTGCGCCGGGGGCCGAGGGGCCTGACCTAAGGCCTGACCCGGGGCCCGACGCCTGCCCCAGGGCCTAGCCCAAGGCCTGACCCGGGGTCGGCCCTGGACGCATGTCAGCCCCCGGGACGGCCGGTCAGGCCCCCGGGGCGTCAGGGTTGCGGGACTGCCACGTGCTGGCCCAGGCCGCCGTCCACCGCCAGTTTCACGCCCGTCGTGAACGTCGCGTCGACCGCCAGGAAGACCGCGGCGGTCGCCACCTCGGCCGGGGTGGCGTGGCGTCGCATGGGGGTTGTCGCGTCGCCGTGGCGCTTGAATTCCTCGCGTTCCTCGTCCGTGACGCCCTGGACGCCGATGCTGGGTGTGTCGGTGTAGCCGGGGGACACGGCGTTGACGCGGATGCCGCGGCCGACCAGTTCGGAGGCGAGGGTCTGCGCGAACGACCAGAGGGCCGCCTTGGTCGCCGAGTACACGCTCATGCCCGGCACCCCCAGGGAGTCCGCGACGGACGTCGTGAAGACGATGGCGCCGCCCTCGTCCAGCAGCGGGATCAACTGCTGGACGGTGAAGAAGGCGCCCTTGGTGTTCACCGCGAAGTGGAGGTCGTACATCTCCTCCGTGACCTGCTCGACCGGGGCGAGCCTGGCGATCCCGGCGTTGACGAAGAGGTAGTCGACATAGCCGAGCGTCTCCGCGACCTCGCCGCCCAGCGCCTCGACCGCCTCCAGGTCCGCGAGGTCCGAGGCGACGACGTGGGCCGTCGGGCCGAGGCGTTCGCCCGCCTCCTTGAGGTGCCCCGGGTCGCGGCCGGTCACCAGTACCTCCGCGCCGCCCTCCACCAGCCGTTCGGCGATGGCCAGTCCGATGCCGGCGCTGCCGCCGATGACGACGGCCCTCTTGCCCGTGTACGTGCTCATGTCCCGCTCCTTTGCCGCATGGTTGTGGGTCGGGACGAGCGTGCGGGTGAGCGCTGACGAGTCACTGGTGGGCCGCTGACGGACGGACGGGGTCCGCTGACGACGTACCGTTTCCGTATGCGATTCGGGGTCCTCGGTCCGCTGGCCGTGTGGGACGGCACGGCAGGGCAGGAACGGTCCGTCGCCGTACCCGGGCCCAAGGTCCGCGCACTGCTCGCCGCGCTGCTCGCGCACGGCGGCGGGCCCGTCTCCGCGGACCGGCTCGTCGACGGCCTCTGGGGCGCGCGCCCGCCGGGCAAGCCCGCCAACGCCCTTCAGACCAAGGTCTCCCAGCTCCGCCGCGCGCTCGGCCGGGACCGGATCGTGCACCGGCCCGCGGGGTATCTGCTCGAACTGTCCGACGCCGAGGTGGACGCGGACCGGTTCACGGCCCTGCTCGTACGCGCCGGAGCCACCGGCGCACCACGCCAGCGCGCGGAACTGCTCGCCGAGGCGCTGGGGCTGTGGCGGGGGCCGGCGGCGTACGCCGGTTTCGCGGACGAGGTGTTCGTACGGCCTGAGGCCGAGCGGCTGGAGGAACTGCGGCTGACCGCACTGGAGCAGCAGGGCGAGGCACGGCTCGAACTGGGTGAACACGCCTTGCTGGCAGGGGAGTTGACGGCGCTGGTGGCGCGGCATCCGTTACGGGAGCGGCTGCGGGCGGTGCAGTTGCGGGCGCTGTATCTGACGGGTCGTCAGAGCGAGGCGCTGGCCTCGTACGCCGAGCTGCGCGGGCGGCTGGCGGAGGAGCTGGGGGTGGATCCGGGGCCGGCGCTGGTCGCGTTGTACGAGGCGATCCTGCGGCAGGATCCGGCGCTGGACGCGCCGGCGTTCGGGCCGACGGTGGCCGTCGCCGCCGCTACAGCCGTACCCGCCGCTGCGGCCGTACCTCCCGCATCCGCGCTTCCCGCACCGCTCACTCCGCTGATCGGCCGCGACCATTCCGTACGGGCCATCGGCCAACTGCTCCGCACCGCCAGGCTGGTGACCGTCACCGGCCCCGGCGGCGTCGGCAAGACCCGCCTCGCCCTGGCCGCCGCGGCCCGTATCGCGGAGGCCTCGCCGGAGGCGTTCCCGGACGGCGTAGGCCTGGTGGAACTGGCCGGCCGGCACACCGACCCCTTCGACGCGGTGGCGCTGGCGCTGGGCCTGCGGGACGACACGGCGCCGGGCGCACGCGGGGCGCCGGGGACGCCCGAAGCGGCTGGACCGCCGATGGCCTCGGAAGCGGCCTCGGCGGCAGGAGCGCCAGGTGCGACAAGCGAGCCCTGGGCGGCAGGGGCGCCGCGAGCCGTAGGCGCGCCGGAGGACGGAGGGGTCTCCGTGGTCTCGGGGACACCACTCCCGGCCGGGGCCTCGACCGGGATCCCCGGAGCACCGGGCCCGGCCGGTACTCCCGGAACGCCGACCACGGTCGGCCCGCCTGCGGCGGCAGGAGCCGCCGAGGCCCCGGCCCCGGGAACGGCGATCCCTCCCGGGGCACCGGGTGCGGCGGCAGGCGTGCTGAGCGCGACGGATACGCCGGGCGCGCCCGGGGTCCCGGGGGTCCTGCGGACGGCGCTCACGCCCGGCGCGCCCGCCTCGGACCGTACGCTCCGTACGTCGGCGGCGCCCGGAACCACAGATGCACCGGGTTCGGCGCTCCCGGCCCACGCACCCGCCTCGGACCGTACGGTCCGTACGCCGAAGGCACCCGAAGCCGTGGGGACTGTGGGAACAGCGCTCCCGCACGGCGCGCCCGCCTCAGCCGTCAGCCCCGCCGCGTCCGTCCCCGCAGCCGCGCACCCGGCGCCGGACGCCCCGTCTCCCTCCCCCGACCTCCTCACCGACCGCCTCGTCTCCGCCCTTCAGGAGCGGCGCATGCTGCTCGTCCTCGACAACTGCGAGCACCTCGTCGAGCCCGTCGCCCGGCTCGCCCGGGCTCTGTTGCTCGGCGCTCCCGGGCTGCGGGTTCTGGCCACCAGTCAGGAGCCGCTCGGGCTGACCGGGGAGGTGGTGCATCCCGCCGAGCCGCTGCTGCCCGCCGATGCCGCCCGGCTGTTCACCGAGCGGGCCCTCGCAGCGGCGCCCGGGCTGGTTCTCGACGGGCCCGCTCTGGAAGCCGTGGGGACCATCTGCCGGCGGCTCGACGGGATTCCGCTGGCTCTGGAGCTGGCCGCCACGCGGGTGCGGGCGCTGGGGGTGCGGGAGTTGGCCGGGCGGCTGGACCGGCGGCTGGGGGACCGGTTCCGGGTACTGACCGCGGGCCAGCGGGGCGCGCCCGCGCGGCAGCGGACGCTCCGGGCGGTGATCGACTGGAGCTGGGAGCTGCTGACCGTACCCGAGCGGATCGTGCTGCGCCGGCTCGCCGTGCACACCGACGGCTGCACCCTGGAGGCGGCCGAGGCGGTCTGCGCCGGGGACGGTGTCGCCGCCGACGACGTACTCGATCTGCTGGCGCGGCTGGTCGACCGTTCCCTGGTGGTGAGAACCGGCGCGCGGTTCCGGCTGCTGGAGTCCGTCGCCGCGTACGCCGCCGAGCGGCTGCGGGAGGCGGGGGACGAGACCGCCGTACGCCACCGGCACCTCGCCCACTACCTGGACCTGGCCGAACGCGCCGAGCCGCTGCTCCGCGGCCCCGAACAGCATCACTGGCTGCCGCTCCTGGACGCCGAGACCGGGAATCTGCGCGCCGCGCTCGACACGGCCGTACGGCAGGAGGGCGGCGGCGTACGACGGGAGGGCGGCGGCGAGGCGCTGCGGCTGGTGACGGCGCTGTCCTGGTACTGGCTGCTGTCCGGACGGCTGCGCGAGGCCCGCCGCGCCCTCACCGCCGCGCTGGACACGGCCACGCCCGTCCCGCCGCACACCCTCGGCGAAGCCCACGCCGTCGCACTTGCCGAGGCCCACGCCGGCGCCGAAGCCGGCGCACTCGCCGAAGCCCGCGCCCTCCGTACCGCCTTCGCGCTCCTCTCCGGCGAGCCCGCGAGCCCGCCCGCCCCGCGCGAGTACGACGCCATCGTCTCCCCCGCCCGCCGCGCCCGCGCCCAGTGGCTGCTCGCGTACGGCCTGTTCAACGCCGGTGACCTGGCCGCCGCCGAGGAGCTGACCGCCCGCGCGCTCGCCGGCTTCCGCGCCGTCGGCGACCGCTGGGGCATCGCCGCCTCGCTCGGCCGGCGCGCCCAGCACGCCGTGATCCGCGGCGATCTGGCAGCGTTGCGCCGCGACGGTGAGCGTAGCGCCGCGCTGTTCCGGGAACTGGGCGACCGCTGGGGCCAGTTGCAGTCCGTCGCGCCGCTCGCCTCGCTCGCCGAGTTCAACGGGGAGTACGAGCGTGCCGCCCGGATCCACCACGAAGGGCTGCGGATCGCCGAGGAGCTGGGCCTCGGCGCCGAGATCGCCGCCCGGCTCTCCGGCCTCGGCCGGCTCGCCCTGCTCACCGCCGGCCCGGACCGCGCCCGGGACCTGCACGAACGCGCCCGCCGGCGCGCCGCCGAGCAGGGCCACCGGTTCGGTGAGATCCACGCCGAACTCGGCCTCGCCCTGGGCGCGCGCCGCTCCGGCGATCCGGCGACGGCGGAGCGGTATCTGCTCCGTATCCGCGACTGGTACGCGGAGGTGTCGAGCGAGGCCGGCAATTCGCTCGTCCTCGCCGAGCTGGGCTTTGTCGCCGAGCAGCGCGGTGACGCGGCGCGGGCGCGCGCCCTGCATCTGGACGGTCTCGCCGTCGCCCGCGCCGTCGGCGACCCGCGCGCGGTGGCGCTCGCGGTGGAGGGGCTGGCCGGTGCGGAGTCACTGGCGGGCCGCCCCGCCCGCGCCGCCCTGCTGCTGGGCGCGGCGACCGCGGCCCGGCGCGACGCGGGCGCCCCGCTGCCGCCCGCCGAGCGCGGCGATGTGGACCGGATCGCGGCGGCGGTACGGGAGGCCCTGGGCGTACGGGCGTACGACGAGGCATTCGTACGAGGGGAGGAGCTGGGCACGGAAGCGGCCCTGGCGAACGAGCAGCCAGGGCAGCCCGAGTCGGCGGAGCAGCCGGAGCGGGCGGCCGCTCCCGGCACCCCGCACGGCGGCCGTCCCGCGCCTTATGGCTCGTGCGCGCCTTATGGCGCGTGCGTGTAGAAGGCGTAGAAGGTCGCGATGACCGTACCCACGGCGAACGACAGACCGATCCCCGACGACAGCAGCACGCTGTGGTCGGTCAGGCTGTACATGAAGCCCATGGACCCGCCGACCAGTACGCCCCAGGCCGCGGCCCGCAGCTCCGGCATAAGGCGGTGCTGCCACCGGAGGAGCGTGAAGAGGAGCAGGGCGAAGAGCGCCCCGGAGATCAGGGCGAGGGCGAGCTGTCCGTAGGTGGCCGGTCCGCCGCCGCGGGCGATGTACGAGGCGTAGACGCCGTAGAGGATGCCCAGGAAAAGGGGTATCGCCACGATGTGCGGGGGGATGTGATGCCGTTCCAGCAGCTCCAGCAGCCCCTGTGGGGAGATGGGGTGCCGGGCCGCGTGCCGCGTCGGTACCTGAGTGGCCATGGCAGCGCGCTCCTTTCCTCACCCCCGTAAGCCTCCGCAAGCCTTCGTCAGCCCCCTCAGGCCCTTGCCATATCTCTCCAGCGCACACCCGCCAGTCGTACGCGGCAACCCCGGGGCTCAACCCGGCGTGCACCACCGCGCTCACCCACGTACCCGCCCCCGCGCTCACTCCGGTGCCGCCCGCGCTCACCGGGTCGGCGGCGCACCGCTCGCGCACGCCGTCCGCGCCACGTTCCCTTGAGGAGTGCGGAGCTATCTCTCCACGGCGCTGATCGTCCTGCTCGCGGTCCTCACCCCGCTGAGCGCGATCGCGGCCTGGGCCGATCTGGAGATCGGCGACACAGGCCGCTTCGTCTCGACGATGGCGCCGCTCGCCTCCGACCCGGCCGTACAGGGAGCCGTAGCGGACCGGGTGACCGACCAGGTCATGACCCAGATCGATGTGGGCCCGCTCCAGGCGGGGGCGCGCGAACTGCTGCACGAGGCCGTGCTGTCCTTCGCCACCACCGAGGCCTTCAAGAACGCCTGGACGACGGCGGCCCGTGCCGCGCACACCACCGCGCAACAGGTCCTGGCCAGCGGTGGCGGTGATGCCGTCACCATCGATCTGGCACCGGTCACCCAGCAGGTGAAACGGCAGTTGATGGCCGACAGGGTGCCGTACGCGGACCGGATCCCCGTACGGCACAGCGAGATCACCGTGCTGAAGGCCAACGGTCTGGGGGTCTGGCGGGATGTGGCGCGGGGGCTCAAGGCCGCGGGCGTACGGCCGGCCTTCGCGACGGGCGCGCTGGCCGTGGCGGCGCTGCTGCTCGCGGTACGGCGGCGGCGCGCGCTCATCGAGACCGGCCTGGCGTTCGCGGCGGGCGCGGTGGCGCTGGCGGTCATCGTGGCGGTGGCGCGCGCGACCAGTCTGGGGAATCTGCCCGACAACGGTGACCGCTCGGCGGCCGCCGCCATCTATGACGCGCTGACCGCTTCGCTCCGTACGACGGCCTGGTGGGTCCTCGGCGCCGGGCTCGGTCTGGCCGCGGTCGCCTGGCTGACGGGGCGCCACCGGCACGCTCCCTGCCCCGCCCCACGCCCCTCACCGGACTTTACTGAATCTTTATATCGATAACCCCCGGCCGGATGTCCCTTTTGCACCATTTGGCGCACGATGGGGTTATGAGCCAGAACACGACACAGAGGCCCCCCACCACGGGCATGGGCACAGGCGCAGGCACTGGAATGGGCATGGGCACCGCGGCCGGCACCGGATACGGAGCGGGCACCGGAGCCCATACGGAGAGAAAGGCCGCCTGGGCCGTCGGAGGTAGTTTCTTCGCCGGTGTGCTCATGGTGGTCATGGGGGCGACAGCCATACTTCAGGGCGTAGCGGCCATCAGAAAGGACCGGATCCTCAACCGCGTCACCGGCTACGCCTACGACTTCAACCTCAGCTCCTGGGGGTGGCTGCATGTGGCCCTCGGAATCCTGGTCGCCCTGGTGGGGCTGGCGATTCTGATGCGCATCCGGCCGGCGCGGTACGCGGGTATCGCGGTCGCCGCGCTGCTCCTCGTCTCGCAGTTCATGTACCTGCCGTACCAGCCCGTCTGGGCGGTGATCGGCATCGCGCTGGCCGCGTGGGTCATCTGGGCGCTGGCCACTGACCGCGGCGGATTCTGGTCCGGAGCGGGGTCGGGCGCGGGAGCCGGCGGAGCCGGGGCGGGAGCCGAGACCGGTCCGGGCGTGGGCTCGGGTGCGGGACCGGGCGCGGGAGCGGCCGGCGGCGGACCCGGCGGCAACAGGTTCTGACCGACCGAAGCAAGACCCCCAGCAAACACCGACCAACGAACGTACGCGTATACGGGAACAGTGGCCCGACCGCTGTCCCCGTATACGCGTACGTACGCGTCCGCCCCGGACCCGCCCCGGCCGCCCGGCCCAATGCCCCCGCCCCGCCTACCTGTCAGGGACCTTCAGCGTGAGCCACACCCGCTTCCCCGGTCCCCGCCGTGGCGCCACCCCCCAGTCGTCGGACAGCACGGCCACCAGCGCCAGCCCCCGGCCGCACTCGTCGTCCAGACCCGGATCCCGTGGCCGGGGCAGCAGATCGCCCGCGTCCTCGACCTCCATCTTCAACAGCCCGTCCACCCGGAGCAGGGTGACGGCGATCTCCCGTCCCGGCGGGCTGCCGTGGCGCAGCGCGTTGGTGACGAGTTCCGACAGCAGGAGCGCCGCCGTCTCGCCGGGCTCCTCCGGCAGATCGAAATGCGCGTGCAGAGCCTCGCGCGCGCGGCCCACACTGCGCGGGTGACTGGGGAGGCGGAAGGTGACGTACCGATCGCGCTGGTTGCGATGGTCGTACTGGTCGAGCTGCTCACCGTCGAGGTTCATGGGAAGGACCTTCCCTGAAGTACGGATTTTACTTTCCGTACAACGGTGATGACTGAACGGAGTTGCTCACGGACCTCGGCCGCACCCCGCAACCGCCTTGCGGACAAGGGCCGTTACGCGCGCGGGGCACCGAGAATTCATCTCTGGGGGTAATGCCTCCCGGGCCCCGGCCCAGGCCCTGGTGTCCCTCCCGCGCCCCTCCCGGCCCCCGACCGCCGCTCAGTGCCCGTGCAGCCGGTCCAGATCGCGCCGTTCGCGCTTGGTCGGCCGGCCCGTCCCCCGGTCACGCAGCGCGACCGGCACGGTGAACTCGCGCGGCGGGGGCGGCGGGCTGTTGTCCACGTAGCACTCCACCGCCACCGGCGCGCCCACCCGTTTCCGTACGGTCCGCGACACCACCACGATCCGCTCGCGCCCCGCGTGCCGCAGCCGGATCTCGTCGCCGGGCTTCACGGAGTACGCGGGCTTGACCCGCTCGCCGTTGACCCGCACGTGCCCGGCGCGGCAGGCGGACGCCGCCTGGGAGCGCGTCTTGGTGAGCCGTACGGACCAGATCCAGCTGTCGACGCGTACGGCCCCGTCGCCCGACGCCTCGCCCGTACCCGTACCTCCGGAAACCACAGAAGCCATACATCGAGGGTAAGCGCGCCACGGCCCCCGCCCCCAGCGATATTCACTCCCGGACCGTCTTCTCCCGCCGCCACGGCCGCAGCCCCGACCGAAACAACTCCGCAACGCAACTGTGGCATCACTCCTCATACCGGCGACTACGATGCGCTCGATCTCCCTTTACGGAGAACGGAGACATGTCTCCGGACGGGGAGTCTGTTTCTGAAATGCCGGCACATGTCGTGCCACACAAGGACATCGCTCCGGAAGCAGAGAACGCCATGCGCAACAACCCGGGCAGGGGTCTCCAGCCCAATGTCCTCGGCACCTTCGACACCGTGGTCATGGCGGTCGCGGGCAGCGCGCCGGCGTATTCGATCACCGCCACCACCGCGGTCCTCGTCAGCGCCGTCGGTCTGGCCAGCCCCGCCGCGCTGCTGTACTGCGCAATACCCATGCTGGGCATCGTGCTGGCCTACAGCCGGCTCGGCCGGCTCGACGCCCACGCGGGCGCCGCCTACTCCTGGGTGGGCCGTACGCTCCACCCGGCCCTGGGCTTTCTCTCCGGCTGGGCGCTGGTGGTCTCCGCGACGATCTTCATGGTCGCCGGGTCGCTGCCCGCCGGTGCGATGACGCTCGCGCTGTTCGACCCGGCGCTGGCCGTCGACACGGAGCTGGCGCTGCTGGTCGGGGCGGGCTGGTTCCTGGTCATGCTGCTGGTGGTGCTGGGCGGCGCGCGGCTCACCGTACGGGCACAGCTCCTGCTCACCGGGGTGGAGCTGGCCGTACTCCTGCTGTTCGTGCTGGCGGCCGTCGTCCACAACGGCTCGGCGCAGGCCTTCGACTGGTCGTGGCTGGGGTTCGGCCACTTCGACGGGACGTCCGGGTTCGCGGCCGGGGCGCTCGTCGCCGCGTTCTACTACTGGGGCTGGGACGTCACCAGCAATCTCAGCGAGGAGACCCGCAACAGCCGCAGGACCGCCGGGCTGGCCGCCCTGATCGGCATGGGCATCGTCTTCCTGCTCTTCGAGGCGTTCACCATCGCCGTCAATGTCATCCTGACCGCCGACCAGATCCAGGCGGGCAGCGCTAATGTGCTGGGGGTGCTGGGCGAGGAGATCTGGCCGGGCATCGGCGGCAAGCTGCTGATCGTGGCGGTGATGATGTCGACCATCGCGACCCTGGAGACCACCCTGATCCAGGTGACGCGCTCGCTGTTCGCGATGGGCCGCGACCGTACGATGCCCCGCGCGCTCGGCACCGTGCACCGCACCTGGAACACGCCGTGGGTGGCGATCGCCGTGGTCGGTGTCGTGGCGCTCGGGATGCTGGCGGCGGCCTCCGCGCTGGGCTCGGTCACCGAGATCATCTCCGACGCGGTGACCGCGATCTCGCTGCAGATCTGTGTGTACTACGGGCTGGCGGGCATCGCGGCCGTCGTCGCGTACCGCAAGGTCCTGCTGCGTTCGGTACGGGACTTCGTGCTGGCCGGGCTCTGGCCGCTGCTGGGCGCGCTGTTCATGTTCTGGATGTTCTACGAGTCGCTGAGCGAGCTGACCGCGGTGGCGGTCACGATCGGGATCGGCGGGCTGGCCGCGGGGCTGGTGCCGATGGTCTGGTACTGGCTGCGGGGCAGCTCGTACTACCGGCCGGCGCGGCTGGACGCCTCGCGCGCGCCGGACGACGGCGAGGCGTACGGCGGCCCGGGCGCCGACGGGCCGGTGCGGACGGGTGAGGCGCTGGCCACGGACTTCTGAGGGCGCGGCAGGAACAGCGGGAAGCGGGAAGAGGGGGAGGTCGTCATGGCGGAAGCCCGGCACCGCGCCGCCCGGGGCCGGTCCCGGGGCGGGTCCTCCGACCGGTCCCCCGACCAGTCCTCCGGACGGTCCTCGGGGCGTTCTTCCGGGCGGTCCTCGGGACGGAAGAGCGCACCCGAATTCGACCCGGACTTCGGGGACCGGCCGCTGACCGAGGCGCGGCAGGACATCGTCATCGGCCGCTGGCAGGGCGTACGCGATCTGCTGCGCGCCACCGGCGACGACTGGCCGCGCCGTACCCACCGGATACGGCTGCTCTCGCATGCCGCGGCCGGGAGTTCGGCCGTGGAGAACTGGCGGGCTGCGGAGCCGGACAGTCCGGATGTGGCGGTGCTGCGGGCGGCGACCGAGGTGGTAAGGGCCTTCAGCCTGGCCATCGCCGCCGGGCGCGGTGTCGGGATCGACCCGGCGCGGCTCGACGCGACCGTACTGATCTGCCTCCAGGCGGCCGAGGCCCGTCCCGCCGACCCGATGCCCTGGGTGTCACTGCTCACCGTGGCGCGGCTGTACGAGAGCGGGGTGAGCCGGGGCGAACTGCGGCGCTGGTGGGACGAGTTGCGCCGGCGCGACCCGTACAACACCGAGGGGCACACCCAGTTGCTGCGCTACCACTCGGCGCGCTGGCACGGCACCCATGGGCGGATGTACGACTTCGCCAGGGACGCGGCGGGCGCGGCACCGCCCGGGTCGCCGCTGCCGGTGCTGGTGCAGATCGCGCGGGTGGAGGAGTACCGCTATGCGGCGGAGGGGGTACGGGGGCGGGGTCCGGTACGGGACTTCGGCCGGCACTGGCACCACGAGCTGGCGGTGACCGAGGTACGGCGTACCTTCGACCGCTGGATCGGGGCGCGGGCGGCCGGCCCTGTGGTCCCCGAGGAGACCGGCGAGCTGAACTATCTGACGCACGCGGCCTGTTACGCGGGGCTGCACGAGGAGGCGCGGCACCTCTTCGAGCTGATGGGGGCGCGGGCGGCGCGGGTGCCGTGGTCGTACACGGGTGATCCGGCGGAACAGATCGTGGCGTTCCGCCGCGGGCGGTGAACGCGGGCGGCGAGAGAGCGCCTGGTGAAACAGCAAGCGGGGTGACGCCGGTCCGAGTCGGCGCCACCCCGCGACTTGCCGGATGGGTTCAGGGGTTCAGCGGTTCACGGGTTCAGTGGCCGTACGGCAGTGCGCGTACAACAGCAGTCGTACAGCCGCCGCCGTACGACAGCGGCCGGACAGCAGCCGCCGTACGCCTCCGCCCGCGTCGGCTCAGACGCCGATGTCGCCGCCGTCCTTGCGCCAGACCGCCACGACCGACGGGCGGACCATCTTGCCCGGTCCGTCCGGCCACGCGCTCGCGGGCTGCTCGACGGTCGCGCCGGTGATCTCGCCCGGGTGCTGCACGGCGACCAGGACCCGGCGGTCCTGGATGACCGGGCCACAGGTCTCGGCGCCGTTCGGCACGGTCAGGAACTGCTTCAGCTCACCGCGCCGCTCGCCCTGCGTGGCCACGCCGAACAGACCGTCGTGGGTGCCGAGGGCGTTGCCGTCCGTCGAGATCCACAGGTTGCCGTGCGGGTCGAAGGCGACATTGTCCGGGCAGGAAATGGGGCTGACCTTCTCCTTGGGGAAGCCCGCGAAGTAGGTGGCCGGGTCCGTCGGGTCGCCCGCGACCAGGAAGAGGCGCCAGGCGAAGCCGTCGCTCGACGGGTCGTCCCAGTTCTCCGCCAGCTCCAGGATGTGGCCGTGCTTGTTGGCGTTGCGGGGGTTGGGCTCGGTGGGGCCCTCCTTGCCGGCCTTGCCGCGGTCGGTGTTGTTGGTCAGCGCGACATAGACACGGCCGCTGCGCGGCGACGGCTCGACGTCCTCCGGGCGGTCCATCTTGGTGGCGCCGACCTTGTCGCCCGCGAGGCGCGTGAAGACGTACACCTCGTCGGCGGTCATGCCCGGGACGTGCGAGACATCGCCGGTGGCCAGCGGGATCCAGACGCCGGAGCCGTCGAACTCGCCGTCGTTCGGGAGCTTGCCCGTACCGTCGAACTCGCTCGCCGGGCTGTCGCCGGTCAGCTTCGCGACGTACAGCGTGCCCTCGTCGAGCAGGGTCAGGTTGTGCTGGTGGGCGGCGCGGCTGTTGCCCTCCTTCATCCGCTTCGACGAGACGAACTTGTAGAGGTAGTCGAAGCGCTCGTCGTCGCCCATGTAGATGACCGGGCGGCCGTCGGCGGTGAGCCGGGGCTGGGCGGCCTCGTGCTTGAAGCGGCCGAGGGCGGTGCGCTTCTTGGGCGTCGAGTCGGGGTCGTACGGGTCCAGCTCGACGACCCAGCCGTGGCGGTGGGCCTCGTTGGGCTCCTGCTTGAGGTCGAAGCGCTTGTCGAACAGCTCCCACTTGCGCTCGGTGGCGCCGGTGGTGATGCCGTAGCGCAGGTCGGTGGGGCTGGAGCCGTTGGCGAAGTACTGGTTGAAGTTCTCCTCGCCGTGGAGTGTGGTGCCCCAGGGGGTGGTGCCGCCGGCGCAGTTGTTGAGCGTGCCGAGGACACGGCTGCCGGTGCGGTCGGCGGAGGTGCGCAGCAGCTCGCTGCCCGCGGCCGGGCCGGTCAGCTCGAACTTGCTGGTGGCGGTGAGGCGGCGGTTCAGCTCGTGCCGGGTGACGGCGGTGAGCTTGCCGGTCTTGCGGTCCTCCTCGACCACGACCACGGAGAGACCGTGGGCGGCCCAGGCGATCTCGACCTGCTCGCGGGTGGGGGCGGCGGCGTTGTAGCCCTTGAACATCAGGATCTCGTCGGTGTACTCGTGGTTGGCCACGAGGACCTGACGGCCGCGCTCGCCCTTGAAGGGCAGCAGGCTCAGGAAGTCGTTGTTGTAACCGAACTGGCCGGCCTGCGCCTTGGCGGTCTGCCGGTCCGGGTCGAAGGCCGGGGCGCCGCGCAGGATCGGGTCGCCCCAGCGGATGACGACGTTCTGGCTGTAACCGGACGGGACGGTCACCTGGTCGGCGACATTGGGGGCGACCGGGGTGAAGCGGAGGCCGCGGGCGCCGTCGGGGGTGGGGGTGTTGCCGTGGCCCTTGCCGCCGAGGGGGGTCGCGGAGGCGACGTTGTCGGGGCCGGCCACGACGACCGCGGTGCCCGCGGCGGCGGCGACGGTCACGACGGCCGCGGCGCGCACCATGGAACGTCTTGACAGCGCGCCGGCGATGATGTCGCCGGCGTACTCGTTGTCACTGGTGTTGGGCACCTCGTGGAAACAGGCGTCGCCACAGCGGTAACGACAGGTCAGAGCGGAACGTCCGCCCGGGTGAGAGTTGAGCAGCGGCAGCAGTTTGCGCACTTTCGCCTCCGTTGAGTGTGGTGTCTCGGCGCGCCCCGCGCCGACATGGCCGACACAGTGTCGGGATGTCTCGGCCGTGACGCTAGGTGTGATGGCCAGCAGGGCGGCGGCGCATGGGTGAACGAAACATGAACGCGGGGCGACCGGGTGGTCTGGGGAGGGTAATGCGGTGCGGGGTACGGGAGATGGGGGCGGGGCGGGCGTTGCCCGCGTCTGCGGTGCGCGCGGGGGGCGTGCTCTGTGCGTGCCGGGGGCGTGCGTCACGGGTCCACTGCGCGTCCGTTGCGCATCACCCGTCCGTGGGCCACGCGGCCGGGGGGAGGCCGCCCCTGCCGTGGATCAACGGGACGGCCGCTAACCTTACGTATCCGCCCTGGCCAGGGATGCGCCTTGTCCCCGGCGGCGGACACCGCACCCAACTGATCTGAAAGGCCTCGCCCATGGGCATTCGGAGCTTGCTGCGCAAGGTGTTCGGACGCGACCGTGCGGAGGGGGCGGGGCCGGCGGAGCCGGCGGTCGAGGCCACGAGCACGCCGGAACCGGCCGAGGCCCAGGCCGAGCCCGCACCGCCGTCGACCTCCCCGGTCGAGTCCGCGGCGGCGGACCTGGTAGCCGCGGCCTTCGACAACCTTCGAGTCCCGGCACAGCCCGAGCCCAAGGCGAAGGCCGACGCAACGCCCATGCCGGGAGCGGAAGTTCCGACGGCGGAGGCGTCCGTACCGGAGCCGAAGGCCGAGCTGATGCCCAAGGGCGAGACCACCCCGGACCTGCGGACCGAGCCGGTGGCCGCGCCTGGGGCAACGCCCTCGGCTGAGGCCGAGGTTGCGACCGCACCGGTCCCCGAGCCGAAGGCCGCCCTCACGGCCGAAGCCGAGGCAGCACCCGTGCCGGAGCCCGAGGTTGCGGCCGTACGGGCCTCCGTTCCGGAGCCCGAGCCAACGCTCGTGCCGGAGGCTGAAGTTGCGGCCGCAGCCGTCTCCGTACCGGAGCCGCAGGCCGAGCCGGAGCCCGTACCAGCGCCGGCGCCGGACGCCGAACTGGTGCCTGCCCTTGCAGGCGAGCGCAAGGGTGAGACCGCCCCGGAGCCGGAGGCCGTCCTCGCGGCCGTGGCGGAGCCCACGATCGACGCGGACGCCCGGACCGCCACCGCCGAGCCCGAAGCAACGCCCCTGCCGGGGGCCGAAGTTGCAGCGACGGTCGTCTCAGGCCAGGAGGCCGGGGCACAGACCGTCACCGAGGCGGAGGTCCCGGCCCTCGCCATCGAGCCCGAGGCAACGCTCGTGCCGGAGGTCGAGGTTACGGCCGCAGCCGTCTCCGTACCGGAACCGCAGACCGAGCCGGAGCCCGTACCAGCGCCGGACGCCGAACTGGTGCCTGCCCTTGCAGACGGGCCCAAGGGCGAGACCGCCCCCGAGCCGGAGGCCGCCCTCGCGGCCGTGGCGGAGCCCACGGTCGAGGCGGACGCCTTGGCCGCCGCCACCGAGCCCGCGGCAACGCCCCTGCCGGAGGTGGAAGTTCCGGCGACGGTCGCCTCGGGCGAGGAGGCCGGGGCACAGCCCGTACCGACGCTGGAACCGGCAGCCGAGCTGACGCCCGCCACCGAGGCGGAGGCAACGCTCGTGCCGGAGGCTGAAGTTACGGCCGCAGCCGTCTCCGTACCGGAGCCGCAGACCGAGCCGGAGCCCGTACCAGCGCCGGACGCCGAACTGGTGCCTGCCCTTGCAGGCGAGCCCAAGGGCGAGGCCGCCGCGGAGGCAACCCCTCTGCCGGAGGCAGGAGTTCCGGCGGCGGTCGTCGCCGCCCCGGAGGCCGTACCGACACCGGAAGCGAAGCCGGTGCTCGCGCCCGCGGCACAGCTCGCCACCGAGCCCGAGGCAACGCTCGTGCCGGAAGCCGAGGTTCAGGCCGTACCCGCGCCCACGACGGAGGCCGCGGGCGAGCCCGTGCTCGCATCCGTAGCGGAGCCCGCTGCTGAGGCCGACGTTCCGGCCGAGCCGGAGGCCGTCCTCGCCCCCGAAGCGCCCCGGCCCGGGGCCACCGGCGACCCCGCCGTGGCGCTCGCTCAGGTCCGCGCCCTCGCCAGTGGGCTCGTTGCGCGCTACACCGCCGCCGGGGACGCTCTCGCCGGCCTCGGGATGGGTGGCACGCGCGCCAGTGTGTATCTCGTGCTTGACCGGTCCGGGTCCATGCGGACGTATTACAAGGACGGGAGCGCCCAGCACCTCGGGGAGCAGGCGTTGGCGCTCGCCGCGCATCTTGACGACAGTGCCACCGTTTCCGTCGTGTTCTTCTCCACCGAGATCGACGGGACCGGGGCCATCGACCTCGCCTCGTACGAGGGGAAGATCGACGAAATGCACGGCTCCCTCGGGCGGATGGGGCGGACCCACTACCACCGCGCCGTCGAAGAGGTCGTCGCGCTGCACGAGAAGGCCGGGGGCGAAGGGCCCGCGTTGGTGATCTTCCAGACGGACGGGGCGCCCAACGCCGTACGCGCCGCCGAGCAGGCGTTCGCCGACGCCGCCGAGCTGCCGGTCTTCTGGCAGATCGTGGCGTTCGGCGAGGAGGACGCCAAGGGCTTTGACTTCGCCCGCAGGCTCGGCGCGGACCCGGGCGCCAAGAACGTCGGGTTCTTCCACGCCGGCCCCGCCCCCCGCGAGCTGCCCGACGCCACCCTCTACCGCGAGTTGCTCACCCCCTGGCACGCCTCCCGGGCGAGCTGACCCGAAAAGCAGAACCACGGACAAGCCCTGCCGCCGGCCGCGTCACTCCGACGCGGCCGGCGGCAGTTTCACCGTCACGGCCAGACCGCCCCCCGCCCCGCCCGGCGCCGCCGTCACCCGCCCCCCGTGCGCCTCCGCGATCGAGCGCACGATGGAGAGGCCGAGACCCGCCCCCCGGCCCATCCGGTCGCGCCCCTCCCCCCGCCGGAACGGTTCGAACAACGCCGGGACGTCCTCCTCGGCCACCACGGGACCGGTGTTCCGTACGACCAGGACAGCGCCGTTGACCTCGATGTCGACCGTGCCCGTCCCGTCCGGCACCTTGAAGCCCGGCACGTTGTACGTCACCGCGTTCGTCAGCAGATTGCCCACGAGCTGGCCGAGCAGCAGCCGGTTCCCGCGTACCACCGCCGCGTCGATGACCGACACCGACTTGTCCAGGCCGAAGCGGGCCGCCTCCTCCTCCACCGCCTCGCCCAGATCGATCAGCTCCTGGTCCTCCACCTCGCGCTCGCTGCGCGCCAGCACCAGCAGCCCCTCGATGAGCTGCTCGCTGCGCCGGTTGTTGTCGAGCAGGGTCTGTTTCGTACGGGCCAGCTCGTCCGGCGAGCACGGGTCGTCCAGACCGACCTGGATCGCGGCGCGCTGTGTCGCCAGCGGGGTACGCAGCTCGTGCGACGCGTTCGCGATGAACCGGCGCTGGCTGTCGAACGCCTTCTCCAGCCGCGCCAGCAGCGCGTCCAGCGTGTCGCCCAGCTCCTTCAGCTCGTCGTCGGGCCCGCTCGCCCCGATCCGCTCATGGAGATTGTGCTCGGAGAGCCGCCGCGCCTTGGCCGTCATAGCGTGCACCGGCCGCAGCACCCGCCCCGCCGTCCACCAGCCGACCACCACCGCGCAGGCCGCCATCACCAGCAGCGCGGCGACCGACCAGAAGAGCATCTCGTCGGAGGCGGCGTCGGTGACATTGTCGGTGAGCCGGTAGACGGTGACGGGCGCGATCCGCTGCTCGCTGATCAGCCCGCGCACCGGGGAGGCGGGCAGCACGGGCGCCACCTGCGCGGGCACCACCCGGGCGGCCATCTCCTGGGCCTCGTTCTGCGTACCGGCGGTGGAGAGCAGATTGACCACGGTGAGCAGACAGCCGCCGAGGACGACGAAGACCCCGCCGTAGACGAGCGCTATGCGCGTACGAATGGTCGAGCCGGGCCCGGAGCCGAAGCCGATACCAAAGCCAGTGCCAATGCCGAAGCCGGAGCCCGAGCCGGACCCTGGGCCGCGCAACGGGCCGCGCACCGCGCCGCGCACCGGGCCCGGGAAACGTACGGTCGTCTTCACAGTGCGTATCCCACACCCTGCACCGTACGGATCAGCGGCGGTTCGCCGAGTTTGGCGCGGAGCTTGCTGAGACAGACCCGTACCGCCCCGGTGAAGGGGTCCGCGTGCGCGTCCCACGCCCGCTCCAGCAGCTCCTCCGCCGACACCGGCGCCCCGTCCGCCTCCAGCAGGATCTGGAGCACCGAGAACTCCTTCGGCGACAGATCCAGCACCCGTCCGTCCCGCGACGCGGTCCGCCGTACGGAATCGAGCCGTACGCCGTGCCGCTCCAGCAGCGGCGGTACGGGCCTGGCGCTGCGCCGCCGCAGGGCGCGCACCCGGGAGACCAGCTCGGGGAAGTCGAAGGGCTTGCCGAGATAGTCGTCGGCACCCAGATCGAGCCCCGCCACCCTGTCCTCCATGGACGCGGACGCGGTCAGCATCAGGATGCGCGTACGGGACGACTCGGCGACCAGCTTGCGCGCGACGTCGTCGCCGTGGACCCGGGGGAGGTCGCGGTCGAGCACGACGACGTCGTAGTCGTGCAGTCCGAGATAGGCGAGGGCGGCGTCCCCGCTGTACACGGTGTCGACGGCGAATCCCGCGCGCCGCAGTCCGGTCGCGACCAGCTCGGCGAGGACCTCCTCGTCCTCGGCGACCAGTACCCGCATGCTGTCGTCCCTCGCCTCGTGCCCAGCCGCCCCGTACCCTGCCGCCCCGTGCCCAGCCTTTTGCATGATGCCCGTCTCCTCCCAGGATGGGCCTGTCTACAACACGCGGTGTTTCGCAAAGCTCTCCCTCCCCGGGCGCGACCGGCCCGCCCCCGCCTCGCCCCCCAAACCCGGGCGACTCGCCTTGGGCGGGTCGGATACGATATTGACATTCCGTAGACCAATCGGTCACTCCGTGTAGCGACTTGGGAGCAGCCTGCAATGGCTCGACACCTCATCACCAGCGCCCTTCCGTACATCAACGGGATCAAGCACCTGGGCAACATGGTGGGGTCCATGCTCCCGGCGGACGTCTATTCCCGGTATCTGCGCCAGCGCGGCCATGACGTCCTCTACATCTGCGCGACCGACGAGCACGGCACCCCCGCCGAACTCGCCGCGAAGGAGGCGGGCGTGCCCGTCGACACCTTCTGCGCCGAGCAGCACGACGCGCAGAAGGCGGTCTACGACGGGTTCCAGCTCCGGTTCGACTACTTCGGCCGGAGTTCCTCGGCGCAGAACCGGGACATCACGCAGGAAATCGCCCGGGAGCTGAAGGCCAACGGCTTTATCGAGGAGCGGGCCATCCGCCAGGTGTATTCGAACACCGACGGCCGCTTCCTCCCCGACCGCTATATCGTCGGCACCTGCCCGCACTGCGGTTACGACAAGGCCCGCGGCGACCAGTGCGAGAACTGCACCCGTGTGCTGGACCCGACCGATCTGATCGAGCCGCGCTCGGCGATCAGCGGCAGCAGCGACCTCGAAGTCCGCGAGACCAAGCATCTGTTCCTCCTCCAGTCCAAGCTGGCCGGCGAGGTGGAGACCTGGCTCGACGAGCGCGCCGGCAACTGGCCGGTGCTGGCCTCCTCCATCGCCCGCAAGTGGCTGGCGGAAGGGCTGCACGACCGGGCCATCACCCGTGACCTGGACTGGGGCGTCCCGGTCCCGGCCGACGCGTGGCCGGAGCTGGCCGCCGAGGGCAAGGTCTTCTACGTCTGGTTCGACGCCCCGATCGAGTACATCGGCGCGACGAAGGAGTGGTCGGACCAGGACCCGGAGAACCGGGACTGGCGCTCGTGGTGGTGGGAGTCCGAAGGGGACGTCCGCTACACGCAGTTCATGGGCAAGGACAATGTCCCGTTCCACAGCATCATGTTCCCGGCGACCCTGCTGGGGACCCGCTCGCCGTGGAAGCGCGTGGACGTCATCAAGGCGTTCAACTGGCTGAACTACTACGGCGGGAAGTTCTCCACCTCCCAGCGGCGCGGGGTCTTCACCCATGACGCCCTGGAGATCCTGCCCGCCGACTACTGGCGCTACTTCATGATGGCGAACGCGCCGGAGTCCGACGACGCGTCCTTCACCTGGGAGCACTTCACCGCCACCGTCAACAAGGATCTGGCGGACACCCTCGGCAACTTCGTCAACCGCGTGCTGTCCTTCTCGCGCAAGCGCTTCGGCGACACCGTGCCGGCGGGCCGGGCGGCCGGGGAAGCGGAGGCGAAGCTCGGCGGGGAGATCGCGCGGCTGCTCGGCGAGTACGAGGGGCACATGGAGTCGCTCCAGTTCCGCAAGGCGGCGGCGGCGCTGCGCGCGCTGTGGTCGGCGGGCAACTCGTATCTGGAGGAGAAGGCCCCCTGGCTGGAGATCAAGACGGACGAGGAGGGCGCGGCGCTGACCCTCCGTACGGCGATGAACCTGATCCATCTGTACGCGGTGATCTCCGAGCCGTTCATCCCGGCGTCGGCGAGGGCGATGCGCGGGGCGTTCGCACTGGACGAGGACACGGCGGTCTGGGTCACGGCGGAGGAGGCGAAGGCCCTGGCGTCGGTCCCGGCGGGCACGGCGTTCACCGTACCGCCGGTGCTGTTCGCGAAGCTCACGGACGATGACCTGGCGGCGTACAAGGAGCGCTTCGGCGGCGAGGCGGCATAGGGCGTACGCGAAGGGCCCGGGAGCGGCGGCAACGGCTCCCGGGCCCTTCGGCGTCTGTACCTGTACGTACGGTCCGGACGCGTCTGGCCCGTACGGTACGGGCAGCGCGCCCGGGACGGCGGACATCAGCGTCACAGGCTCAGCGATGCCGCGTCCCCCATCACCACCACCGGGCGCTTCGCCGGGTCCAGCGTGCGCAGCAGTTCCTTCATGCGCCAGCGCGGCACCGCGACACAGCCCTGGGTGGGTCCGCCGTGGTCGACATGGAGCCAGATGCCGCCGCCCTTGTCGGCGCCCAGCGGCCGGGTCCAGTCCAGCGGGGTCCGGCCCGCCACCCGGTTGTAGTTGATCGCGATCACATAGTCGAAGGCCCCGGTGAGCGGCTCGCCCTCGAACCCCGTGCCCTCCGCCTCGAAGGCGGGCCCCCGGTCGTACGGGAGCTTCGAGCCCGGGTCGGGCAGCTTGCCACCCGCGTCGGTGAGCCCGAACACGCCGATGGGGGAGCGCAGATCGCCCTGGTGGTGATCGTCGGTCCAGCCCTCCCGGGCGTTGTGCGCGGGCCATTCGTCGGAGACACGGCGCCAGCCGGTGACTGGATCGCGCTCGTAGAGCGTGACGACCGACCGGTCGGAGTCCGCGTCGGCGCCCGTCACCACCACCGCCTGGTTGCTGGTCTCGGGGATCTCGGACCGGGTCTCGGGGCCGAGACCGGGGATCACCGCGGGCTTGACGGGCGGCGGCTCGGGCGCGGAGCGGCCGGTGTGCCCGCCGGGGGAGGCGGCCCCGGGGGAGGCGCTGCCCGTACCCTTGCCGCCCGCGGCCGTTCCGCCCGGCGCGTTCCCCGCGTTGTCGGCGGTGTCCGCGGTGCCCGCGCAGCCGGTGAGCAGCAGGCCGGCCGCCAGCAGACCGGTGACCAGCGGCAGGGCGGCCGGCCGTGGTCCTCTGCGAGCGGGACGGCGGGAGCGGACGGACATGGGCGTGCCTCTTTCATTTCTCGTTCGGGGGATGCTCGGCGGTCGTCGGCGTGTGCGTCGGGGCTGTCACGGTTCCCTTGCCGAAGTCTGCGCCGGAGACCATCGCGGTCACGTCCTCGACGGTCCCCGGCGCGTCGCCGTGGACACAGAGCGTGAGGGAGATGGCGGTGTAGGGGGCGGGAGTGCCGCCGAGGAGTCCGCTGTACTCCCGGGTGCCCCGGATGGCGCGGCAGCCCGGGGACGGACTGTCCGAGCCGTACAGCACGGGTGGCTGCTCGATCTTGTTCTTCAGGCCGTCCAAGGTCATGGGGACGAGGGTGAGCAGGGCGTCGTCGGGCCCGAGCGCCGCCACCGGGAGGCAGGTCTCCGCCGCCTTCACCTGGCAGGGCAGGCCGTACGGGGTGAGGTCCTGGGACGAGACGAAGCCGCGGGCCGCCACCTTGAGCCGCCCGTCGTCCGGCACCTCCAGCGCCTGCCAGCGCTCGGGCAGCCGCAGGGTCACCCCGGCCACCCGTTCGAACCGCACCCCGGAGCCGGCGTGCGGGGCCTGCCAGGCGGTGTCGACGGGCGCGGGCACCGTCGGCTCGGACGGGCCGGGGACGGCGGAGGCGGAGGCGGCGGGGGGTGCCGGCTCTGGGACGTCGCGCAGCAGACCGGGCAGCACCGTTCCGGCCACCGCGAGCCCGGTCACGGCCGCCGCCGCGGCTCCTGCCGTACGGCGCCGCCGCCGGGTCCGCCGGGCCCGCTCCCGTACCCGGCCGAGCAGCCCTTCGGGGGCGGGCAGTCTGGGCACGGTGCGCTCCAGCAGAATCCGCAGCTCCCGCTCGTCCTCCGCGCTCGGCTCAGGCGCCGGCGGCTCGTGCTCCGGACCGCCCGGCTCGGACCCCGGCGGCTCGTGGCCGGACCTGCCCGATCCGTGTCCCGAACCGTTCAGCTCGGGTCCGGGCCTGCCCGGCTTCTGCCCCGGCGCGCCCGGCTCGTACGCCGAACCGTCCGGCCCGCGCCCCGGCCAGGGCTCATCCACGCCGCTCACCGCCCGCCACCGAGGCGGGCAGCGCGGCCCGCAGGGCGCGCAGCGCACGCGCCGACTGGCTCTTGACCGTGCCCGGGGAACAGCCCAGGGTCGCCGCGGTGTCCTCGACGCTCAGATCCTCGAAGTACCGCAGCACGACCACCGCGCGCTGCCGCACCGGCAGCGCCCGCACGGCCGCCGCGAGCGACTGCTCCAGATCGACATGGGCGTACGGGTCCGCCGCCCCGGCCGCGTCCGGCACCTCCCCGTACGGCAGCTCCCCGCGCCAGCGCCGCCGCCACCAGGACGCGTGCAGATGCACCAGGACCGTCCGTACATAGGCCTCCGGCCGGTCCCCGGCGATCCGCGGCCACTTCGGCCACACCTTCGCGAGGGCGCTCTGCAGCAGGTCCTCGGCGAGATGGGCGTCCCCGGTCAGCAGCCAGGCGACCCGCAGCAGCCGCGGCCCCCGGGCGGCGACGAATGCCTCGAAGTCGCCCTCGCCCGGATCCATCGCCCCGCCCCTGCCATCGCGTTCGTTCTCCCACGCACCTCAAACGCCCCGGGAGACCGATCCGGTTGCCACGGAACGAAAAGTCGTGGGCACGTTGTGGGAAAGCGCACAGAACCGCACAGACGCGAAGAGGCCCGGAACCCCACCGGGTTCCGGGCCTCCGACGTATCTACGGAACTGCCTACTCCGCGGACTTGGTGACCGGCTTGCGCAGCGCGATGTGCAGTTCGCGCAGCCGCGCCTCGTCCAGCGTGGTCGGCGCGCCCATCATCAGGTCCTGCGCGTTGCCGTTGAGCGGGAAGGCGATCGTCTCGCGGATGTTCGGCTCGTCGGCCAGGAGCATGACGATACGGTCGATGCCCGGGGCGATCCCGCCGTGCGGCGGGGCGCCGAGCCGGAAGGCGCGGAGCATGCCCGCGAACTCGTGCTCGACGGTCTCCCGGTCGTAGCCCGCGATCTCGAAGGCCTTGAGCATGACCTCGGGCTCGTGGTTCCTGATCGCGCCGGAGGACAGCTCGATTCCGTTGCAGACGATGTCGTACTGCCAGGCGAGGATGTCCAGCGGGTCCTTGGTCTCCAGGTCGGCGAGGCCGCCCTGGGGCATCGAGAACGGGTTGTGCGAGAAGTCGATCTTGCCGGTCTCCTCGTCCTTCTCGTACATCGGGAAGTCGACGATCCAGCAGAACCGGAAGACGCCCTCCTCGAAGTGGCCGGCGCGCTTCGCGGCCTCGACGCGGACCGCGCCCATGATCTTGGAGACCTCGTCGAACTCGCCCGCGCCGAAGAAGACGGCGTGGCCGGGCGCGAGCGAGAGGCGCTCGGTGAGGACCTTGACGTTCTCCTCGGTGAGGAACTTGGCGATCGGGCCGCTCAGCGCGCCGTCCTCGCCGACCCGTACCCAGGCCAGGCCCTTCGCGCCGTGCTCGACGGCGAACTCACCGAGCCCGTCGAAGAACTTGCGCGGCTGGCCGGCGGTGTCCGGGACCGGGAGCGCGCGGACGTGCTTGCCCGCGAACGCCTTGAACTCGGAGCCCTCGAAGACATCGGAGATGTCGGCCAGCTCCAGGGTGGCCCGCAGGTCCGGCTTGTCGTTGCCGTACTTCAGCATCGACTCGCGGAACGGGATGCGCGGGAACGGCGAGGTGACATGGCGGCCGCCGCCGAACTCCTCGAACAGCTCGGTCATCAGCTTCTCGACCGGCCGGAAGACATCCTCCTGCTCGACGAAGCTCATCTCGACATCGAGCTGGTAGAACTCGCCGGGCGAGCGGTCGGCGCGGGCGTCCTCGTCGCGGAAGCAGGGCGCGATCTGGAAGTAGCGGTCGAAGCCCGAGATCATCAGGAGCTGCTTGAACTGCTGCGGGGCCTGCGGCAGCGCGTAGAACTTGCCGGGGTTGAGCCGGGACGGCACGACGAAGTCACGGGCGCCCTCGGGGGAGGTCGCGGTGAGGATCGGGGTGGCCATCTCGTTGAAGCCGAGCGCGGTCATCTTGTGCCGGATGGCCGAGATGACGGCCGTACGCAGCATGATGTTGCGGTGCATGCGCTCGCGGCGCAGGTCGAGGAAGCGGTATTCGAGGCGCCGCTCCTCGTTGACACCGTCCTCGGTGTTGATCGTGAACGGCAGCGGTCCGGCCGCGCCCAGCACCTCGACCTCGGAGACCTCGATCTCGATCTCACCGGTCGGCAGGTCCGGGTTGACGTTCTCCTCGCCGCGCGCGGAGACGGTGCCGTCGATCCGGACGACGGTCTCCTTGGTGAGCTTGGACAGCTCCTCGTTGGCGGCGGTGCCGGGGCGGGCGACGAGCTGGACCAGGCCGTAGTGGTCACGCAGATCGATGAAGAGGATGCCGCCCAGGTCTCGGCGATTGTGCAGCCAGCCGCTCAGCCGGACGCCGGTGCCGACGTCAGAGGCGCGGAGCTCGCCGCAGGTGTGGGACCTGTACCGATGCATCGTCGTTTCATCCAGTCTTAGCAAGTCGGGGTTGGCCGGGTGCCGGCCGCGTCGCGGGGTCCGGCCGCGTTGAGTCGTACAGCAGACCGCGCCGGGTCGTACAGCAGAACAGGTTACCGCCCGGGCGCTGGGCCCCTCACTGGCTTTTGCCCCCTCGCTGGCTTTTGCTCCGCAGATATTCATAAAGTGGGGCAATGCGCACCGAGGATGTCCTGGCCGCGATCGCGACCGGCCTGTGGAGCTGGGACAACGCGTCCGGGCAGGTCACCCTCGACGCCGAGGCGGCCCGGCTGCTCGGTCTCGGCCCGGAGGCCGCGGTCCTGACGGCCTCGGCGGTCCGTGCCCGCTTCCACCCCGTCGACTGGAACGAGATCGACGGCATCGTCAATCTCGCCATCGCCGAGGGCACGCTCGCCGAGGCCCGGCTGCGGATCATGGACGAGAACGGCAGGGTGGTCCGTACCGTTCGGGCCCGGGCCAAGACGTGTACGCGGCCGGAGCCCGGGGACCGTCCGTACATCGAGCTGTACGGCACGCTCCAGGAGGTCGCGGAGGTACGGCCCGGCACCACCGTCGAGGGCACCTCGATCACCGGCGACTGGCGCCGCTCCCGCGAGGCCTTCCTGCTGGACGCCGGGCGCGCGCTGGCCGAGGCGCGCTCGACCGCCGAGGTGCTGCGGGTCGCCGCGTCGCTGTCCATGCCGGGGTTCTCGCCGGACGGGCTCGCGGTGTACGGGGTCTCGGGCGAGAGGCTGACGATCGTGGGCCACCATGGGCAGGCCGCGGTGGACATGGACCCGTTCCAGGGCATGACGGTGGACACGGACTATCCGGCGGCCGAGGTGGTACGGACCGGCCGGGCCATCTATCTGCCGACGCCCGAGGCGTACGAGACGCGCTACCCGGCCACCTGGCGTTATGTGAAGCACTTCCAGCGGCACTCCTGGGCGTTTCTGCCGCTGGTGGTGGCGGGCAGGACGATGGGCACCTGGATGGCCGCGTTCAAGCACCGGGTGGCGTTCTCGCCCGACGAGCGGTCGGTGCTGACGACGGTGGCGCGGATGCTGGCGCAGGCGCTGGCGCGCGCGGGTATCGCCGAGACGGAGCGGGAGCTGTCGCTCGGGCTCCAGCGCACGATGATGCCGACGCTGGGGCCGGAGATCCCGGGGATGACGGTGGCGGCGCGGTATGTGCCGACCGGGGGCGGGCTGCAGATCGGCGGCGACTGGTACGACATGATCCCGCTGCCGGGCGGCAGCGGAGCACCGGGGGCGGACGGGCACGGCAGCGCGGGCCGGGGCGGCGCGGGCCGGGCCGCCGGCGAGTGGAGCGGCGAGGAGTGGACCGGCGGGCGGTTCGCGCTGGTCATCGGGGATGTCCAGGGGCATGACGTGCGGGCGGCCGGGCTGATGGGACAGCTCAGGATCGCGCTGCGCGCGTACGCCTCGGAGGGGCACAGGCCCGACGCGGTGCTGTCGCGGGCCTCGCGCTTCCTGGCCGGGCTCCAGCACTACCAGGGGCCCGGCACGGACGGCGCCGCCATGACGTCCGACGAATACCCCGCCGGCGGTCCGCGCTTCGCGACCTGCCTCTATCTGGAGGTCGACCCCGAGGCCGGCACCCTCGACATCGCCCGCGCCGGCCATCCCGATCCGGTGATCCGCGCGACCGACGGCACGGCGGTGATCCGGCCGACCGCGGGCGGGCTGCCGCTCGGCATCGAGGCCGACTCCGACTATCCGACGACCCGGCTGAGCCTGGAGCCCGGCGAGACGCTGATGCTGTGCACGGACGGACTGATCGAGACCGGCGGGCACGACATGGCAACCGGCTGGGCGCGGCTGCGGCCGGTACTGGAGGAGTACAGCGGCGAGTCCCTGGAGAAGCTCGCCGACGCGCTCGTCCAGGCCGTGCACGGTCCGACCTCGCACTACACGACCGGGCCGCTCGCGGACCGGCGCGAGGACGACATAGCGCTGCTGCTGCTCTCCCGGGACCGTACGCCCGTACCCACCGCGCGCGGCACCGTACGGCGCACCGCGCTGACCATCGCGCAGGCCGAGCCGGAGCGCATCGCCGGGGTGCGGCGGCAGGTGCGCGATCTGCTGCACGACTGGGCGGACGGCGAGCAGGTCGACTCGGCGGAGCTGATGGTCTCCGAGATGCTCACCAACGTACTCGTCCACACTGACAACGACGCCCTGCTGCTGGCCGAGGCGACCGGCGAGCCCGGGAGGCGGCGGCTGCGGGTCGAGGTCGCGGACACCAGCGACGAACTGCCGCACCGCAGGCGCCCCGGGGAGCTGGCGTCCAGCGGGCGCGGGCTGCTGCTGATGGAGATGCTGGCGGACGCGTGGGGGGTGGACCCGCGGGGCGACGGGAAGTCGATCTGGTTCGAGCTGTACGAGCGGGAGGCGGGGGACGGGGAGGCCGGCTGAGTCGTGCCCGAGCCTGGGCAATGCCTACGCGGCCGGACCGTAGCGGGTGCGCAGCTCGGAGATCACCCCGAACGCGGCGGCCGTCAGCGGTACGGCGAGCAGCATGCCCAGGATCCCGGCGACGCTGGCGCCCGCGGTGATGGCGAGTATCACGACGGCCGGGTGCATCTGGACCGTACGGCTCTGGATCATCGGCTGGAGCACATGCCCTTCCAGCACCTGCACGGCGAGCACCACCCCCAGCGCCCAGAGCCCGGTCACCCAGCCGCGGTCCGCGAGCGCGACCAGCACGGCGACGGCGCCGGAGAGGAAGGCGCCGAGGTACGGGATGTACGCGCCGACGAAGACCAGCGCGCCCAGCCCGACCGCGCCGGGCACCTGGAGGAACAGCAGGCCGACGGTGATGCAGACGGCGTCGATGAGGGCGATCACGGTGGTGCCGCGCATGAAGCCCTCGACGGCCTCGAACGCGCGGCGCGCCATGGCCTCGACGGTCTCCCCGGTCTCGCTCGGGGCGAAGGACCGCAGCGAGTCGACAGCCTTGTGCGAGTCCCGCAGGAAGAAGAACATCAGCAGCAGCGCGAGCACGCCGGTGGCGATCAGCTCGCCGACGACGCTGATCCCGGTGAGCACACCGGTGGCGGCGGTCGCGCCGAACTTGCCGAGCAGGGACTTGGCGTTGGACGCGACGTCGTTGAGCGAGGTGCCGGCGGCGCCGAAGTGCTTGGTGAGGTCCTTGGCGGCCTGCTTGAGCGAGGAGACGATCTGGTCGCCGCTGTCGACGAGCGCGCTGACGACGATGTACCCGGCCCCGCCGACGACCGCCACGACGGCGACACAGGTGAGCCCGGCGGCGACCGACCGGTTGAGCCGCATGGCGAGGAGCCGCCGGAAGAGCGGGCCGAGCAGGGCGGTGCCGAGGATGGCGAGCAGTACGGGGGTGACGGCGGTCTTGAAGGTGATGGTCAGCCAGATGCCCACGGCTCCGACCCCGGAGACGGCCAGCGCCACCGCACACCACGCGGCCAGACGCCGAACCCCCTCGGGCAGCAAGGACGTCAAAGAACCCCCAGTCACCCTCCCACCCGACCACGCCCCACCACGCCTGTCCTCCGGGGTTACGCCGTCCGACGCAGGGGGCGTAGCCGCGGTGGCGGCCCCGGCGCGAAGCTGCCGCCACGGCGGTTGGGGGGCGGGGCGGCCGCGCCCCCGTGCATGTCCGCCCTCGGCGCGAAGCTGCCGTGCCACCGGGCGAGGGGGTACGGGGGCCGCGCCCATGTACGTCTCCGCCCGCGGCGCGAAGCTGCCGCGGGCGGTGGGGGGTGTGGGGGGACATCGTCCCCCCACACATTTCAAGGGCGGGTGGGTGGGAAAAGTCCCGGCCCGCGGGGGCGTTACGCGTGGGGGACCGGGATTGTGCCCAGGCGGCCGGCCTGGAAGTCGTCGAAGGCCTGCCTCAGCTCCGCCTCGCTGTTCATCACGAACGGGCCGTAGTGCGCCATCGGCTCACGTATCGGCCGCCCTCCCAGCAGCACCACCTCCAGGTCCGGCGTGTGCGAGTCCTGGGACTCGTCCGCCCGTACCGTCAGCGTGCCGCCCGCGCCGAACACCGCCGTCTGCCCCATGCGGACCGGACGCCGCCCGGCTCCTGCCGTACCGCGCCCCGCCAGCACATACGCCAGCGCGTTGAAGTCCTCCCGCCACGGCAGCGTCACCTCCGCCCCCGGCCGCAGCGTCGCGTGGATCATCGTGATCGGGGTGTGCGTGATGCCGGGCCCCTCGTGCCCGTCCAGCTCGCCCGCGATCACCCGCAGCAGCGCGCCCCCGTCCGGCGATGTCAGCAACTGCACCTGGCCGCCGCGGATGTCCTGGTACCGCGGGTCCATCATCTTGTCGGACGCCGGCAGGTTCACCCAGAGCTGGAGCCCGTGGAACAGCCCGCCCGACATCACCAGCGACTCCGGCGGCGCCTCGATGTGCAGCAGGCCCGAGCCCGCCGTCATCCACTGCGTGTCACCGTTCTGGATGGTCCCGCCGCCACCGTTGCTGTCCTGGTGGACGAAGGTTCCGTCGATCAGATACGTGACGGTCTCGAAGCCGCGGTGCGGGTGCCACGGGGTCCCCTTGGGCTCCCCCGGCGCGTACTCCACCTCGCCCATCTGGTCCATCATGATGAACGGGTCGAGGTACTTGTAGTCGATCCCCGCGAACGCGCGCCGCACCGGAAAGCCCTCGCCCTCGAACCCACTGGGCGCGGTCGTGACGGCGAGCACGGGACGGGCCACGGCGTCGGCCGGGGCCGCCACCCTGGGCAGGGTCAGCGGGTTGTCGACGGTCACTGCGGGCATGAGGGCCTCCTCGGTTTGTCACGCCTCAATTTAGTTGAACGGTGAACATCCAGCAAGGCCCACTTCATTCCCGCGCGCGCCCGGATCCGCACACGACTGAGGCCCGTACCGGATCGGTACGGGCCTCAGGCCGTAAAAACTCAAAAGCTCAAACGCTCAGCCGTACATACGCCTCATCGCGAAGTCCACCATCTGCTCGACCGCCTTCGCGTCGAACACCATCCGGTGGTCCCCCTCCATGTCGAGCACGAACCCGTACCCCGTCGGCAGCAGATCGATCACCTCCGCGCCCGTGATCACGAAGTACTTCGACTCCTTGCCCGCGTACCGCCGCAGCTCCTTCAGCGTGCTGAACATCGGGATCACCGGCTGCTGCGTGTTGTGCAGCGCCAGGAACCCCGGGTTGTCCCCCCGCGGGCAGTACACCTTCGACGTCGCGAAGACCTGCTGGAAGTCCTCGGCCGACAGCGACCCCGTCGTGAACGCCCGTACCGCGTCACCGAGCGACGGAGGCGACGGTTCCGGATACAGCGGCTGCTCGCCGTACCCGGGAACACCCGCGCCGGCGCCGCCCATCTGCTGATGATGATGCTGCTGCGGTGGCGGCTGCTGCGGCGGGTGCGCGTACTGCTGCTGAGCGCCCGGAGTCTGGTCGTAGCCGTACATGACCGCAAGAGTACTGAGGAATACCGCCCCGGGAAGCCCCGTCGCCCTCGTCACACCGGCCGGATCGGGGTTGCATCTTATTACCCATGGGTAGCATCATCGGACCTACTTACTGGTACCCGCGCCTACCGGGCTGTTCCTCGCCTGCGGAACCCACCTACGGAACCTACGGAGTCGTCGCCATGGGGCACTACAAGTCGAATCTCCGCGACATCGAGTTCAACCTCTTCGAGGTGCTCGGGCGCGACAAGCTGTACGGCACGGGACCGTTCGAGGACATGGACGTCGAGACCGCGAAGAGCATCCTCGAAGAGGTCGCACGCCTCGCGGAGAACGATCTGGCGGAGTCGTTCGCGGAAGCCGACCGCACCCCGCCGGTCTTCGACCCCGAGACCGGCACCGCCCCGGTGCCCGCCGCCTTCAAGAAGAGCTACCAGGCGTACATGGACTCCGAGTACTGGCGTCTCGGCCTGCCCGAGGAGATCGGCGGCACCACCTCCCCCCGCTCCCTGATCTGGGCGTACGCGGAGCTGATCCTCGGCGCCAACCCGGCCGTCTGGATGTACGCCTCGGGCCCGGCCTTCGCCGGCATCCTCTTCGAGGAGGGCAACGAGGCGCAGAAGAAGGCCGCCGCGATCGCCGTCGAGAAGCAGTGGGGCTCGACCATGGTCCTCACCGAGCCGGACGCCGGCTCCGACGTGGGCGCGGGCCGCACCAAGGCCGTCGAGCAGGAGGACGGCACCTGGCACATCGAGGGCGTGAAGCGCTTCATCACCTCCGGCGAGCACGACATGTCGGAGAACATCCTCCATTACGTCCTCGCCCGCCCCGAGGGCGCCGGCCCCGGCACGAAGGGCCTGTCGCTCTTCCTCGTACCGAAGTACGAGTTCGACTGGGAGACCGGCGAGCTGGGCGAGCGCAACGGCGTGTACGCCACGAACGTCGAGCACAAGATGGGCCTCAAGGCCTCCAACACCTGCGAACTGACCTTCGGCGACCGCCACCCCGCCAAGGGCTGGCTGATCGGCGACAAGCACGAGGGCATCCGGCAGATGTTCCGGATCATCGAGTTCGCCCGGATGATGGTCGGCACGAAGGCCATCGCCACCCTCTCCACCGGCTATCTGAACGCGCTGGAGTACGCCAAGGAGCGCGTCCAGGGCCCGGATCTGGCGCAGTTCATGGACAAGGCCGCGCCCAAGGTCACCATCACGCACCACCCCGATGTGCGCCGGGCGCTGATGACGCAGAAGGCGTACGCCGAGGGCATGCGCGCCCTCGTGATGTACACCGCCTCGGTCCAGGACGAGATCGCCGTCAAGGAGGCCGGGGGCGAGAGCGCCAAGGAGCTGCACGGGCTGAACGACCTGCTGCTGCCGATCGTGAAGGGCTATGGCTCGGAGCGCTCGTACGAACAGCTCGCGCAGGCCCTCCAGACCTTCGGCGGCTCCGGCTACCTCCAGGAGTACCCGGTCGAGCAGTACATCCGGGACGCCAAGATCGACACCCTGTACGAGGGCACGACCGCGATCCAGGGCCAGGACTTCTTCTTCCGGAAGATCGTGCGCGACCAGGGCCAGGCGCTGAACTCGCTGGCCGAGGAGATCAAGAAGTTCCTGGCCGTCGGCACGGGCGGTACGGAGCTGGCGCCGGCCCGTGACGCGCTCGCCAAGGCCGCCGCCGACCTGGAGGCGATCGTCGGCCGGATGCTGACCGACCTCACCGCCACCGGCGAGGACGTCAAGAACATCTACAAGGTCGGCCTCAACACGACGCGGCTGCTGATGGCTTCGGGCGATGTGGTCGTGGGCTATCTGCTGCTGCGCGGGGCCGCCGTGGCCGCGGAGAAGCTGGAGACGGCGACCGCCCGGGATGTGGCGTTCTATCAGGGCAAGATCGCGGCGGCGAAGTTCTTCGCGGCGAACGTGCTGCCGGAGGTCTCGACGCAGCGCGCGCTCGCCGAGGCGGTCGACGGCTCGCTGATGGAGCTGGACGAAGCCGCGTTCTGAGCGGGCCGAGTCGGCTGACGCGTTCCGAGCCGGCTGAGCCTCGTTCCGAGCAGCCGGGCTCGGCACCGCGACCGCCGCTGCCGCCACAGCGGCCTGACGATGGGGCACCTTTCCACGAGAGGTGCCCCATCGGCGTACGGGTGCGCCTTCGCCGTACGGGTGCGTCTTCGCCGTACGAGAGGTGCCCCGCCGGCGTACCCGGCACCGGGGCGCTTTTGACCGTCCCTCGACCGCACTTTGACCGCACCTCGACCCGCGTCCGGCCCTCCGTCCGTGCCTGTTCTCCCCATGTGCGGAGCTTGTCCCGCCCCCGTTCGAGCCGTAGCAGCCGGTGACGGGCCCGGTGTCCTGGGCCGTCGTTATGGTGAACCCCATGAGCACTTCCACCCGCTTCGACCGCGGCCACACCGACGACCTCATGTCCTTCCTCGCGGCCAGCCCGTCGCCGTATCACGCGGTGGCCAATGCCGCGGAACGCCTGGAGAAGGCAGGCTTCCGCCAGGTGCTGGAGACGGACGCCTGGGACGGGTCGGCGGGCGGGCGGTTCGTGCTGCGGGGCGGGGCGATCATCGCCTGGTTCGTGCCGGAGGGCGCCCGGCCGCACACCCCCTTCCGTATCGTCGGCGCGCACACCGACTCCCCCAATCTGCGGGTCAAGCCGCTGCCGGACACCGGTGCGTACGGCTGGCGCCAGATCGCCGTGGAGATCTACGGCGGGACGCTGCTCAACACCTGGCTCGACCGCGATCTGGGGCTCGCGGGCCGGATCACCCTGCGGGACGGCTCGCACCGGCTCGTCAATATCGACCGCCCGCTCCTGCGCGTCCCCCAGCTCGCCGTCCACCTCGACCGGTCCGTCAACACCGACGGCCTCAAGCTCGACCGGCAGCGGCACATGCAGCCCGTGTGGGGCCTCGGGGAGCCCGAGGAGGGCGATCTGATCCGCTTCGTGGCCGGCGAGGCCGGGATCGGCGCCGAGGAGGTCACCGGCTGGGACCTGATGGCGCACGCCGTCGAACCGCCTGCCTATCTCGGCCGCGACCGCGAGCTGGTCGCCGGGCCCAGGATGGACAACCTGCTGTCGGTGCACGCCGCCACCGCCGCGCTGGCCGCGGTCGCCACCGGCCCCGGGGGCGCGGGCGGCACGGGCGGCTCCGGCGGCGGCTCGGGGGGATCGAGCAGCTCCGCGGGCCCAGGCGGCTCCGCGGATCCCCACGGGCCCCACGGGCCCCTCCCGTACATCCCCGTCCTCGCCGCCTTCGACCACGAGGAGAACGGCTCGCAGTCGGACACCGGCGCCGACGGCCCGCTGCTCGGCACGGTGCTGGAGCGCTCGGTGCTGGCCCGCGGGGGTACGTACGAGGACCGGGCGCGGGCCTTCGCCGGCACGATCTGTATGTCCTCGGACACCGGCCACGCCGTGCACCCCAACTACAGCGAGCGCCACGACCCGACGCACCAGCCGCGCGCGAACGGCGGCCCGATCCTCAAGGTCAACGTCAACATGCGGTACGCGACGGACGGCAGCGGGCGTGGTCTCTTCGCCGCGGCGTGCGAGAAGGCGGGCGTGCCCTGGCAGTCGTTCGTCTCCAACAACTCGATGCCGTGCGGTACGACGATCGGCCCGATCACCGCGGCCCGGCACGGCATCCAGACCGTCGACATCGGGGTCGCGATCCTGTCGATGCACAGCGCTCGGGAGCTGTGCGGCGCGGACGACCCGTACCACCTGGCGAACACGCTGGTGGCGTTCCTGGAGGGCTGACGGGACGTCACCGACCGCCCCGCCGTGGCCCGGGACGACCACGGCACGGGGCAGCGGTCCCGCCGAGCTACTTTTTCATCGATCGACTTCGAGCCCGGCGAGTACGAGAGCGAGCCGGGCCGCTCCTGTGTCCGTGACGCGGACCGGCACGCCCCAGTCCTGCTGGTGGACATGGCAGGCCGGGTATTCGTTGGCTGGGTCGTCGTCGCAGGAGGCCGCCATCGCGGAGACATGGAGCACGCCTTCCGTGACGCCGTCGGCCAGTACCAGTTCCCGGCTGAGATCCGTCCCCGTACCGCTCCCCTCCGCGAGCAGTTCGGGCGGGGTGGCGGAGACCAGGAGCCGGGTCGAGGGGCCGTAACGGGTGTCGAGCTTCTGGCCGTTCGGCGCCGTGAAGACCACCTCCAGCCGGAGCGCGCCCGGGGCGACATCGGTGGTGGCGCGCTGCGTGCGATGCGCGACGGCCTCGACCCGTACGGCCTCGTCGGGCAGCCGCAGCCGGGTCAGCCGGTGCCGCGCGGACTCGACGACGACGATGTCCTCGCCGGCCAGGACCGCGCCGCTGGGCTCGCGCAGATCCGTCGCCAGCGTGGTCACCTCGCCGGTCGCCGGGTCGTAGCGGCGCAGAGCGTGGTTGTACGTGTCGGAGACGGCGACGGAGCCGTCGGGCAGGGCGGTGACGCCCAAGGGGTGCTGGAGCAGGGCCTGTGCGGCGGGACCGTCGCGGTGCCCGAAGTCGAAGAGCCCGGTGCCGACGGCCGTACGGACGGTGAAGCCGGCGCCTTCATGCCCCTCCTGCCCGTCCCCGTCGCTTCCGGAGCCGTCGCGCTCGACGTACCGCAGCGCGCTGGTCTCCGAGTCGGCCACCCACAGCCGGTCCCCGGCCGCCGCGAGCCCCGAGGGCTGGGCGAACCAGGCCTCGGCGGCGGGCCCGTCCACCAGCCCCTCGTTGGTGGTCCCGGCCGCCGCCTGCACGGTCCCGGTGACCGGGTCGTACGTCCAGAGCTGGTGCACCCCGGCCATCGCGATCCACACCCGCCCGGCCCACCAGGCGACGTCCCACGGCGAGGAGAGGTCGACCTCCAGGGCGGGCCCGGAGTCCGGCGAGCCCTGCCACCACTGCCTGCCGGTGCCCGCGACGGTCTCGACCGCGCCGCTGACCGGGTCGTAGGCGCGCAGCGCGTGGTTGACGGTGTCCGCGACGATCACCCGGCCGTCGGGCAGCAGGGCGAGCCCCTGCGGTTCGCTGAACGAGTCCGGCCCGAAGCCGCGCACACCGCTGCCGATCCGCCGTACGACCGTCTCGCCGTCCGGCTCCAGCTCGACGAGCTGGTGGCGGGTGGAGTCGGAGACCAGGATGTTCCCGCCGGGCAGGACCAGCGCCTTCCCGGGGAAGCGCAGATCGGTCGGGACCGGCTCCGGCGGAACGTACGGTCCGTTGCCGCGCCGCAGCGTCCCCTTCGCGGCGTGCTCGGCCTCCAGCTCCGCGACCAGCCGCTCGATGGCGTGCGCGTGGCCCTCGCCCGCGTGCTGCGCGACGACATAGCCCTCGGGGTCGATGACGACGAGCGTGGGCCAGGCCCGTACGGCGTACTGCTTCCAGGTCGCCAGCTCCGGGTCGTCCAGCACGGGGTGGTGGACCTCGTACCGCTCGACGGCGTCGACGACGGCCTGGTGCTCGGCCTCGTGCACGAACTTCGGCGAGTGGACGCCGATGATCACCACGGTGTCGCGGTGCTTCTCCTCCAGCTCCCGCAGCTCGTCCAGGACATGCAGGCAGTTGATGCAGCAGAAGGTCCAGAAGTCGAGGATGACGATGCGTCCCCGCAGGTCGGCGAGGGTGTAGGAGGTGTCGCCGGTATTGAGCCAGCCGCCCTTGCCGGTCAGTTCGGGGGCGCGCACACGGGCACGGCGGGCCGGCGCGGGGGGCTGAGCGGGGGCGGGTGTCGCGTCGTTCATGGGAACAAGGGTGCCATCCGTCCATGAACGCCTCATCACGCCCATACGAAACGGCTGCCGCGCGGCTCCCGGCTACCCGGCTACCCGCTCAGCGGCGCTCCGGTGTCTCCAGTCCCAGCCTGCGGTCCTTCAGCGCCGGGAACTGCTCCCTGGTCCGCTCCACCCGGCCCAGATCCAGCTCCACCGTGAGGATCTCCTCGCCCGCGCCCGCCTCCGCCAGGACCTCGCCCCACGGGTCCACCACGATGCTGTGTCCCGACTGCTCGACCCCGGCATGCGTACCGGCGGTCGCGCAGGCCAGCACGTACGACTGGTTCTCCACCGCGCGCGCCTGCGCCAGCAGCGTCCAGTGCGCGCGCCGCCGCTCGGGCCAGCCGGCCGGTACGACGAGCACCCGCGCGCCCGCGTCGACCAGCCCCCGGAACAGCTCGGGGAAGCGGAGGTCGTAACAGGTGGCGAGACCGAGCACGGTCTCGCGGCCCTCGCCCGAGAGCGGCACGGTGACCAGTTCCTCGCCCGCGCTCATCAGCGTCGCCTCGCCCTTGTCGAAGCCGAAGCGGTGGATCTTGCGGTACGTACGGACCAGCTCGCCGTCGGGGGAGAAGACCAGCGAGGTGTTGTACAACGCGCCGTCCGCATCCCGCTCCACGATGGACCCGGCGTGCAGCCAGACCTCCGCGTCGCCCGCCGCCTTCGCCATCGCCTCGAAGGTCGGCCCGTCCACCGCCTCCGCCTCTTCGGCGAAGGCCTCGAACGCGAACGCCCCGACCGGCCACAGCTCCGGCAGCACCACCAGATCGGCGCCCGCCTGCTCCCGGACCAGGGCGGCGGTGCGGCGCCTGCGCGAGTCGACCGATTCGTGCGGGTCTACTGCGATCTGGATGAGCGAAGCGCGCACAGTACCACCGTCCTGGCATTCGACCCGTCAACACGGGCCTACGATCGTCACACGAAAGCACTGCCGGGGTGCCATCGAGCAGCGTAACTTAGCTGCCGAACCTCCCACGCAGCCCGCAGCCAGCCCAGCAAGCCAGCCCGCGTACCGCAGAACCGCCGAGGGGTCCCGTGACCGTCCATCCCAGCCTTCAAAACTACGCCGATGCCTGGACCCATTCCATCGAGGCCATAGCCGAGCTGGTGCAGCCGCTCGTCGAGGGCGAATGGAGTTGGCGTACACCGTGTCCAGGCTGGTCCGTACGGGACATCGTCTCGCATGTCATCGGCATGGAGTGCGAGATGCTCGGGGACCCGCGACCCATCCACTCCCTGCCGCGCGATCTCTACCATGTGCAGAGCGAGTTCGCCCGCTACATGGAGATGCAGGTCGATGTGCGGCGGCACCACACCGCTCCGGAGATGACCGCGGAGCTGGAGTACACGATCATCCGCCGCAACCGGCAGCTCAGGAACGAGAACCGGTCGCCCGACACCATGGTCCGGGCGCCCCTGGGCAAGGAGCAGACGCTCGAAACGGCCATGCGGGGGCGGGCGTTCGATGTCTGGGTGCATGAGCAGGATCTGCGGACGACGCTGAACAAGCCGGGCAATCTCGACTCCCCCGGCGCCCTGGTCACCCGTGACGCGCTGCTGGCCGCGCTGCCGAAGGTGGTCGCCAAGGACGCGGGCCTGCCGCCGAACTCGGCGGTGGTGATCGATGTGAGCGGCCCGGTGGAGTTCCTGCGGACGGTCCGGGTGAACGCGGACGGCCGCGGCTCGATCGACGGCTCGCCCTCGCTCGGCCCGCTGGTGACGCTGGCGATGGACTGGGACACGTACTTCCGGCTGGCGTGCGGCCGGGTGCGGCCCGCGGCGGTCGCGGACCGGATCAAGATCGACGGCGATGACGAGCTGGCGTCGGCGATCCTGCGCGAGTTCGCGGTGACGCGGTAGGCCGGAGACGGCAGGCGGCAGGCCGGAGACCGGCAGGCGCACGCCCGGCCGCCGTGTGAGGCGGGGGAGGCGGCATGACCGTCCGTGGGTGTACGTACCGGGCCCGCCCCGGCGCGTCGTACCGTACCGGCCGTACCGGCGTACCGGCCCTCGGTCGCCCTTACGCGGGCACGTGCACGGCCTCCACCCGGCTCGCCACCAGGCGTTCCCGCTCCCGGCGGGCCGTGCGCGCCCGCAGCCGCAGGATCTGCGCGATCCCGAGCGCTTCGAGGACGAAGACGGACGAGAACGCGATCCGGTAGTTCCCGCCGGTCAGGTCCAGCAGGAGGCCGACCGCGAAGAGCGTCGTCATCGAGGCGGTGAAACCGCCCATGTTGACGATTCCGGAGGCCGTGCCCTGACGTTCCGGCGGGTTCGCGGGTCTGGCGAAGTCGAAGCCGATCATCGAGGCGGGTCCGCAGGCACCGAGGACCACGCAGAGCGTGATCAGCAGGCCCATGGGCGCGTGGTCGCCGGGGTACGCGACCGTCGCGGCCCAGATCAGCGCCGTCGCCCCGACCGTGGCCAGGGCGAGCGGGGCCCTGGCCCGGTGGTGGCGCGCGATGACCTGCCCGTACACCAGCCCGACGCCCATGTTGGAGAGGACGACGAGGGTGAGCAGTTCACCGGCGACGGCCCGGGACAGCCCCTGCGCCTCGACCAGGAAGGGCATGCCCCACAGCAGCAGGAAGATCATCGCCGGGAACTGGGTGGTGAAGTGCACCCACAGCCCCAGTTGGGTGCCCGGCTCACGCCAGGACTCGGCGATCTGCCGCCGGACATAGGCACCGCCCGCGTGCTGGGCGGGCGGTGGTTCGTGGCCTTCCGGATGGTCCTTGAGGAAGAGCAGCAGCAGTACGAGGACGAGGGCGCCGGCGAGCGCGCTGCCCGCGAAGGTGGTGGTCCAGCCGAGGCCGTGCAGGGCGCGGGAGATGACGATGGTGGAGACGAGATTGCCCGCCACTCCGAAGAGCGCGGCGACCTGGGCGATCAACGGCCCGCGGCGGGCCGGGAACCAGCGGGTGCCGAGCCGCAGCACGCTGATGAAGGTCATCGCGTCGCCGCAGCCGAGCAGGGCGCGGGCGGCGAGGGCCATGCTGTACGAGGGGGCGAGCGCGAAGCCGAGCTGTCCTACGGTGAACAGCGCCGCGCCGATGGTCAGCACCTTCTTGGTGCCGAGCCGGTCGACCATCAGGCCGACGGGTATCTGCATGCCCGCGTACACCAGCAGCTGGAGTATGGAGAAGGTCGACAGCTCGGAGGCGTTGACGCCGAAGCGGTCGGCGGCGTCCAGTCCGGCCACGCCCAGGCTGGTACGGAAGGTGACGGCGACGAAGTAGACCGAGACGCCGATGCCCCAGACCCAGGCGGCGCGGCGGCCGCCGGGCGGGTCGCCGGGCAGGGTGGCGGAGGGCGCGCTCACCGGGCCTCACCCCTGACCAGCACCTTGACCCGGCTGATGTGGCGGCGCAGACAGGCGGCGGCGCCGTCGGCGTCCCCGGTCCTGATGGCTTCGAGCAGTTCGGCGTGTTCGGTGATGTTCTTGGCGATACGGTCCGGATGCGCCTCCATGACGGCGACGCCCATCCGCAACTGACGGTCCCTGAGCTGGTCGTACAGGCGCGAGAGGATCTGGTTGCCGGCGTGGCGCACGATCTCGGCGTGGAAGGAGCGGTCGGTCGCGGCGACCGCGGCGAGATCCCCGTCCACGGCGCGCCGCCGCTGCTCGTCGAGCAGTTCCTCCAGCCGCCCGATCAGCCGCGCGGACGCCGGCACGGCCTTCCGTACGGCGAACTCCTCGACCAGCAGCCGGGTCTCGACGACATCCGCGATCTCCTGCGCGGAGACGGCCAGCACGAGGGCGCCCTTCTTGGGATAGAGCTTGATCAGCCCCTCGACCTCCAGCTTGAGGAGCGCCTCGCGCACGGGCGTCCGGGACACCCCGACGGCCTCGGCCAACTCCCCTTCCGTGAGCAGCGTGCCGCCTTCGTAGCGGCGGTCGAGCACGGCTTCCTTGATATGGCTGTAGACACGGTCTGCGGCGGGCGGTCGCTTCTCGGGAGCGGCAGCGGCGGATGGCATGCGCACAGCATAGATACAAGAGGGATGCAGCGGCGCGCGCGTCCGGGATACGGACAGCGGCTGTTGTGGCGTCACAGGGGGGTCACGGGGGGTCAGGGGGGCGCACTCGCTCACATTTCCGCCACATAATCGCGCGCCCGCGTGCATCCATTCGGGGGGCTCGGACGTCTCACTTGAGGACCCCTTTCACAAGAAGGTCCCCTTCTGGTCACAAGAGGGTCCCCTTCTGGCGCATTTCAACGCATTCGCGGATTCGGAGCGGTTCCTTTGATTTCCAGTCTTCCGGGCGTACGCCGGGGCGTCGTGGTCGCCCTGGTCGCCGGCGCGCTGCTGTCCGTCTCGTCCCTGGGCGCGACGGCGCAGGCCGCCAGTGCGCCGGCCATCGGCGGCAAGGGCGGGTTCGTGCTCAACAACGCCACGGGCGCGACGGTGTACGGCAAGGCCGCCGACACCCGGCGCCAGATGGCGAGTACGACCAAGATCATGACGGCCGCGGTGGTGCTCAGCGTCAAGGGCGTCGACCTCAACCGCAAGGTGACCGTCAAGCAGGGCTACCGCGACTATGTCGCCAAGCAGGGCGCGAGCACCGCGGATCTGCGGACCGGTGACAAGCTGACCGTCCGCCAGTTGCTGTACGGGACGATGCTGCCCTCCGGCTGCGACGCCGCGTACGCCCTCGCCGACACCTTCGGCAGCGGCTCGACGGCCGCCGCGCGCACCAAGTCGTTCATCGCGAAGATGAACGCGAAGGCCACCGAACTCAAGCTCAAGAACACCAAGTTCGATTCCTTCGACGGCATCTCGCCGAGCGGGAACAACTACACGACGCCGCGTGACCTGGCGAAGATCGCCCAGTACGCGATGAAGAACCCGAACTTCCGGGCGGTCGTCAAGGCCACCTCGTACAAGACCACCGCGCCCACCAGCACCGGCGGCAAGCGCACGTACACCTGGTACAACACCAACAAGCTCCTCGGCTCGTACAAGGGCGCCATCGGCATCAAGACCGGTACGGGCACCGCCGCGGGGCCCTGTCTGGTCTTCGCCGCCACGCGCGGCACCAAGACGCTCGTCGGAGTCGTGCTGAACGGCGCGGACCGCTACAAGGACGCGGCCAAGCTGCTCGACTACGGCTTCGGCTCGTCGACGGCCAAGACCATGAAGCTGCGGACGCTCCCGGCGGACGCGCAGCGCGACTGATCGGGCTCGGCGACTGATCACCAGTACGACTGATCACACCGGGGCTGGGTTATCCACAGAGGGCCAAAGGGCCTGTCCGAGGGATGTCCTAGTCTGCGAACACCTGCCCGAACCAACGGGCGGGTCTCATCTGGGGGGTACGAACCATCGTGCGTACGCGCACTCTTCCGGCCGCGACGGCGCTCGCGGTCCTCTTCAGCTCGGCCGTGCTCGTCGCGGGCACGGCCGGGCCGGCCGCGGCCGACTCCAGCAAGGTCCTGCCGGTGAAGTCCACCGGCGACATCGTCGTGGACGGTGTCCACAAGAAGGTCTTCGTCAGCGACCCGACCAGCGGCAAGATAGTCGCCACGGACTACACGGGCACGGTCCTCGGTACGGTCACGGGCCTGCCCGGCGTGGACGGGCTGGCCCTGTCGCCGGACTCTGGACAGCTCTACGCGGCGGTCACGGGCGAGGACCGGATCGTCTCGGTGGACACCGGTACGTACAAGGCGGCGGCGAGTTACGCGCTGGACGGCGCCGACGCCCCGAACGACCTGGAGGTCGTGGACGGCCGTATCTGGTTCGGCTACGGAGCGAACCTCGGGTCTCTCGACATCTCCGGCACCGAGCCGGTCGTCAAGCTCCGGCAGCGGTCGGACGTCGACACCGACGGCACGCTGCTCCTCGGCGCCGACCCGGCCGTGCCGGGCGTCCTCGTGGCGGGGGACGGCAGCCAGCTCGCCGTGTTCGACGTGTCGGCCGAGGGCGCCACGCTCCGCACCAAGGGCCACATGGACAGCTCCGTGAAGCAGCTCGACCTCACGCCGGACGGGACCAAGGTCCTCACGTCCTGGGACAGCAGCGGAAACGGCTACGCGCTGGGCGCGTACTCCGCCACCGACCTCACACAGGCCACCACCCGGCTCCCGATCGACGCGTACCCGAACGCCGTGGCCATCGCGCCGGACGGCACCATCGCGGGCGGCAGCGACTCGTCGTACGACCCCGATGTCCACATCTTCAAGCCGGGCTCGACCAAGCCGGTGCGGCAGTACGACTTCCCCAACACCGGTAACACCAGCGGCGCCGACCTCCTCATCCCCGGCGCCCTGGCCTGGGCGCCGGACGGCAGCCGGGTGTTCGCGGCGTCCAGCAACAGCCTGGGCACCTACTCGCTGCGCGTGCTGACCGACCCCACCAAGTCGCTCCCCACGCTCACCGTCACCGCGCCCGCCTCCGCGACCCGCGCCAAGGTCCTCACCGTCAAGGGCAAGCTCACCGCCTCCGTGCCGCTCCCGGCCGGGACGCCGCTGACGGTCACCCGTACCGACCTGGATTCGCCGAGCGGCAAGTCGCTCGGTACGAAGAAGCTCGGCGCGGGCGGCGCGTTCTCCTTCACGGACACCCCGCCGGCCGGCGGCAAGGTCACCTACAAGGTGTCGTACGCGGGCAGCGCCACGCACTCCGCCGCCTCCGCGTCGGCCTCGGTCAATGTCTCCCGGGCCACGCCCGCGGTCACGCTGACGCAGAACCTCAAAGTCTTCTCGTACGGCCAGGACGTCAAATTCCTGGCGCACCTCGGCACCACGTACAAGAACCGGACCGTCGAGATCTGGGCCGACCCGTACGGCAGCGACAAGCCGAAGAAGCTGCTCAAGAAGGGCACGGTCAACTCGAAGGGCGACATTTCGGCGATCGTGGACATGACCCGCGACACCGTGGTCACCGCGGTGTTCACGGGCGACGCCCGGTACGCGTCGCGGACGGTCAAGTCGACCGCCTACGCCAAGGTGAACGTCTCCACCACGATCTCCCGTCACTACAAGACGGCCAAGATCGGCTCGGTGACGTACTACTACTTCCACAAGAAGACGAACCCGCTCTTCAACTCGGCCATGACCTACTACCCGGGCCGCTCCCAGCGGTTCGCGATGGAGGTCTACTACGCCGGGAAGTGGTACAGGGTCGGCGAGGAGTACTTCAGGCTGGGTACGGACGGCCGCTCCCTGGTGGAGCTGGTCGGCACCAAGGACACCGGGGTGCGTGCCCGGATGGTCTCGTCGTACATCGACACGACGTCCGGTGACAACGTCAACTACACGACGCACGGCGCGTGGAAGTACTTCATCTTCACGGCGTGAGCCGATGAGCGCGTAGGGCTTTGAGCAGGCGCTGTCCCTGGGGGCCGTGCCGGAGACCACCTCTCCGGCACGGCCCCGTGCGACGAGCGCTTCACGCACCCTGAGGACCGGGGCGGTGCGGCGCCCGGTTAGATTGCTCCCGGCCAAGGCACTGCGGCGGCGGCCGCAGCGAACGGTCCGCGTACGGGCCGGTGCTGGACGCTCTCGGGATTGCGCGTGCCATGCGAGAAAACACGCTCGTTGAAGTGACGGACGGGGTTCACCTGGTCCACGGCAGCAACACCAACTGGGTGGTGCTCAGCGAAGGCGACGCGGTCACGCTCGTCGACTGCGGCTACCCGGGCGACCGCCAACTCCTCCTGGAATCGCTGGCGGAACTCGGTCACGCTCCCGAGGCGATCACCGCCGTTCTCATCACGCACGCGCACAACGACCACATCGGCTCGGCCGAACACCTCAGCGGTACTTTCGGCACGCCCGTCTACCTGCACGAGGCCGAAGTCCCGCACGCCCGCCGCGAGTTCCTGCACCAGGTCAGCGTCGGCACGGTGCTGCTCAACGGCTGGCGCCCCGGTGTCCTGCCGTGGGCCGTGCACGCGATCCGCTCCGGCGGCACGGCGGACTCACGCATCACGGACCCGCAGCCGTTCCCGGCCTCGGCGGCCGGTCCGCTCGACCTACCCGGGCGCCCGGTGCCGGTCCACACGCCCGGCCACACCGCGGGACACTGCGCGTACGCCCTGCCAGGGGCCGGGATCCTCATCTCCGGCGACGCCCTCGTCAGCGGCCATCCGACCTCGCGCACGAAGGGTCCGCAGCTGCTCCCCGCCATGTTCGACACGGATCGCCGGCGTGCGCTCGCCACGCTCGACATCCTGGAGAAGACCGGCGGCGACACCCTCCTCCCCGGCCACGGCCCGCTCCACCGCGGCTCCGTGGAGGCAGCGGCCCGCCGAGCCCGCGACCTGGCGTCCTGAGCCCGGGCCCCTGACCTCGCGCGCCCGAGCCCGGCCCGGAAGGCGTCCCAGGCGGTACGGACGCCGGGCCGCCGTCCCGCGTCGCCGCCTCGGCCTGAGGCCCGGCGGCGCAAGGCCGGGCAGCGCAAGGCGCGTCAGCGTGCGGCGGCTCGTGTCAGCAGGCCCGTGAGCAGGACCTCGGACATCTCGCGCAGGGTCGTGGTGAAGTCGAGCCGCATGGCCGCCAGCGAGGGATCCGCCTCGTACGCGGCCAGCATCGCGGCCGAGGGCTGCGCGTGGATCCAGACCGCGCCGGTCGTCAGCAGGACGGCGCCGCCGAACCGTACCGCGTCGTGCTCGGTCAGCTCGGGCAGGCGGGCGCGCAACAGCCCGGCCAGGACGCCGACTTGGGCGATGGCGGCGCGCTTGTACTCCGCGGCGACCTTCGGCGAGACATTGCGTTCGAGCACCGCGGCCTGCGCGCCGACCAGGTCGCACAGGACCGGGCGGTCCGCGAGCGAGGTCGCGAGCGCCGCGGCGAGCTGATCGCCGCGCTCGGGGAGCGGGGCGTCGGCGTCCACCGCGGCGGTGAGCGCCTCGTCGAGATGGACCAGCCATTCGCTCATCGCGGCGCCGAGCAGTTCCAGCAGCACGGCCTCGCGGGACTCGAAATAGCGCAGCACATTGGACTTGGCGAGGCAGACGCGCCGGCTCAGCTCGTTGAGGCTCACCTGCGCCACCGGCATCTCGGTGAGCATCGCGGCGGCCGTGTCGAGGATCGCCTGTCTGCGTGCGGCGCGCTGCTCGTCGCTGCGGGCGCGCTGGAAGGGCATGGTCATGGCCATAGCTTACAGACCCCCGGTCTATTGTTATCGGACCGGCGGTCTGCTAGCTTTTTTCACAACAGACCGCCGGTCTCCTACCGGTTCTGAACTCGTGATCCCTTCATGTCCTGACCCCCATGTCCAAGGAGCCACCATGTATGCCGTCCCTGATCAGACCGGCAAGTCCGTCGTCGTCACCGGTGCCAACAGCGGTACGGGCAAGGAGGCCGTACGCCGTCTGGCAGGCGCGGGGGCGCGGGTCGTGATGGCCGTACGTACCGTCGCCAAGGGCGAGCAGGCCCGCGACGAGATCCTGGCCGAACAGCCGGGCGCCCGGCTTGAGGTCCGCAGGATCGATCTGGCGGATCTTGCGTCGGTGAAGGAGTTCGCGGACGGGCTGCTCGCCGAGGGCACCCCGCTCGACCTGCTGGTCAACAACGCCGGGGTGATGGCGCCGCCCACCCGGCTGACCACCGCCGACGGATTCGAACTGCAGATGGGCAGCAACTACCTCGGCCCGTTCGCCCTGACGGTCCGGCTCCTTCCGCTGCTGCTGGCCGCACCGGCGCCGCGGGTGGCGACGATGAGCAGCGGTACGGCCAACTACGGCCGGATCCACTTCGACGACCTCCAGTGGGAGCGCCGCCGCTACAGCCCCAACATGTCGTACGCGCAGTCCAAGCTCGCGGATCTGATGCTGGCCAGGCAGCTCGCGGCGGTCGCCGCCGAGCGCGGCTGGCCGCTGCTGAGCACGGGCGCGCACCCGGGGTACACGCGGACGAACCTCCAGACGGCGGGCGCGAGCCTCGGCAGCGGCAGGCCGCCATTGAGCGCCAGGCTGCTGACGTCGATGGACTTCCTGCCCTCGCAGGCGCCCGAGCAGGGGACGGAGCCGCTGCTGTACGCCGCGACCAGCCCCGACGCGGTCGCGGGCGGGTACTACGGCCCGGGCGGCCGGTTCGGCCTGGTCGGCCCCACCACAACGGCCCGCATCACCCGCCGGGCCCTCGACCCCGCGGCCAACGCCCGCCTGTGGACCGAGTCGGAACACCTGACGGGCGTGGGCCTGCTGTCAACGGTGGGCTGACGGAAAGGGGTGCCTGTACGGACGGATGGGCGGGCCGCTCGGGCGGTACGGGCGGCGCGCGGGCGGGCCGGAGTCGTACGGGCGGCGCAGGCCGGGATCGCGCCGTACGGGCAGGCAGGGCCGGGTCGCGCCAGCAGGCCGGGCCGTACGGGCAGGCCGGTACGGGGCCGGGCGCGCGGCGGTGCGGGCGCGGGCGTGTCAGGGCGGGTGGCCGTACGTACGGTCGTACGCTGAGCCGGCGGCCCGGCGGACCGGGCGCCGCACCATCGCACCATCGCACCACGAGGACGGCACGGCGGCCGGTGCCCGGCGCGCGGCGGGTCCGCGGCCCTTCCCCCTCGGCCCCGGAGGCGTTCTTGCGGTCCAGCTCCCCCCGGTCCGGCTTCCCCTCGCCGCGGCTGTTCAGCCGGGTTCCGCTGGCCGGGCGCTATCCCGCGGCCGTGGCCCTCTCACTGCTGGCGCTGAGCCCGTATCTGATCCTCACCACGGCCACCACCCTGATGAAGCCGCAGATCACCCGGGAGATCGGCGCGACCCCGTTCGAACTCCAGCTCACCAGCGGGATGTCCAACGCGGCGTACGCCTTCGGCGCGGTGGCCGCCGCCGACCTGGTCCAGCGGGTGGCGCGGCGGCATCTGTATCTCCTGTGCGAGGCGGGCTTCGTGGTGAGTTCCGTGCTCGCGCTGAGCGCGCCGGGGATCGGGCTGTTCGCGACCGGGGTGGTGCTCCAGGGGCTGTGCACCGGGATGCTGCTGGTCTGCGCGCTGCCGCCGCTGGTCACGGGTCACCCGATCGGGAGGCTGCGGACGACCGCGGCGGTCGTCAGCCTCGGGCTGTTCGGGATGGTGGCCTTCGGGCCGCTGGTGGGCGGTCTGGTCGGCAGCCTGGGCGGCTGGCGGCCGCTGTTCGCGGGGCTCGCCACGCTGGCGGCGATCGGGCTGACCGTCGGGGCGCTGGCGTTCGAGGGCAATGAACCGCCGGCGCCGCGGGCGAAGTTCGACTGGCTGGCCATTCCGCTCGCGCTCGGCACCACCACGCTGCCGTTCTTCGGTGTCGCCTGGCTGACCCGGGGGTCGTTCAGCGACCCGGAGTTCTCGGTGCCGGTGGTCTGCGGACTGGTCTGCGGGGTGTTTCTGGTGGGGGGTCAGTACAAGAAGACCGAGCCGCTGATGCCCGTACGGCCCATCAGCAACACGCTGCCGGTGGTCGGCACCCTCAACGCGATGCTGGTCGGAGCGAGCTTCACCACCCTGCTGGAGCTGACCGAGGCGTATCTGACCAGGGAGGCGCACTACACACCCCTGCGCGTCGGCACGCTCGTCACGCCGCAGATCGCCGGGGTGTTCGTCGCGGCCGTACTGTTCCGGCGGCTGATGGCGACCCGCTGGACGCCGTATCTGGCCCTGTCCGGCACCCTGAGCGTGAGCATCGGCGCGGCCGTGCTGCTGGCGGTGTCCACGAAGAACGCGTCGGCGCTCGTCCCCGTCGCCGCGCTCTTCCTGGGCTTCGGCGCGGGCGCGGGTGTCACCCCGGGGCTGTTCCTGGCCGGCTTCTCCGTCCCCTCGGCGCAGATCGGCCCGACCTTCGCCCTGGTCGAACTGCTGCGCTCGGAGGCCGCGTTCCTGATCGGCCCGGTCCTGCTCCATCTCGCCCTGACGACAGGCCTCGCCGAGGGCTTCCACCTCGCCGTCGTGATCACCCTGACGGTCACCGTGGTCGGCGTACTGCTCCTGATCGTCCTCTACCTCCTCGGCGGCGCCCGCCCCCAGCCCCCCGACCTAGAATCCTGGCTCTCCGGCCGCTCCACCGCCTACCACTCCCCGGCCCTGCTCGCCGGACTCCGCAAACCCTGACGCCTCGCCGACCAGGGGCGGCCGGGCCGAGGCCGACGCGTAACAGGTCCGGCTCAGTCCCAGGGCCCGCTCGGACCTCAGCCACGGCGCACAACCACCCCACCCGGTAAACCGCTGCGAGGGCGACCGGTCAGCTGCCGACCGGTCGCCCTCGCCCCCCCACCCCCCCCGTTTTAAGCCTTGACCCAGGTGGGGTTCACATACCCCCCCACCCCTTCCCAGGGGTCGACAGGTGGGTCTATCCAATTTTTT
>NZ_JBHVGV010000015.1:0-94241 GCF_042800555.1 Streptomyces sp. NPDC057617 | reverse complement strand
CCCGCCCCTGGCCCTGTTGCCCCCCCCACCAGAAGCACACCCCCCCCCCCCCGGGAAAACTCTGAGGAGGCAACCCCCCCCCCCCCCACCGGTCCCCCCTCGCCCCCCGACCCCCCCCGTTCGAATTCTGGACTCAGTTGGGGTACACGTAGCCCTCGACCCTGGCCAGGGTGTAGCCGGCGGCGTACGCCGAGTTGATGCCCTCCGCGGTCGCGGTGGCGAAGTTGTCCTGCCTGGTGCTGCTCCAGAACTGGTACAACGGCACCGTGCCGCTCACCTGGACCGGATAGATGTACGCCTGGATCCCGGCGTAGCTGTACCCGGCGGCGTAGGCGGAATCGATGCCCACCTGGGTTGCCGTGCTGAAGTTGTCGCCCCGGCCGGCGCTCCAGAACAGATACAGCGGCACGGTGCCCGGGTCCTGCGTTTTCAGACCCCAGCCCTCTTGGCGGGAGAACGAGTAGCCGGCTTCCCGGGCGCTCTGATCCTCAGCGGCGGTACCGGCAATGAAGTTGTCGCCACGCGCGGCACTCCACCACAGCAGCAGTGCGGTACGGAGCGCGGAGACGGACTGATCGGCCTGGGGCGGCGTGGCGGCGGCCGATCTGGAGGCGCTGATGTCGGCGGCCTGTGCCGACTGTCCCTGGACAAGGCCGGCGCCGGTGATGCTGACGATGGTGAACAAGGCGATCGCTACGAGAACGAGTGGATGACGTGTTCGTACCTGCGGAGTGGTGGACATGAGCCGACTCCCTCGGAGAGAACCAGGATGGCCAGGCCACCGCCGGACGACCGGCACCTGCCGGCCAGGGAGGCGGCTGGCCCTGTCGTCGGCCACGATTCCAGGCGGGCGCGAGCACGTCGTGAGTAATCGAGTACTCACTCGGCGCGCATGGAAGGCAGAGCGCGGCACGCCCCTCCGGACCGCGGGAAGGCCTCGCGGCGCTCCGGCGCCGCCCGGACGAGTCCGGCCCCGGAACCCTGTGAGCGGGTTCCGGGGCCGGGCGGTAGTGCGTACGGGAAGCGGTCAGGACCAGGTGATCAGGCGCTTCGGGGATTCCAGGATGGCCGCCGTGTCCGCCAGGACCTTGGAGCCCAGTTCGCCGTCGACCAGGCGGTGGTCGAAGGAGAGGGCCAGGGTGGTGACCTGGCGGGGCTTGACCTTGTTCTTGTGGACCCAGGGCTGGAGCTTGATCGCGCCGACCGCCAGGATCGCCGACTCGCCCGGGTTGAGGATGGGCGTACCGGTGTCGACGCCGAAGACGCCGACGTTGGTGATGGTCACCGTGCCGCCCTGCATGGCCGCCGGGGTGGTCCTGCCCTCGCGGGCCGTGGCGACCAGTTCGCCGAGGGCGGCGGCCAGTTGGGGCAGGGTCTTGTCGTGGGCGTCCTTGATGTTCGGGACGATCAGACCGCGCGGGGTGGCGGCCGCGATGCCCAGGTTGACGTAGTGCTTGACCACGATCTCCTGGTTCGCCTCGTCCCAGGCCGCGTTGACCTCCGGGTTGCGCTTGATGGCGACCAGGAGGGCCTTGGCGATGAGGAGCAGCGGGTTGACGCGCAGGCCTGCCATGTCCTTGTCGGACTTCAGTTCCTCGACCAGCTTCATCGTGCGCGTCACGTCAACGGTGATGAACTCCGTGACATGCGGCGCGGTGAACGCGCTGCCCACCATGGCGGCCGCGGTGGCCTTCCGTACCCCCTTGATGGGGATACGGGTCTCCCGGCCGTGAGAGGCCTGTGCCACCGGAGTCACGGGCGCGGGCGCCTGTACGGCCTCCGGCGCGGCCACCGAAGTCGCGGCCACCGAAGTCGCCGCCACAGCCGCCACGGCCGCCGCCGTCGCCGGGGCAGCCGCCGCGTAGACGTCCTCGCGGGTGATGATCCCGCCCTGGCCCGTCGGTGTGATCGTCGCCAGGTCCACGCCGAGGTCCTTGGCGAGCTTGCGCACCGGCGGCTTGGCGAGCGGACGCGCGCCGGCCACAGGCGCGGGGGCAGGTACCTCAGGGGCAGGCGCCGCGGCAGGCGCCGCCCCGTTCATCTCCGCCTGGATCGCGGCAGCCGCGCTCCGGGCCACGTCCCCCGCCTCCGCCGCCTGCCCGGGTACGGACGTACCCCGGCGCGGGCGGCGCTTCGTGGGCGCGTCGGCCACTCCGTACCCGACGAGCACGGGCTGACGGCCCTTCGGCTCGTCGCCCGTCTCCGGTTCCGGAGTCGGCACCGGAGCGGACGGCGCAGGCGCGGGCGCAGTGGCGGACGGTTCAGGAGCCGGCGCCGCCCCGCTCCCCGGCGCCACGTCCACCGTGATGATGGACACGCCGACATCGACCGTCGTGCCCTCCCCGAACCGCAGCTCGTGCACCACCCCGTCGTACGGGATCGGCAGTTCGACGGCCGCCTTCGCCGTCTCCACCTCGCACACCACCTGGCCGTCGGTCACCGTGTCGCCCGGCTGTACGTACCACTTGAGGATCTCGGCCTCGGTCAGGCCCTCGCCCACATCGGGCATCCTGAACTCGCGGTAGCGGTCCGGGGAGCCGGCGGCCGATGGGCCGGTGGAAGTGTCAGCAGTCATGGTCACGGCACTCCTCAGTACGCGAGCGAGCGGTCGACGGCGTCGAGCACCCGGTCCAGGCCCGGGAGGTACTCGTCCTCCAGCCGCGCCGGCGGATACGGCGAGTGATAGCCGCCGACCCGGATCACCGGCGCCTCAAGATGGTAGAAGCACCGCTCCGTGACACGAGCGGCGATCTCCGCGCCCGAGCCGAAGAAGACCGGTGCCTCGTGCACCACGACCAGCCGGCGCGTCTTCTCCGCCGACGCCTGGATCGTCTCGAAGTCGATCGGGGACATCGAGCGGAGGTCGAGGACCTCCAGCGACCTGCCCTCCTCCTCGGCCGCCGCGGCGGCTTCGAGGCAGACCTTCACCATCGGACCGTACGCCGCGAGCGTGAGGTCCGAGCCCTCGCGCGCCACCCGCGCCCGGTGCAGCGGACCCGGGATGGCCTCGGTGTTGACCTCGCCCTTGTCCCAGTAGCGCCGCTTCGGCTCGAAGAAGATCACCGGGTCATCGCTCTGGATGGCCTGCTGCATCATCCAGTACGCGTCCGACGCCGTCGACGGCGAGACGATCTTCAGCCCCGCCACATGCGCGAACAGCGCCTCGGGCGATTCGCTGTGGTGCTCGACCGCGCCGATGCCGCCGCCGTACGGAATCCGGATCACGACCGGCATCTTGATCTTGCCCAGCGCGCGGGCGTGCATCTTCGCGAGCTGGGTGACGATCTGGTCGTACGCCGGGAAGACGAAACCGTCGAACTGGATCTCCGCCACCGGCCGGTACCCGCGCAGCGCGAGACCGATGGCCGTGCCGATGATGCCCGACTCGGCGAGCGGGGTGTCGATGACCCGGCCCTCGCCGAAGTCCTTCTGGAGCCCGTCCGTGACACGGAAGACACCGCCGAGCTTGCCGACGTCCTCGCCCATGATCAGGACCTTGGGGTCGGTGTCGAGGGCCTTGCGGAGCGACTCGTTGATGGCCTTGGCGATCGGCAGCTTCTGTACGGTCATGATCACTTACTCCCCTCGGCGGCGGGGGCGGTCTCAGCGGCGGTGTCGTTGTCGTTGTCCGCGAAGGACGCCTGGTACGCGGCGAACTGCGCGCGCTCCTCGTCGACGAGCGTGTGCCCGTCCGCGTAGACATGGTCGAAGATCGCCATCGGGTCCGGGTCGGGCATCGCTCGCACCACCTCCCGTACCCGCTTGCCCAGCGCCTCGCTCTCCTCGTCCAGCGCCGTGAAGAACGCCTCGTCGGCGTGGCCCTCGCGCTCCAGACAGCGGCGCAGCCGCAGGATCGGGTCCTTGGCCTCCCAGGCCTCGCGCTCCTCGTCCGCGCGGTACTTGGTCGGGTCGTCGGAGGTGGTGTGCGCGCCCATCCGGTACGTGAAGGCCTCCACCAGCGTGGGTCCCTCACCCCGGCGCGCCCGCTCCAGCGCGGAGCGCGTCACGGCCAGACAGGCGAGCACGTCATTGCCGTCGACCCGGATGCCCGGGAAGCCGTACCCCTGCGCGCGCTGGTAGAGCGGCACCCGGGTCTGCTTCTCGGTGGGCTCGGAGATCGCCCACTGGTTGTTCTGGCAGAAGAAGACGACCGGCGCGTTGTAGACCGCGGAGAAGGTGAACGACTCGGCGACATCGCCCTGGCTGGAGGCGCCGTCCCCGAAGTACGCGATGACGGCGGAGTCCGCGCCGTCCTTGGCGACGCCCATGGCATAGCCGGTGGCGTGCAGCGTCTGCGAGCCGATCACGATCGTGTAGAGGTGGAAGTTGTTGCTGTTGGGGTCCCAGCCGCCGTGGTTCACGCCCCGGAACATGCCGAGCAGATTGGTCGGGTCGACGCCCCGGCACCAGGCCACGCCGTGCTCGCGATAGGTCGGGAAGACGTAGTCGTCGTCGCGCAGCGCGCGCCCCGAGCCGATCTGCGCGGCCTCCTGGCCCAGCAGTGATGCCCACAGTCCCAGCTCGCCCTGGCGCTGGAGCGCGGTGGCCTCGGCGTCGAAGCGGCGGGTCAGGACCATGTCCCGGTACAGCCCGCGCAGCTCGTCCGGGGTCGGGTCGATCCGGTACTCCGGGTGCTCGACTCGCTCGCCCTCCGGGCTGAGCAACTGTACGAGCTGGGGGTCGGAACTCTGTGGCTGCGGCGTCCTCTTCGCGCTGGCGCGCTTGGTGCCGCTGCTGCGTCGCGGTTTGCGCGCGGCAGTGCTCTCCACGGTCACGTGCGTGCTCCTCCGTCTGTCCGGCCCCCGGGATCCGCCGGGAACCAGTGCGGCTCGCCTGTCCTCGCCGAGGGCACGGGGTGGGTGCCTCCCGGTCGGAACAGGCGTGACAGGTGCCCCGGCGAGCGCTCTGTCACAGGCACGTTACCCAGTGGGCAGCATTACTGCGAAACCCCATCTGACCTGCATTTTTGCTTGGATTTCCAAGTAAATCGGCAAAGTCTGGAATACCACTGGTCACAGCCTCGCAGGCCGCCGGAACAACGGCACGTTATCCCGCTGATCCGAACCAGGGAAGGGCAGGAGGGGGGTGAGTGTGTGAGACTGAATTCTGTGCAGCAAGAAGGAAAAATTACGGTATTTCTGGTCGATGACCATGAAGTCGTACGGCGGGGTGTCTACGAGCTTCTGTCCGTCGAGGATGACATCGAGGTCGTAGGCGAAGCGGGCACGGCCGCCGACGCGATGGCCAGGATTCCGGCGACGCACCCCGATGTGGCCGTGCTGGACGTACGGCTGCCCGACGGCAGCGGCGTGGAGGTCTGCCGCGAGATCCGTTCGCTGGACGAGAACGTCAAGTGCCTGATGCTCACCTCCTTCGCCGACGACGAGGCGCTCTTCGACGCGATCATGGCCGGGGCCTCGGGTTATGTGCTGAAGGCGATCCGCGGGAACGAGCTGCTGACGGCGGTACGGGATGTCGCCGCGGGCCGTTCGCTGCTCGACCCGGTGGCCACGGCCCGGGTGCTGGAGCGGCTGCGCAGCGGTACGGGGCCCAAGGGCGACGACAAGCTGGCCGCGCTGACGGACCAGGAGCGCAAGATCCTGGATCTGATCGGCGAGGGCATGACCAACCGGGCCATCGGTGAGCGGCTGCATCTCGCGGAGAAGACGATCAAGAACTATGTCTCCAGCCTGCTCTCCAAGCTGGGCATGGAGCGGCGCTCGCAGGCGGCGGCGTACGTGGCCCGGCTGAAGGCCGAGAAGGGCTGAGCCGTACGGCGCGGCGGCCTGCCGGGCGGAGGGCTGCGCACCGGCCGGGCGGAGGGCCGGGCGTGTTGAGGCGTACGGCGCGGCGGCGTCGCGGGACCCTCGTACCGCGGCGGGGCCTGTCCCAACCGGGACCAACGTCCCTCGGTTGAAGGGCCGCGTCCTCTGTTGACGGGGTGGGTTCGTGACGGAGAGTGGACAACATGTCCACCGAGGAACTCCGCGCCATAGAGCTGCTCAACCGCGTCTCGTACGGACGGGTCGCGACGAGCATGCGGGCCCTGCCGTTCGTGGCCCCGGCCCGCCATGTGGTGACGGGCGGCTCGGTCCTGCTGCGGATGCACGCCGGCCACGGCTACCACCGGGCGTGCGGCGGCGGAGTGGTGGCGTACGGCGCGGACAACTTCGCCAGCGACGAGACCGACCGGTGGTCGGTGCAGTTCACCGGTACGGCCGAGATCATCCAGCCGACCGCTCCTGAGCTGGCGCTGTTCGGTAATGGGCCGCGTCGGGTGGACGGAGAACCGTTCGATCCGGTCTATATGCGGCTTGTGCCGCAGTTTGTCACCGTACACACGCTCGACTACTCCCGAGAGCGACCAAGCAGACACGCTGCGTGATCTAACATCTGACAAGTGCCGCGCTCATATGAAATCGCTACGCCTGCCGCGCCTGTCGTGATCCCCCAGCCCCTCGCCCAGCCCGTCGCCGCCCGTGCCGGCCACGCGAAACCCGTTCCGATCCGTACCGAACTCTTCGGGCGCTCCGCCGCCCCCACGAGTCCTGCGATCCCCGCGGCCCGTACCGGCCATGCCGCTCAGACCGGTCATGCCGGACAGGCCGGACAGGCCGGACAGGCCGGTCACGCCGCGCCTCCGGTCCGCGCGCTGCTGCGCCGCTACCGGAACGCGGGCGAGCCGCTGTCCTGCGAGCCCGTGGCCCAGGGGCTCCTCAACCGCGGATACCGGGTCTTCACCACGCGCGGCACCTTCTTCCTGAAGCACCATCTCGACGGCGACCACCAGCTCATCACCCGTCAGCACCGCGCCACCCAGCGGCTCCAGGCGCTCGGCGTGCCCGTCGCGCCGCCCATGGAGAGCGCGGACGGCGACACCGTCGCGGTGATCGAGGGCCGCTGTTACGCCCTGCACCCGTGGGTCGAGGGGCGCCACCGCGACGGCTCGCAGCTCACGGCCGCGGAGTCGCGGCGCCTCGGCGGACTCCTCGGCAGGGTGCACACCTGTCTGGAGCGGGTGATGCGACGGGACTTCGCGCCGCCGCTCCACAAGGGCCCGTACGACGACAGCCTGTACGACCAGAGCCCGTACGACCGGAGCCTGTACGACGAGAGCCGTGACGGCCTGCACGGCGAGGGCCTCGACCAGGGCATTCTTGACCGGGGCAGCCACGACAGCCCGGACCCGGCCGACACCTTCGAGCTGATCGACGAGCTGCTGGCCCTGGCCCGTGGCCGTACCCCCGGCGACACCTTCGACGCCCTCGCCGAGCACCGGCTCGTGGAGCGCCGCGCCCTGCTGGAACGCCATGCCCACCGCAGACCGGCCCCGGGCGCCGAACCGGCCACGGGCTGGGTGCACGGCGACTTCCATCCGCTGAATCTGCTCTACCGGGGCGGCGAGCCGGCCGCGATCGTCGACTGGGACCGGCTCGGCGTCCAGCCACGGGCCGAGGAGGCCGTACGGGCCGCGGCGATCTTCTTCGTACGCCCGACGGGCGAGCTGGAACTGCCGAAGGTACGGGCGTACGCGCGCGCCTACCGCCGCGCGGCCGGGGCCGCCGCCTCCGAACTGGCCGCGGCCGTGCACCGGGTTTGGTGGGAGCGGCTCAATGACTTCTGGGTGCTGCGCTGGCGCTACCAGCTCGACGACCGGCGGGCCGACCCGCTGTTCGCGGCGGTGTCGGCCCTCGCGGTGTGGTGGACACGGGAGTACGAGGCGGTCTGCGAGGCCTTCTCGGACTGAGGACGTGACTGGGGCCTCGGGCCGATGGCCCGGGAAGCGCGGGCCGAGCCCCGGGCGGGCGGCTTGAGAAGTGCGGGCTCGGTTCCGGGCCTCGGGCCGACGGCCCGGAAAGCGCGAGCCCGCCAGGCCGACCCCTCCCCGGGACCCCGGGCCGATGGCCCAGGAAGCGCGGGCCCGGCCCGGGACGGCTGCCCCCGCCCACGAAAAACCCGGCCGGAGCGCCGCGAAGCGCTCCGGCCGGGTCCGGTCCGGGAGTGATCAGGCGCCGCCACCGCCGGGCGTACCGCCGCTGTCGCTGCCGCCGAGAACACCGCCGCCCTGATCGCCGCTCGTGCCCGGCGACCCGCCGGTGTCCCCTCCGTCGCCGCCGTCCGGCTCCGTCGGCGTCGAGGAGGTATCCCCCGACGGCTCGCCCGTGGTCCCGCCGTCGCTCGTACCGCCTCCGCCGTCCGACGTACCCGTATCGCTGCTGGTGGTGGGGGTCGGCGACGTCTTCTCGGTCTCGCTGGGCGACTCGGTCGGCTCGTCGGCCGGCGGCCAGTTGGAGTGGTCACCGCCTCCCGACGAGTCGTCCGTCTGCTCGGTCTCGCTCGGCTCGTCGGACGGCGTCGGGTCGTCGGTGCTCGGCGTCTCCTCGCTCGTCGAGACCGTCGGCTTGTCCGAGGTGCCCTTCTGGTCCGTACCGTTCATGCTGTTCACCGCGTACGCCACGCCCGCCACCACGGCGATCACCGCGAGCGCGACGAAGAGCCACATCTTGCTGCCGCCACCGCCGCCCCTGCGGCCTCCGTCGTACGCGCCGTCGTGCGGATTCCTCGGCGGCAGGATCGGGCTCTGCGAGGTGTCGCCGTGCGGCGGGTGGCCCATCGCGGTCGTCGCGGCCATGCCCATCGCCGGGGTGCCGCCGCCGATATGGGTGTCGAACGCGCCGGTGTTCCAGGTGCCCGTGTGGCTGCCCTGCTGCTGGAGCATCTGCAGGCCGTACTGGACCAGTCCGCGCATCTCCTCTGCGCTCTGGAACCGGTCGTCCGGCTCCTTCGCCAGCGAGCGCATCACCAGGCCGTCCAGCTCCGGCGGCGCCACGTCCGAGACCTCGGAGGGCGGCACCGGAATGTCCTGCACATGCTGATAGACCACGGAGAGCGGGGTCTCACCGGTGAACGGGGGCCGCAGCGCGAGGAGTTCGTAGAGCAGACAGCCCGTGGCGTACAGGTCGCTGCGGTGGTCGACGGCCTTGCCGAGCGCCTGCTCGGGGGAGAGGTACTGGGGCGTGCCCATGACCATGCCGGTCTGGGTCATCGTCGACTGCGCGCCGTGCAGGGCACGCGCGATGCCGAAGTCCATCACCTTGACCGCGCCAGCGTCGGTGATGATCACATTGGCGGGCTTGATGTCCCGGTGCACGATGCCGTGCTGGTGCGAGTACGCGAGGGCCTCCAGCACACCGGAGACGATGATCAACGCCTGCTCGGGCGGCGGCGCCTCGGCGTTGACCAGCAGATCACGGATGGTGCGGCCCTCGACCAGCTCCATCACGATGTACGGCACGGTCTGCCCGTTGACCGTGTCCTCGCCGGAGTCGTACACCGCCACCACCGCGTGGTGGTTGAGCCCGGCGACCGATTGTGCCTCGCGGGTGAACCGGGCCTTGGAGACCGGGTCCTCCGCGAGATCGGCGCGGAGCAGCTTGACCGCCACGGTGCGCCCGAGCCGTACGTCCTCCGCCGCGAACACCTCGGCCATGCCGCCACGGCCGAGACGGTGGGTCATCCGGTAGCGGCCGTCGCCGACCAGCCCTCCGACCAGGCCGCCATCGCCCCAGGAGTCCGCGGCATCCGACACTCCGCCGCCTGCTTCGGGTTCGGGTGCCATCAGTCCTCGCCGTCGTTTCCGTCCGCTTCACGACCGCGTACGCGGTCCGCGGTATGTACGTGTTTCAGGGATGGGTTTCTCAGAGGTGGCTGTGCCACATCACGCTACAGCCTCCGTATGACACACCGGTCCACGGTGGACCGGACATGAAACCCGGCAACCCGATACCCACGCAAATTCCCTGCTCGCTCCACCCTCTCCATGCGTTCGTTCCATGCCTTTCCTGTAACGCTTCCGAGACGCTTGTTGTGCGTACGGTCACGGAACGGGCACCCGGCTTGACGTGTCACTGCCCTCGGGCAGACTTGGCGCGTAATAACGGGATCACCGCGTGAGCACCATCGCGTCCAGGACCGCAGGACCGGACAGCGCCGGCGCGCCGAGGGGGGAAGCACAGTCATGAGCCAGCACGGCGCACACGGCCGCTACGCGGGCGGTTCGGTCGCGGGCGGCCGGTACCAGCTTCGCGACCTGCTCGGCGAAGGCGGGATGGCGTCCGTGTACCTCGCGTACGACTCGGCGCTGGACCGTCAGGTCGCCATCAAGACCCTGCACACGGAGCTGGGGCGCGAGCAGTCCTTCCGCGAGCGCTTCCGGCGCGAGGCGCAGGCCGTCGCCAAGCTGTCGCACACCAATATCGTCTCGGTCTTTGACACCGGCGAGGACGAGCTGGACGGCGCGCTCATGCCGTACATCGTCATGGAGTACGTGGAGGGGCAGCCGCTCGGCTCGGTGCTCCAGCGGGACATCACGCAGTACGGCGCGATGCCGGCGGACAAGGCGCTCAAGGTGACGGCCGATGTGCTGGCCGCGCTGGAGACCAGCCATGAGATGGGCCTGGTCCACCGGGACATCAAGCCGGGCAACGTGATGATGACCAAGCGCGGCGTCGTCAAGGTGATGGACTTCGGCATCGCGCGCGCCATGCAGTCGGGGGTCACGTCGATGACCCAGACCGGCATGGTCGTCGGCACCCCGCAGTACCTCTCGCCCGAGCAGGCCCTCGGGCGAGCGGTGGACGCCCGCTCCGACCTGTACTCGGTCGGCATCATGCTCTTCCAGCTTCTGACGGGCCGGCTGCCGTTCGACGCGGACTCGCCGCTGGCGATCGCGTACGCGCATGTGCAGGAGGAGCCGGTCGCTCCGTCCAGCATCAACCGGTCGGTCACCCCGGCGGTGGACGCGCTGGTCGCGCGGGCGCTGAAGAAGAACCCGAACGAGCGTTTCCCGAGCGCGGCGGCGATGCGTGACGAGTGCGCCCGGGTGCTGACGGCGGGTCAGACGGGCGCTCCGGTGATCGTGCCGGGCACTCCGCAGAACAGCGGTTCCGGTGTGGGCTCGGCGGTCTTCCCGCCGGTGGACCAGTCGGGGCAGGCGCCGTCGGCGCAGGGGGTGCAGACGCCGTACAGCCCCGGGTCGTACGGTCCGCCGACCCCGGCACCGACGCCTCCGGGGCCCGGGTACGGCTATCCGCAGCATCCGCATCCGCAGCAGGCCCCGGCGGCGTACCAGGCTCCCCAGCAGCCGATGCCGCCGACGCCGCAGCCGTACGTGATGTCGCCGCAGCCCGCGACGGCGCCCGGGGGCGGGCGTGGCGGCCATGGCGCGCACGGCGGTCATGGCGGCGGGCACGGCGGTGGCGGCAGGCGGAACATGCCGGTCATCGTGGGGTCGATAGCGGTCGCGATCCTGGCCGTCGGCGGTCTCATAGCGGCGCTCTCGTTCAACAAGGACGACTCGGGCACCGGTGGCACGGACGCCCCGCCGAACCGCGACTCCTCGTACTCGTCGGACACGTCGAGCGGCCACCGCGACCCGGAGCGCAACCGGACGATCGACGCGACGGAGTGCACGGACGCCACGGAGGACGGGCTCGATCCGTCGAAGGTGACGGCCCCCGACCTGCGCTACAAGGACATCCTCTCGGTGAAGGACTGCCTGCGTGAGGCGGGCTGGACCTGGGCGGCGGTGAAGTCCGAGGACGACGGGTCGCAGGCGCAGGACATCGTGATCGACCAGTACCCGCGTCCGGGCGCGGCCATCCTGCCCAGGGACCAGGAGTTCGAGCTGACGGTCTCGACGGGGAACGCGGGGTAGCAGGGAACGCGGGGTAGTACGGGGGCGTACCCGCTTCGGGATGCACCCGCTTTTGCGGGCATACCCGGTACTGAGGCTTGACCCCCGGTACTGAGGCTTGACCCCCGGTACTGAGGCTTGACCTCTGGCGCCGAGGCTTGGCGGTACCCGGATGAGCTTCCCGAGATGCCGGAATTATCATTACATGTGACGCTGAGTCGGTGACTCCTACGCTCCGCACTCCCTGCGCGCTCGCGGTCGCGTCGCTGCTGATGACCGCACCTGTCGCATACGCCGAGGAGTCAGTCCCACCCCCCGCCCATCCGACGGCCGCCCCCGAGTTCGACATCTCCATGGCGGGCCGCCCGGCCGGCGAAGGACGCCCGCACCCCGGAAGACCCGAGGCGCCCGACGCCGGAGACTCGCGCGCGGACGCCGATACGGACACGGGCGGGGACCCGGCGGCGGACCACGAGCCGAAGTGGTGGGACTGGGGCACGGACGAAGAGCCGGGCCGGGACGCCGAGGCCGATCCAGGGACGGACGCGGGCATCGGCCCCGAGGAGGAGACGGATCCGGGCCCTTCCGAGCACCCGGCGCACCCCACCCACCGCCCCCCGAAGGCGTCCACCGCGCCCTCCACCACCCGCCCCCGCACCTCGCCCTCCGAGCACGCGCCGCCCACCCATGACAGCGAGGACACGAGCGAAGATACGAGCGAAGACACGGCAGAGGAGACGGGCAAGGCGAGAGGGACCAGGGGCACGGACGAGACCGCCGAGACGGACGAGGGTACGGACGGCCTGGCCACGGAGGAGTCCCCGGAGGACCTCGTGGAGTCGCCCGAGGACTCCGAGGCCCCTCGCCGCCCGCCCGCCGCCGCCCGCGAACCCGGCTCGCGGACGGTCACCGGCACCGCCTCGCACCCCATCCCGGTGCTGACCCTGGGCACCGGAATCACGCTGATCGGCCTGGGGCTCGGGTTCCTCGGACTGCGGCTCCGGCGCCGCTGACCGGCCCTCCCGGCCTGCCCCCGGGCTCGTACCGGACCCGTCCCCGACCTCGACGTCATTCTTACGGCGGACTTATGACGTCCGCCTCAGGTCGCTTGCGGGACACTCCATACTCGGTATACATACTCAGTATGTCGATTCGCCATGGGCTGCTGGCCCTCTTGGAACGTGGCCCGCGCTACGGCTCCCAGCTCCGTACGGAGTTCGAGTCCCGCACCGGCGCCACCTGGCCGCTCAATGTCGGCCAGGTCTATACGACCCTCGGCCGTCTGGAGCGCGACGGCATGGTCACGCAGGACGGGGAGGACCCCGCGGGCCATGCGCTGTACGTGATCACGGACGCCGGGCGCTCCGAGCTGAAGGCCTGGTTCCGCAGGCCCGTCGACCGCACCAGCCCGCCCCGCGACGAGCTGGCGATCAAGCTCGCCATGGCGGTGGGCGCGCCCGGTGTCGACATCCGGGAGGTCATCCAGTCGCAGCGTCACCACACCATCCAGGCGATGCAGGACTACACCCGGCTGAAGGCGCAGGCCCTGGAGGCGGTCCCGGCGGACCGGCACGAAGTGGCCTGGCTGCTCGTACTGGAACAGCTCATCTTCCAGACCGAGGCCGAGGCCCGCTGGCTCGACCACTGCGAAGCCCGGCTGATCCGGCTCTCCTTGCTGCCGGAACCGAACGACCGGCCGTCGGACGGCGCCGTACAGAGCCCCTCGGAGAGCCCCGCACAGAGCCCCGCCGAGAGCCACCCGTCCGGTCGCACCGACGCGCGTTCGTCCTGACCCCACCCGCCTTCCTGATTCAGCACGTACCTCACACACACCCGTACGTGCCCGCACGCCCAAGGGGGATCCCTTATGCCTGAAAACGCACGACCGTCCCAGCAGCCCGTGCTGCAACTCCAGGAGCTGACCCGTGTCCACGGCAGTGGCGCCACCGAGGTCCATGCCCTGCGCGGTATCAACCTCGATGTCTTCCCCGGCGAACTGGTCGCCGTCATGGGACCCTCGGGCTCCGGCAAGTCCACGCTGCTGACCATCGCGGGCGGGCTCGACAGCCCCAGCTCGGGCCGGGTGATCGTCGAGGGCACCGACATCACCACCATCGACCGCAAGCGGCTCGCGGCCCTGCGCCGCCGCAGCATCGGCTATGTGTTCCAGGACTACAACCTCATCCCCGCCCTCACCGCCGCCGAGAACATCGCGCTGCCCCGGGAACTCGACGGCACCTCCGCGCGCAAGGCACGCACCGAGGCCGTGGCCGCGCTGACCGAGATGGGGCTGGAGCAGCTCGCCGACCGGTTCCCCGACGAGATGTCCGGCGGCCAGCAGCAGCGGGTGGCGATAGCCCGCGCGCTCGTCGGCGACCGGCGGCTCGTACTCGCCGACGAACCGACCGGGGCACTGGACTCCGAGACGGGCGAGTCCGTGCTCGCCCTGCTGCGCACCCGCTGCGACGCGGGCGCCGCCGGTGTGCTGGTCACCCATGAGCCGCGCTTCGCGGCCTGGGCGGACCGGGTGGTCTTCCTGCGGGACGGCGCGGTCGTCGACCAGACCATCCGCAGCCAGGCGGACTCGCTGCTCACGGGCCAGGCGGCCGAACTGTGAAGACCTGGTACCACTCCTGGCGTGCCGCGCTGCGCATAGCCCGCCGCGACGCCTGGCGCTACAAGGGCCGCAGCTTTCTGGTCCTCGCCATGATCGCGCTGCCCATCCTCGGGGTGAGCGCCTTCGATCTGACCGTACGCAGCGCGCAACTGTCCACCGAGGAGCAGCTCGACCGTACGCTCGGACGGGCCGACGCCGAGGTCAGCGACCCCGAGCTGGGCGGGCACGCCATCTACCAGAGCCCCACGGGCGACACCTACTCGCCGGTGGGCGACTTCGACAACGGGCCCTGGCCGAGCGGGCCCGGCGATGTCACCAAGGTCATTCCGGCGGGTGCCACCACCCTTGAGGACACCCTGGCCCGCGCGAAGCTCCGTACCACGCACGGCCTGCTCCAGACCGAGATCCGTGAGCTGAAGGCCTCGGACCCCATCGCCCGCGGCCTGCTGCGCCTCAATGAGGGCCGGTTCCCCGAGAAGGGCGGCGAGGTCGCGGCGACCAGCCACTTCCTGGAGGTCAGCGGGCTACGGGTGGGCTCAGAGCTCTCCGCCCGCGGCCTCGATGCCACGTACCGGATCGTCGGCGCGTACGAACTGCCCGACTCGCTGGACACCGACCAGGTCAACGCGCTTCCCGGGGCGCTGCTGGCCCCGCTCGACAAGGCGCTCCAGGCCGATGGGCTGCCGGGGGTCGAACCGCGCACCACCCATCTCGTGCGCGCGCCGGGTGGTTTCACGTGGAACATGGTGCAGCAGGCCAACACTCATGGGATCAAGGTGATCTCGCGTGCCGTGACCCTGCACCCGCCCGCCGACGCGGATGTGCCCCTGTACAAGCAGGAGAGCCGGCACGAATACCAGGACAGCAACACCACCCAGCTGGCCGCGGCCGGCACCATCGTCGGCCTCGCCATGCTGGAGATCTGTCTGCTGGCAGGCCCGGCCTTCGCGGTCGGCGCCCGCCGCTCGCGGCGCCAGCTCGGCCTTGTCGGTGCCAATGGCGGTGACCGGCGCCATATCCGGGCCATCGTCCTCGGCGGCGGTCTGGTGATCGGTGTCGCCTCGGCCGTGGTCGGTACGGTCCTGGGCCTGGGCCTCACCTATGCCCTGCGTCCTGTCCTTGAGGACTACATCGGCCAGCGCTTCGGTGCCTTCGACGTCCGGCCACTGGAACTCCTCGGGATCGCGCTGCTCGCCGTGCTCACCGGTCTGCTGGCGGCGATCGTCCCGGCCGTCACCGCCTCCCGGCAGACCGTCCTGGCCTCACTCACCGGCCGCCGGGGCGTGCGCGGAAGCAGCAGGGTGCTGCCGGTGCTGGGCCTGATCGCGGTCGCCCTGGGCGCGGTGATCGCACTGTACGGCTCGACCATGACCGATCAGTTCGCGGTCGTCGCGGGCGGCAGCGCCATCGCTGAGCTGGGCGTGGTCGCGCTGACCCCTGCGCTGGTCGGGCTGTTCGGCAGGACCGGCCGCTGGCTGCCGCTCTCGCCGCGGCTGGCGCTGCGGGACGCCGTACGGAACCGGGGCCGCACGGCCCCCGCCGTGGCGGCGGTGCTGGCCGCGGTCGCGGGCACGGTGGCGGTCTCCACGTACACCGCGAGCCAGGATGCCCAGCAGCGGGCCTCGTACACCCCGCAGCTCCCCCATGGCGCCGTCTCCGTCATGATCGACGAAGAGGGCGGCCGGGCCGTCCCGACCGTGCGCACGGCGGTCGAGAAGATCCTTCCCACCGACGTACGGGCCGATGTGGACCGGATCTCCGTCGGCAGGCCGAGCTGCCCGATGTGGGGCCGCGAGGACGGCTGCGGAGAGTACGAAGTGGTCGTACCGGAGGCCCAGCAGTGCCCGCTCTGGTACACGGGCACGGAGGACCCCGCGGAGAAGTTCAGCAAGGCCGAGCGGCGCAAACTCCTCAAGGACTGGCGCTGCAAGGAGAGCTCGGTCTACAGCTATGTCAACGGCGGTGTGCTGGTGGGTGACGCCGCGGTGATGAAGGTCCTCGGCATCGACGATCCGGCGGCGGTGAAGGCGCTGGCGGACGGCAAGGCCGTCTCGTTCGACAAGCGCAACGTCGATACGGACGGGAAGATCGGCATCCGGCTGATCACGGACAGGGAGAAGGCCGCCGAGGCCATAGTGAAGAACCTGCCGGCGCCCGGCGTCGTCAAGTCGATCCCGGCCTACCAGGTGTCCGGGGACCCGAACGCGTACGGCGTCACGATGCTGCTGACCCCGGCCACGGCCAGGGCCGCGGGTCTGAGCACCGTCCCGGTCGGCGCGTACTTCACCACCAGCGCCCCGCCCAGCGACACCCAGAAGCAGAAGCTGGAGAGCGAGCTGGACAAGACCGGCAGCTCGGTGCAGCTCGATATCGAGGCCGGTTTCACCAGCGAGACCAACATCGTGCTGCTGGCGCTGACGGTCTTCGCCGGACTGGTCACCATCGGCGCTGCCGGGATCGCGACCGGGCTCGCCCAGGCCGACGCCGAGAGCGACCTCAAGACGCTCGCCGCGGTCGGCGCCCCGTCGCGGGTCCGCAGGACGCTCAGCGGATTCCAGTGCGGGGTGGTGGCGGTGATGGGTGTGCTGCTGGGTTCGGCGGCCGGGGTGCTCCCGGCGATCGGACTCCGGCTCACGGAGCGGCGCAGCAGCCTGAACGCGTACCACAAGGCGCTCGACGAGGGTCTGAATTCCGTCTCGCTGCCGTACGTGCCCGTTGTCATCCCGTGGGGGACGCTGGCCGCGCTGCTGATCGCCGTCCCGCTGGGCGCGGCGGTCCTGGCGGCGCTGGTCACCCGCTCGCACCGGACACTGGGGCGCCGCGCGGCCACGTGACAGGGCCTGCCGGACCGGTTTCCGAGGCAGGCGGCGCCTGTGCATCGTGCCCCCGTACGAAGGTGGATCACCTCCGTACGGGGGCACACACCGTGGTGACGCACACGTGCGAGACAATGGGCCGTATGGAGATGCCGAGTAACGAACGGTCGCAGGAGAGCCCCCATGTCCTAGTGGTGGGACAGGACGGGATGGCGCTCGGCGGCGGTGGGGCCGACGAGGCGCGCGAGGTTCCCGTGACAGAGATGGTCGAACAGCCCGCCAAGGTCATGCGCATCGGCAGCATGATCAAGCAGCTTCTGGAGGAGGTGCGGGCGGCTCCTCTGGACGAGGCGAGCCGGGTCAGGCTCAAGGAGATCCACGCCGGTTCGGTGAAGGAGCTGGAGGACGGGCTCGCCCCCGAGCTGGTGGAGGAGCTGGAGCGGCTCTCGCTCCCCTTCACGGACGACGCGATTCCCTCCGAGGCGGAACTGCGTATCGCACAGGCCCAGTTGGTGGGGTGGCTGGAGGGCCTCTTCCACGGCATCCAGACCGCGCTGTTCGCCCAGCAGATGGCGGCCAGGGCCCAGCTCGAACAGATGCGCCGCGCGCTGCCGCCGGGCTCTGTCCAGGACGAAGAAGGCGACCCGGGCCATGGCGCGATCCGCTCGGGACCGTATCTGTAGAACTGCTGAGGCGTAGCTCAGGCCGGATGTCCGGAGCCTGGGGCCGGGGGAGGCAGGCCCCCGGCCCGTCGCGGTCCGGTCAGCCCACCGCCGCCGTGAGCAGCAGCACCTTGCCGATATGCGTGCCGGCCTCCAGCGCGCGATGCCCCTCCGCCGCCTCCGACAGAGGCAGCGACTGGTCCACCACCGGCCGGATGTCGTCGTTCTCGATCAGCGGCCAGACATGTTCCCGTACCGCCGCGACGATCGCCGCCTTCTCCGACTGCGGGCGCGCGCGCAGCGAGGTCGCCGTGATGGCGGCGCGCTTGTGCAGCAGGGCGCCCAGATTGAGTTCGCCCTTCACCCCGCCCTGAAGGCCGATCACCGCGAGCCGGCCGTTCACGGCCAGCGCCTTCACATTCCGGTCCAGATACTTGGCGCCGACGATGTCGAGGATGACATCCGCCCCCGCGCCGCCCGTGGCCTTGCGGATCTCCGCCACGAAGTCCTGCTCGCGGTAGTCGATCAGAATGTCCGCACCCAGCTCGGCGCAGCGCTCCAGCTTCGCGGGACTGCCCGCCGTGACCGCGACCTTCGCGCCCACCGCCTTGGCGAGCTGGATGGCCATGGTGCCGATACCGCTCGCGCCGCCGTGCACCAGCAGGGTCTCGCCGGGGCGGAGGTGCGCGATCATGAACACGTTGGACCAGATCGTGCAGGTGACCTCGGGGAGCGCCGCGGCCGTCGCCAGGTCCAGCCCCTTCGGTACGGGAAGAAGCTGACCGGCGGGCACGGCGACCTTCTCGGCGTACCCTCCGCCCGCCAGCAGTGCGCACACCTCGTCGCCGACGGCCCAGCCCGCGACCCCCGCGCCCAGCGCGGTGATCCGCCCCGAGCACTCCAGGCCGGGGTACGGGGAGGAGCCGGGCGGGGGATCGTAGAAGCCCTGCCGTTGCAGAAGATCGGCGCGGTTGACCGCGCTCGCCACGACCTCGACGAGGACCTCGCCCTCGCCGGGTACGGGATCGGGCACCTCGGCCCATACAAGCGCCTCGGGGCCACCGGGTTCCGGAATCGTGATCGCATGCATGGCGCGAGGCTACCCCCCGGCGCCGGAAAGGCGACCTGCCACCGGTGGACGGGCCGGGCCCCCGGTGTACCGGACTGGTCCTATGCCGAGTTGGGGCCGTCCTGAGTGGCGGGGCTCTGGGCGCGGACGATGGTGATCAGACGGTCGGTCAACTGGAGCGGGCTCGCGGCCGGGTCGTCGTAACCAAGCAGCCGATGGCCGCGCAGCACGCTCACCACCAGATCGTCCGTCTCCCTTACGCTGCGGCCCACTTCGGCCTTTATGACGGGGCGTTCGATGAGGTCGAGTCCGCTGCCCTGTTGGATCAGATCCTCCATCACCGTACCGGCGCTGGGGCTGAGCACGGAGAGTCCGAGCAGCCGGCCGGCGGCGCTGGCGCTGGTGATGACCGCGTCGGCGCCCGACTGGCGCAGCAGCGGCGCGTTCTCCTCCTCGCGCACAGCGGCGACGATCTTCGCCGCCCGGTTGAGCTGGCGTGCCGTCAGCGCGACCAGAACCGCGGTGTCATCGCGCTGAGTGGCGATGACTATCTGGCGGGCGCGCTGGAGTTCCGCGCGCAGCAGCACATCGCTGCGGGTCGCGTCGCCGACGATCCCGACGAACCCTTCCGCGTTGGCCGCCTCGATCACCTTGTTCGACGGGTCGACGATGACTATCTGGTCCTTCTTGAGACCGGTGGCACAGAGGGTCTGGACCGCCGACCGCCCCTTGGTGCCATAGCCGACGATGATGGTGTGGTCGCGCACGTTGGACCTCCAGCGGTTCTGCCGCCACTCCTCCCGGGTGCGCTCCGTGAGGACCTCAAGAGTGGTGCCGACCAGAATGATGAGAAAAACCACCCGCAGCGGGGTCACCAGCAGCACATTCGCAAGCCGGGCGCTGTCGCTGTACGGGACGATATCGCCGTAACCCGTGGTGGAGAGGGTGACGGTGGCGTAGTAGACGGCGTCGAGGAAGTCGACCGAGTCGTCGGAGTTGTCGTGGTAGCCCTCGTTGTCGATGTAGACGATGAACACCGTCAGGGCCAGCACGAACAGGGCCATCAGCAGGCGCCGACTCACCTGGCGCAGCGGGCGTACAGCCCTGCGGCGCGGAAGCTTCACCCGGGAGGTCACCAGATATTCGTCGGCATGCCGGGCCATAGCGTCATGGCCAGGAAGTTTCACGTGAAACACCCTGTTTCACGTGAAACACCCTCCAGTGGCCCATCGGCCGAGGCCGTCCACGGCAGGTCAAGCACTTCCAGTTCCTCACCGGGCCGTGCGCCGCCGGGCGGTACGACGGCCAGCCCATCGGCGGCAGCGATACCCCGGAGCATCGCCGGACCATTGAAATGAAGGGGTACGAGCCCCTCGTCGCGATGGACAACGGGCACCAGGCGCGTGTCGTACGGATGACCATGCACCGCCTCACGGAGCGGCACCCGGTACGGGACCCGGGGTGAGCGTCCGGCCAGCACGCGCAGCAGGGGTTCGGCGAGAGTCAGCAGCCCGGAGACCGCGGCGAGCGGGTTGCCGGGCAGCCCCACCAGATGGCGGGGCTGCCCATCAAGCTTCGCCAGCAGCATGGGGTGGCCGGGTCGTACGGCAACACCGTCCACCAGCAGTTCGGCACCGGCTTTCCGGAGCACCGGGTGGACGTGGTCGACCGGGCCCGCGGCCGTACCGCCGGTGGTGATGACAAGGTCGGCCTCGGAACCGGTGATCGCACGGTGCAGCGCGTCGGCGTCATCGCCGATCCGGCGGGTGGCGAGGACCTCGGCGCCAAGCCCGCGGAGCCAGGGCCCGAGCATGGGGCCCAGGGCGTCGCGGATCAGGCCGTCATGGGGCAGGCCCTTGGTGAGCAGTTCATCGCCGAGGACCAGTACCTCGACGCGGGGCTGGGGGACGGTGAGCAGTTCGTCGTATCCGGCCGCCGCCGCGAGGCCGAGAACGGCGGGAGTCACCAGAGAACCGGCGGGCAGCAGCCGGTCGCCGGAGCGGCATTCCTGGCCACGCGGCCTGATGTCCTGGCCGGGCGCGACCTCGCGCTCGGCGTGGAGACGGCCGCCGCTGTCGGTCCGGGCGTGTTCGCTGCGGATCACGGCGGTCACCTCGGGCGGGATCCGGGCGCCGGTGGCGATCCGTACCGCGGAACCGTCGGGGAGCGGCGCGGCCGCCGCCTGCCCGGCGAGGATGCCGCTGTCTTCGGCACCCTCCTCGGCGCTGCCCCCGGCACTGTTTTCGGACTCGGATGGGCCGCCCGGCGCGTTCCGTACGGTCCAGGGGCCGGGCCCCGAGACCGCCCAGCCGTCCATCGCGGAGGTGTCGAAGGACGGCAGATCGGTCAGCGCGGTCAACGCCGCGGCGAGCGCCCGCCCCAACGCCCGGTCGAGCGGCACGGATTCGGCCCGCAGAGCCGGATCGCCCCCCGCGGTCCGCCCGGCCCGCTCGGCAATGGCGCGGGCTTCTTCCCAAGCCCGGGCACAGTGCCGCCCGTCGGCGGCATGCGCGCCGTGAGCGGCACCACGGCCCGGGGCAGGTGTCCCGGATCCGGCGGTGGGATGTGAGCCGTGCCCTTCCGCTGCGCCCCGGCCCGGTTCCGGGCTGCCACCCCGGCTGGCGCCGGGCGCGGAGGAGCCGGGGCCGGCGCCGTGCTTCCGGTCCGCCGCCCGGCCCGAGTCCAGGCCGTCGCCGCCGTCCCCGCCGCTGTTCCGGCCCGTCCCCCGGCCCGGGTCCGGGCCGTCGCCCCGGACAGTGCCCGGGTCCGGGCTGTCGGTCCGATCGGCGCCGGACACCGAAGCTCCGGAACCGGCACCGTGTGTGCCTCCGCCATTGCCATGGCCCCGGTCCGGGCTGCCGGCACCCGGCGGGGCGCTCGGTGGGGGCGGCTTTCTGCCGACCAAGGCCAGCGCTTCCTCGATCTCCTCGGACTCCCGGTCCCGGGGCGTCATCCCGCTTCGTCGCCCTTCGTCTCGTCCGCCCAGCGGGCGGCGAGCGCCACGGCCTTGCGGGACGCTTCGGCGACGGCCTCGGGGCCGTCACCGGCGGCCCGGCCCGCCGCGTAGCCGACCAGGAAGGTCGTCAGCGGAGCTGCGGGGCGGGCGACGCCGTGCGCGGCGTCCCGGGCGAGGTCGAGCAGAACGCGGATGTCGACATCCAGCTCGATGCCGAGTTCGTCCTTGACCGCGGTGATCCATTCATCCAGCACAGTTCCATGCTCCCTGATCCGGGCCCGGGCCGTGGAGATGTCTTCCCAGGTGTCGCAGTCGAAGGAGGCGAGGGGATCGTCATCGACCCGGGCGAGTTCGAGTTCGGCCGGCAGCAAGCGCAGCGGAAGCCCGCGCAGATTGCCGTACTCCGTTGCGAGAAGGGCGAGTTCACGACGCAGCGGCTCCGCGCGGTACGCGGCGACCAGCGGCTGGTCACGTCCGTCCGCGTCGGTCAGGAGCGCCGCCTCCCGCCCGCTGGTCTCCAGCGCCCCGACCAGCCGCCGCACCGTCGGCTTCCCCAGGAACGGCAGATCCGCGGAGAGTACGAGCACGGTGTCGGCCTCCACGCACCGCACCCCCGCGTCCAGCGCGGCCAGGGGCCCGCCGCCGGGCGGCTCCTCGCGCGCCCAACGCACCGGCCGTACCGTGGGCCGCCGACCGCCCACGACAACGGTCCTGCCGGCCTCGTCACAGGCGGCCAGCACCCGGTCGAGCAGCGCTCTGCCCCCGACCCGTACCCCTGGCTTGTCGGCGCCGCCGAGCCGCTTGGCGGCACCTCCGGCGAGCACGATGGCGTCATAGGCGGTCATGGGTGAAGTATGAGCCGCGATCACGCGTTCGAAGCGCCCGACGGTGCGCCCGGGCCGAACCTCCCGGGAATTTCGGCGCTTTCCGTGCCCTTCGTTCGGGATGTCTCGCTACAGCGTGCGCAGCAGCATCGCCGGCTGTTCGACGCAGTCCGCCACATAGCGCAGGAAGCCGCCCGCCGTACCGCCGTCGCAGACCCGGTGGTCGAAGGTCAGCGAGAGCTGCACCACCTGACGTACGGCCAGCTCACCCTGGTGGACCCAGGGCTTGGGCACGATCCGGCCGACCCCGAGCATCGCGGCCTCCGGGTGGTTGATGATCGGCGTGGAACCGTCGACGCCGAACACCCCGTAATTGTTGAGTGTGAAGGTCCCGCCGGTCAGCTCGCCCGGCGTCAGCGCCCCGGACCGGCCCGCCTCCGTCAGCCGCGCGAACTCGGCGCTCAGCGATTCGGCGGAGCGGGTGTGCGCGTCCCGTACGACCGGGACGACCAGCCCACGGTCGGTCTGCGCGGCGAAGCCGAGGTGCACGGCGGGCAGGCGCACGATCTCCCTGGCCGCCATGTCCACGGTGGAGTTCAGCTCCGGATAACGGGCCAGGGCCGCCGTGCAGATCCGGGCCAGCAGGGCGAGCAGGGAGATCTTCTGGCCCCCGGCCGCGTTCATCGCCGTACGGGCCGCCATCAGCTCCGTGGCGTCCGCGTCGACCCAGCAGGTCGCGTCCGGGATCTCGTGCCGGCTGCGGCTGAGCTTGTCCGCGACCGCGCCCCGTACTCCGCGCAGCGGCACCCGTACGGCACCTTCCTGCGTGGCCGCGGCCACCGGAGCAGCCGCGGTGGGCGTCGCCGCCGTCGCGGGCTGCGGCTGCACGGCACCGTGCCGGACCGCCTGCTCGACATCGGACCGCAGGATCAGCCCGTCCCGCCCCGAGCCGGTCAGCGCGCGCAGATCGACGCCGTGCTCACGGGCCAGTCGGCGCACCAGCGGGGAGACCACCGGGACCGGCCCCGCCGCACCGTTGAGCGGACCCGCGCCGGGCGCGGCAGGGATACGGGGAGCGGGGGCGGGCCGCGCGGGACGGACCCGGCGCCTGCGCGCCACCGGCGCACCCGTCCCGTACCCGACCAGCACATTGCCGGATGTCTCACCGGCGGACGGGCCCGCCGAGCCGGAAACCGGCCGGGCGGCGGGGCGTGTGACCGGCTCAGCGGCGGGCGCGACCGGCGGCTCAGCGGTGGGGGACTCAGCGGCTGCGGACTCAGTCGTGGAGGGCTCTCCGGCCGGGGCCGGGACCTCCCCCGGCTCCGACGCGCCCACCGCCACCGTCAGCAGCGGAGCCCCGACCGGCAGCTCCGTGCCCTCCTCGCCGTAGCGCGCCGTGACCACGCCCCCATAGGGGCACGGCACCTCGACCATCGCCTTGGCCGTCTCCACCTCGACCACCGGCTGGTCGATGGCGACCACATCGCCCACCGCCACCAGCCAGCGGACGATCTCCGCCTCGGTCAGCCCTTCACCGAGGTCCGGCAGTCTGAATTCCAGCACCTGGGCCATCAGCTCTCCGCCTCCCACTGGAGCCGCGCGACCGCGTCCAGCACCCGGTCCACTCCCGGAAGATGGTGCCTCTCCAGCATCGGCGGTGGATACGGAATATCGAATCCCGCCACCCGAAGCACCGGCGCCTCCAGATGGTGGAAGCAGCGCTCGGTGACCCGGGCGGCGATCTCCCCGCCGGGGCCGCCGAAGCCGGTGGACTCATGGACGACCACCGCGCGCCCGGTCCGCCGTACGGAATCGGCCACCGTGCCGTCGTCGAACGGCACCAGGGAGCGCAGATCGACCACCTCCAGGTCCCAGCCCTCGGCCCGGGCCGCCTCGGCCGCCTCCAGGCAGACCGGCAGGGACGGCCCGTAGGTGATGAGGGTGGCGCTGGTGCCCCGGCGCCTGACCACGGCCCGCCCGATCGGCTCGACCGGCGCCGGATCGTCGGGCGACCAAGTGGCCTTTGACCAGTAGAGCCGCTTCGGCTCCAGGAAGACGACCGGATCGTCGGAGGCGATCGCGGCCCTCAGCAGGCCGTACGCGTCGTCGACCGTGGCGGGCGTGACGACATGGAGGCCGGGCGTCGCGATGTAATACGCCTCGGAGGAGTCGCTGTGGTGCTCGACCCCGCCGATCCCGCCGCCGTACGGCACCCGCACGGTGATGGGCAGCGGCATCGCGCCGCGCGTACGGTTCCGCATCTTCGCCACATGGCTGATGAGCTGCTCGAACGACGGGTAGGCGAAGGCGTCGAACTGCATCTCGACGACCGGCCGCAGCCCGTACATCGCCATTCCGACCGCCGTGCCCAGGATGCCCGCCTCGGCGAGCGGGGTGTCCGTACAGCGGTCGTCCCCGAACTCCGCGGCCAGCCCGTCGGTGATCCTGAAGACTCCGCCGAGGGTGCCGACGTCCTCACCGAGGACATGGACGGACGGGTCCTCGGCCATGGCATCGCGCAGCGCGCACTGGAGGGCCTGCGCCATGGTGGCGGGCTTCACCGCGACCGTGGTCATCGCGCCTCACCCGGTCCTTCCCCGGCCTCCGCGGCCAGTTCGGCACGGAGCTGCTCCGCCTGCTCGCGGAGCTGGGAGGTCCGGTCCGCGTAGACATGGGTGAAGAGATCCATGGGGTCGAGCACCGGCTCCGCGTTCATCCGGTCCCGCAGCCTCGCGGCCATGGTCTCGGCGGCCTCGGCGGCCTGCCGGATGCCGCCCTCGCCGAGGATCCCCCGCTCGGTCAGCTCATGCTCCAGCAGCCGGATCGGGTCGTGTGCGCGCCAGGTCTCGACCTCGCCGCCGGAGCGGTAACGGGTCGCGTCGTCCGCGTTCGTATGAGCCTCGATGCGGTACGTCACGGCCTCGACCAGCGTCGGGCCCTCGCCCCGCGCGGCGCGGGCGAGGGCGTCGCGCAGCACCGTGTACACCGCCAGCGCGTCATTGCCGTCCACCAGCCGGCCCGGCATGCCGTACCCGACGGCCTTGTGGGCCAGGGAGGGCGCGGCGGTCTGCTTGGCGAGCGGCACGGAGATCGCGAAGCCGTTGTTCTGTACGAGGAAGACGACCGGGGCCCGCCACACGGCGGCGAAGTTCAGCGCCTCATGGAAGTCGCCCTCGCTGGTGCCGCCGTCGCCGACCAGGGCCAGCGCCACCACATCGTCCCCCTTGAGCCGCGCGGCGTGGGCCAGGCCGACGGCGTGCGGAAGCTGGGTGGCGAGCGGGGTGGACAGCGGCGCGATCCGGTGTTCGTACGGGTCGTAACCGGTGTGCCAGTCGCCGCGCAGCAGCGTCAGCGCCTGGACGGGGTCGAGGCCGCGCGCCACGGCCGCGAGGGTGTCGCGGTAGCTGGGGAAGAGCCAGTCCTGCTCGCGCAGGACCAGGGCGGCGGCCACCTCGCAGGCCTCCTGGCCGGTGCTCGACGGATAGACCGCGAGCCTGCCCTGCTTGGTGAGGGCCGTCGCCTGCGCGTTGTATCTGCGGCCGAGGACCAGCTCGCCGTACAGCCGCAGCAGCAGCCCGGGGTCGGCGGCTGCCACGGCGTCCGTGCCCAGCGCGCGGTACGGCGCGGGGTCGGGGAGCAGCGGTGCGGGGTCGGTACGCGGCTGCCACGCCGGGGGCGGGACGGGCCGGTGGGCCGCGGCACCGGGCAGCTCCTGGACCGACGTACTGCTCTTCTTCACGCGTGCACCTCCTCGTGGGAGCGGGCTGACGGCGGGGTGCCTGGTGTGGCACGCCTCACCTACCGATTGTTCGGTCGTTCAGGCATTTTGGCTACAGGCGGCTCCAGCCTGTGGACAAACGGTTCTCCACAGCTTGGGATGACCACAGGCCGTCCATCGCGGAGAGGCGGGGGGACATGGGAACTGAACAAATGGCCGAGGGCACGGACCGGAGCGGCGAGACGCCCGGGCGCAGCGGGCTGGGGGCCGGCCGGACCGGCGCCACCGCGGACCGGCCCCCCGTACCCGACCGGACTCCCGCACCGGAGCGGACTTCCGTACCCGACCGGACTTCCGTACCGGAGCGGACCCCTCCGCCGGACCGGATTCCGTCGCCGCGCCCGCTCGACGCCATCGACCAGGACATCCTCCGGATCCTGCAGTCGGACGGCCGGGCCTCCATACGGTCCGTCGCCGAGCGTGTCCATGTCTCACGCGCCAACGCGTACGCCCGGATCAACCGGCTCATCGACGACGGGGTGATCCGCGGCTTCAGCGCCAGGATCGACCATGAACGCGCGGGTCAGGGCGCGTCCGCGTACATCACCCTGAAGATCGTGCAGAACTCCTGGCGCACGGTGCGCGAGCAGCTCGAAGAGCTGCCGGGGGCGGCGCACATCGCGCTGGTCAGCGGCGACTTCGACGTACTGCTGCTGGTGCACGCGCCGGACAACCGGTCGCTCCGCGAACTGGTCCTGACCAGGCTCCAGTCCATCCCCGAGGTGCTCTCCACCCGCACGCTGCTGGTCTTCGAGGAAACGGACCTGGGATCCGGGTCGACCACCGGCCCGACGCTCTAGAGACCACCGGTCCCACGCTCTAGAAGAGGTCCCCGGAACCCTCGCGTTCGGTGCGCGGCCCTTCGGTGCGCAGCCCGGCGAAGGCCATCCGTACGACCGCTTCCGCCACCTCTTCGCGGCTGTACCCGCCCGCCGCGTGCGGCCGGTACCACTCCACCAGGGAGTTGACCATCCCGAAGAGCAGCCGGGTCGCCAGCCGGATGTCCATGTCGGCCCGCAGATCCCCGTCCGCCGCGGCCGCCTTGAGCAGTTCCGCGACCCGGTGGTCGAACTCGCGGCGCCGCTCCATGGCCCAGCGTTCGGTCTGGGTGTTGCCCCTGACCCGCAGCAGCAGTGTCACATAGGGCAGCTCGGCCATCAGCACCTCGACCGTACGGCGGGTCACGTACTCGACCCGCTCGACGGCCCGTCCACGGGTCGCGCCGTCCTCGTCGAGGATCCCGAACAGCCCGTCCAGGGCGCGGCTGACAGCCCGGCGCAGCAGCTCCTCCTTGCCCACCACATGGTGGTATATCGAGGACTTGGAGATCCCGGCGGCCTTGGAGAGATGCTCCATGGAGGTGCCGTCGTAACCACGCTCGTTGAAGACCTGGACCGCGACGGTCAGCAGGGTCTCGGGCGTATAGGTGTCACGTTTGGCGGTGGTCATGACGCGCCGTCCTCCCCGTGCCCGTCGTCCTCCCCGTGCCCGCCCTGCTCTTCCCGCTCTTCCTGCGCGACAGCCAGCCGGCGCAGCGCCTGGGAGGGGGCGTAGCGGCCCGTGGGGTACTCCTCGTGCAGGGCCTCCAGCGCGTCCAGCACCCATCGCGCCCCCAGCTCCTTGCCCCAGTCGAGAGGCCCGCGCGGGTAGTTGACGCCCAGCCGCATCGCGGTGTCGATGTCCTCGGGGGCGGCCACAGCGCGGGCCGCCGCGTCGAGCGCGAAGTCCACGAGCATCGCGACCGTACGGGTGACGATCATGCCGGGGATGTCGGCGATCACGCTGACGTCCTTGCCCAGGGCCTGGAAGAGCCCTACGGCCTCGTTCAGGGCCGCCTCGTCGACCCGGGCGGCCGGGGCGAGGGCGATCCGGGTCGCCGTACGGTAGTCCAGCGCGAGATCGAAGTGGATGACGGGCATGTCGGCGTCGTCGGCGGCCGAACCGTCCGACAGGAAGAGCCGTGTGCCGTCGGACAGCTCGATCCACCCCGGATGACCGGGGACGGCGTCTTCTTTAAAGAGGACCTCGATCCCGGCCTCCTCGATCAGCCCGGGCAGCGAGTCGGCGGCGAAGAGTTCGCCCTGGACAGTGATGGACGAGGGGGCCGGCGCGGGTCCAGCCGTCCGTGCCTGGACCGGTGGCGCGTCCTCGCCGTACGGGAACCATCCCCGGCCCGACTTGCGGCCCAGCCGCCCCGACTCCACCAGCCTGCGCTGCGCGAGGGACGGCGTGAACCGCACATCCTGGAAGAAGGACTCCCATACGGACCGGGTGACGGCCTCGTTGACGTCCTGGCCGATCAGATCGGTCAGCTCGAAGGGGCCCATCGGGAAGCCGCCGCACTCGCGCAGTACCGCGTCGATGGTGGCCGGATCGGCGGCCCCCTCCTCGTACACCCGGAAGGCCTCGGCGTAGTACGGGCGGGCGATGCGGTTGACGACGAAGCCGGGGGTGTCCGCGCACCGCACCGGCGTCTTGCCCCAGGCGCGCGCCGTCTCGAACGCGGTCAGCGCCGCCTCCTCGTCCGTCGCGAAACCGCTGACGACCTCCACGAGCGGCAGAAGCGGCGCCGGATTGAAGAAGTGCAGTCCGACCAGACGGCCGGGGACGCGCAGGGCGCCCGCGACGGCTGTGACCGAGAGGGAGGAGGTGTTGGTGGCGAGCAGGCAGTCGTCGGAGACGATGTCCTCCAGCGCCGCGAACAGTTCCCGCTTGACGGGGAGCTGTTCCAGTACGGCCTCGACGACCAGCGCGGAGTCGGCCAGCTCGGCGAGATCCGCGGCCGGATGGAGCCGGGCCACCGCGGCATCGCGCGCCGCGGCGTCGAGCCGGCCCTTCTCGACCAGCCGGCCGAGCCGTCCCGCGAGGGCGGTCACGGCCTGCTCCGCGCGGCCGGGCACGGCGTCGTAGAGCCGTACGGGATGCCCGGCGACCAGTGCCACCTGGGCTATGCCCTGCCCCATCGTGCCGGTGCCGACGACCGCGACGACACGGCCGGACTCGATAGCTGTCATGGGAGCAATCCTTCCGTATGAGCGGGCGCTGACGGGGCCATAAGTTCTCCAGGGGGTGAGTTGTCCACAGGTTCGACGGGCCCCCTTGTCCCGACCGATCGTTCGGTTACTCTAACTCTGTCCGTCAGCACATGTCCCCGTCTCAGCCCGACCGAGGAGTGGGTCCGTCATGGCCGCCCAGCTCAGCCCCCAGCAGCTCTCAGAAAAGCACCGGCCCACACTCGACCGGGCCCTTGAGGCGATCCGCAGCCGCGCCTACTGGTCGCCGCACCCCGAGCACCCCAAGGCGTACGGCGAGAGCGCGCCGGCCGAGGGTCTCGCCGCCTTCCAGGCCCTGCGCGGCACCCGCTTCGAGCTGGACCAGCCGGGCACGGACGGCTGGACGGGCGGCGAGATCTCGCCGTACGGCCCGGCGCTGGAGATCGAGTATCCGCACGCGGACGTGGATGTCCTGCTGCCCGCCATGCGCGCGGGCATGGGCGCCTGGCGCGAGGCCGGACCCGAGACGCGCGCCCTGGTCTGTCTGGAGATCCTCGCGCGGATCAGCGCCCGCACGCACGAGTTCGCGCACGCGGTGATGCACACCAGCGGGCAGGCCTTCATGATGGCGTTCCAGGCGGGCGGGCCGCATGCCCAGGACCGCGGCCTGGAGGCGGTGGCGTATGCGTACGCGGAGCAGACGCGTACCCCGGCCGCCGCCGACTGGTCCAAGCCGCAGGGCAAGCGCAACCCCCTGGAGCTGCGGAAGACCTTCACCGCCGCCCCGCGCGGTATCGCGCTGCTGATCGGCTGCAACACGTTCCCGACGTGGAACGGCTATCCGGGCCTGTTCGCCTCCCTGGCCACCGGCAATCCCGTCCTGGTCAAGCCCCATCCGCGCGCGGTGCTGCCCCTGGCGCTGACGGTACGGGCCGCCCGCGAGGTGCTCGCCGAGGCCGGCTTCGACCCGAATCTGGTGGCGCTGGCCGTGGAGCGGCCAGGCGAGGGCATCGCGAAGACGCTGGCCACGCGCCCGGAGATCCGGATCATCGACTACACCGGCTCCACCGCCTTCGGCGACTGGCTGGAGACCCACGCCCGCCAGGCGCAGGTCTACACGGAGAAGGCCGGTGTCAACACGATCGTCATCGACGCCACCGACGACTACAAGGGGATGCTGTCCAATCTGGCCTTCTCGCTGTCGCTCTACAGCGGCCAGATGTGCACCACCCCGCAGAATCTGCTGATCCCCCGGGACGGCATCACGACGGACGCGGGCGACAAGTCGTACGACGAGGTGGTCGCGGATCTCGCGGCCTCGGTGAGCGGGCTGCTGGGCGACGACGCCCGTGCCGCCGGGCTGCTGGGCGCGCTGGTCAACCCCGATGTGAAGGCGCGGCTGGAGGCGGCCGCGACGCTGGGCGATGTGGCGCTCCCCTCGCGCGAGATCAGCAATCCGGACTTCCCGGACGCCGTGGTCCGTACGCCCGCGATCGTCAAGGCCGACGGCTCCCGCAAGTCCTGGGAGAAGGCGGCGGAGAGCGGGGCCGAGGGCGCCGCGGAGGTGCCGTATCTCAGCGAGTGCTTCGGCCCGGTGTCGTTCGCGGTCGCCATGGACTCGACGGACGACGCGGTGGAGCTGCTGCGCCGTACGATCCGCGACCGGGGCGCGATGACGGTCGGCGCGTACACGACCTCGCCGGAGACGGAGCGCGCGATCGAGGAGGTCTGCCTGGAGGAGTCCGCGCAGCTCTCGCTGAATCTCACGGGAGGGGTGTTCGTGAACCAGACGGCGGCCTTCTCGGACTTCCACGGCTCCGGCGGCAATCCCGCGGCGAACGCGGCGCTGTGCGACGCGGCGTTCGTGGCCAACCGCTTCCGGATGGTGGAGGTCAGGCGCCAGGCCTGAGACAGCGCTCCGGGGCCGCCCGCCGCGGGTCAGGGCGCGGGCGGCGCCGGGGCATCGGGAGCGCCGGTGCCCGGGATGACGGCATGCCGCTGGATCCAGGCGTGCATGGCGATCGCGGCGGCGGCTCCGGCGTTGATCGAGCGGGTCGAGCCGAACTGTGCGATCGAGCACACCATCGCAGCGTGCTCACGGGCCTCCTCGGTCAGGCCTGGGCCCTCTTGCCCGAAGAGCAGCAGGCAGCGGCGCGGCAGTTCGGTGCGCTCCAGCGGTACGGACCCCGGCAGATTGTCGATCCCGATGACCGGCAGCCCCTCCGCCACCGCCCAGGCGGTCAGTCCGGCGGCGTCGGGGTGGTGGCGCACATGCTGGTAGCGGTCGGTGACCATGGCGCCGCGCCGGTTCCAGCGCCGCCGCCCGACGATATGGATCTCCTTCGCGAGGAAGGCGTTGGCGGTGCGGACCACCGACCCGATGTTGAAGTCATGGGTCCAGTTCTCCACCGCCACATGGAAGTCGTGGCGCCGGGTGTCGAGATCGGCGACAACGGCCTCACGCGTCCAGTACCGGTAGCGGTCGACGACATTGCGCCGGTCCCCGGCCGCCAGCAGCTCCGGGTCGTACCGCTCGCCGCGCGGCCAGGGGCCGGGGTGCGGCCCGACGCCGATCTCCGGGCCGAAGCCCTCGTCGTACTGGACGGGTTCCAGGTCCTCCGGGGCCGGCCCGGGGACCTCCGCCGTTGTCTCACTGCTCACCCGACGAGAGTACGGGTCTGCTCCGGGCTGTCGCTCCGCTGCTCGGGAAGGGACACCTTGGGGCGGGCGAACAGCCGCTTCCACAGACCCGCGGCCCGGTCGCCGAGCCACCGCAGGAAGGGCGTCGGCAGGAACACCGCATCGGCGGCGATCATCGCGAGTGAGAAGAAGGGCAGTCCGAGCACCACGGCGATGGCGGCGTGCTCCAGCATCATCAGAGCCAGCAGCACATTCTTGACCCGCCGGTTGAGGAGCGTGAACGGGAACGCGACCTGCACCATGACCGTGCCGTACGTCACCAGCATCACGATGACACCGCTGGCCGCGAGCAGGGAGGAAAGCTCCGGCCAGGGGCTGAAGTAGTCCAGTTTGAGCGGGTAGTAGAGGGCGGTGCCGTCCTGCCAGCGCGAGCCCTGGATCTTGTACCAGCCCGCCGTGGCGTACACCAGACAGACCTCGGCCATGATCACCAGAAGTGCGGCATTGTGGAGGAGGTTGGCGAGGACATCCAGCAGGGCGCGCTGCTCACCGTCCGGCGCGTAGCGGTTCGCCGCCCACCACAGGCCCTGCCCGATCCAGACGCCCCAGAAGACGACCACCAACCACAGGTCGGCATGGATCCGGTCCGTCGCCGAGCCGATGACCAGGAACACCCCGAGGCAGCTCCAGAGCACCGGTCCGATCCGGTCGTGCCCGGCGCCGTCCGCCCGGCGCGCCGCGCGCCTGGCGTCCAGCGACCAGACCTGGCCGCAGCGCGTCAGGACGAGATAGATCGCCATGAGATGGATGACGTTGTCGCCGCCGTCGCCCATGAAGATGCTGCGGTTCTGGAGCGACAGCACGCCGAACATGAAGACCACGGACATGGTCCGGGTGCGCCAGCCGATCAGCAGCAGCGCGCTGGACAGCACCGCGACGGCGAAGACGATCTCGAACCACACCACGCTGTCCGACCACATCAGCCCGGTGAAGGCGCCGTTCTTCGCGATGAGCTGCTGGGCCATGTCCCAGCTCCACGGGCCGTCGGGTCCGTACAGCTCACGCCGGTGGGGCAGTTCGCGCAGCAGGAAGAGCAGCCAGGCGCCGGCGAACCCGATCCGGACGACGGCGCTCTGGTACGGGCCGAGGGCGGCGGCGGTGACGCGCTGGACGGCACGGACGACCGGCCCGGCCACCAGCAGCGGCCTCCCCGCGGCCCGCGGACCCGGCTGATCCGTCGGCTGCGTGTCGGGCCGGCCGACCGGCTGCTCGTGCGGCAGACCATCGGGCTGACCGCTCGGCTGATCGGTCGGCTGATCGGTCGGCTGATCGGTCGGCTGATCGGTCGGGTGCGCGCTCACTGTTCCGCCTCCGTACGGCCGTTCCGTACGCCCTCGGGAAGGTCCGTGGCGTTCACCGTCCACCAGGGATAGAGCCGGTAGGCCGGGCGCGTATCGGTCTTCTCGGTGCTCCAGGGGGGCGCCGCGACCGTGGTGGCGGCGGACCTGAGCTGAATGCGTTCCACGGAACCGCCCAGGTCATGGTCCTCAAGGCGCAGCATCACAATGCGGCGGACATAGCTCTCGGAGAGCTGCCCGCGCAGGCCGTTGGGCCGGTTGTCGTTGTCGTGCGAGCCGGTGAAGAAGTCCCAGGCGCGGCGCAGTTCGTTCTGGTCGACATGGCTGGGGAGGGGATTGCCGCGGATCGCCTCGCCATCCTCGGCGGAGAGGTCGATCCAGTCGGTGGTCGTCCGTACGCCGTCGGGCTTCGCCACCTCGGCGCGCACCTGGACGGCGATGTTCTGCTGGAGCGGGTTGGGGGCGAAGAGCTTCCAGTTCTGTTCGAACTCGGGATAGACCCACTCGTCGACGGCCTTGCCGTGCTGCTTGGTGATCGTGTTGGACGGGGCGGCATGCAGAAAGATCATGGCCAGATGCGTGCAGGCCAGCAGTCCGAGGACCGCGAGCGCCGCGGCCGCCACCACCTGGCCGGGAAGGGACAGGCCGGCTATCCCGGCGCCGGGTGGCGGCCCGGCCTTCACACCCTTGTCGTCGTACGAATCCATCCCGCCCCGATCCCCGCCCGCGCCCAGTCAGTCGTCCAGAGGGTTGACACCCTACGGGCCGGGCCCAGGGCATGGTCCCGAACCGGGAGCGGCAGGGTCTCAGAGCACGAACGCGGGAGTGCCGTTGTCCGTGACCATCGGCCGCCCCGCGCCGTCCCAGGCGAGCATGCCGCCGTCCACATTGACCGCGTCCAGGCCCTGCTGCACCAGATACTGGGTGACCTGCGCGGAGCGGCCGCCGACCCGGCACATCACATAGGCCTTCCGGCCCCCGGCCACCGCCTCGGTCACCTCGCCGAAGCGCGCGACGAAGTCGCTCATCGGCACATGCAGCGCGCCCTCGACATGACCGGCCGCCCACTCGTCGTCCTCCCGGACGTCCAGCACCAGTCCGTCGGACGGGACCGCCGCGGCATCGACCGAGGGCAGCGGGGCGAAGTTCATGAGCTGTGCCTTCTCTCGTACGGGCCAGGATCAGGACCAGGGCCGGCGCAGGGACCAGGAGCTGGGGCATGACCAGGACCAGGTGTGCGGGACTGCGGGACAGAACCCGACCGGGGGTGCGGGACTCCGGAAAACCTACTCCACCAGCCCGGCCAGTTCCGTCTCACGCCCGGCGACCTCCGCGAGCAACTGCTCGGCGATCTCCTCCAGCAGCCGGTCCGGGTCGTCGGGCGCCATCCTGAGCATCGCGCCGATCGCGCTCTCCTCCAGCTCCTTGGCGACCAGCGTCAGCATCTCCTTGCGCTGCGAAAGCCACTCCAGCCGGGCGTAGAGCTCCTCGCTCTCGCTCAGGCGCGGCGCCTTCAGCGCGGGCCCCGCGGCCCACTCCGCGACCAGCTCCTCCAGCAGCGGTTCGTCCCCCCGCCCGTACGCCGCGTTCACACGGGTGAGGAACTCCTCACGTCTGGCCCGCTCGGTGTCGTCCCGCGCCAGGTCCGGGTGGGCCTTGCGCACCAGCTCGCGGTAGATCCTGCGCGCCTCGTCGCTCGGCCGGACCCGCTTGGGCGGACGCACGGGCTGGCCGGTCAGCATCGCCGCCGCCTCCGGCGAGAGGCCGTCGGAATCGAGCCAGTCGTGGAACAGCTCCTCGACGCCCGGCATCGGCTGCACCATCGCGCGGGCCTCCCGCGCCTTGCGCAGATCCTCGGGGTCGCCGCTCCTGGCCGCCCGGGCCTCGGCGATCATCGCGTCCAGCTCGTCCAGTCGCGCGTACATCGGGCCGAGCCGCTGGTGGTGCAGCCGGGAGAAGTTCTCCACCTCGATGCGGAAGGTCTCCAGCGCGATCTCGAACTCGATCAGCGCCTGCTCGGCAACGCGCACGGCCCGCTCCAGCCGCGCCTCCGGCCGGTCCGCCTCGGCCGCCTTGCCGGCGCCCTCCCCCGTAGCCTCCGTCGGCTCGCTCGCACCCGCCGCCACCGTGGATTCCGTCGCATCCGGCACGTCTCGTACATCCCGTTCGTCGTCGTTACGGATCGTCGGCTCCTCAGGGACGTCCTGCATCACCCGCCCAGCGTACGGGGCGGGCCGCGGCGGCCTCCGTTCCGCTCCCGGCCGTCACACGCCCAGCTCGGCCGCTATCCGCCCATTCCGTACGGCCGCCAGCAGCTCGGCGTGGTCCGCCTCCGTGCGGTCCGCGTACGCCACGGCGAAGGCCGCCATCGCTGTGTCCAGTTCGTCGTTCTTACCGCAGTAACCGGCTATCAGCCGGGGGTCCACGCTGTGCGCGTGGGCCCGGGCCAGCAGTGCTCCGGTCATTCTTCCGTAGTCGTCTATCTGGTCGGCCGGCAGTGCCGCGGGGTCGACGCTCCCCTTGCGGTTCCTGAACTGCCGTACCTGGAAGGGCCTGCCCAGCACGGTCGTCCACCCCAGCAGGCTGTCGCTCACCACCTGCATCCGCTTCTGTCCCAGCACCACCCGGCGCCCCTCGTGCACCACCGGGGCCGCCTCGAATCCGGCGGCCGGCAGATGAGGCAGCAGGGCCGAGGGCCGTGCCTCCTTCACCTGGAGCACCAGCGGCTCGCCCCGGTGGTCGAGCAGCAGCACCACATACGACCGGGTCCCGACGCTGCCGGTGCCGACCACCCGGAACGCCACATCGTGGATCGCGTACCGCGCGAGCAGCGGCAGCCGGTCCTCCGGGAGCGTGCCGAGATACTCCTCCAGCGAGGCGGCCACCGCCGCGGCCTCCTCGTCCGGCACCCGCCGCAGCACGGGCGGCGCGTCCACGAAGCGCCGCTGGACGTCCGCGCCGACGGCCCCGCCCGCGTCCGGCACCGCCTCGGTCGACCTGGCCGCGAACCGCGCGCTCGTGTTGTTCCGCGCCTTTCCCGCGACCCGCTCCAGGGTGCCGGCCAGATCACGCGCGTCCGCGTGCGAGACCAGCTCCTCATCGGCGATCGCGTTCCACGCGTCGAGGACGGGGAGCTTGGCCAGCAGGCGCATCGTGCGCCGGTAGGCGCCCACCGTGTCGTACGCCCCGCGCCAGCAGGTGTCCTCGTCCGCGCCCGCCTCGCGGCCGGCCAGCACCAGCGAGGTGGCGAGCCGCTTGACGTCCCACTCCCAGGGGCCCGTCACGGTCTCGTCGAAGTCATTGAGATCGATGACGAGCCGGCCGCGCGCGTCCCCGTACAGACCGAAGTTCGCCGCGTGCGCGTCGCCGCATATCTGCGCGGCGGCGCCGGTGACCGGAGTGCCCACCAGATCATGGGCCATCAGTCCGGCCGCCCCGCGCAGAAAGGCGAAGGGGGTGGCGGCCATCCGCCCGACCCGCAGCGGCGCCAGCTCGGGCACCCGGCCGCGGCTCGACTCCTCGACGGCCCGCACCGCGTCGGGCCGACCCGCCGCGAACACGACGGAGTCGTGCGAGGACCTCGGCACCCGGGCCCGTAGCGCCTTGCCCAGCTCCTTGGGCGTCCGCGCCGCCCCGTCCGCCCCGCCCGCCGAAGCCCCGTCCACCCGAGCCCCGTCCGCGCCGGTCCCCGTCGCCGTACGCGTCGCGAAACCCGGCACCACCGGAATGCGCCCGCCCGCGGACACCACCGCCGACTCGACCCCGACACCGCCCATGGCGTGCCGCCTCCCCCCGTGCTCGTACTCGCCGTACTCGGAACTCACTTGAGAACCGCTTGAGATCAACCGCAGACGACGGTACCGCCGGGCCGCGACAGCCGTCTCCCCCTGTGGATAACCCCGAACACCCCGCCGAACGCGCCCGCTGAGCCTCGCTCCCGCCGAGCCCCGCCTCCGCCACGCGCCTCGACCCGCCGGGCTCGCCTCCGCAGCCCCGTCCTACCACGCGCCTCAACCCGCCCGGCTCGCCCCCGCAGCCCCGCCCGGCGCCCGCCTCAACCCCGCCCGGCCGACGCTTCAGGATGCTTCAGACGCCCCGACCGCAGACGCCCCGACCGGCCGCCCTAACACCCGCCCTCGGGCGGCTCCCGCAGATTCGATTCGGCCCACAGCCGCAGTTCCTTCAGCGCCGGCTCCATCGCCGCGCCCGCGTCCGTCAGCCGGTACGCGACCCGCAGCGGCGGCCCCTCGTCGACCTCGCGCACCACCAGGCCCGCCGCCGCCAGTTCGGTCAGCCGGTCCGAGAGCATGCGCTCGCTGATGCCGGGAACCGCCCGCCGCAGCTCGGCGAAGTAGACCGCCCGCTGCATGAGCACGGAAATGATCGGGCCCGACCACCGCTTGCCGAGCAGTTCGAAGACGCGCGTGATGCTCACGTCGACCTTCTTGCACTCCTCCGCGCCATGGTCCGCCATGCGCACAGCGTACCGGTTTTCCGGTTCGGGATGAAAAAAAGTAAGCAACTATGTTATCCATAGGTGCGAACGGAAACTCCGCTCGCCTACCGAGCTCACCCAACGATTCGGTACGCCGTTTCAGCCCCCCATGGAGAACGTCATGGCCACGCTTCTGCACATCGATTCAGCCGTCTTCCCGGAAGGCTCCGCCTCGCGCGACATCACCGCGGCCTTTGTCACGTCCTGGCTTGAGCAGCACCCCGAGGGCAAGGTCGTCTACCGCGATCTGGCCGCCTCGCCGCTGCCCCACCTGGACATCAGCGCCGCGTCTGCGGGCGCGGGCAACGCCCTGCGCGCCGAACTGGCCGCCGAACTGGCCGAGGCGGACGCGGTCCTCATAGGGGCGCCGATGTATAACTTCACGATTCCGTCGACCCTGAAGGCCTGGCTGGACCAGGTGATCATCGTCGGCCACAACGCGGGCCCCGACAGCCCGCACGCCTCCACGCCGTTCACCATCGTGGCCAGCCGCGGCGGTTCGTACGCTCCCGGCACCCCGCGCGCGGACTTCGAGTTCGTCCAGAACTACCTGGAGAAGGTGCTGACCGGGATGTTCGGCGCCACGGAGATCGACTTCATCGTCCCGGAGCTGACGCTCGCCCACTCCAAGCCGGAGATGGCCGAACTGGTCCCGCTCGCCGAGGCGTCCCGTACCAAGGCCCAGGAGGAGGCCACTCAGAAGGCCAAGGCGCTCGCCGCCCGCCTCGCCGCCTGACCCCGAGGCAGCAGGCACGACACGCAGCGGCACAACGAAGAACCCCCGCTCCGGAGAGATCCGGAGCGGGGGTTCTGTGGTGGGGCACCGACGAAATGCGCTGGTCAGGGCGGGATACAACTATTTCAGGGAACGTCTCCCGCGTTGTGTCGGACTTTTTCCCGCACACCAGGTCAGAGCGCTCTTCGGGCACCATGCGTACTCGAAGGCGACCCTATCCACGCTGTCACTCCGATGACGTTGATCATTTGCGTTGCAGCCCAGGCCACGCGCAGAACTCCGCCTGTGTCACCGAACGCCTGCATCACACACATACGTCATCCACGCGGTCGTGGCTCAGACCACCCTCCGGCAGCAACAGCCTCGCCTCGTGGCGAGGCTAACCTTGTATATCGACAACATGGCCAAGCTGTATGGCTACCGAGTCAGCCATCATCCCGCGTGAACCCCGTGAGCTCCTCGTTTTCGGTACGGCATCATTGACCTCAAGGAAGGGGCACCTTCACCGGCGGGACCAAGGGAACAGCATGCCTGAGCGGGGTCAGCTCTGCCTTGGCGATCTGGCCGCGGGGCGTGTCGTATCAGGCATTGTCGCCGAAAGTATCGTCACGATTGTCGCAGTGCGGATGTTCGGGCCGACGGCGGCACAGGTGACCTACCGCCGTCCTGACGGCACCGTGGAGGAGCGGATCCTCTACGAGGAGGACGCCGAGCGACTGGCCGAGGTGGCCCCCGGCACGGCGGACCGGGGCTTCGACGCGGATCCCGGGCTGTTCCGACTGGCGGCCGAGGCACTGCGGATCCGGATGGCGGCACGCGGCGACGCGATGCTCGCTGTGTCCACGAGCCTCCTCGACCCGCTGCCCCACCAGATCCAGGCCGTCTACAACGAGCTGCTGCCTCGTACTCCGCTGCGCTTCCTCCTCGCCGACGACCCCGGCGCCGGAAAGACCATCATGGCTGGGCTCTACATCAAGGAGCTGGCGCTGCGCGGTGACCTGGAGCGCTGTCTGATCGTCGCACCGGGCGGGCTGGTCGAGCAGTGGCAAGACGAGCTGCTGGAGAAATTCGGCCTGGACTTCACACTGCTCACCCGGCAGCTGACCGACACGACGATCGACGGCAACGTCTTCGACCGGCATCCCCGGCTCATCGCGCGCATGGACGCCCTGGCCCGTTCCGAGGACCTGCGGCGACTGCTCGGGGAGAGCGGGTGGGACCTGGTCGTCGTGGACGAGGCGCACCGGATGAGCGCAAGCTACTTCGGCACGGAGCTGAAGACGACAAAGCGCTACGAGCTGGGCCGCCTCCTCGGCCGGCTCACCCGCCACCTGCTCCTGATGACCGCCACCCCGCACGCGGGCAAGGAGGAGGACTTCCAGCTGTTCATGACGCTGCTGGACAGCGACCGGTTCAGCGGCCGGTACCGGGCGGGCATCCACCGGCACGACGTCTCCGGCCTGATGCGCCGCATGATCAAGGAAGACCTGCTCACCTTCGATGGCAAGCGGCTCTTCCCCGAGCGCCGCGCCTACACCGTGCCGTACGAACTGTCGTCCGCCGAGCATGAGTTGTACGAGCAAGTCACGGAGTACGTCCGCCAGGAGATGAACCGGGCGGAGCGGCTGGACGGCCGGCGCGGCAACCAGGTCGGTTTCGCGCTCACCGTCCTCCAGCGCCGTCTCGCCTCCAGCCCGGCGGCGATCCACCGTTCCCTGGAGCGCAGAAGACTGCGGCTGGAGTCCCGCCGCCAGGAGATGCTGTCGGGTCAGCAGACGGTCTCCGTGCCTGCGTCCGTGCCGTCCGTTCCTGTCGAAGATGAGCTGGACGATCTGACCGGCGGCGAGCTGGAGGAGCTGGAGGAGCAGGTCGTCGACGCGGCGACCGCCGCCCGCACCCTCCAGGAGCTGGGGCTGGAGATCGCTGCGCTGAGCGAGCTGGAGCGGCTCGCCGCACGTGTCCTGGCCTCCGGCGACGACCGCAAGTGGCGGGAACTGTCCGGGCTGCTCCAGGACGACCCGCTGCTGCGGGACGAGAAAGGGCTGCCGCGCAAGCTGATCATCTTCACCGAGCACCGCGACACCCTCGACTACCTGTCCCGCCGTATCAGGACCCTGATCGGTCGCCCCGAGGCGGTCGTCGCCCTCCACGGCGGCACCCCGCGCCCGCACCGCCGTGACATCCGCGACGCATTCAACCAGGACCCCGATGTCCGTGTCCTCGTCGCCACCGACGCCGCTGGCGAGGGCCTGAACCTTCAGCGTGCCCACCTCATGGTCAACTACGACCTGCCGTGGAACCCCAACCGCATCGAGCAGCGCTTCGGCCGTATCCACCGCATCGGCCAGACCGAGGTCTGCCACCTGTGGAACCTGGTCGCCGCCGACACCCGCGAGGGCCAGGTCTTCCAACGGCTCCTCGACAAGATCGAAGCGCAGTCGAAGGCGTACGACGGCAAGGTCTACAACGTCCTCGGCGAACTCTTCGAGGGCGAGCCGCTGCGCGGCCTGCTCCTGGAGGCTATCCGCTACGGCGACCGGCCCGAGGTCAAGAGCCGTCTCGACCAGGTCATCGACGCCCGGGTCGGTGAACGGGCCGTAGATCTGATCAAGGGGCTCGCACTCGACGCCCATGTCATGGGCCTGGAGGACGTCGAGGCGGTACGGCTGCGCATGGAGGAGGCCCAGGCCAAGCGGCTGCACCCGCACTACGTACGAGCCTTCTTCCGCGACGCCTTCGACCGCCTCGGCGGTCACCTCAGGGCCCGGGAGAGTGGCCGGCACGAGATCACCCACATCCCGGCCGTCCTGCGCGACACGGGCCGCTTCGGGCTGGGGCTGGGCGGAGTCGTACAGCGCCGCTACGAGCGCGTCTGCTTCGACCGCGAACGCGTCACCGTCCCCGGCGCTGCCCGCGCCGACCTGATCGCCCCCGGGCACCCGCTCTTCGACGCCGTACTGGAGGAGACGGTCCACCGGCATGGGGACCTGCTCACGCGGGGCACGGTGCTGGTCGACGCATCCGATGCCGGGACTCGGCCGCGGCTGCTTACGGCCCTGGTCCAGGAGGTTGTCGACGGGCACGGGCGGTCGGTGGACCGTTCCTTCGCGTTCGTGGAACTGAGTCCCGACGGCACGGCCCACGACGCCGGACCCGCGCCCTATCTCGACTACCGCCCGCCCACGCCCCGGGAGGCCGAGGCGGCGGGAGTGCTCCTCAAGGAGAAGTGGCTACGGGACGGCGGCCCCGCCCGCGCCATGGAGTGGGCGGTACGGGAGGCGGTCCCCCAGCACCTCAACCGGACCCGGGAACGTCTCCTGCCCGTCATCGAACGCACCCGCGCCCAGGTCGAGCAGCGCCTGCGGCAGGAGATCAGCTTCTGGTACGCGCAGGCCGGGAAGCTTGAGTTGGACGTGGCGGAGGGCAAGAAGGTCCGCCACCGTCCCGAGACGGCCCGCGCCTGGGCCGAGGACCTTGAACGCCGCCGCGAGCAGCGGCTGGCAGCCCTGGACAAGGACCAGGCACTCCAGGCCCGCCCGCCGGTGGTGGCGGGCTGCGCCCTCGTCGTGCCGGTGGGCTGGTTGGTGGGGCACCTCGGCCCTGCCGAGACCCCGGCCGAAAGGGCCGTGTTGGACGCCCTGCATGCGGCCGACGGTTACGAGACCGACCGGCGGGCTGTGGCCGCGGTACTCGGTGCCGAGCGCGGCCTGGGCCGGGTCCCCGAGGAGATGGCCCACAACAATCCCGGCTACGACATCCGATCGCTTAGTGTTGACGGTCACCTCATGCACATCGAGGTTAAGGGCCGCCGGGAGGGAGCGGAGCACTTCTACGTCAGCCGCAACGAGGTCCTCGTCGCCAAGAACCGGGGCGAACACCACCGTCTCGCCCTGGTCTCCGTCAGCCCGCACGGCCCGGAGCACGACGAGATCCGGTACCTGACCGACGCCTTCGCCGACACAGACTTCGGCGATCTGAAGACCGAGGGTCTCCTGCTGTCCTGGCAGGACGCCTGGAACAAGGGAGGAACCCCGCAGTGAGCGGTGCAAGCGAAGAGACGGCCCCAGCCCCGGAGCGCCGCACCAAGCTCATCGAGGTCTCCCTCCCGCTGGAGGCGATCAACAGGGAGTCGGCCCGGGAGAAGTCCATCCGGCACGGGCACCCGTCCACGCTGCATTTGTGGTGGGCCCGTCGGCCGCTGGCGGCTGCCCGCGCGATGCTGTTCGCCCAGCTTGTGGACGACCCGGCTTCGCGGCCCGATCTCTATCGGGGGGAGGAGGAGCAGAAGGCCGCGCGGCAGGAGCTGTTCGACCTCATCGAGGAGATGGTCCCGTGGGAGGCCACGCGAGATGAACGGATCATGCGCAAGGTTCGGGAGAAGATCGCCGAGTCGCACGGCGACGGTCCGCTTCCGCCCGTCCTGGACCCGTTTGCGGGCGGCGGCACGATTCCGCTGGAGGCGCATCGGCTTGGGCTCCAGGCTTACGCCAGTGACCTGAATCCGGTCCCGGTCGTCATCAACAAGGCGCTGATTGAGATTCCGCCGAAGTGGGCTGGGCGTAAGCCGGTGTCGCCGACTGCGGAACTTCGTCATGAAGGGAGCTGGCGGGGGGCGAGTGGGCTTGCGGAGGATGTGCGGCAGTACGGGAAGTGGATGCGGGAGCGGGCGTACGCGAGCATCGGTAAGCATTATCCGAAGGCCAAGCTGGAGGACGGGACCGAGCGCCCGGTCATCGCTTGGCTGTGGGCGCGGACTGTGGCTTGCCCTGACCCGGCTTGCGGGGCCGAGATGCCGCTGGTGCGGTCGTTCTGGCTGAGCAAGAAGAAGGATCGGCCTCGTTACATCGTCCCTGAGCCCATGGACGGGCAGGTGACTTTCACGATCGGCGGCCCCGAGGGCGAGCCCCGCGAGGGAACCGTTGACGGCAAGGGCGCCGAGTGCCTGGTGTGCGGTAACCGGGCGACGCTGAAGTACGTCCGGGCCGAGGGGGTGGCCGGGCGGATGAGTGCTGTGATGATGGCCGTGGTTGCGGAGGGAAAGAGGCGGCGGATCTATCTGCCGCCCACGATGGAGCATGTGGGGGCGGCCGAGGTGGGGCGGCCTGCCAAGGTTCCGGAGTCCGAGTTGCCCGAGAAGGCGTTGAGCTTCCGGGTGCAGGCTTACGGGATGACGAAGCACGCCGACCTGTTCACGAACCGGCAGCTGCTTGCGCTGACCACCTTTGGCGACCTGGTTGGCGAGGCCCGCAAGAGGGTTGAGCGGGATGCACGGGGCGCTGGTATGGAGAAGGCCGAGGCGGCGGAGTATGGGAAGGCAGTGGCGCTGTACCTGGGTTTGGCGTCCAGCCGGGCGGCCGATTACTGTTCGACCATCTCCACGTGGTCGAGCAACCCCCAGAACGAGCTGGTGCGCAGCACGTTTGCGCGCCAAGCACTTCCCATGACCTGGGACTTTGCCGAAAGTAACGTCTTCGGCCCGTCGTCCGGGACTCTGGACATCATGGTCACTGCTGTCGGTAAGGCTCTCGAGCTGTTGCCTGCCGAGCAAGCCACGGGCAATGCGGTTCAAGCCGACGCAACCACCCGCTCCTACGATGACTACGTCATCAACACCGATCCCCCTTATTACGACAACATCGGCTACGCCGACCTCTCCGACTACTTCTACGTCTGGCTCCGCAGTTCCCTAAGCGATATCTACCCCGAGGTCATGAGCACGATCCTCACCCCCAAGGAGCCGGAGCTAATCGCCTCCCCGTATCGGCATGGTGGGAGCCGCGAGAAGGCCGAGGACCACTTCGAGCAGGGCTTCGTCGAGACCTTCACGCACATGCGCGCCGGCCACCACCCGGACTTCCCCCTCGTCGTCTACTACGCCTTCAAGCAGGCGGAAACCGACAACGAGAATGGCATCGCCTCCACCGGCTGGGAGACCATGCTGAACGGCCTCATCCAGGCTGGCTGGTCAGTCACCGGCACCTGGCCCGTCCGTACTGAGCGCTCCGGCCGTTCCATCGGCATCGGCACCAACGCCCTCGCCTCCTCCGTAGTCCTCGCCTGCCGCCCTCGCCACGTCACAGCTGGCTCCACCGACCGCCGCGGCTTCCTCCGCGCCCTGCGCAGTGAACTCCCCGAGAAGCTGCGGAAGTTGCAGGAAGGCAACCTCGCCCCCGTCGACCTCCCTCAGTCCGCGATCGGCCCTGGCATTGCCGTGTTCTCCCGGTACGCCAAGGTGACCGAGCCGGACGGTTCACCGATGCGCGTACGCACGGCACTCGGGCTCATCAACGACGTACTCGCCGACGTACTCAACGAACAGGAGGGCGAGTTCGACCAGGACACCCGGTGGGCGATCCGCTGGTTCGAGCAGTTCCACTGGGGGAAGGGCACGTTCGGGGACGCCGAGACGCTTGCCAAGGCGTACAACGTGTCCGTGAAGGGACTCGAGGACGCCCACATCACCGCGTCCGGCGACAGCAAGGTATGGCTAGTCGCCCCGGCCGACCTGCCCGAGTCGTACGACCCGGAGACAGACGTCCGTATCTCCGTGTGGGAGGCCGCAATGCACCTGTCCCGGGTGCTGGATGGGAAGGGCGCCCAGTCTGGCGTCGGACCGGCCGGTGAGCTGCTCGCCGGGATTAGGCAGCGGGGGGAGTTCGACGAGGACGCCATCCGGGACCTCGCTCATCTCCTCTACAGCGTCTGCGACCGGCGTCGCTGGTCGGAGAGCGGGCAGCGGTTCAACAACCTCGCTAGTGCCTGGTCCGACCTCCAGACCGAGGCCCGCGCGGCGGAGAAGCGCGGCCCGCGCAAGCCCCAGCACCAGCCCCTCTTCTGAACGCCAGGCTCACCCACAGGCACCCCGAAAGGCAGGACACCCGCACCATGGCGGTGAACAACCGAGACCGTGTCACCCGCATGATCGACATCCTCGCGGAGGGGCTGCTGCCCTTCCTGGAACGGGAGATGGCCAAGCGGCAGGGCGACAGCTGGTTCGAGGACGCGGAGAGCGAGGCCAGGGGACAGGGGAGGCAGATCGGCAAAAACGATCCGCAGTTCCTGCTAAACCTGCTCCAGCGGTACTGGAGCAACTACTTCCGGCACCTGCTGCCGGGCAGCGCCCGCGGGTTCGCCAGCGAGCTGAACGACGTACGCAACCGGTGGGCGCATCACGAGTCGTTCACCGCGGACGACACCCTGCGCGCGCTGGACACGGCGGAGCGGCTGCTGCGGGCCGTGCACGCGGACGCCGTACTCGTCGACCAGGTCCGGGAGTCGCGGCAGGCACTGCACCGGCAGGTGACGGAGGAGGAGACGAAAAAGGCGGCCCGCAAGGCGCGTGCCTTGCCGAGCGTGGCCGCCGAGGGGCTGCGGCCCTGGCGCGAGGTGCTCACCCCGCACCCGGACGTGGCGCGCGGCGACTTCAACGCCTCCGAGTTCGCCGCCGACCTGTGGCGGGTGGCGCGCGGGGAGGGCGCCGCCGAGTACACCGAACCGGAGGAGTTCTTCCAGCGGACGTATCTCACCGAGGGTCTGCGGGAACTGCTCGCCAAGTCGCTGCGCCGGATCAGCGGCGACCCGAACGCCGCCCCCGTCATCAACCTCCAGACCAACTTCGGCGGCGGCAAGACCCACTCGATGATGGCGCTGTACCACCTGTACGCGCCCGCCCTGAAGGCGAACCGGCTGCCGCAGGACCTTCAGGAGCTGATCGCCGCCGCGCCTGGCGGAGGACTGCCCGGCGGTCCGGTGCACCGGGCCGTGCTGGTCGGTAACGAGCTGGGTATCGGGCAGGCCGACGTCAAGGCCGACGGCACCACCGTCAACACCATGTGGGGCCAGCTCGCCTGGGGGCTCGGGGGCAGGCAGGCGTACGACATCATCGCCGAGGCCGACCGCACCAGCACCAGCCCCGGCACCGCCCTGCTCCAGGATCTGATCGCCGCGTACGCGCCCTGCGTCATCCTCATCGACGAATGGGTGCAGTACGCGGGTCCACTGCTCGGCAACAACCATCTGCCGGCCGGTTCCTTCGAGTCGCACTTCTCCTTCGCACAGTCCCTGACCGAGGCGGTCGCCTCCGTCGAGGGGGCCCAGTTGCTGGTCTCCATCCCGGCGTCCGTGACCGGTGAGATCAGTGCCGCCGACCAGTACGACATCGGCGGCGAGAACAACCGCACAGCCCTGGAGCGGCTGCAGAACGTCGTCCACCGCAAGGCTGACACCTGGCGGCCCGCGAGTTCCGACGAGTCCTTCGAGATCGTGCGCCGCCGTCTCTTCCAGACCCCCACCAGCGAGGTCCAGGCCGAGATCAACAAGGTGGCCCGGCTCTACACACAGTTCTACGGCACCGAGAAGCGCGAGTTCCCGGCCGGCTGCGACACCATGGACTACGAGCGGCGGATCAAGTCGACGTATCCCATCCATCCAGAGCTGTTCGCCCGGTTCTACGAGGACTGGTCCACGCTCCCCAAATTCCAGCGCACCCGCGGTGTGCTGCGACTGATGAGCACCGTCATCCACGCCCTGTGGCGGGACCAGAACCAGAGCCCCATGATCATGCCCGGTGACGTGCCGATACACGACACCCGTGTCAACCAGGAGCTGACGTACTACCTGGAGGACAGCTGGAAGCCGATCATCGACGCGGACGTCGACGGGCCCGGCTCCACCCCGGAGACCGTAGACGCCGAGAAGCCGGTCCTCGGGCAGCGCGGCATGAGCCGCCGTGTGGCCCGCACCGTCTTCATGGGCTCTGCTCCCCGGGTGCACGCCGCCCGCAAGGGCCTGTCCGAGGCGCACATCCGGCTGGGCATGGCCATCCCCGGCGAGCCACTGGGCAACTTCCGCACCGCGCTCAATGCCCTCGGTGATCGCTCCACCTACCTCTACGGCGACGGCGAACGCCACTGGTACGACATCCACGCCAACATCACCCGCACCGCCAAGGACGCGGCGGAGAAGCTCCTCGACGACCCCGACAAGGTGTGGGCGGACGTGGTGCGCCGACTCAGCCCGGTGCGGAGCGTGCGCGGTCAGTTCTTCACCGCCGTCCACGCCGCACCCCTGCCCGCGAGCGACATTCCAGACAACGACGGCGCCCGCCTCGTCCTGGTCCACCCTCGTTTCACCCACCGCAACGCCAAGAGCGTGCCCGACACCGAGGCCCTGCACTTTGTCCAGGAGGCCCTCGACCAGCACCGCTCAGCGACCCGGCAGCACCGCAACACCCTCGTCTTCCTCGCCCCCGACCGCAAGGAGATCGACGAGGTCGCCGAGGCCGTCCGCGAGTACCTGGGCTGGAAGCAGGTGCTCCAGCAGCACCTCCAGCTCGACCTGACAGACAATCAGCGGACCCAGGCCAGGACCCGTATGGAGAAGGCCGACGAAACGGTCAGCCTCCGTCTGGGCAAGGCCTACCGGTGGGTTCTCGTCCCCGAGCAGATCCCCGGCGCCAAGCTCGAGTGGGTCGACTTCAAGGTCGACCTGCCCACCATCGACGACGCCGCCCTCCAGGTCGGCGAACGTCTCAAGCGCCAGGGCATGCTCTACCTCCAGCAGGCCCCCGCCGTCCTCTATCAGCGGATCAAGGACGCGCTGGGCCAGGAGTGGAACCGGGATGGCCACATCTCCGTCGGCCGCCTGTGGGAGCTGCACACCAAGTACCCGTACATGAACCGGCTGCGCGACCGCTCGGTCCTCGATCAGGGCGTCGAGGACGTCCTCACCCACGTCACCTGGGAGACCGACGGCTTCGCCCTGGCCACCGGCCACGATCCGGGCACCGGCCGCTACGAGGGCCTCGTCCTGCCCTGCCGGGGAGGCTCCTTCGGCCAGATCACCGACTCCACCCTGCTGGTGCGGGCCGACCTCGCCGTCGCCCAGGAGGCCGCCGACCTGGCGGCAGCCGCCGCCCGGGATCAGGAACCGGCCGATCAGGAGGACGCCGACGACGGCACCGGTCAGGGCTCTGGCGGCCCGTCGCTGTCGCCCCGCCCCACGCCGGGTGGCCCGGCCCCCACGCCGACCCCGCTGCCCCGCGTCCCGACCCGCTTCTACGCCCACGCCCGGCTGGACACCGAGCAGTACAGCAAGCACGCCACGAAGTACGCCTTCGAGATCCTCCAGCACCTCGAAGCCATCGGCGCCGACGTAGAGATCACCGTCGAGATCCAGGCGACCGCGCCCGGCGGCTTCTCCGCGGACAAGGTGCGCACGCTCATCGAAAACGCCAACACCCTGAAGCTGCAAGCCCAGTTCGAGGAGGGGTAGGACAGGGCGGCCGGGCCGGGGTGGTGTGCCCCGACCCGACCTGATCGTTTCGGCAGCCTTTGGCACTCTCGATAGGCTGGTCGACCGACGTCATCCACATCAGCCACGGGGGAGCACAGGCATGGCCGCACGCAACCGGGACAGAGTCGTCCACTTCTACGAGATCGCCGACGCCGACGCCCCTGACGGCTCCCGTCTCCCGCACCGCGACTGGGCAGCGCATATCCGCAGTCTGTGCGCCCAGCCGCCGCCGCAGCGCACCGCACGCGGCGCGGGGGACGGTGCGCTGATCGGAGCCGTCGACCCTCACCAGACCGCCCCCCATCTGCTCCTGGCCAAGGTCCGCCAGGACGTACCGCAGCTCATCGACCATGTCGACGGCACTCTGAGCCGTCTCCAACTCGCCGCGGACAAGGAGTTGGTGGACGTCACCACGGTGTACTTCCTCCCCTTCGGCAACGTCATCGCCACCATGACGGGCGGCATCTCGGCACCTAGAGCCCAGGCGCTGAAGCGCTGGTTCGACGAGATGCATGTGGCAGCTCCCGACGTCCCTAACGTCGCTCTGCGGCCGGTGGTCAACGCCCGCTCCCGGGAGAAGCTCGCGCACGCCGCGGCCATCGAGAAGCTGACCGTGAAGATCGCCCCTGAGCCGCACGACAGTCCCTCCGCCCTGCGCGCCAGCTCCGACCTCGGCACCGCTCTCAGCCGTCTGCATGAGGACAACCCGGACATGGTGATCACCCTGACCCTGGAGGTGCCGAAGAAGCCCGGCATCCTGTCGCCGCGCCGTCGTTCGCGTGGCCACGGCCAACTCCTCAGTTCGACCCGGGTGTTCGCCAACGACATCGAGGACTGGCTGGACAATTCCGACGCCGTCGACACCGCTGCTGCCCGGGCCCGCATGGAAGCGTGGCACAGCGAGGCCGAAGACGAGAAGATCGACTTCGTCAGCGAGCGCATCACCGCGAAGTGCGTCGTGCCGTTCTCCTCCGGCGACGGCCACGCCATCGACCTCCAGGTGGCCCTGAACGAACTGGAACGGGCCTCCCACGAGAACGAAAGGGTGCTGCGGGCCGCTGTCAGTGCTGACCTCTAGCCTGGAAGGCAGCCGGGGCGAAAGCCCTGGTGGGGGCGCGGGGGAGAGGCTGGAATGGCAAGCCTGGTGGAGACAGCACGCGGACTACTACACAGATGGCGGTCAAGGCCGGCGACGGACTGGCTGCTGACTGCAGTCGCCCTCGGCGGGCATGGTCTGATAGTCGCGCTGACCGGACGCGGCGACATCCTCGGTGCGCCCGGCCGCGAACAACGCCTAACGATCTACACCACCGGCGCAACCGTCGTTGCACTGGTCGGCAGCTTCGTCACTGCCGCGATTGCCCAATACGCTTCCGCCACCGGCCGCCGGATGCGGGTTCTGCGCACTGCGCCACACCTTGCCTCACAGTTCCGGCGGAATTGGGTGAGCGTCCTATCAGCCACCCTGCTCATCTCCGGTGTCTGCCTGCTCGCAACCGCCCTCGATACTACCGAGGCCGACCCTGGGGGCGTCCACTGGACTGTGGAAGGTGTTTTGCTCCTTGGTGCGGCCCGGGCCTACCGCCTGCTGTGGCTGTTCAACTCCGTCATCCAGGCAACGGACAGAGACCTAGCAGACTCCCCACAGCCGGCGACCCAGCATCCCTCTTCTTCTGCCCTCGGGTAATCTTCCCTACCCGGGGACAACTGCTGCCGAAGCAGCTCACCCTGCCCCCACTGTCATCGGCTGTTGGGGCACGCACCATCTCGGGTAGCTGTCAGTTGTGATTGGCGCCCCGTCACACGGCCCTGGCCTACGTCCTATGTGGGTAGCTCGGCGCTGGCCCTCCACGATGGCTCTGAGCTGCGGGAAGTCCGCATCAAGATGGTCGTGGATTGCATTGCATCTCTGGCCCGTTCCGTCCCACCTCACAGACGGCGAAGTCCGCGGAGTCCGAACACATGCAGCGCCTGCGCCGCCTCCCGCACGGCAAGTACGTGGCCCACAGCCAGGCCGCCGGCGTCCGGCACCAGATCCGGAACGTCGTGCGGCTCCTGGAGTAGCTCCATCAACAGAGCACGCCCCTCACCCAGTGCAACCCAAGACCATCTGGGCGCTTGGCTCGAGAGACCCACCTAGCGGGCCTGTGTGCTCCTTCCTACTCTGGACCAGCCGACGCGGCCACGCCGCGCCACTGCACGTCGCACTCTGCTTGAGGGACTTCACCCACGCACGTCATCGCCCAAGGCCAGCGATGGGCCTTGGTGCGACGCCTCGCAGGGGGGCGGCGCCAAGGCCATGCCGTGACCATCCCACGCGACAAACCAAAGTGGCTGCTCCCGGGCGGCTTCCCAGGGCCAGTCCCTGGCCCCGCGCAACTTGGATAACAGGCTTCGTTCGGATCCGTATCCGCCCCCGGGTCGCGCGTTACGCGACGCTCATAGAGATCGCCTCCGAGCTGCCGCCCTACGTCTTCAGCCAACTGCTCGGCTTCCGCCAGAGCACTGGCGACGACTGGGACCGCGACCGCGAACGCAAGGGCTTAGGCCCCGAGTACGCCACCGCCCTCAACCGCGGATTGACACGCATTCCGCACCCCACCAGCCGTCGGGATGACTGATTGCCGCGTCGGGCAGGATGGGTTCCCATGACGGGTGGGCGAGACACGCTCATAGAGCTGCTGCAGCATGCGGGGCTGAAAGTCGTGGGGCACTGGCCGATCGAGAAGGTATTGCCGCCCTGAGCCGCTTAAGCCGATGCGCATGCCGTCTGTCATGCGAGTCAGCGTTGTGAGCGGCCTGCGGTAGCGAGCCTGATTGAGGATGCCGCCGCGCTCTGTTGGTCAGACCCAGCCCAGCAACCCCAACACCGCACGCTGGACCGGTTGGATGCCTGGCGCCGCATGCTCTGCGGCGTAAGAAAGGCCGACGGCTGGTTCGGAGGGAACCCAGAGCTTCCCGCCCGCCCGGTCCCTGTGCGAATCAATCCGCGCCACGCTGTCCACGTCCTCGCCCACGACCCCAGCACTTGATCGTGCGGTGGGGGCGCCCACTTGCACATCCGCCAGACGCCGTCACCCGCACCTGCAACGAACGGTTGTCGCCCAGAAGGGACGACTCACGATCTCGTTGTCCATGTGACCGTCGCCAGCCCCCGAGAACAAGCAGTTCACGGGTTTGCCTCACCGATCACTGCGAGCCCGACACTTCGGAGAATCCCCATAGGAATAATTGGTGGTAGTATTTCGAGGCCTGATAGGAGGTGATGGGTGGTGGCCGATGATCTGCGGGCGCAGCCGGCGATGCTCACGCTTGTTCGTGAGTCCCGTGGCATGACCCAGACCGATGTGGCCGTCGCGATGGCCGAGGCATCGAGAGACGCGGGCACCCAGGTGTCCCAGGGGTACGTGAGCAAGGCCGAGTCGGGGCGCCTGCCGGTTACGGGTGAACGGCTGGACCTGTATGCCGCCGCGCTTTCCTATCCGCCGGATCTCCTATGCCTGGACCCGCAGGTGCATGGGGTGGGCGTCGGGCTGATCCACCACCGCAAGCGAGCCTCCCTGCCGGTAGGGGCGTTGCGCCGCATCCATGCGGAGCTTGCCTTGACCCGGATCCAGCTCAACGGTCTGTACGGTGCCGCTGCGGAAGAAAACCTGGAAGCGGATTTCCCCCGGGTTGAGCTGCACGACCTGGTCACACCAAGGGATGCCGCCCGTACGGTGCGCAAGCGATGGGGCCTGCCCGCCGGGCCGGTGGTCGACGTCGTGCGCTCCGCGGAGGACGCCGGGGCACTAATCGTCCTGCGCGATCTGGAGAGCGACCTGCTCGACGCGGTGAGCCAGTGGACTCCCGGTCAAGCCCCGCTGTTCCTCGTCAACAGCCGTGCGCCCGGAGACCGCTGCCGGTTCAGCGTGGCCCACGAGATCGGTCATGTCGTCATGCACTCTGAGCCGGGATCCGGCCCAGAGCAAGAGAAGCAGGCCGATGCCTTCGCCTCGGAGTTCCTGATGCCCGCGAAGGACATCCGCGCGGAGTTCGCCAACGGCGTCAACATCACCAAGCTGGCCAGCCTCAAACGTAGTTGGCGGGTCTCCATGAGCGCCCTGCTGCGCAGGGCTATGTCGTTGAACGCCATCACCGAGTGGCAGTACCGCACGGTCATCATCGAAATGTCGGCCCTGGGATACCGCACCGCCGAACCGGTGCATGTTCCCCTCGAAGAGCCCTGTCGCGTGCCGTTCCTCGTCGACAGGCTGATGGAAGAACGCACTTTCACCACGGAGCAGGCGGCCGCAAGCGCCCACCTGCTTCCCGAGGATTTCGTGCGCCTCTACCGCGAAGGCAACCGCCTGCTGTCCATGAACCCTCCTCGAAGGTGACGACATGACCGATTCCTCCGCGTCCACCCCCCTGCCACCCCGCAACGTCTCCGCACCGTCCGACCGCTCGGCCGACGCATCGTTGTTGCCTACCAGCCCTCTAGACGGCCGCCTACTGCTGCATGTCTCGGTTTCCCGTCTCTGGCAGGTCCGCGACCACGTCGACACCAACCGCGGCGGCCTGGTGCTGTGCGGGAACGAGGCCATCAACAAGGCTATGGAACTGAATCGGCAGGGCTTCAACGCGCCGCTGCTTGTGGACCCTGAGCTGTACACGTCTCACGTCGCTACGGAGGAGGCGCCCTTCCCACAAACCGAGGGGGAGGGATTCTCTTTCGAGGACCCGCTGTTCGACGACCCGCTGCAAATGTCGCTGTATCGGCAGCGCGCCGCGGGTGTCACCGCCGCGATCACTCCGACCGGCTACATCCAGGCGGAGGACTCCGACGCCCTGCTAGCTGCCGCCCGGCAGGTCAACGCCCTGGACGATCCCTCTGTCATCTTCGCCGCACCCGTCGACGTCGGCTGGCTGCAGGAAGACGACTGCGTGGGCCAGCTCATCGGCGCACTCAACCTGATCAAGGGACCCAAAGCCCTCATGCTCGGCGGGCAGATGGACCCGCTTGGCCGCTTCCCCCAAGCCGTGGGCAACCTTCGCCGGATCCTGGCGTCCGTGCCCGGGGTCGCTCTGATGCGCACCGACCTGGCTGTTTTCGGTGCCCTGGCCCACGGCGCGTCGTTCGGATCCTACGGAGCGATCAGTTCACTGCGGCACATCGTCCCACCCGGTCAGCCGACCCAGTCGAGCAAGGCAATCATGCGCGCCCCCCACGTACTCTTCCCCGAGCTGATGGGCTTCTTCATGGGCTCGAAGATCGCCGACAGCTTTGCCTCAACGGACAGCCCTCTGTGCTACTGCCTGGTCTGCGAGGGTGACGGTCTGGACCGGTTCACCAGCATGCTCGGAGAGCACCAGCGCCAAGCTGCGGCACATAACGTCGAGGTCATGGGGACCTGGCTGCGTACAGTGATGGCCGCCGCACCCGGATACGAACGCCAGACACGGTGGCACGAACTGTGCCGCGCCGCCGTCGAGCACTACCCCATCCTGAACGCGTCAATCGACCAGAAGCGTCCGTTCAAACCCGACGTGCAACTCAAGCGTTGGGCTTCGCTCATCCCGGACGTGCCCCTCACCAGCAACTCGGCGTCGGCCGGTCAGCGCACCCGCTGATACAGCTCTTCGATGAATCTCCACGCCGCGGCCGTGTGACGCCGCGGCCGGTAGGCGCGCGGCTCCAGCACCAGCTCGACTCCGGAGAGCGAGTCGACAAGCACCCCTACCCCGTAGAACGAGGCCTCGTTGAGCAAGTCGTCCATCCGCGGGGCCGGACGCCGCAGCAGAACAGCTCGGCTACAGAACGGGGCGAAACGAGTAGCGGCTTCCAGCCCCCGCCTCGGCTGCTGGGCGGTCACGACAACCAGGTCCACATGCAACGGGCGTACAGCGTGGCGGGTGACGTCATGTCCATCCCAGTCCGCGGAGCCAACCGGTAGCCTACGCACGGCCGCCCTGTCCTTCGAGCTCAGCGAATTAAGGGGCACGGGCATGTCCACCGGCAGCGTCAACAACGTCTCCAGCGGTCCCATACCGGTCAGTCCTTTCATCCCGGCGCGCCGCCGGCGAGTGTGCTCGGTGGCGTCGAACCGGTAGAAGACCAGGGCGTCGGATCCGAGCAGGGAAAGCATCTTCGCGTGGCCATTGGGGTGGATCAGAGCGCCGGAAGCGGCTCTGACCGAACTACCCACTGCACTACTCGCCGCGACTGCCATAGATCCCACCCTGCCCTATCGCGATTCCGATGCCGCCAGGGCATCCCATCTACTCCACCTGCGCAGGCGACGTCTCCTCAGCCAAACAGTCCAGCAGTGGCCGAAGAAACGGCCACAGCGAGGACTGCGCCGTTATTCGGTGCCAGCGACGCCGCTCCCCAGCGACCGCAGGGAGGGCTTCCGCCAGCCCCAGGGACATCAGTGCCCCCATCGGAGCCCGGTAGACGCTCGACTGCACGCCATACCGGACGGCGAGATCTCCCATACAAACCCCTTGAGTACCTGCGTGCGCAAGCGCCAGCATCAGCTCGGCACGGTAACGATTACCGAACAGCTTCGCGGAGACGCGGCGCATCTGCTCAGGAGGCATGATTAATGATTCATTAATCATGCCTCCTGCGTCAAGCAGAAGTGGATGCAGTGCCGGGCGATGCTGCCTCACGTAGAAGCCCTCGCGGAACACACGTCAGCCGAACGCGAGCGCGAAGAGCCGCCTTGAACGATGTACCGCCAGATGTACCCAGGATCCAGCGAAAGCCGCCGCACCGGGCGACCGTCCTCTCACGGCCGCGCGCCGCAGCAACCTCGCACACCGGATCCCACAGCGAAACACCCGGAATCTTCTGCGGGCTGAACAGTTCCATCGCCCGCCAGTAGCCGACCACCACTGCCCGACGCTTTCACTCGCCCGCCATCCCACCCCCGGCCCTGCCTGCCGTGCAACGCCGCGGCCATAAGAGGCCTCTCGGCACGAACTCACCCTTCCGCGCCACCCCGCATGCAATTGGAATTGCGCCCGAGTCATGGTGTTGCTGTGACCGTTCCCGCTCCGCGTCTGAAGAGAATCGTTCTCGTCGCTCTACTCGACCGCTGCCGCAAGACAGTGCTGCTGGTGGAGCGTGCAGGCGCCTTGTCTCCCCTTGCGGGGAGGGCCGGATGCAGATCCTCCTACCAACAAGCCGCCGAGGCCGTCACACGGGCAAGGTCACAGTCCCTCTCAGTGCGCTACGGAGCGGTGACCGGGCATATGTGGGCTTCGGGGCCCGAGCCGCCGTCTGGTGCGCGGATCGAGCATCGGCTGCTGCTGTCGATCCCGGACGCTCCATTGTGCGTGGATACCGTGCGGACGCTCGCGTCGGCGGGCCCGTTGTCCGGGCGGTGGTGGACTCCGGCCGGGCTTCGGGAGTCCGAGGTACCGGTCTTTCCCCCGGAGCTGCCGGATGTGGTGGACGGTTACTGGGAGGGATGGCTTCCAGACGGGCCGATCACCTTGGACTGGCCGTGAGCTCCACGGCCTCCGACTGCGGCCCGAAAACGGCATCGCCGGGTCCCCCGTTCTCCAAAGACACAATCAGCGGCCACTGCCCAGCACCAGTACGAACGTTCGCACCTTCCCAGGGCTCGTCCTCATCGACTGGATCAGCTTTGAGCACTGCGCGACCGAGGAGTCCCGCTCCCGCACCCACTGTCGGACCGAGAGCACTGCTGCTGGTGGGTCTTGTCCGCCGGAAACACGGCCGAGCAGGCCAGCATGAGGTCAAACGGCTGGGGCCCGGTGGTCCAGCTGGCGACGCTCGTCATCGACCGGGCGTCTGTCCCGAGGATGCGCAGCCTGTACGAGGCATGCCTGCGCTACGGCATCCGTGTCCAGCATTCGACGTCCTCCCGCCCGGGTGAGCGTTCCCGGGCCAAGGGCATGGTGTCCCATCTCGTCCGTAGCTTCAGCGGGCACGCCCAGTCCGTCGCTCCGGTCCTGCGGAGCCGGACAGCGGAGGAGGTGCAGGAACTGCTGGACACGTGGTCGCTGCACGTGTGGCCGGGCACCGGACTCCCAGGACTCGGCGTGCAAGGCTCCAGGGCCGCGCGTACCCCCCGCCGAGCTTTACGAGAGCCTGGTCGCGCGAGCGGGGTGAATCGCCACCCCCCTGCCCCCGCAGGAGTTCACCGCCCTCCTCCCCGTGACACGGAGGGTCGTCGGTCCATCGGGCATGCGCCTGCTCGGCCGGACCTACGACAGCCCCGCGCTCGACGCCCTTCGGCATCGCAAGGTATCCCCCGGGGGGGCACCGCCCGTTAGTTGTCCGCTGGGAGCCGTACGACACACGCCGGATCTGGCTGCGGATGCCCTACGGACTCTGGACCACCGTGCCCGCCAGCAACCATGCCGCCGGTGACACGCCGTCACCTTCTCATAGAGCCGCCCTGCCCTCTGAGTGCCACACCTCGCCATACCTCCCAACCTCCCGGTCGGGCGCCACGCCTTCGGCCAACACTGTCCACAGCGGGACATTCCAGGTGCGGCTGCTCGCCCCCTCCGAGCCCGATATTCCGGAAACCCTCCCCGCCGATGTCGACCGAGACCGCATGGCCTATCACGCCCGGCTCACCGTCATCGCACCCGACGTCGCACAGGCAGAAGAGCTGGTATTGCTGAACGAACACGCGACCGGCGCCCGGCACGGCATGCTCCTGTACGGACCTGCCGGTACCGGCAAGACCATTGCCTTGACCGAGATCATCCGCCACCACCGCATCCGGCTGCGGCGCCTTCCGGAGCCGCACCGCAGCGCTTCCCCGCTGGTGTACGTTCACGTACCTCCGGCGGCCACACCGCGCATGCTCATCGTGGAGCTGGTACGCGGCCTAGGAATCCCCTTCCGGGCAGGATGCAGCAGCCCGGAACTGGCCCGCCTCGCCGAAGAAGCTTTGAAGGACTGCCCTCCCGCGCTCGTCCTCGTTGACGAAGCACACAACATCCGTCCCGCCAGCCCCGCGGCGGCCTCCGTTCGCGACATGCTCGACTACCTGTGCGACCGCGTGCCCGCCACCTTCATCTATGCCGGCATCGGTACCACCGATTCCCTCACCAGCGCGGTCACGGTCGCCGCACACCGGCGCCTCATCCCCGTCGTCGTGCACGCTCTCATAGAGGGCGAAGCATGGCGTGCCTTCATCGCCGAAGTGGAGCAGGCCCTGCGGCTACGCGAGCATACTGTCGGCACGCTGCAGCACGCGGACCTCCTGCACCGCCTCACAGCAGGCACCCCGCTCCGCGTCTCCTACCTGCTGGGCAGTGCCGCCATCCAAGCCATCCGCGACGGCACGGAGCGCATCACCGGACAGGCGCTCACCGCACTCTTCGCCCCGTGGTCCCTCCAGGACCTCAACTCGCGATAGCCAAAGCAACCTTTCGTCACTTTGGCCATCTTCCGCAGGACAAATCCTTGAGAGCTGCCCCGGGCCGGCCACAAGTTGACCCGGGAGCGAATGGTCCACGATTTACCCCGCGGCAGTTAATTCACACACATATCCCACACCCGAACAAAAAAATCATTAAATTACGGCGTATGCACACCCTCTCTCCCCTTTCGGGAAAGCACTTCCCGAAAGGGCAGACACGCACGTGCTCTGCCCTCTACGGTGAAGCCATGGTTCAGCAGCCGAACCCCGATGGCAGCACCGATAACACCCTTGAAGAAATCGGGCAGTTGGCACCCCAGTGCGACATTCTCATGCGGGAATATGAGCAGCAGATCAGCGAACTGGAGGCCTCACTGCGCGAGGTGAGGGACAAGCACGCACAGGTCGCCTCCGTACGCGAAGAGACGCGCACAGCGCTGGCGAGCGTGCACTCGGTGCGAGACCGCGCCGAGAAGCTTGGCCTGCTGACCTTCAGCCCGCCCGGAACATCCCACTTGCGTGTTGTACCGGACGCCCCCGCCACTCCTGCACCGTCGGCCGACACGCCGACGTCACGGGTGTTCCTTGTACGTGGCGAGAAGACCAAGCAGATCCTTACCCTCCTCGCCACTCGGCCCGACGCCCTCTGGGCGAGCGGGGACGTGGCCACCCTTCTGGGGCTGGCCAAGGACGACAGGGAGGGCCGCAGAAGACTGCGGGGCACCATCCGGAACTTGGCCGACCGCGGCATGCTGGAGCGCGTCCTCGGCGAAGGAGGAAAAAACACCTACTACCGACCGCTGCTCAACTGGAAATTCGAGCACACCACGTAAACCGAAACTCACCGACTCACCCAGTCGTCTATGACCGCCGCCGCAGAATATTTCCCCGGTTGCACCCGGGGTCCGCGGCGACGGTCGGCCCGCTAAGGCCGTTCTCGACACTACCCGGCTCCCGCCGGGCACGTCGGGCATTCGGCCAATTCATCCTGCCATTTCCCAGGAAGTCGAATGCCCATGCGAATTCACCGTGGCGGATTGCCCGGATTCCTCCCCGGCCACAGGTCGGCCCCCAGCGCCTTCTCCAGGTTCGCGATCGTCAACAGATCGCACCACACCACGCCGTCAAGGACCTTGGTGATGGTAAACCGCGCGACGTCGCTGCGCCGGGAAAGCTCTGCGACCGACCAGCCGCGCGCGTCAATCGCCTCACGCAACCGGGCAGCCACCTCCTGGGCCACCCGCGCCCCATGGTGGTCATCGAGCACGGCGTGCGGCCAGACGTCCCGGAGCCGGTACTCGACGGGCTTGCGGTGTCGCTTGTCTCCCTGTGGCACAGCGAAGAGTGTCGCCCATCCGGACCTCCTGGCATGACAGCGGCCGCCATCTCCACCAAATGTTATCGGAATAGCACCCCGCCCGGGGTTCTTTCGTGGTGGAGAATCGTGATGGATGCCATCGAGCGATACCGGCCCCAGTTGCCGAGGCCGGTATGGGAGCGGATCGGCCCCGACTGCCGCCGTGCAGTGACCCGGGCCAAGCCGTCCGGGCCCAAGCAGGCGAGGGACTGGCTCGGGGCCCTGGCACACGCCGCCGCGTACGCCGACGCCTGCGGACGCTCCACCACAGCCGAGAAATTGCTCACGCCCGAGGCAATCGAATGGTTCCTCGCCACCGGCTGCGGGCACCTGAGCGAAGCCTCGTGCGGCAACCGCCGGGGCCGCCTCAACCACCTGCGCCGCACCCTGCTCGGACCCGACCTGCTGACCGGCCAGCCCGCCGCCTACTCCGGTTCCGACTCCTCCCTGCCCTACAGCAAAGCCGAGCAGTCCCGCCTGTACTCATCCGCCCGGTTCCAACCCACTGCTGAGCTGCGCTTCGGCTGCCTGACCCTGCTCGCCCTCGGATTCGGCTGCGTACTGGACTCGCCGGAGATCATCCCACTGTGCACCCACGACGTGCGCACCGCACCAAACGGAGCCGTCGCCGTCTCGGTACGCGGCCAGCGCGCCCGGCTCATCCTGTGCCGCTCCTCCTGGGCGAGCGTGCTCACCGAGGCGGCGGACTGGGCGTCCATCCCCGGCCAGGCCCGCTATCTCTTCCGGCCCAATTCCTATGCCCGCGGCACCAACACGGTCACCAACTTCCTCGCCCGCACCAAGACTTCGCCCGGCACGCCACCCCTCGTACAAGGCAGGGCCCGTGCCACCTGGCTGGTCGACGCGGTGGAAGCCCGCATGCACCTGCCGACCCTGATGGCTGCGGCCGGACTGTCCACCCTGCGCTCCATCGACCGGATCATGCCCTACGTCCGCAACCTGACCGCCGATCAGGCCGCCGCCGCGCTGAAGGAACTGTGATGACTAGCCGCCTCGAACGCCACGCAAGCATCGAGAAACTCCGCTCCCACCGCAAGGCCGTTCTGGACGAGGACGTCCAAGCACTCCTGGCCGACCTGGACACCACCACGCTGGTTGCTGAAATCGAGCCGCTGGTGCCCAACGACAGGGGCCCCAAGCGCCACCTCAACGTGCGCGGGCTGCTGCTGGGTATGTCCCTATGCTCTGCCCTGCGCTCAGGGACAGTCACTCTCTGCGCTGTCGCCGACCTGCTTGCCTTCGGCCTCAGCGACGCCTTCCGCACCCAGTTCGACATCCCCTGGTATCCCGACAATGACTATGGCTTCGAAGCTTTCTACGCCGTCGTTCGCCGCCTCTTCCACAAGATCATCGACGCGATCGATCCCTCCCCCCTCCCCAAGAACCACCGCCTCGGCCTCAATTACGCCGCCGAGCTGGAAGCCCGGGCTGATCGTGATCTCCTCGCCCACAAGCGCACCTTGCTGCTGCGCGTCGCCAACCATGTCCTCGGCATGTCGCTCCTGCACGCGCACCCCCTGCTCGAAGGCACCTGGGGCGGCCACTACGTAGTCGATGCCACCGTCGTCGGCACCTACGCAAAAGGCCTCGCCGCCGACAGCGAGGAGACCTCCACCGACCCCGACGCCGGCTGGTACGTCCGTACCGCCCGGCACGAAGACCCCCTGGCCCTCGACAAACTCGCCGCGCCCCCGCCCCAGGCCAAGAAAGGCACCAAGCCCGCCAGCAAGACCAAGAAGAAGCCGCGGCTGAAGAAGAAGCTGTATGGATTCGACGCCTCACTGATCGTCGCCCGCGACCCCGAACACGACGGCGCTCCGCTGCCGGACGGCTCCGCCAACCCCGACGTCGTACCCGCCCTCATCTTCGCCTTCTCCGTCGAAAAACCCAGCCACCGCCCCGGCGAGGTCGCGATCGAAGCCCTCCAGCACGTCGACCCCCGCTACCCACGCGGCTACCTCGCTGGCGACCGGCTCTACAACGACCAGAAACCCGAGAACTTCCAGCTACCCATCCGCGCCATGGGCTACCAGCCCGTCTACGACTACGCCAAGGACCAACTCGGCTCGAAGGGTGAGTTCGGCGGCGCCCAGCTCATCGAGGGCAACTGGTACTGCCCCTCCATGCCGACCCACCTCGTCACGGCCACCAGCGACCTGATCGCCAAGCGCATCGACAAGCAGACCTGGATCCAGCGCATCCGCGCCCGCACCGCTCACCTCCTCATGCCCAAGGAGAAAGCCGACGCCGAAGGACACCGACGCATGATGTGCCCCGCACAGGCCCAGCGCCTCCAGTGCATCCTCAAGCCCCACACCCTGGGCAGCGGCGTCGAGATCCCCCTCCTCGACATCATCCCCAGCCCCACCGCACCGCCCCCGGTATGCAAGCAGCGCAGCATGACCGTCCCACCCGAAGCCGGTGCAGCCCTCTGGCAGCCCCTTCAGTACGGGCACGACATGTGGCAGCGGGTCTACTTCCGGCTCCGCAACTCCATCGAAGGCGTCAACGGCTTCGCCAAGGACCCCCTGCACGAACGTCTGGAGTCAGCCGGCACCCGTCGCATCCGCGGCATCGCGGCCCAGACCATCCTGCTTGCCTTCCAACTCGCCCACGCCAACCGCCGCAAACTGGCCGCGTGGGCCGACGCCGTAGCCCTGAAGGGCGAACGCCCCCGCCGTCGCCCCACTCGCCGCCGCGAAACCAAGCCGATTGGCACCTGGACCCCCACGGGCTTCGTCCAGCAAACCTGACCAACGAGAGCAGCATCACATCAGCCGACAACCAAGACTGAAAATCAGAAGATCAAGACCCCTGAGTGCCGACGGCCCAGCCGTCGGCACTCACACGTATCCAGGCCTGACCAGCACTGATCTGTCCCGAAACAGCGAGAAGGTCGGCATCATAGTCATGATGCCGACCTTCTCGTCGGTGCGACAGGACACTATTCGTCGGTGTCCCTGTGGTGCGCGAGGGGGGAGTTGAACCCCCACGCCCTTTCGGGCACTGGAACCTGAATCCAGCGCGTCTGCCTATTCCGCCACCCGCGCATTGGGTGTGTCGTCCGGTCCCTCACCTGCTGGTGTGTGTCCCTGGCGACATCGAGAAGATTAGCACGGTGGCGAGGGTGGCTTCACATCCCTTTCTCCACGCGACCCCACCCGCGAACCGCCCCCCGAACCGCCCCCCGAACAACGATCGGCCAACCGTCGCCCCCCGCTCCTCCGGAGTGCACCCCGGGTGCGGGACACTGTCATGAAGCCGCCTCTACGATCCGTGTGAGAGGGGACACTCATCGACGGGGCAGACAAGGGGAACCAGCCGATTTCCCGACGCGTGGATACGATCAGTAAGCAGTACCAGGACGGCAACGACGGAGGAGGTGCCACATGGGAGTCATGAAGCGTTTCGAACAGCGTCTCGAAGGTTTGGTCAACGGCACCTTCGCGAAGGTGTTCAAGTCCGAGGTCCAGCCCGTCGAGATCGCGGGTGCCCTGCAGCGCGAGTGCGACAACAACGCGACGATCTGGAACCGCGAGCGGACGGTCGTCCCCAATGACTTCATCGTGGAGCTGAGCGCGCCGGACTACGAGCGCCTCAGCCCGTACTCCGGCCAGCTCGGTGACGAACTGTCCGGGCTGGTCCGCGATTACGCGAAACAGCAGCGCTACACCTTCATGGGCCCGATCAAGGTCCATCTGGAGAAGGCCGAGGACCTCGACACCGGTCTGTACCGGGTACGGAGCCGCACGCTGGCGTCGAGTACGTCACAGCCGCAGGCGCCCGGCGGCGGGGCCCCCGTCGGCGGTCCCGGCGGGTACGCAGGCTCGGCGGCCCCCGCCGCTCCTCCCGGCCGCGCCCCCGGTGGGTACGGCTATCCGCCCGCCGCCGCGCCCCCGATGCCGGCCGCACCGCCCCCCGGCGGCCACGCCCCCGCCGCGAGCCGCCTCCCCGGGGCCGGCCCCGGCGCGCTGCCGCAGGGTCAGGTGCGCCGCTGGATCGAGATCAACGGCACCCGCCATCAGATCTCCCGCGCCACGCTCGTACTGGGCCGCAGCACCGACGCCGACGTGCGGATCGACGATCCCGGGGTCTCGCGCCGGCACTGCGAGATCCGGACCGGAACGCCCTCGACGATCCAGGACCTCGGGTCCACCAACGGCATCGTGGTAGACGGACAGCACACCACCCGCGCTACGCTCCGCGACGGCTCGCGGATCGTCGTGGGCAACACCACCATCGTTTACAGGCAAGCCGAAGGGTGAAGCGGGGGCAATGTCAGAGCTGACCCTGACGGTCATGCGGCTAGGTTTTCTGGCCGTTCTGTGGCTGTTCGTGATCGTGGCCGTCCAGGTCATCCGCAGTGATCTGTTCGGGACACGGGTCACCCAGCGCGGCTCGCGCCGCAGCGGCGACGCCCGCCCGCAGCAGTCCCGCCAGTCGGCGGCGCCGCCCCAGCAGCGCCAGCAGCAGGGGGGCAGGCAGCGCCGCGGCGCGCCCACCAAGCTGGTCGTCTCCGAGGGCAGCCTCACCGGCACCACAGTGGCTCTCCAGGGCCAGACCATCACCCTGGGCCGCGCGCACGACTCGACGATCGTGCTGGACGACGACTACGCGTCGAGCAGGCATGCCAGGATCTACCCGGACCGGGACGGCCAGTGGATCGTCGAGGATCTCGGGTCCACCAACGGTACGTATCTCGACCGGACCCGGCTCACGACACCGACACCGATCGCGCTGGGCGCTCCTATCCGCATCGGCAAGACCGTCATCGAGCTGCGGAAGTAGTACGACAATGAGCGAGCGGAGCGAGCGAGCCGCGGCGGTCCCGACAGCGGACCGGAGCAGGCTCCCGACCGGAGGGTGGGCAGTGTGGCTCGAGACCGGCTGGCGCGACAGTCGACGGGCGAGCCGACGGGCGAGGTGCGCATGAGTCTGTCTCTGCGCTTCGCCGCCGGATCGCACAAGGGCATGATCCGGGAGGGCAACGAGGACTCCGGCTACGCCGGACCGCGGCTGCTTGCCATCGCCGACGGCATGGGCGGCCAGGCCGCCGGCGAGGTCGCGTCCTCCGAGGTGATCTCCACCCTCGTCCAGCTCGACGACGACGTGCCGGGCTCCGACATCCTCACCTCGCTCGGTACGGCGGTGCAGCGGGCCAACGACCAGCTCCGGGTGATGGTGGAGGAGGACCCCCAGCTCGAAGGCATGGGGACCACGCTCACCGCCCTGCTGTGGACCGGCCAGCGGCTCGGCCTCGTCCATGTCGGCGACTCCCGCGCCTATCTGCTCCGCGACGGCGTCCTGACCCAGATCACCCAGGACCACACCTGGGTGCAGCGGCTGGTCGACGAGGGCCGGATCACCGAGGAAGAGGCCACCACCCATCCGCAGCGCTCCCTGCTGATGCGCGCGCTGGGCAGCGGCGACCATGTCGAGCCGGATCTCTCCATCCGCGAGGTCCGCGCCGGGGACCGCTATCTGATCTGCTCCGACGGCCTCTCCGGCGTTGTCTCCCACCAGACCATGGAGGAGACCCTCGCCAGCTACCAGGGCCCGCAGGAGACCGTACAGGCGCTCATCCAGCTCGCGCTTCGCGGCGGCGGCCCCGACAACATCACCTGCATCGTGGCCGATGTCCTGGACGTCGAGTCCAACGACACCCTGGCCGGGCAGCTCAACGACACCCCGGTCGTCGTCGGCGCGGTCGCCGAGAACCAGCTTCCGCTGAACTCCGCCGAGAACGCCGCCGCGATGCAGACCCCCGCCGGCCGCGCGGCCGGTCTGGGCCGCTCCGTACCGCCCCAGCCCGGAGGCGGCTTCGGCCCGCCCGGCAGCGGCGGGGACGGCGGTTACGGAGGCATGCCCTCCGACGGGAGCTTCGGCGCGTACAGCGACGACGACTTCGTGAAGCCGCGCGGCGGCCGCAAGTGGCTCAAGAGGTCCTTCTACACCGTGCTCGCCCTGGCCGTCGTCGGCGGCGGACTGTACGGCGGCTACCGCTGGACGCAGACCCAGTACTACGTGGGTGCCAACGAGGAGCATGTGGCGCTCTACCGGGGCATCAGCCAGGATCTCGCCTGGCTCTCCCTCTCGGAGATCGAGAAGGACCACCCCGAGATCGAACTCAAGTACCTCCCGCCCTACCAGCGCAAGCAGGTCGAGGAGACCATCGCCGAGGGCAGCCTCGCCAACGGCCGCGACAAGATCCAGGAACTCGCCACCCAGGCGTCGGCCTGCAAGAAGGACGAGCAGCGCCGTCAGGCCGACCGCGAGGCCAATGTGGTCACCGGCGAAGGCCAGGCCGGCGGCACGACCGGTACGAACACCTCCGGCCGGACCACCACCATCAAGCCGAAAGCCGCGACTCCCACTCCGGGCCCCAGCCTCTCGGAGGAGGAGCAGAAAGTGGCCTCGAACTGCGGGAAGCAGCAGTAGCCGGCCGTAGGGGGCCTTTCACCACATGAGCGTTGTCACCAATACGACCACCATCGGCGCGATCGAAGCACCGAGCCGCCGCAACACCGAACTGGGGCTGCTCGCCTTCGCCGTCGTCATCCCGGTGTTCGCGTATCTGAACGTGGGACTCGCCCTCGACGGCAAGGTACCCGCCGGGATGCTGGGGTACGGGCTGGGCGTCGGCCTGCTCGCCGGGATCGCCCATCTCGCGGTGCGCAAGTTCGCCCCGTACGCCGATCCGCTGCTGCTGCCGCTGGCCACCCTGCTCAACGGGCTCGGTCTGGTGCTGATCTGGCGGCTGGACCAGTCGCCGCGACTGATCCGGCGCGCGGAGGCGCTCTTCGGCGCCTACAGCCCGGACGCCCCCAAGCAGCTCATGTACTCGGCCATCGCGGTCGCGCTGTTCGTCGCCGTACTGATGGTCCTCAAAGACCACCGGATCCTCCAGCGCTACACGTACATCTCGATGGCCGCCGCCCTCGTGCTGCTGATCCTGCCGATGTTCTTCCCGGCCGTGAACGGCGCCAAGATCTGGATCAGCATCGGCGGCTTCACCATCCAGCCCGGTGAGTTCGCGAAGATCATCATCGCGATCTTCTTCTCCGGCTATCTGATGGTGAAGCGTGACGCGCTGGCCCTGGCCAGCCGCCGGTTCATGGGCATGTACCTGCCCCGCGGCCGTGACCTGGGCCCGATCCTCGCCATCTGGGCGATGTCGATCCTCATCCTGGTCTTCGAGACCGACCTGGGCACCTCGCTGCTCTTCTTCGGCCTCTTCGTGATCATGCTGTACGTCGCGACCGAGCGCACGAGCTGGATCGTCTTCGGTCTGCTGATGTCGGTCGCGGGCGCGGTCGGCGTCGCCTCCTTCGAGCCGCACGTCCAGTCCCGTGTCAACGCCTGGCTCGACCCCTTCGCCTGCTACCAGACGGATGTCACCGGCGCCTGCCAGCAGATCGGCGACGCCCTGCTGTCCTTCGGCTCGGGCGGCACCCTCGGCACCGGCCTCGGCCAGGGCAACTCCGACCTCATCGGCTTCGCCGCCAACGCGGACTTCATCCTCACCACGGTCGGCGAGGAGTTCGGGCTGGCCGGCACGATGGCGTTCCTGATGATCTACGGGCTGATCGTGGAGCGGGGCGTACGGACCGCGCTCGCCGCCCGCGACCCGTTCGGCAAGCTGCTCGCCATCGGCCTCTCCGGCGCCTTCGCGATCCAGGTGTTCGTCGTCGCCGGCGGCGTGATGGGGCTCATCCCGCTGACCGGTATGACCATGCCGTTCGTCGCGTACGGCGGCTCCTCCGTGCTCGCCAACTGGGCGCTGATCGGCGTTCTGATCCGTATCAGCGACACCGCGCGCCGGCCCGCGCCGGCCCCCGCCCCGTCACCCGACGCCGAGATGACCCAGGTGGTCCGACCGTGAACAAGCCGCTGCGACGCATCGCGATCTTCTGCGGGCTGCTCGTCCTGGCCCTGCTGATCCGGGACAACTGGCTCCAGTACGTCCGCGCGGACGAGCTGAACTCGCACAAGTTCAACCGCAGAGTGCTCATCGAGCGTTACAGCAACGAGCGCGGCAACATCATCGTCGACGGCAAGGCGATCACCGGCTCCGTCAAGACCGACGACAGCGACTTCGCGTACAAGCGCACCTATGTCGACGGCCCCATGTGGGCACCCGTCACCGGCTATGCCTCGCAGGCCTTCGACGCCAACCAGATCGAGAAGCTCGAGGACGGCATACTCACCGGCAACGACGACCGGCTCTTCTTCGACCGCACCATGGCCATGTTCACGGGCAAGAAGAAGAAGGGCGGCGACGTCGTCACCACCCTCAGCGGCGCCGCCCAGAAGGCCGCGTACGAGGGCCTCGGGAAGGCCAAGGGCGCGGTGGCGGCCATCGACCCGCAGACCGGCAAGATCCTGGCACTGGCGTCCACGCCGAGCTACGACCCGTCCACCTTCGCCGGCAACAGCGAGAAGGACTCCAAGGCCTGGGTCGCCCTCGACAAGAAGAACAACCCCGACGACCCGATGCAGAACCGGGCGCTGCGCGAGACCTACCCGCCCGGCTCCACCTTCAAGGTGGTCACCGCGGCCGCCGCCCTGGAGCACGGCAAGATCACGGACATCGACGAGCCGACCGACTCGCCGCTCCCCTGGATCATGCCGGGCACCACCACCCCGCTCGTCAACGAGGGCAACATCCCCTGCAAGGACGCCACCCTCCGGGACGCGCTGCGCTACTCCTGCAACACCGTCTTCGGCAAGCTCGGCGCCGATCTCGGCAAGGACGACATGCTGGAGACCGCGAAGAAGTTCGGCTTCAACGCCGAACAGTTCACTCCGGTACGTTCCAACGCGTCCTTCTTCCCCGAGGAGATGAACTCCTCGCAGACCGCGCTCTCCTCCATCGGCCAGTTCGACACCCGGGCCACCCCGCTCCAGATGGCCATGGTCGCCGCGGCGGTCGCCAACGACGGCAAGCTGATGAAGCCGTACATGATCGACCAGCTCCGCGCGCCCAATCTGGACGTGCTCAGCAAGACCGAGCCCGAGGAGCTGAGCCGCCCCCTCACCCAGGAGCACGCGCAGATGCTCCAGAGCATGATGGAGACGGTCGTCAAGGACGGCACCGGCAAGAACGCCCAGATCCCGAATGTGACGGTCGGTGGCAAGACCGGCACCGCCCAGCACGGCGAGAACAACAGCAAGAACCCGTACGCGTGGTTCATCTCGTACGCCAAAACGGACGGCGGCTCCCCCGTCGCGGTCGCGGTCGTCGTCGAGGACAGCAAGGCCAACCGCGACGACATCTCCGGTGGCGGCCTCGCGGCCCCCATCGCCAAGAATGTGATGAAGGCGGTCATCGACAGCAGGAGGTGACGCCGGTCACGGCTCACCTCCATACACGCACATTGCGATACCGGTCGTATATCAGGTCACCGTTACGGGCCAATCGCATACGGCGTGCCCGGTAGCGTAGGCGCGAACAGCACACCGCCGGACCACACACCGGTGCGGTCGGGACTGACGGAGAGGGCTGGAACAGTTATGGAAGAGCCGCGTCGCCTCGGCGGCCGGTACGAGCTGGGCTCGGTGCTCGGCCGTGGTGGCATGGCGGAGGTCTACCTCGCGCACGACACCCGGCTCGGCCGCACCGTCGCTGTGAAGACGCTGCGGGCCGATCTCGCCCGCGACCCGTCCTTCCAGGCCCGGTTCCGCCGAGAGGCCCAGTCGGCCGCCTCGCTCAACCACCCGGCGATCGTCGCGGTCTACGACACCGGCGAGGACTATGTCGACGGGGTCTCCATCCCGTACATCGTGATGGAGTACGTCGACGGTTCGACCTTGCGCGAGCTGCTGCACTCCGGGCGAAGACTGCTGCCCGAGCGCACGCTGGAGATGACCATCGGCATCCTCCAGGCGCTGGAGTACTCGCACCGCAACGGCATCGTCCACCGGGACATCAAGCCCGCCAACGTGATGCTGACGCGTACCGGCCAGGTCAAGGTCATGGACTTCGGCATCGCCCGCGCCATGGGCGACTCCGGTATGACGATGACGCAGACCTCCGCGGTCATCGGCACCGCCCAGTACCTCTCGCCGGAGCAGGCCAAGGGCGAGCAGGTCGACGCGCGCTCGGACCTCTACTCCACCGGCTGTCTGCTCTACGAACTGCTCACGGTCCGGCCGCCCTTCATCGGGGACTCCCCAGTCGCGGTCGCCTACCAGCACGTACGGGAAGAGCCGCAGACGCCCAGCGTCTTCGACCCCGAGATCACGCCCGAGATGGACGCGATCGTGCTGAAGGCCCTCGTCAAGGACCCGGACTACCGCTACCAGTCCGCCGACGAGATGCGGGCCGACATCGAGGCCTGCCTCGACGGCCAGCCCGTCGCGGCCACGGCCGCCATGGGCGCGGTCGGGTACGGCGGCGGATACGGCGGCCATGACGCCCAGCAGACCACCGCGCTGCGCCAGAACGACCCGGCCGGCCAGACGACGATGCTGCCGCCGATGAACCCGGACGGCGGCGGCGGATACGGCGGCTACGACGACCGCCCGGACCGGCGCCGCCAGAAGAAATCGAACACCTCGACGATACTGCTGGTGGCCGCGGGCGTCCTGGTCCTGATCGGCGCGATACTGATCGGGAGAGCCTTCTTCAACGGCGATGGCGACACCAGCCAGGTGACCGTCCCGCAGCTCGTCGGCAAGACGCTCGCGGAGGCCGAGACGCTGGCGAGCAACGCGAGCGTGAAGGTCGCCCAGTCCGGTTCCGAGCGGTGCGACGTGCCCAAGGGCTCCATCTGCAGCCAGAACCCGGCGAGCGGCAAGATGAACCAGGGCGAGACCGTCCAGGTCGTCGTCTCGGAGGGCGCGCCGCAGGTCAAGGTCCCGGACGTCACCCAGAAGGACGTGGACAACGCGACCTCCATACTGGAGGACGAGAACTTCAACGTCGAAATCGAGCAGGTCGAGTCGGACGAGGACCCCAACACGGTCCTTGAGCAGGACCCGGAGGGCGGCTCGCAGGCCGAGAAGGGCGCCACGATCACGCTGAAGATCGCGAAGACGGCCCAGGTCACGGTGGCCCCCGTGGTCGGCACACAGTTCGACGCAGCGAAGAACCAGCTTGAGCAGCTTGAGTTCAATGTCGAACGGAACGACGTGGACTCGGACCAGCCCGCGGGCACGGTCGTCAAGCAGGATCCGCAGGAAAACACCAAGGCGGACAAGGGCACGAAGGTCACACTGGACGTCTCCAAGGGGCCGCAGCAACAGCAGGTCCAGATCCCCGGCGACATCGCCGGCGGCAACAAGTCGCTCCAGGAGGCCCAGCAGATCTTGACCGGGCTCGGCCTCAATGTCGCTCTTGCGCCCAACTCGTCCAACGACCCCAACTCCCGGGTTCTGACCGCTCAGCCGGGACCGGGCAGCATGGTGAACAAGGGCGATACGGTCACCCTGTTCACCGCCGGCGGCGGCCAGGGCAACAACGGAGGCGGCGACAACGGCGGCGGCTTCTTCGGCGGCCAGTCCGGCGCCGTCGCCCGTAAGGACAACTAGCGGGACCGGCCGTACGGCCCGTACGGAAAGCCCCGGCACCCATGAAGGGTGCCGGGGCTTTCCGTTGTCCTGAGTCTGTCCTGAGCCGTCCTGAGCGCCGCCTGGCGCGCCTCTAGCGCAGCTCCGGCGGTGGCGTGCGGTTCTTGTCGACCTTGTCCGTGCGGACCAGTTCGGCCCAGACGATGTAGCGGTACTCCGAGGTGTAGATCGGTGTGCAGGTCGTCAGGGTCAGATAGCGGCCCGGCTTGGTCTTCCCCGACTCCTTGGGGACCGGCTTGAGGACGTCCACGTTGTACTTCGAGGTCCTCGGGAGTTCCTTGTAGACCTTGTAGACGAACCAGGTGTCCCGGGTCTCGAAGACCACCGGATCACCGGTCTTGATCTTGTGGATGTTGTGGAACCGGGCGCCATGGCCGTCCCGGTGCGCCGCCAGCGTGAAGTTGCCCTTCGGGTCCCAGGGCAGGGCCGACTTGACCGGGTCCGTGTAGTAGCCCGCCACACCGTCGTTCAGCAGTGAGGTGCTCGTGCCCTTCTTGACGAGGATCTCCCCGCCGCCCATCGCCGGGACATGGAGGAAGCCGATGCCGTCCGCGGAGTCGTACACCGGAGGCTTGCCGCCCTTGGTGTCTTCCTGCGCCCAGTGGTCGCGTACGTCGCCGCCCTGCTTGGCGGCCTCCCGGTCGGCCAGCACGTTCGTCCACCACAGCGAATAGACGACGAAGAGGCCGAGTATGACGCCCGCGGTGATGAGCAGTTCGCCGCAGACGCTGACCACGGCCGCGAGGGGACTGCGGAAGCGGCGTGGCGGGGCGGGCCGGGGTGCCGGTGCCTGCGGAGTCGCGGAAGCCGCGGGGGCGTCGGCCGCCGTCCGGTCCGGCGGCGGTGTGCCCGTCTCTCTGTCGTTCTCGGTGCTCGCTGACACAGCGCCCCGTCCCCGTTCGTCTTCGCCGGTCCGCCGGCCCTGTCCTGAGTCCGATCGGCCTAGGGCCTCTCGTTTGGATCTTGCTGGGCTCGCGCCAGATCCAAACGAAAGACCCTAGCCGACGAGAGCGTCGGGCTTGCCTTCACCGCGTGGCCGTTCTTCCACCATTTTGCCCCACACGATCATGCGATAGGTACTGGTGAATTCGGGCGTGCAGGTCGTCAGCGTGATGTAGCGTCCCGGCCCCGTGAAACCGGAGCCCGGCGGCACCGGACCGATCACGCTCACATTCGACGGCGCGGTCTGCGGCAGGATGCTCGTCATGTCATACGTGTAGTACGCGTCCTGCGTCTCGACGACGATCTTGTCGCCGGGCGTGAGCTGGTTGATATAGCGGAACGGTTCGCCATGGGTGTTGCGGTGACCGGCCACCGCGAAGTTGCCCTGCTTGTCGGACGGCATCGCCGTCTTGAGGCTGCCCTCCGCGTAGTGGCCGACCATGCCGCGGTCGAGGACCTTCGCCTTGCTGATGCCCTCCGCGATCGGGACGACGACATCCAGCTTGGGGATGTGCATGATGGCGAAGCCCTGGCCGGGCTCGAAGGCCCCGGGCTGCCGGCCCTCGGCCCAGCCCTGCTGGATCTTGTTGGTCTCGTTGCCGGCGAACTGGTCGGCTCGTACGTTCGTCCACCAGAGCTGATACGTGACGAAGAGCAGCATCAGCACGCCGAACGTGATGAACAACTCACCGACGACCCGGCTGGCGACGACCGCGAGGCTGTCCTTGGCGGCGCGGGCCGCGCGGCGGGCCTCGACCCGGGAGAGCGGCCGGGCGGGCGCCTCGCCCTCGGAGCCGGGCCCGGAGCCGGATGCGGGCCCCCCGGACGGTGCCGTCGCGGGCTCGGCCCGTCTGCGGCCCCGGCCGCCCTTGGCGGCCGCTTTACGGCGCTCCGCGCGCCCGCCGGTACGAGGAGCCGGCTCGGGCGGCCCGGCCGCGTGCTCCGGCTGCTCCGGCCCCGGATCGGGCGGCATCTCGACCACGGGGAGAGCGACCGTACGGTCGTCCATCGGAGCCGGAGCCGGGGACGGCACGGTGGGCGGCGAAGGCGCGGGCGCCGGGGAGGGAGCGGGAGCCGGGGAGGAGGCGGGAGCCGGGACCGCCGGGCCTTCCGCGTAGTACGGATTGGTCCGGCCGTCCGGGGACTCCGCCGCGTACTGCCGGTAGTAGTCACCGGACCACTCGGACTCCGGGTCCGCGGCCGGCTGCGCCTGCTCCTCCGGCTGGAACCATGGCGGCTCCTGCTCGGGCGGCCGTGCGTGCCGGCGGTGCCCGCGCCGCTGCCCCGGAAGCGGACCGTTCAACGGGTCGCTGAGCGGGTCGTCGAGCGGACCGTTCAGTGGGTCGTTGAGCGGGTCGGCGGGCTCCGCCGGTCTCTCCGCGGCCGCCCCGAACGCGCCGGAGGCCTCGTACGCTCCCTGCTCGTACGAGCCTCCGTAGCCTGCCTCGTGTTCGGGGCGGAGTGCGGTCACGCCAGCGCCTTGCCCACCACCGGCGCCAGATCCGCCGACCGGTCCACCGCCCCCGGATCACCGCACCGCGCAAGCCAGTTGGCCAGCATCAGATGACCGTGTTCGGTGAGGACCGACTCGGGGTGGAACTGCACGCCCTCGACGGGCAGTTCACGGTGGCGTACGCCCATGATGATCCCGTCCGCCGTACGCGCCGTGACCTCCAGCTCGGCCGGCAGCGCCGCGGGCTCGGCCGCCAGCGAGTGGTAGCGGGTCGCGGTGAACGGTGAAGGCAGGCCCGCGAACACGCCCTTGCCCTCATGGGTGACCAGCGAGGTCTTGCCGTGCAGCAGTTCGGGCGCCCGGTCGACAACTCCGCCGTACGCCACGGCCATCGACTGCATACCGAGGCAGACGCCGAAGACCGGTACTCCGGTCGCCGCGCAGTGCCGCACCATCTCGACGCAGACACCGGCCTGTTCGGGGGTGCCGGGGCCGGGCGAGAGCAGAACGCCGTCGAAGCCGTCCTGCGCGTGCGAGGTGGCCACCTCGTCATTGCGCAGCACCTCGCACTCGGCGCCGAGCTGGTACAGGTACTGAACGAGGTTGAAGACAAAGCTGTCGTAGTTGTCGACGACGAGGATCCGCGCGCTCATCCGGCGGCCCCCGCTCCGTCGACCGTCACATCGTTGAAGGGCAGCAGCGGCTCCGCCCAGGGGAAGACGTACTGGAACAGCACATAGACGACCGCGAGCGCCAGGACGAGCGATATGGCCGCCCGCAGCCACACGTTGCCCGGCAGATGACGCCAGATCCAGCCGTACATGCTGTCCCTTCCGTTCGGTACCGCCCCAGGCGCTACTGCACCAGACTAAACGGCGGCGGTGACACATGGGCGGCGCATCCGGCAGGTGCACTGAGGTTCGGGCGGGGTTGGGGGGAAGTCCGGCCGGGGCCGGGGGGAGTCCGGTGTGGGCGCCGGGCTACCCGACCGGTTCCGCGTAGTGGAGATCGACCGTGCCCGTGTAGCCGGGAAGCGTCTCCTCGCCGTGCTCGTCGACCTTCCAGCCGAGGCCGTACGCCTTCACATAGAGCTGGTAGTTCTGGATCGCCGGGGAGTCGGTGAGGGCCTTGCGGAGGGCGTCCTGGTCACCGACAGCGGTGATCTTGTAGGGCGGTGAGTAGACGCGGCCCTGGAGGATCAGCGTGTTGCCCACGCACCGGACCGCGCTGGTGGAGATCAGCCGCTGGTCCATGACGCGGATGCCCTGGGCGCCGCCCTGCCAGAGGGCGTTGACGACGGCCTGGAGATCCTGCTGATGGATCACGAGGTCATTGGGCTGGGGCTCGGGGTAGCCGGGGTTGGCGGTGGCGTTGGGCGGGGCGTCGTTGAGGGTGACGGTGAGGGCGGGGCCGGTGAGCTTCTCGGTGCCCGCGGCCTTCTCCAGGGCGCTCAGCCGGGCGTTCTCTGCCTCGGTGGAGCCGTCGTCGCGGCCGACGAGCGCGTCGATGTCCCGGCGGACGGCCGCGGTGGTGTCACCCAGCTCGGCGTTCTTGCGGTCCCGCTCGTGAATCAGGTCGGAGAGCTTCAACAGGGAGGCGTCCGTACGGATGTTGGTGCCCTTGGCCGTGTTGAAACTGGTCACGAAGATCAGCCCGGCGAGCGCGAAGACGGCAGCCGTGAGCAGCCGGACGGGCCGCCGCGAGGGGCGCCGGACCGGCCCTGGGGGAGAGTCGGCGGAATTGCTCAACGTACCCTTATCTCCTTAGGCGCCGCGGAAGCACTACGCTAACGGACGCCCGGTGGCGGCGGTTCCCCCTGCTCTCCGCCCCGGCACCCGTAACAGTTACCTGCGCGGTCACGCAGCGCATCGACAGGAGAGTCCCTCGTGCCGAAGTCACGTATCCGCAAGAAGGCCGACTTCACGCCGCCTCCGGCGGCGAAGCAGGCGACCGCCATAAGGCTGACCAACCGGAGCTGGGTGGCCCCGGTCATGCTGGCCATGTTCCTGATCGGACTGGCCTGGATCGTGGTCTTCTATGTGACCGAGGGCGATCTGCCGCTGTCGAGCTTCGGGAACTGGAACATCGTGGTCGGGTTCGGCTTCATCGCCGCCGGCTTCGGTGTCTCCACCCAGTGGAAGTAGCGGGTCCGCACCCCGGCAGTCGCAGTCCCGGCAGTCGCTGTCCCGCAGCCGCACCGGCGCGGTCGTCACCGTCGTCACCAGCCCGTCGTCACCCTGCGTCCCCACTTATCCACAGCCTTGTCCACAGCAGGGGAAAAGGTCTGACGATCTGTGGATAACTCCACGGGTTCTTGACGCCGGTGTGACCGCGTCCGCCCTTCGGTTGACGTGCCCGCCCCTTGTCGCCGCTGGTCAACCCAGCATTGACGACAAGGGGTACGCACGTTCTCCACAGGATGCACAAGATCCTGCACGCACTGTGGACAACTGTGCAGTACGGACGGACATTACGGACAGGCCGTACGGACAGTACGGACGGTACGGCCCGCCTCCGGCCCGTACGGGCTCAGAACGCCGAGGGCAGCGCGGGCAGCGCCGCCGTCCTCGCCACCACTATCGCGACCGTCACCGCCAGCACCAGCGCGCAGGTCCCGTACTGCACCAGCGCCCGCCGCTCCCGGGGCGCGTGCACCATGCCGATGGCTATCACCGTGCCCGCCACCAGCCCGCCGACATGCGCCTGCCAGGCGATACCGGACCAGGTGAAGGTGAAGAGCAGATTCAGCGCCAGCAGGGCGAAGACGGGCCGCATGTCGTAGTTGAGCCGGCGCATCAGTACGGCGGTGGCGCCGAGCAGCCCGAAGATGGCGCCGGAAGCGCCCAGCGAGGCCTGGTTCGGCGAGGCGATGAGATACGTGAGGGCGCTCCCCGCGAGTCCGGAGAGCAGGTAGAGCGCCAGGAACCGGCCCCGGCCGAGCGCCGCCTCCAGCGGCCCGCCGAGCCACCACAGCCCCAGCATGTTGAACCCGAAGTGCCAGACGGCCTGGTGCAGGAACATCGCCGTCAACAGCCGGTACCACTGGCCGTCCGCGACCCCGACCAGCCCGCCCGCCGCCGGGTCGAAGGCACGGCCGACCAGATCGAGATCCATGACCAGGCTGTCGCCCACCGCGAGCACCGCGATGAAGACAGCGGCATTGATGCCCAGCAGGATCTTGGTGATCAGCCGGGGATCGGCCACGATCGTCCCGCCGGCGAGCGTACGCGCCTGACGTGGGGCAGGCCCGCGCCCCGTACCCGTACCCGAGCCCTGCCGGACGCACTCCGGGCACTGGAAGCCGACCGAGGCGTCGATCATGCACTCGGGGCAGATGGGGCGCTCGCAGCGCGTGCACCGTATGCCCGTCTCCCGCCCCGGATGGCGGTAGCAGTCGGGCAGGCCCTCACTGACGGCGGGCTGGTCCTGGCCTCCATGGCCGCCTGGCGGGTGGTCCATCGGTCCCCTCGGGTCCTGGTGACGGCGGGCGCGTACCGGGCAGTGCACGGCGCACCGCCCCGCCCGCCCGGTATGTAACCACTACGGACGGGCAGGGCGGGAGGTTCCCGGGCCCCCGGGATCCCAGCGGTCCGGGACGCCCGGGGCGGTTCGTGACGCCGGGTCGGAGCGGTCCGTACGCCGCGTCAGCGCGTCTCGACGACGACCGACTCGATCACCACGTCCTGCACCGGGCGGTCGGTGCGCGGGTTGGTGCGGGTGCCGATGATGGTGTCCACGACCTTCTTGCCGGCCTCGGTGCTGACCTCGCCGAAGATGGTGTGCTTCCGGGTCAGCCAGGCGGTCGGCGCCACGGTGATGAAGAACTGCGAGCCGTTCGTCCCCGGGCCGGCGTTCGCCATGGCCAGCAGATACGGCTTGTCGAAGGCCAGGTCCGGGTGGAACTCGTCCTCGAACTCGTAGCCCGGGCCACCGGTGCCGTTGCCCAGCGGGTCCCCGCCCTGGATCATGAACCCGCTGATCACCCGGTGGAAGATGGTGCCGTCGTACAGCCGGTCCTTGCTCTTCTTGCCGGTCTCAGGGTGGGTCCACTCCCGCTCGCCCTGCGCGAGCTCGACAAAGTTCTTGACCGTCTTCGGCGCGTGGTTCGGCAGGAGCCGGATCTCGATGTCGCCGTGGTTGGTCTTCAGGGTGGCGTAAAGCTGCTCGGCCACGATCTGCCTTCCGTAAGTCTGCTCTGACCCTCACGATCCTCGCACGGACGGCGCGGATGATGTCCGGCCGCTGCCCTTGAAAGGGCTTTGCGCCCGTCTTGGGGCGATTTCGGGGCCGTATGGGGGCACGATGGAGGGAAGGCACAACAGGCCTGGCCGACAGGCCGGGTACGCGCGGCGGGCATGGCGAAGGAACGCCCGGCGGTGATGTCACGCCGGTACGAAGGCAACGAGGGCACGCGGGAACGCCGGAGGGCCGTGAAGCCGTCCGCGTCGGGTGCCACGGCAGAAGCGATGACCCGGAGCAATGACCCGGATGCCCGCATCACATGCCGAGACCGGGTCCGGCAGGCATGATCTCGAAAAGGGTGGACAGGCGAAATACGGAACGCCACCGAGGAGGATGATCCTGTGACCCGCATGGACAGCGTGCGCGCCGCTACCGGTTCGGCGAAGGAGAGCGTGCAGCACGCCGCGGAAGCGGTGGCCCCCTACGCCGGTACGGCCAAGGAGCAGGCCGCTCTATATGCCCACGAAGCGCGGGTGAGGCTCGCGCCGACAATGACGAAGGCCGCTCAGCAAGCTCGTACTCAGTACGGCGCCCATGTGGCGCCCAGGGTGCCCCCAAAGGTCGATGTGGCCGCTCACCGAGCCGCTCAGCGCACGCGCCAGGCCGCCCGTCAGGCGGCTGACTACACGGTGCCGAGGGTCGGGCAGGCGGTGGCCGTGGCGCAGCCGATGGCCGGACAGGCCGCGGCGCGATCCGCGGCCGCCCTGGCCGCTCTGCGCGGACAGGTCACGGCGGATGAGATCAAGAAGCTGGTGAGGAAGCACGAACGGCGGGCCAGGGCCGCGCGGATCGCCAAGGGCCTGGCGGTCCTGGGCGTGCTGGCCGGTGGGGCTTTCGCCGCCTGGAAGTGGTGGGACAAGCAGGCGAATCCGGACTGGCTGGTGGAGCCGCCGGCCGCTACGGAGGTCTCGGAGCGCGGGTCGATGACCAACACCGGTGGCAGCCATGTGGTGGATCCGCTCGATCCCGAGGTGCAGGCGAAGGCGAAGCAGGCCGAGGCGGAAGCGGAGGCGGAGCGACGGAAGCACCGTCCCTGAACGCTGCACGCGACGCCGTTCGAGGCCCGTCGCGGGGCCCGTCGTGGGACGTGTCGTGGGGCGTGTCGTGGGGCCCGTCTCAAGGCCTGGCCGAACTGCCGCGTCACGTCGTGGGAGCCGCGCCGGCGCCGACGAGTGCCGCGTCCGCGGCGGGGTTGGCCTCGTTCGGCGCGCCCGCGGAGAGATGCGTGTCGGCGGGAAGATGACGGACCGACGGGGAGGAACCGTGCGCCTCGGCGGTGATGCGCTGTCTGATCGTCGGCGGCAGCGACCGATCGCGTGAAGCCCCGGCCGCTCTGGGCACGGTGGCCCGTACGGGTACGGGATCAGCGGCTTCGGCGGCCTCGGCCGTACCGCCGGCCTCCCCGGCCGGCGCGGGCACGGGCTGCTCGGCCGGCTGCTGTACGGCCGTACCGGCAGCGGCGGCCGGGGTCGAGAACCCCAGGGAGGCGAGCACCGCGAAGAACGCGGTGATGAAGACAGTCCACAACTTCTTGACCTTGAGGGCGGCCATGACCCCTCGCTTTCAGGTTCGGTTCGGGTTGGGCGATCTACATACCTTCCTCATGATGTGTACGCATCTTGAGAATCGGCGGAGCTACGCCGTTCCTGCGCATTTCTTCGGATCAACACCACTCGTACGGTCCAACCGCTTGTACGGTCCAACCGCTCCGGTCCTCGCCGATCCGGCCCTCACCCCTCGCCGAGCCGGCCCTCACCGATCCAGCTTCGCCCCGAAGAGTTCGGTCAGCCGGTTGCCCAGCACGGGGGCGATGGCCGCGGCGTACGCCTCGGACACATGGCTGTCGTCGCGGTAGACGACCGTGTTTCCCACGAGCACGGGGCAGTCGCCCGCGCGGGTGCACAGCCAGGGCTCGGGGTCGATCAGCGAGACACCGGCCGACTTCACCGCGTCCTTGACCTGCTTCCGCCGCGACTGGTCACGGACTGCCTCAGGCAGGTGGTTCGTACAACGCCCCAGCCGCAGCGGATAGGACGCCGCACAGTCGACCGCGTCGGTCTTCGGCCAGGGGGTGTCGAGCAGTACGGCGACCCGGGCCCCTGATCTTCCGAGCGCGCCGAAGGTTTCGTGGAACCCGTCGGTCCACTGCTGTACGGGGTCGGCCGCCGGATGGGCCGGGGTACCGGCGTCCGAGGACGAGACGATCACCAGCGAGGGCCGGAGCGCGTTTATCTTCGCGATCGCCTTGTTGCGCCAGGTGTCGCAGGACGCATACGGACCGCCGTGGTAAACGGTGGTCACGGCGGCCGTTTTGCAGGACGCCTTCGTCAGCGACACCAGCTTCCAATGGTGCGTACGCGCAAGCTGGTCGAGCGCGGGGAACCACTGGGCCGCGTGGGAATCGCCGAAGAGCACGACGACCGTGTCCGAGGCGGGGTCTCCGTAGACGCACGGCGGCGTCTGCGTGCCCACGTATGCCACATGGCAGCCGTCCCGGTAGACCGCGGACTTCGTCGCCTTGATCTCGGTCAGGGCCGGTGTGAGATTGCTGGGCAGGCTCGTACCTGACGTCTCCAGGAGCTGCCGCAGGCGCGGCAGCGGATCCGCCGCGGTCGCGATCTCCTGCTTCAGCTCCGGCGCGGCCTTGCCGGAACTGATCGCCGGCGGGAAGAGGGACGCCGTCAGGGCGATCACAGCGGCGCCCGCCGACAGACCGGCCCCGAGCCCGAGCGCGCGGCCCGTCCGGCCGCGGAACACCGAGTGGAACCGTACGGGGTTCTCCACCAGACGCAGGGTCGCCCAGGCCAGCGGCAGGGCGAGCGCGGAGAACACCAGCGCCAGCCGGACGCTGCCGGGCCTGCCCAGCGCCATGGGCCCGATGACCAGCAGCGGCCAGTGCCACAGGTACCAGCTGTACGACAGCCCGCCGAGCCAGACCGCCGGCCGCCTGGCGAGCAGCCACCGGGCGTCGTACGGAGCGGGCGAGCAGCCACCGGCCAGTACGAGCGCGGTCCCGAGAACCGGCAGGAGGGCGTAGACCCCGGGGAAGGGGGTGTCGTTGTCGTACCAAACGGCCGCCAGCAGTACGCAGCCCAGACCGGCCCAGGTCATCGGCGCGGCAGCCTTGGCGGGCAGCCGGTCGAGCCGCCCGGCCGCCAGGGCGAGCAGCGCGCCGACGCCCAGTTCCCAGAACCGGGTGTGCGAGCCGAAGTACGCCCATGACGCCGAGCCGCCCGTCGCCGTGACGCTCAGCCCGAACGAGACCAGGCAGAGCACGGCGAGCGGCACCGCCAGCAGCCGTCCGCGCCGGCGCGCCAGCCGCCAGCTCGCCAGAAGCAGCAGCGGCCAGAGCAGATAGAACTGCTCCTCGACGGCCAACGACCAGAAGTGCTGGAACGGTGACGGGGGACTCCCCTCGGCGAGGTAGTCCGTGCCGTTGACGGCCAGCCGGATGTTCACCGCGTACAGCGCGCTGCTCAGCGCGTCCCCCGCGTACTCCTCGAAGCGGACCTTCGACAGGAACAGCCAGGAGCCGACCAGGGTGGTGACGACGACGAGCGTCGACGCGGGAAGCAGACGCAGCGCCCGGCGGGCGTAGAACTTCCGGATCGATATCCCGCCCGAGGCTGACAACTCGCGCAACAGCAGCAAGGTGATAAGAAAGCCCGATATCACAAAAAAGACATCAACGCCGATATAACCACCGCTGAACCCGCTCACCCCGGCATGGGAGAGGACAACAAGAGACACCGCCAGCGCACGAAGCCCCTGCACATCGAGCCGCACCGCATGCCGCCCCCCGGCCCGCTCGTCGCGCGGCGGGGTCCCGCCCCCGGGAGCGTGGACGTCGGAAGCCTCGGTACCGGGAGCATCGGCGCCGGGAACATCGGCGCCGGGAGCATCGAGGCTCGGGGCCTGGGCGTCGGGTGTCAACGTGCTTGAGGGCCGCGAGACATGGCCCTCGCGGGATGGCGTCTTCACTCGATGTCCTTGCGTCGGGCCGATGGAATCCGCACTGCACAGACCATCGACTCGCTCGGACGGTTGTGCGCCGGAGTCATCCCATCACCGGGTCACCGTACGCCGGACACCGCCCTCAGAACCGCGTGAGGTTGTACCAGGTCGGTGTGCCGGGGAAGCTGAGGCTCCAGTACCAGAACGCGCCGTCCACGGTGCACGCCGACGGGCGCAACGTGTCCGTCTCGTACGCGCTTGCCTGGGACCGCCACAGATCCATGACCCGTTCGAAGACCCATCGGGCGCGGCCCTGCTCGGGGCCCGCCAGGTGGGCCAGGAGGCCGCCAGGCGGTGGCGATGTCCGGGCAGGCGATGCGCACCTCGTCGAGCTGGTCTTGTTCCTCACGGCTGAGCCCGTCGCGCGGTCTCATGATCCATGAGGTGATCTTGCGCGGTGTGGGGATGGGACGGGGAGGCTCGGCCGCGGCGGTGCCGCCGCGCATGGAGCGGATGTAGAGGCGGACGGCCTGATGGTTGCCGCGGTAGCCGTGCTCGTGGATCTCGCGGTAGAGCTGGGCGGCGTTGGTGCAGCCGTCGGTGAACCGCTGCTGGATGTAGGGGCGGTAGGGGTCGAGTTGGCGGGGGCGGCGGTCGCGGGCCGAGGCGATCAGCACGTCGAGATCGGTGGTCAGGTAGCGGCGGACGGTCTTACGGTCCAGTCCGAACCGGCGGGCGATGGCGCTGATCGTCCACGTCGCCTCCCGTAATCGGTGGATTTCCGCATGCCGGTCCGTCACCCGCTGCATGAGCGGGGTGGCGGGGATGTTGTCGAGTGGCGGCGCCAGCGGCAGCAGTGCCGTTGGCGGTGCGGTCGCCGACGGGGGTGCGTCCACGTCGTCCAGGGCGTATTTGTGCAGGCAGGCGCGGTGTTGGTGGCAGGTCCTCTCGATCGCGGCCGACAGATTCTGAAGCATGTGCCAGCGGTCGGCCACCTCGGTCGCGTCCGGTGCCGCCTCCTTGATCGCACGGCTGTAACCGCTGTCGCGGTCCCGGCAGACGATCTCGGCGCCGGGGTGTGCGGTGAGTCAGGCGGCGAGCGTCTCGCTGGTGCGGTCGGCCAGCAGGTCGATGGGGGTGGAGGTCTCGACGTCGAGCAGGATGGTCCCGTAGGTGCGCGAGCGGCGAAAAGCGAAGTCGTCGACACCCAGCACCCGCGGGCTGTGGGCGGGAACGTCGGGCGCGTGCAGCTGGCCGAGCAGCCGGGCCCGGCCGGTGGGCACGGCCAGCGAGCGGCACAGCCGCATACCCGGTCGGCCGCCTGCTGTGAGCGCGACAGACCGCCACAGCGTCTTCACGCCGGGCCCGGCACGGGCATAACGCGTGGTCAGACCCTCGACCTGCTCGACGAACGTGCGCCGCCCGCAATCGGGTGCGTCGCAGAAGAACCGCCGGACCTCCAACTTCACCACCACGCGGCGCCCGCCGACTGGGTACTCGGCGAGCCGCCGCCCGTACCGGCTGTGCACCCGATGTGAGGCGGTTGCGCAGTCCGGGCACCTCAACTCAGGTACGGCGCTGTGGGCTTCGGCCACAACCACCCCGCCCACCTCGGTCAACCGGTCCAGCACCATCCCCACGGAGTTCGGGAACAGTACGTCCTTCAGCACGAACAGATCCCCCATGAGTAGGGCATTCCCGCCGTCAAACGTGAGTTGGCCTCATCGAAGGTGGACCGCCGCTATCGGTATGCCGTCTGTCGGCACCACGTGGCGGAGGTGTCGCGCCCAGACTGCGGGTTCAGAGCGCCTGCACGGGGCATCACCGTCGGCGGCAAGCCGCGCCATCCGTCATTCGCCAGCTCCATTGACAACGGCTGAGCAATGATGCACGCGTTCGAGCCGTGCCAACAAAAGACGAGGTCACTCCGACGGGGAGCCACTCTGGCAGGGGGTGCGAACGGATCCGCAACTTGATGACAAGTACAGGGTGAGACCGTCGTCCGGCGGTCGGAGACGGAGATTCTGTGAAACCGGATACCCGGGAACACGAGGAGCTCAGCGACGGCGCCCCCAACCGTGACGGCGACAGCGACGCCCAGCTGACACGGTCGGCGGCGGGGGACGCGGCGGCGTTCACCCCGCTGGTCGAGGCGTACTCGCCCGCCCTGCACGGCTACTTCGCCCGGCGCATGCCCAGTGCGGCGGACGATCTGCTGGCCGAGGCGTGGTTGCAGGCGTTCGCCGCGCGGCGCACGTTCGACCCCTCGCGCGGCTCGGCGCGGGGCTGGCTGTTCGGGGTGGCCCGCAACGTACTGGCCCAACACCTGCGGCGGGCGGGGCGGCAGGAGGCCGTACCGGGAGTGGAGATCACCGATCCCTGGCAGGCGGTGGACCAGCGGCTCGACGCGGCCGCGCTGGCCCCCGCGCTGCGCCGGGCGCTGGCCGAACTGCCCGTAGAGGAGCGGGAGGTGCTGCTGCTTGTCAGCTGGGAGCAGCTCACCCCCGCCGAGGCGGCCGCCGCCGTGGGCATCCCGGCGGGCACCGCCCGCTCGCGGCTGCACCGGGCACGGGGTCGGCTGCGCGACCGGCTCGCAGCAACACGCCCGGCCGGACGGCACCTGAGCGTGACGGGAGACGTGGCATGAGTACGTACGACGTGGAGAGGACCGGCATGAGTACGCAGGACGTGGAGGAGACCGGCATGACCGAGCGGGCGGTGTTGCTGGACTTCCCCGGCAGCGATGAACTGGTGGCCGCAGGGCGGGTCGAGCCGCCCTCGGCACAGGCGCTGGCCAGGGCGCTGGCGGGGATCGAGGCGGCGGTGGCCGCGCAGGAGGCCGGGCACGCCGCCGGGCGCAAGAAGGGCGCGGTGGTGACCGCACCGCTGCGGGGAATGTCCGGGCGCCGCCGGGTCCTCGTCGGCCTGTTCACCGCCGCCGCGGTCGCGGTCGGCGTGGTGACGTACGCGAACACCGGTGAGACACCCACGGGCACGCGGAGCGAGGCGCGCGCGGACACCGCGTCCGTCTTCCTCAACGACATCTCCACGGTGGCCGCCACCCAGTCGGTCTCCTCGGGGAAGTACTGGAAGATGCATCTGACGGTTGGCGACTCGTACCTCTCGCAGTCCATGGACTTCTACGTCGTCAACGACGGCAAGGCCTACAAGAAGGGGCGCCAGCCCGACTGGCAGTTCGGGCCGAAGGACCTCGACTGGAAGGCCCTGGACCAGCTGACCACGGACCCGGCGAAGCTGCTCCAGCTGCTCCAGACTCCGCCGAGGCCCAAGAGCATCTCCCCCTTCGACCAGGCGGTCACCCTGCTCGGCGGGTCCCCGGCGAGCCCGAAACTGCGGGCAGGGCTGTTCAAGGCGATGGCGGGGCTGAAGGGCGTCAAACTCGTCGGGACCGTCAAGGACAGCACCGGGCGCGGCGGGACCGCCCTGGAGTTCGCGGAGGCCAAGAGCGTCGGCCGGGTGATCGTCGACCCGAAGACGAGCTCCATTCTGGAGTACACCTTCACGTGGACGGCGGGAGCCAGCAAGGGCAAGGTCACCCAGCAGACGTACCTGTCGGTGGGCTTCACGGACAAGATCGGCTGACACCGGACTGGCGGGGAGGTCCTCGAACGACCGAGGGCGCCTGGGGGCGTACAGCGCCCCCAGGCGCCCTCGGTCAGTTGTTCCTGCTCCTGACGGCGGCGGCGTGCATGGTCGTCACGCTGAGGACGGCCCCCCAAGCCCCGCCCGGAACACGCGATCGTGACCGTCACGAAATTCCGACCAGACCCTTGGAAACGGCCAGGGCTGCTCCTCGCCTCACTCGATCAAGTCATCCTGGTTTGGCAACCTGTGCGGATCCCGGGGATGTGTGACACGAACCTGATGATCAAGGTGTCTGCCCACGGGACGGGAAGAGCACGAGAGGGGGCGTCGCTCCGTAATACCGACTTGGGTGTCAGTTTACGGACGGGATCTGCGTGCGGCCTCGCACAATGATCTTACCGGTGTTATGGCCGCGCAGCATTCCCAGGAACGCGTCCACGATGTGCTCGAACCCATCAACGACCGTCTCGTCCAGAGCGAGCCGGCCGCTCTGCAGATGCGGTATCGCGAACTCGTACAACTCCTCCTGCATGTCACGGTAGTTGCTGACCAAGAAGCCCTCCATACGGATGCTCTTCTCCACAATGTCCGCGTAGTTGAATCGTGGCGGCGACGCGTCGGGAATGTTGTACTGGCTGATCGTGCCGACGCGGACGATGCGCCCGAACTCGCGCAACGCTCCTACCGCGGCGGCCAGTTGCTCTCCGCCGACGTTGTCGACGAACACGTCGATGCCCTCCGGCGCGACCTTGCCGAGCAGATCGGCGGCGGGCCCCAGGTGGTAGTCGAAGACGGCGTCATACCCGACCTCCCGCGTGAGATGGCCGACCTTCGCCGCCGAACCCGCACTGCCCACGAGCCGTCCGGCGCCGAGCAGCCGGGCGAACCGCCCGGTCGCCGTGCCGACCCCGCCCGCGGCGGCCGACACGAACAGGTCCTCGCCCTCCTGGAGCCGGGCGATTCGGGTCAGGCCCACATAGGCGGTCAGACCGGTGCCGCCGAGGACGCTCAAGTACGCGGTGAGGGGCACCCCGTCGAAGCGGGGCGGCCGCCGGATCTCCTCGGGCGTGACCGCTGCGTGCGTGCGCCAGCCCCGCCGGTGGAACACGATCTCGCCCTCGGCCAGCCCAGGTGTGCGCGAGGCGATGACCCGCCCGATGGTGCGCCCCTCCAGTGGTGCGCCGAGCGCGAAGCCGCCAGGCACGTCGTCCATCATCTCGCGGTGATAGGGGTCGACGGACCAGTAGAGGTTTTCCACGAGCGCGCTGCCGGCTGCGGGCTCGGGAAGCGCGTGCTCGACGAAGGCGAAGTGCTCGGCGGTGGGGAAGCCGTGAGGGCGGGCGGTCTGGTGCACGGTGAGCGCGGTCTCGTTCATTCCCGGACCGTAGGGCGGGAATGCGCCTGGTGGGCAGCTGGTTGGGCTCATGTGACCGCCGTTCCATGAGTAGCTCTCATACGTTGAGGTGAGCGCCACGTGGCCCGCACGACCGAGTCCGATCTCGCCCCGCACGAACTGCGCGTCCTGGTGGCGGCGGCGGACACCGGCGGCTTCTCTGCCGCGGCCGAGACACTCGGGCTGACGCAGTCCGCGGTCTCCCACTCGGTTCGCGGCAGCGAGCGCAAGATCGGTGCCGTCCTCTTCGAACGCGGCCGCACCGGCGCCCGCCCCACCCCTGCCGGAGAGAAGGCCGTCGCGCACGCCCGCCACATCCTGCGCCTGCTGGACGTCCTGACCACTGAGGCGCGCGGTGCGGCCCGGTCCGACGCGGCGCGAGGGCCGCTACGGATCGCGGTCTTCCGCAGCGCGGCTCTCCACCTCCTACCGCCCGTCCTCCAGCGGCTGCGCGCCCGGCATCCCAGGATCGAGCCGCGGGTGCGGATCGTACGCGAGACGGGGCGCGGCACCGCCGGCGAAGTGGCCGACGGGAAAGCCGATATAGCCATCGCCACGCTGGGCGGCTCCGTGCCGCTTCCACCGGGACTGACCGCGAGCGGACTCTTTGAGGAGCCGTATGCCCTGGTGCACGCGCCGAATAGCGCCGACCCGCGCTCGCTGCCACTGGTCGACTGGGCCGAAAACTGCGGCTCGTACACCCGCGACTGGTGGGCTGCGCAGGACTGGATCCCGAAGGCCACCGTCGAGGCCGAGGACGACGGAGCGGTGCTCGCCTTGGTGAGCGCAGGCCACGGAATGGCGATCATGCCCGCGCTCTCCCTGGCCGGAGCACCGGACTCGGTCCGTGTCACTGATCTCGGCCCCGAGCGCCCGACACGCCAGGTCGGCTATGTCACCACCTCCGAACTGGCCAGGTCCGCCGTCGTGCGCGCCTTGGTGAGGGAACTGCGGGCCACGGTCAACCAGGGTGTGAGCCTTCTCGGCGGCGAGGCTTGATCAGGTCGAGCGCGTGACCCGGGTATGACCGGCAGCGGTCGACGGTGGCGGCCAGGTCGGTCTGCCGGTCAGGGCGACCCGGGCGATCGCGAGGTCGCGGAATGCCGCCACGGCCCTGGCGCTGACCGACTATTGGGCGACCCCTCCCCCGTGGCGCCCGACCGCAGGTCAGCGTGGGTCCGCCTGAGGAATCAAGCCGAGCGACTCCGAGGCCACCCGGAGCAGGGGGTGGGGAGATTCAAATGTCCCCATCAGCCGAGCCGCCCCAGGACCTCGCGGACACCTGAATCGTCGCCACCGAGACGCCCTGCGCGCTGCTGCACCATGCTTGGAGGCCGTTTCACTTGGTGAGCCGTCGGTAAGTTGATCAGTGTGGTGGCGACGGCGGTGAAGGCGAGGAAGTGTTCGGGCTTGTGCTCGTAGCGCCGGTGGATTCGGCGGCAACCGGCGAGCCAGGCCATGGTGCGTTCAATCCGGCCGTCTGCGGCGGGGGGCGCGCGTCGGCTGCGAACCGGCGGGATCGATGCGACGAGGGGCTGCCGTACGCGGTGCCCTGCTGTGCCATATCGCTCGCGTCCTTCCAGGGGTCCCCAGGCGGACCGGATTGCTGGCGGGGCACAGCTGGAAGCCCCTCTGCCGCCTTCACGAGGCCCGAGTGCAGGAGGAATCCGGGCAGTGGCGCCGACGGGTCCAGATCGTTGGGGGCCAGGCCCTGTGCCCGTCGCCGGAGCATCCGGTCGAGCCGGGCCGTGATGACGGTCATCCGGCGCGACTTCTTGGTCTTTGGCGCACCCATGTATGGCTTGCCGTTTTCATCTCTCTTCCAGGCGCGCTGTACACGGACCGCCGGCCGCCCATTGCGACGACGGACGTCGCGCGGCTGAAGTGCGGTGGCCTCACCCCAGCGGCGTCCGGTCTCTGCGAGAGCGTCAGTGAGGTCCTCGGCATCCTCGCCCATGCACTCATGAATCCAGACGTACTCCTCCCGTTCGAGGAAGATCATCTCCTCCTCGTCCTCAGCGCCGTCAAGCCGAGGGAGCCGGGAGTACGCGCACGGGTTTGTCGCACGGGGGGACGGTTCGGCATCCACAGCGGCCTGGAGGATGGCGTGGAGCAAGCCGCAGACCGATCTGCTTCATGGCGAAAGGCATGAGCATCTCGTCCGGGTGCGGAGGTCCTGGACCAACCCGCGGCCGCGTATCCAGCCCGGCGGCCACTGCTGACCATGCGCGTTCACGAGATCCGGGAAGCGGTCTGCGGCCTCGGATTCTTCGAAGACCTCGGACTTCTGCTTGGCACCGCGAGCGCCGCCCGCCCGCCGTATGACGGCGAAGCTGGTCATTCCATCGCTTTTCATCCGTTTTTTGATGTACGCCATGCTCGGCACCGTACGACAGGCATGTGCTGACACGGTGCTGACGTCATAAACACGGAGAGGTCCCCTGACCTGCGTTCCCGCAGGTCAGGGGACCTCTCGACAAGTGGAGCCTAGGGGAGTCGAACCCCTGACATCTGCCATGCAAAGACAGCGCTCTACCAACTGAGCTAAGGCCCCGGGACGGCTGGGATACGGCCACGCTACGACGCATGGCTCGTCCATCGCCGGGAACCAGACTACCGGGTGTTCCCCGGGATCCCGCAAAAGGATTGGGACTCCCCGTGCGCGACCACGCTCCGTAAGATGCCCCACGAGGTTCGCAGCAGCGAAGCTGCCGCGATGGGGAAGCGATGGGGAGACGCAGATGGACGCCGCACAGCAGGAAACGACAGCGAGAGCCAGAGAACTCCAGAGAAGCTGGTACGGAGAGCCACTGGGGGCGCTCTTCCGCCGGCTCATCGACGATCTTGGCCTGAATCAGGCCAGGCTCGCCGCCGTGCTGGGGCTCTCCGCGCCGATGCTCTCCCAGTTGATGAGCGGTCAACGCGCGAAGATTGGCAATCCCGCGGTGGTCCAGCGGGTCCAGGCGCTGCAGGATCTGGCGGGTCAGGTCGCCGACGGCAGCGTCAGCGCGGGGGAGGCCACCGACCGGATGGAGGAGATCAAGAAGTCGCAGGGCGGCTCTGTTCTCACCGGTACCAGCCAGACCACGAACAGCTCGGGCGCACCGACCGTACGCCGGGTGGTCCGCGAGATCCAGTCGCTGCTGCGGTCGGTCGCCGCGGCCGGCGACATCATCGACGCGGCCGACTCCCTCGCCCCGACCCAGCCCGAACTGGCAGAGTTCCTCCGGGTCTACGGCGCCGGGCGCACCGCGGAGGCGGTCGCCCACTACGAAGCACACCAGAGCTAGTCCGGAGCGGTCCGGAGCGAGTACGGGACACGGGAGAGCCGCACCGGAACTGACGGGAACCGGAGCGGGACGACCGGGCGGGGACCGGGGGCGGCGGGCCCCCGGACACGACGACGTGGGAGCGAGCGCGGCGCAATGGGTGAGGTCTTCGCGGGGCGGTACGAGCTGATCGACCCGGTCGGACGCGGCGGCGTCGGCGCCGTGTGGCGCGCCTGGGACCACCGGCGCCGGCGCTATGTCGCGGCGAAGGTCCTCCAGCAGAGCGACGCGCACACCCTGCTCCGCTTCGTCCGGGAACAGGCGCTCAGAATCGATCACCCCCATGTCCTCGCCCCGGCGAGCTGGGCCGCCGACGACGACAAGGTCCTGTTCACCATGGATCTGGTGAGCGGCGGATCGCTGGCACATGTCATCGGCGACTACGGGCCGCTCCCGCCCCGCTTCGTCTGCACCCTGCTCGACCAACTGCTCTCCGGACTGGCCGCGGTGCACGCCGAAGGAGTCGTGCACCGCGACATCAAACCGGCCAACGTCCTGCTGGAGGCCACCGGAACGGCCCGGCCCCATCTGCGCCTCTCCGACTTCGGCATCTCCATGCGCAAGGGCGAGCCGCGTCTGACGGAGACCAACTATGTGGTCGGTACGCCCGGTTACTTCGCGCCCGAGCAGATGATGGGCGCCGAGCCCGACTTCCCCGCCGATCTCTTCGCGGTCGGTCTGGTCGCCCTCTATCTGCTGCAGGGTCAGAAGCCCGACTCCAAGGCCCTGGTGGAGCTTTTCCTCGCCCATGGGACGCCCGGGGCGCCACAGGGCATCCCCGAGCCGCTGTGGCAGGTCCTGGCGGGCCTGCTCCAGCCCGATCCGAACGCGCGGTTCCGTACGGCCACGGGCGCGCGCAAGGCGCTCGCGTCGGCCGCGGAGCTGCTGCCCGAGCCGGACATCGACGACGAAGTGGTCGAGATCTTCGACCAGATCGGGCCGCTCCCCGCCGCGTTCGGCCCCGACGGGCCCATCGCGGGCGCGGGTTCCGACCTCCGGCCCGAGGTCCGGCCGACGGGCCCGAACACCGGCTCGTACAGCACCGGCACCCCTCACGCCGGTCCGCACTCCGGTCTCCAGGCCGATCCGTCCACCGATCCCCGCGCGGCCCTGCGGACCGGCGGCGAGCCGTCCGTACCACTGCCTCCCCCCTCGGCACCGGTCACTCCGACCCCCACCCCCACCTCCATGTCGGAGACCGGCAGCTTCCATCTCCCCCCGCCTCCCGGCAGGCAGCAGGAACAGCCGGGGCCCCAGCAGCCCCAGCCACAGGCCTCCCCCCATCAGGCTCCGTTCCAGACCCCGCCGCCCGACCTGTCCCAGGCCCAGACCGCGGCGGTCTGGCACGAGCAGGGCGACACCCGCCCGTACACCGCGGAGAGCCCGCAGATCCCGCTCCAGCAGCAACCGCAACCACTGCCCCAACCACAGGCGCAACCGCAGGCGCAGTCCCTGCCAGGGCCCCGGCCCCAGTCGGCTGCGGCCCGTCACGCCCTGGGAAAGCGGCCGGGACCGCCCCCGAGGGTGGCGGTCCCGGTGCTGCTGCTGGCACTGGCCTGTTTCGCGGTCGGCTTCTGGGCGCTGACCCGGATGTGACCCGGTCTGCTCCGGTCCGCCCCCGCTCCCGTAACTACCAGGCCGAGGGCGGACCGTACGACTGCGTCTCCGCCGTCCCCGTCCCGGGCCCCGAACCCACGCCTGGCCCCGTCCCTGTCCCCGTACCCTGCCCGGGCCCCCGGCCCCGGCGTCCGCGCCGTCGCGCGACCAGCGTCCATACCCCCAGCCAGAGCACCAGCGCCGTACCCGCGCCGATCCCGCCCGCCGCGACCGCCGCCATCGTGGTGCTGTCGCTCGTCGCGCCGCCCGGCTCGTCCGTACCGTCCGTACCGCCGCCGGCCACGGTGAAGTCGTCCGCGGGCCCGTCGTACGCCGGCCCCTGCCGTGCCTCGCCCTTGATGTCCACCCGCATCGTCAGCCCGTAGGGACCGGGGCCGAACTCCTCGCCCAGCTGCGGATTGAGACTGACCTTCAGGTAGTACCAGCCCGCGAAGCGCATCTCCTTGTCCCCGGCGCGCGAGCCGAAACGGTTCTCGTACGCCACCGGGGGCAGCGGGTCGAGCGCGGTGGTCTTCTCCTTGCCGGAGTACGCCATCGAACCGGCGCTGTCGACGAGCCCCCGCGCCGGGTTGTACAGGGACATCGCCAGCGCCCCGCTCACAAAGCCGCGCCCCGGCGAGGTGCCCAGACCGGCGGTGGCGAAGAGCTGCTGCCCCCAGTCCACCGGCACCTTGTAGAAGAGCGTTTCGCCCGGCTCGACGGACGCGGTCCACGCGCCGTCGGCCAGGACCTCGGCGTCGTTGAAGCCCGTACCGCCCTCACGCGCCCGCGGCGTACCCCCGGCCGGTGCCGGCGAGGCGCTGGGCCAGTCGGAAGGCGCCTCGGTGGGGCCGGCCGTCGTGAGCCCAGGCTCGGCGACATGGCGTATCTCCAGCTCCCAGGGCTCGGGAGAGGAGGTGTCCTCGCTGATCCGCTCGATGACGACGTAGTACGGACCGGCCTCCTGGCACGCGTGCGTGCCCTGCTCGATCATCCGGTACGCGTAGCCCGCCAGCGGCCGGGGAAAACGGCCGGCCGAGCCGAACTGCGCGTCGTTGGAGGAGCAGTCGCGGCCCTGGGGGTCCTCCACGGACACCGTGATCCGGTCCCCGTAAGCGACGGTCGTACCGAGCGAGGGCACGGCCACCGCCGAAACATACGCGTTCGTCCGAGCGTCGAGATTCAGCCGGTATATCAGCCTGTCGCCCGGCTCGATCGAGTCGCGGTACGTGGCGCCCGCGTCCAGCGGCTTCGCCCCGCCGTTCGCCGTCGCGCCCTCGATCTGCCGCGCCTCCGGGTCGAAGACGTACGGGCTCGGCTCGCCGTCCGCCGCCCCCGCCTGCCCCGGCAGCGCCACCACGGCGCATATCGCCGCCACCGCCATGCCCATCGCCGCCGCCCCGGCCGACACCGCCCGGCCCCTGCTGCGCTGCCACTTCACGCGCTTCCCCTCGCCCTCTCGGCCGTCAGGGCCTCTCGTTCGGATCTTGCTGGGCTCGATCCAACCGACGGACCCTACGCGCCGCAGCGATCGCGGCGCCCGCCCATCCTGCCCCGGCGGATCCGCCACTGTCCCACCCGGCCGGTTCACCCGTACGACTTTGCTCGCGCAAGCGAACAGTTCGCGCCAGTGAACCAGACCATGCCCAGTGAGCCCCATGCCTCCCACCCGGTCCACGCCCCCTGACAGCACGAAGCCCCGGCCGCTCGGCGGCCGGGGCTTCCACTCTTCAGGACTGTTGCGTCTCACACACCCGAACCTGCGGGCACGGAGTCGGTCGCCTCCGTCCACAGATCCTGCTCGGCGCGATCCGCCTGGATCTGGCGGTACACGAGGAGCCCGCCAATGGCGGCCAGTGCGATCAGGAGAAGCTTCTTCACCGCGCGACCTCGTCTTTCCTTGACGTAGGGGACTTCTGCCGCCCGACTATACACACCGACCGATACCGATCGGTGACCTGCCCGCAACCCAACTCCGGCCTTGATCAGGCAGTAAAACAGTCGGTCGGATAAATGCAATCGGGTCCGTACGGAGGTGTTCCGTACGGACCCATTGTCGCGGTGGGGCTAACAGGATTTGAACCTGTGGCCTCATCCTTATCAGGATTCAGGTCAAAAACGGGAACCTTCGCAGGTCACTCCAACCAGCGCCAATCGCCGCATCTACAGCCGTCTACCCTCTGCGTCCCCTGCCCGCCCCTGCTCCCCTCAGTCGCTCGGCGGGGTAATGCTGGGGTAGCGCCGGGGTACGAAAGGCCGACCCCCAGGACCTACAGGCTCACGCCTACCGTCACCGGTTCGTTGGCGAGTGTAATTCCGAAGGCCTCGTGCACCCCGGCGACGACCTCCCGGGCCAGGGCGAGCAGATCCTCGGTGGTCGCGCCGCCCCGGTTGGTGAGGGCGAGGGTGTGCTTGCTGGAGATACGGGCCGGGCCCGTGCCGTACCCCTTGGT
>NZ_JBHVGV010000014.1:0-201614 GCF_042800555.1 Streptomyces sp. NPDC057617 | reverse complement strand
CTCGGTGGTCGCGTTCTCTGCCGACGCGTTCTCGGCGGCCGCGGGGACGGCTTCTCCGGTGGTGGTGGACCCGGCCGGTTCCTGCGAGCCGGTCTTCGTGCCGAGGGTGAGCTTCATGCCGGGGCGGATCAGCGCCGAATTTCCGCCGATGACCTCCCGGTTGTCCTCGTACAGCTTCTTCCAGCCGCCGCTCACCGAATACCCGGCCGCGATACCGGAAAGCGAGTCCCCCGCGACCACGGAGTAGGTCTCCGGGCTCCCCTTCTCCGACGTTCCGGAGAGCGTGCCGGTGAGCGGCTGGGGGGCCTCGGCGGTGCTGTGCGCGGGTGCCGCCTGGGCGGCGGTCGCGGCCACGAACGGGAGCGCGAGCATGGCACCACCTGTGCCGACTGCGGCAAGACCACGGGCGAACGGACTGCTTCGGGGACGACGGTGCTTGGCCTTTGCGGGCATGACGAATTCCTCTCCGTCGCCTGCGAGGTGAGCTGTCGGGTTCGGGCTGGAGATGCCCGGCCGCGCTGTGCACACGGCTTCACCCCTAGCCGGTCCGGATTGCGGACCGGCGACTTACCTGGGTCCCCCGCTCCTGCCGTGGATGAGTGGGTTCGGTTTCCGGACGACGGCAGGATTCGGCGGTCCGTCCGGATTGACGTGAACGTAGGCTGAACATCCGGAGGAAAACAAGGCCTGAATTCACAACTCGCCCCGGGAAACCAATCCGTACGGGAATGAGCCGGTCGCCCGGAGGCCGTCCGGGAACTCAACTCTCTTTGCCCGCGAGCGAAATGGGGAAGAAGGCGGGTGCCGGGTTATATTCCCGATGTGACGCACATCATGATGGCGATGGATTTCCTTACGTCACAACACCGTCCAGATAGTTACAAGTTGTTGCAATGCCACACAAATGCACCATTCGGAGAAAACAGACAAATCGCCACAATGGTGCGGGTCGCCCGGCCGGGTGTGCGTCGGTCACAGCGGCGTGAACTCGACCCCGCGCGACCGCAGTCCGGCCAGCGCGGTGTCGAGCGCGGCCACCGTCCCCGACCGGTCGCCTCCCCCGTCGTGGCACAGGACGATGTCGCCGCCACGCGCCCGTCGTACGGTCCGCGCGATACGGGCCGCCGGCGGTGAACGCCAGTCCTTGGGGTCCACCGTCCAGTCCACGGGCGCCAGCCCTTGATCGCGCGCCGCGCTCAGCACCGTACGGGACCATCCGCCGGCCGGGGCACGGAAGAGGACCGGGGTGAACCCGGTCTCGTCCGACACCACCCGCTGGGTGCTCCGGATCTCCTGGGTGATCGTCTCCGGAGGGAGGGCCGCGAAGGGCTGGGGGTGGCGGAAGGTGTGGTTGCCGATCGTGTGCCCCGCGGCCAGGACGCGCCGCAGCAGCTCCGGATAGCGCGCGGCCTCCGCACCGATCACAAAGAACGTCGCCCGCACCTCATGGGCATCGAGGACATCGAGCAGCCGGGGCGTCCACTCGGGATGGGGGCCGTCGTCCACGGTCAGCGCCACCGGGAGCGGCGTGGCCGGAGCCGGCCCGGCGGCGGGGACACCGAAGAGCGGGCCGCCCGCCAGCAGCCGTCGTCCCCCGCCGCCGGTCCGCAGCCGCAAGGCCTCGGTCCTGCGTACCAGGCTCCAGGCCGCCTGCGCGGCATGGGCGCGTATCCGGTCAGACACCGCTCGGCACCTCCCCGACCTGGGCGGCGGGGGCGGGGGACTGCCCGCCAGGTGTCCAGCGCGCCAGCAGCAGAGCGAACCCGGCGCCGACGACCTCCGTCACCGTGCAGCAGATCCGGCTCGCCAGAGCCGCCGCGCCCGCCTGCGACCAGGGCAGGTCCACCGTCAGAACCACCATCAGCACGATCTCCCGGACCCCGGCGCCCCCGGGCACCACAAGGGCCCCCGCCCCGGCCGCCGCGGCCAGCGCGAATCCGCCCACGCACAGCGCCAGCGAACCGCCAGCCGGCGCCCCGAGTACCACCGCGATCATCCACAGATGCGCGCCGCCGACCAGCCACGACAGGACCTCCAGAACGACCGCCGTACGCAACGGCCCCTCCGCCACACTCAGTTCGGGCGCGGGCCGACGCAGGATCCGGGCCGCGAAGGCGGCGGCCCGTACGATGATCCCCGGCCGCCGGAGCAGTACGGCCAGTACTCCCGCCACCGGCAGCAGCCACAGGGCTCCCGTGCCCATGACCCGGGGCCCGGCCAGGGCCCCCACGACCGCGGCGGTCAGCAGCACCACCACGGAGTTGAGTACGTACGCGGCGATCATGCGCTTCGCCGCCACACCGCTGCGACGCCCCAGATGCACCCCGGCCAGGGCGCTCCAGAACGGCCCCGGCAGATATTTGCCCAGAACCGTCCCTCCGAAGATCCGGAAGGTGGGTCCCCAGGGGAGCGGCGACCCCAAGCTGGTCAGGGTGGCGCGCCAAGAGCCCATGCTGAGGGCCAGTCCCGCGGTGTTGATCAGCAGGGAGCCGATCAGCCAGGGGGCCGCGCCCTCGCGCGAGAGCAGTTCCTGAATGGTGGAGCCGCTGCCCTTCAGGGCGCTCCACATCCCGTACCCGGCGCCGCCCACCAGGACGAGTGCCAGCACCGGACGGAGCACGGCGGTCCACCGGCGGCGGCCGGTGCGAACGGCTTCGCTCTTCCCGTCCTCCCCGCTCATGCCGTCCTCCCCGCTCACCCTGTCCTCTCCGCTTTTCCCGTCCTCCCGGCTCATCCCGTCCTCCCGTCCAGGGGCGCCGGGCGGGGCGGGCGCCCCGTACTCGTACCGAAGTCACGGTCGAACCGGCTGCGCACCCAGCCGGTCGCCGCACCGAGCGCGATCTGTACGTTGACCAGGAGATGCAGGCCGACGAACAGCGGCAGGAACCCCGCGCCCCGCTTGCGGCGGACGAACCCCAGCAGCGCCGGATCCGCGGCGGCGAACGCGGCCACCCCCAGCACCGGAACCGGCGCCAGCACGGGGAAAACGACGGCCGCCGGCGCGGAGACCGCGGTGAGAAGCGCGGCGGCCACCCCCAGCGCGCTGTTGGCGCGCAGCGCCCCGGGGCGGCGGCGGTGCGCGGCGGCGAACGGAAGGAGGTACTGGGCCCGGCGGAACTGCTCGCGCAGCATCGGACCGAGCCGGTACTCCTCGTCATGTGCCGCGACGATCCGGTCGGTGAGCACGATGGCGTAACGGGCGGACAGCCGTTCGCTGTACTCCACGTCCTCGCTGTCACGCAACGCCGGTTCGAATCCGCCCACTTCCTCGAAGACCCTGCGGGGCATCGCCGCCGCGGCGAAGAACGCGGTCGGCGTCGGCCCGACGCCCTTGAGCCGCCAGTGGTGCGCGTGCAGGGTCCGGTACCACTCCACCGGGCCGTCGTCCACGAGCGGTTCGGCGGCGATGATGCCGTGGACACAGCCCAGCTCCGGGTCCGCCGAGAGCAGCCGGACCGCGTTCTCCAGGGAGTCGGGGGTCAGGGCCTGGTCCGAGTCGAGGAAGAAGAGGATGTCGCCGCGCGCGGCGGCGGCACCGGCGTTGCGCGCCGCGGAGACGCCGCCGTTGCGTTCGGCGCGCAGCACCCGGCAGTCGAAGCGGCGCGCCACCTCCACGGAGTCGTCGGTGCTCGCGTCGTCGGAGACGATCACCTCGTACGGCGGGAGGGTCTGGGCCGCAAGCGAGTTGAGGCACAGCTCCAGCGTCCTGGCGTAGTTGTAGTTGGGGATGACGACGGAGACCCGCGCCGTGGGGCGGGAGCCGTCGGCGTCCGGTGCGGCGGCGGTTCCGGTCACAGCGACACCTCCAGGATCTGGGCACGGTGGTCGGACAGGCCGTCCATGCGGTCGAGGGCGTACCGGTCGACGGTGACCGGCTCGGTGGTGAAGGCCCAGTCGAGCCGCCACAGCCCCAGTACGGGTACGAGTTCGTTCCAGGTACGGGGGTAGACGCCCCCGCCGCTGTCCGCCGCGTCGCGCAGGGTGCTCCGCAGCTCGGTCAGCTCGCCCATGGCCGGGCTGCTGTTGAAGTCCCCGGCGACCACCAGGGCCGTACCGCGCTCGCGCTGTTCGCGCAGTTCGTCCTCCAGCCCCTCGAACTGGGCGCTGCGGCTGCGCTGCCGGTCCTGGAGCATCCCGAAGACGGAGGGTGAGAGGAGGTGTGGACCCGGATCGATCTGTACTGGAATGTGCACGTTGTACAGGGAGAGGGGCCGGCCGCCCACCCGGATGTCGACGCGGAGGGTCTTGACCGCCCGGTAGACCTCCAGCCAGGGCGCGTCGGGCCGGCCGGCGACGGCGGCGCCGGGACCGACCAGCTTCGAGCCGGTCACGGGATAGCGGGACAGGGTGATCAGTTCGCCGCGCGAGACGACGTGATAGCCGGGGAACTCGCGGCGGATCCTGGCGAGATCGTCGACCGGGCGGAGGTTCTCCTGCTTGTAGTCGACCCCGTGCAGATACTCCTGGAGGAGATAGACATCGGCGCGCTGGGCCTTGAGCACCTCCCAGAAGCGGTCGGTGTCGACGTCCTGTCCCCACCAGGTGGTGTTCCAGGAGACGATACGGAGATCCCCTGCCGTGGCGGCGGGGGCGCCCTGGGTCAGCGCGGAGAGCTGTACACCGTTGCGCGGCCAGCTCACCACGGCGGAGAACAGGGCGAGGCAGCACACCAGGACGACGGCGGTACGGCGGGAGCCCGCCCGGCCGGTCCCTGTCCGCGAGCCGACCCCTGTCCGCGACGAGCTGCCCGTACGGGATCTCCACGCGCCCGCCGCACACGCCGTCCCCGCCAGCAGTACCGGCGCCGCCAGGAAGACCACGGGCGGCATCAGATCGGGGACGAGCATGACCCACCACTCGCCGCTGAGTAGCCGTTGCAGGACGGTGAAGCACGCCCACAGGACGGCCAGGGCCACCAGCGCGCGGGCGGGTCGGCTCCATTGGGGACGTGCCGCAGAGGCCGGTGGTGTCGTGGCGGAGAGCCCGGATGCCGTGCCCGGTTCCGCCCCCGCCTGAATGGAGGGCGGCGAAGCCGGCGGGCGGGTGGCGCTCACAGTGCCGCCGCCGGTGAGGAGGGCGCGGACTCGCGCACGTACAGGCGCCGGAAGGCGGGTGACAGCAGCCAGTGCGCCGCTCCGAACGCCACCCCCACCGCGACCGTGAGGTTGAAGACGAGCTGTACGCCGATGAAGCCCAGCAGGAACAGCGGCCCGCGCCGGCCGGCGACAAAGCGGTACATGCCGAAGTCGAGACCGATCACGGCGGCGAACAGCAGCACCGGCACCGCCCAGGCCACCGGCCCCAGAACGGCGGGCGCCGCCAGCGACACCACACCCAGCAGCGAGGCGAGACTCGCCCAGGACCGGGAGGCGGTCTCGAATCCCTTGGCGAACTTGCGCCGCTGCGCGTACAGCGGGACCCGCAGACGTCCCCGGGTGAATATCTTCCGTATCAGCGGCACCAGTTCGGAGTCGTCGTCGTGCGAGCCGCGGATGGCGGGGGTGAGCAGCAGGTCGTACTTCTGGGTGAGCCGCTGCCCGTAGTCGACCTCCTCGGTCTGCCGCAGATTGGGGTTGAACGGGCCGACCGCCTCGAAGACCTCGACCCGCATGGCGCACATCGCGGAGATCAGGAAGCTGACCGTGCCCTCGGAGCTGGTCCGCCAGTAGTACGCCTGGAGGCAGCGGCACTCCTCGACCAGGCTGTCGCGGATCAGCGGCTCCGGCTCGTACATGCCGCACACGGCGCCGATGCCGGGCTCGTCCCGCAGCAGCTCGACCGCCGCCGCCACGGCGCCGGGCCGTAACGCCACGTCCGAGTCGAGGAAGAACAGGATCTGGCCGGAAGCGTGGGCGGCTCCGGTGTTACGGGCGACGGCGACACCGCTGTTGGTGCCCGTACTCAGCACGGTGACACCGAGGGACCGGGCGATCGCCTCGGAACCGTCCGTGCTGCAGTCGTCGACAACGATGATCTCCATGTTCGGGTAGTCCTGCTCCTGGGCGGAGCGGATGGACAGGCCCAGGGACCTGGCGTAGTTGTAGTTGGGGATGATCACCGACACCATGGGGTCTTCCACGAGATCTTCCTTCTCTGTCGTTCACGTTCATGTTCGGTGGCACAAAAGGGAGTTGGGGCACCGGTGGTCAGGACAGGGTGACGAAGATCCCTATCCACAGCACTCCGGATCCGATCAGCAGCCGGTCGCGGAAGAGCGTCCGTACGGGATCCGCGCCGCCGTTGCCCACGACCAGGAGCTGGAGGTAACGGAAGAGGGCGAACAGGGAGACGCCCAGGGTGAGGAAGACCAGGGCGGTCGCCGCTCCGTTGTGGTTCGGATCGGCCATCAGGAAGATCCCGAACGCCATCGCGGACAGCGCCGCGCTCACCATGATCAGGTAGTCGATGAACTGTACGGAGTAGCCGGCCAGGGCCGGCCGGTGGTCCCGGGAGACATCGAGCAGTTCCCTGCGACGCTTGCCGAAGGCGAACAGCAGACACATCGTCAGCACCGAGAGCAGCAGCCACGGCGAGGGGCGCGCGCCGAGCGCCAGATAGCCCTGGACGGCACGCAGGACAAAGCCCCCGGCGACCGCGAAGGCGTCCACCAGCGCAAGATGCTTGAGCCGGTAGCTGTAGGCGAGATTGAGTACGAGATAGGCCGGGACCGGCCAGGCGCGCTCCGGCGAGGCCACGACGATCCCCGCGACCAGAGCCGCGCAGACCACCGCGAGATACGTCCAGGCGACGGCGACCGGCAGTTCGCCCGACGCCAGGGGCCGGTGCCGCTTGGTGGGATTGAGCCGGTCGCGCTCCCGGTCGACGATGTCGTTCAGCGTGTAGACGGCGACCGAGGCGAGCGTGAAGAGTGCGGTGGCCCAGAGCACAGAGCCGAGCGCGCCCGGCGTCCAGCGGTGCAGAAAGACCGCGGGCAGGGCGATGACGACGGGGTTCTTGGCCCACTGGTAGGGCCGGGACAGCCGCAGCAGCGCGCCGGGGACGCGCAGGGCGCGGCGCAGCGGGCCCGCCCGCCGGTCGACGGTCGTCGGCGGGGCGGCGCCGGGCACGGCGGGGGCGGCGGGGGTGGTTCTGGGCACAGTGGATTCGACACCGGACATGGCTCTCCTAAGGGAAGAGTCGGAGGAAGCGCCGCCGGGGGGAAGCGCCCCGGGCGCTGTCGCGCGAGCCTCGGAGGGGTCCTGGACCCCCGGCGGGCTCTCGGGCAGGTGTCAGAAGACCGCTTTGGCCAGCGAGAGCGCGCCCTGACGCCAGGGGTCCCTGCTGGTGCGCCCGGTGCCGAATCCCTGGTGACGGGACCGGCCGCGCCACCACTCGAAGCTGCGCAGGATCGCCTCACGGTTGGAGTGGCGGGGTGCGAAGCCGAGTTCCTTCCGGATCCGGGTGATGTCCATGTACGAATCAGCGCGGAGCTTGTGGATCAGACGCATATAGACCGGTGAGAGGCCCGCCCGGGCGAGCAGCCCCAGGGTGGCGACGGCCGGGCGCATCGGCAGACCGATGACCCGTTTGCCGTGGCCGGCCGCGTCCAGCACGGTCTGGAAGTCGTCGCGAAGCGTCCCGAACTCGGCCGCGCCCACGTTGAATTCGGTGTTGACGGTCTCCGCGGGGCCGTTGGCCGCCAGCAGGATGGCGTCGATGAGATCCTCGACGTCGAGCATCTGGCTGCGTACCCGTCCGGAGCCCAGGACGGGGAAGTGATGGCCCTCCTCGGCCCATTCGAAGAGCATCGCGAAGATCCCGAGCCGTCCCGGCCCCAGAAAGGTCTTCGGACGCAGTACCGGTACGACCATGCCGTCGGCGCGGGCCTTCTCGACCAGTTCCTCGGCTCTGGCCTTCGCTCTGCCGTACGGGTCGATGGGCCGCCGGGGAAGGGTCTCCGGTGTGGGTACCTGGGTGGGCAGTCCGTAAACGGAACCGGTCGAGAGATACACGACCCGGGGCACGTCCATCCGTCCGGACTCGGCGAGCACCGTTCTCGTGCCCTCGACGACGATGGAGTCGATCTGCTCGGCCGGATAGCTCGGCAGGGCCGAGGCGCTGTGCACCACGAGATCGGCCCCGCGGACCGCTTCCCGTACCGCGGCGGCGTCGCGTATGTCCGCGTGGACCACTCGGGAGGCCGCGGAGTCCGGCCGGTGCACGATGTCGAGGCCGGTCACCTCGCATCCGTCGGCCGCCAGCCGCTCCACCAGAGCGGTCCCGAGCATGCCGTTACTACCCGTCACTACGACGCGGTTAAGCACGTGTTCACCTTCCGGGCCGGAGGAGCGGCGGTCCGACGGCCTGGGTGTGCAGCGCCCGGGGCCATGCAATTGCAACGTTTCATTCGGGTCCTCGTTCCTTGTGCCCGCCGCCGTGGAACAGATGGCGGCGCAGGGGAGTCGAGCCGGTGAAAAGGGCGCCGCGGTTCGCCTTCGAATCCACGGACGGAGCCCTCGCACCGGGCCGACGGCCGGCTGTGTTCGAGGCATCGGCCCAGGTGAGCCATGCCGCGGAGAACCATGACATGTTCAGCAGGGCGTGCCCAGGGGGCACTTGCACGGGAAGGCCGCCGGGTGTCGGTAACAGGCCAGCGGGACGCGGAGAGCCGGGCCGGGATCGTAGACGATCTATGGGTCGTTTCATCAGCACAGATCGGACAACGATGTCAGCAATCAGGGGCGGGTTAGCGCCCGTGTTACCGCTCCGACATATTCACGATGGCGGAAAGTGACCGCACGAAAGCGCCGAGTTGCCACCAGATATGCCTCATTCAGGGATAAACGCGAATGGAGCTATGCGGGGTGGCGAAGTCGGCACCGTGGCGGGGCAGGGCGCAAGGGGGCTGTTGACAGTGATCAGCCGCGGTGGCAATCATGGCGGCGTGGGAGCGCTTCCATGAGCGCGCGAGCCAGCGTCGACTCGTGTGGAGACCCCTCCCCCCATTTCTTTCCCCCTCCTCCGTCCGCGGTCCCTCATGACCACCCCCGGTCGCCCCGGTGCGCTCCGAAGCACTTCGAAGCACTCCGGATTCACCCCCACCGCCCCGGATTCACACGCTTCACCACCGAAGCCGCGCCATGTCGCGCGCCTTGACGCCCCGACGATGCCGCTGGCACCCCGAAGCGGCGGAGAAGAGACGACATGCCTCGAAGAATTCTCGTGACCGGCGCCGGCGGCATGCTGGGGGCCGAGCTGATGACCACCCTGTCCGCCGTCGGCAACGACGTGCTCGGCTGGTCCCACTCCCAGGACCGCCCGAACTGCCTCCGTATGGAAGCCGGTTCGCGCCGGGAAGTGGAGGCGTTCTTCGCGGAACAGTCCCTGGACGTATGTGTCCACTGTGTGGCGAACGCGGATGTGCAGCAGTGCGAGGACGACCCGGAGATGGCCCGCCGGGTGAACGCCGAAACCACCAGGATCGTGGCGGAGCAGTGTGCCTGCCGCGGAGTGAAGCTCGTGTACATCTCCACGGAGTACGTCTTCGACGGCACCGCCCCCGACGGATACGAGGAGAAGGCCGCCCCGTCGCCGATCCAGGTGTACGGGGAGACAAAGCGCGGCGGTGAACTCCATGCGACCCGGGTCCCCGGTCATCTGATCGTCCGTCTTCCCGTGCTCTACGGGCAGCGGGTGCCGGGGCGCGGCCCGACCTGGACAGAGTCCGTCCTGCGGGCACTGCGGAACGAAGTCTCCATCGAACTGGACGACCGGCTCGAACGCCAGCCGACCTGGACGAGCGATGTGGCCCGCACGCTGGAGCGGGCCCTCGCGGCGGATCTCGGCGGCATCCTCCACGTGGCCGCCCAGGAAGGCGTGACCAAGTACGCCTGGGGCAGGAGGATCGCGGAAGCGGCGGGGCTTCCCCTCTCCCTGCTCCGGCCGTCGCGGGGACCGCGGACGGAGTCCGGCGCGCCCAGGCCGACGCGGCCCTGGCTGCGGACGTCCCGGCTGGAACGGCTGGGGATCCAGCCGCCGGCCGGGGTGTCCGAGCGGGTCCTTCCTTATCTGCGGTCGATGGGAGCGGTCGGGGCGACGCCCGCGCGCCGGTAGTCCGAGCCGGTGGTCATGGGACGGGTACGCCCGTCCCGCTCCGCCGCCCGAAGGCCGTACCGCGCTCACCCGAGAGCCGTGCCCCGCTCCGCCCGAGTTCCTGGAAGTCCGTACGCGTCAACTCTCGTCCCGCAAGAGGAGACATCCGGTGGAAATCATCGTGCGCGACACCTTATGCCCGCACCATCCGGACGAGCCCGTGGACATACCGGCCCGGCTGCGAGCCGCGGTCCTGGACGGCACACTCGGCGAAGTCACCGTCATCACCGGCACCCTGCCCACCAAGCCCGTTCATGAGCCGGACACTCCCGTACCGGACCCCTCGCCCTGGTCCGCCGCGGTGAAGTACGTCGTACAGGACGACCCGGCGGACCGTACCGAAGCGCTGGCCGACAAGTTACGGCACGGAAGCGGCAGCGTTCTCATCCTGGACTGCTCGTGCGAGATACGCCCCGGCATCCTCTCCGCGTTCGCCAATCTGGTCACCGCCACCGTGCTGGTGTCCGACCGCGCACATCTCGTACAGCACCGGCGCGTACGCGCCACGGCCCATCAGGTGGGCCGGCTCGCGCTGGCGCTGGACGGGCTGGGGCCCGAGGGCGAACTCGCCTATCTGGGCACGCTGTTCCTCACCGGCGCGGACAGGGCGCTGCTCCGCGACATCCTCGCCGAGGACGGCTTCCGGCTCTCCTGGCCGGGGACCGTCTGCCGGCTGGCCGCGCGGATCCATGTGCAGTGCGCGGCCCAGTCCCGGGACATCCACGGCAAGGACGTCGTGGTGGGCGGCGCGCTGGCCGGCGGCTCCCATGCCCGTACGTACATCAGGTTCGACCCCGCCTCCGGGCGGCGGACCGTACGCAAGGAGGCTGTCGGGGCCGGCCGCGAGAAGCTGACCGACGAGATCGTCTGGCTCCATGGCCTGGAGACGGCCGCGGGCAGGCACTTTCCCGATGTGATCGAGTCCAGGATCGAGCCGTACGGCGTGTCCATGGACCTCGCCTACCACCACCTCCCGACCCTGCGCCGGCTCATCCTGTCGGGCGAGATCGACGAGGAGGAGGCCGCCCGATGGGCGCGCCGGACGCTGGCGACCCTGCGGCGCGACCTGTATCCGGTGGGCCCGGTACCGGCGCCGGACGACTATGTGCGCCGTACGCATCTCGACCGTATCCGCAGCAGGCTCGTGGAGACCGCGGCGGCCGTTCCCGCGCGGTGGCGGCTCTGGAACGCGGCCGAAGTCCGGGTGAACGGCGTTCCGTTACGCGGAATCCAGCAGGTGGCCGACGCCCTGGCGGACGACCGGGCGGCCCTGGAGCTGCTGGCCCCGGACCGGCTCGTCCGTACCCATGGCGACCCGCACTTCGACAACATCCTGATCGACCGGCACAACCACCGCTTCTTCCTGATCGATCCGCGGGGCAACTCCGGCTACGACATCGCGTACGACCTCGGCAAGATCTGGCACTCCGTCAACTCGCTGTACGACCTGATCCATGACGGCCATGTCGAGGTCGAGGCGGGCGACGACAGGATCGACTACGCCTTCACCTCCCCGCGTCTGGTCGCCTTCTACCACGGCGTACGGGAGCGGCTCCGCGACTGGCTCGTGGCGAGCGACTGGTCGCAGGGCGACCCGCACTGGTTCCTCAAGGTGCGGCTGGCCGAGGCCGCGCACATGTGCAGTGTCATGCCCTTCCACATCGTCCGCGGCAGACCGGAGACGGTCGCGATCGCCTGCTACGCCCGCGGCCTCGAACTGATCAACAGCCTCTACGAGGACGTCATGGCCGAAACCACCGCCCGGCTCGTCCCGGGTGTCTGAGCGAGACGGGGAACCGATCCCATGCGTGTTGTGCACTCCGATGCTCTGACCCCGGACCACCGTCCCGACGGGCGGACGGTGCTGTCGCTCCTCGATCTGCCCGTGGACATCCCCGTCGACCGGACCGGGGTGCTCCTGGTCGAGCACCCCGCCGACTTCACCGAGGAGCGCCACTACCACCAGCACCTCTACGAGATCTTCTACTTCCTCGACCCGGCCGACTACTCGGTGGGCGAGCAGACCGTACGACTGGGCGCGGGCGACCTGCTGGTTCTGGAGCCCGGCGACGTGCACGGCGCACTTCCCGTGGCGCATCCGGTGCGGCTGCTCGTATTCCATGTGCCCAAGGTCCCGGGGGACAAGGTCCGGCCCTGACGGCGCGCGCTCAGGCCCCGAGCCGGGTCAGGCTGCCGCTCGTGGGCGGGCCCCGTCCTGCTGCCTCCCGTCGACGTCATGGTGAATGAACGTTCCCGAACCGGTCAGCGGGACTCCCGTACCGCCCCGGCGCGCCGCGACGATCTCCGCCGCGATGGACAGGGCGGTCTCCTCGGGCGTACGGCCGCCAAGGTCGAGGCCGATCGGGGAGCGCAGCCTGGCCAGATCGCCGTCCGTGAGGCCGACTTCGCGCAGACGGCGGTCGCGGTCCTCGTGGGTACGGCGCGAGCCCATCGCGCCGACGAACGCGACCGGCAGCCGCAGCGCCGTCTCCAGCAGAGGAACGTCGAACTTGGCGTCATGAGTGAGCACACACAGGACGGTCCGCTCGTCGGTCGGAGTGCGCCGGAGGTAGCGGTGCGGCCAGTCGACCACGAGGTCGTCGGCCTCGGGGAAGCGGACGCGGGTGGCGAAGACGGGCCGGGCGTCGCAGACGGTCACGTGGTAGCCGAGGAACTTGCCCACCCGTACCAGTGCCGTCGCGAAGTCCACGGCACCGAAGACGATCATCCGGGGCGGCGGCACCTTCGACTCCACGAACAGCGTCACACCACCCGGGCAGCCCGACCCGTCCTCCGCGATCTCGACGGTGCCGGTGCGGCCGGTGTCCAGCATCGCGCGGGCCTGCGCGGCCGCTGTCCGGTCCAGTTCCGGATGTCCGCCGAGACCGCCCTCGTACGATCCGTCGGGGTGTACGAGCAGCGCGCCGCCGAGCAGTCCGGCCGGGCCCCGTGCCACCCGGGCCAGTGCCGCCGCCTCGCCCCGGTCCGCGGCCGACACCCCTGCCCGGAACACCGGGGTGTCCGCGTGCACCGGCGTGACCAGGACGTCGATGACACCGCCGCAGGTGAGTCCCACCGCGAAGGCGTCCTCGTCGCTGTATCCGAACCGTTCGCGCACGGTCCGGCCGTCCTGGAGCGCCTGGACGCACAGCTCGTACACCGCTCCTTCGACGCACCCGCCGGAGACGGAACCGATGGCGGTGCCGTGGCTGTCGACGGCGAGGGCGGCGCCGGGTTCGCGCGGAGCGCTGCCGTCGACGGCCACGACTGTCGCGACGGCGAAGTCCCGGCCCTCCTCGAACCAGCGGTTCAGTTGGTCGGCGAGATCAAGCACTCCCGGCCTCCTCCGTCGTGTGGCTCCCGGTCTCCTCCGCTGCCCGGCTTCCGGTTCCTTCCGCGGCCCGGCTTCCGGCTCCTTCCGCGGCCCGGCTTCCGGCTCCCGACGTTTCGCGACGAGCTTCGTCCGCCGCGCGGTTCCGGGCCTCGTCCGCCGCGTGCAGGACCCGGTCCGGGCGGATCGGCAGGTCACGGTGGCGTACGCCGGTCGCGTGCCACACCGCGTTGGCGATCGCCGCAGCGACACCCACGACACCGATCTCGCCGATGCCCTTGATCCCGACCGGGTCGTCCGGGTCCGGATCGTCCACCCAGTCCGCCTCGATGAGCGGCACATCGGCGTGCGCGGCGAAGTGATAGCCGGCGAGGTCGGCGCCGACATGGCCGCCGGAGGCCACGTCCCTGACCGCCTCCTCGTGGAGGGCCATGGACAGCCCCCATGTCATTCCGCCGATCAACTGGCTGCGGGCGGTGAGCGGGTTGACGATGGTCCCGGCGGCGTAGATGCCGAGCAGTCGTCGTACCCGTACCTCACCGGTGGTGACATCCACCGCGACCTCGGCGAACTGCGCTCCGAACGAGTGCCGTTCCTTCTTCGCGAGGGCGGCGATGGCCTCGGCGGTGTTGGACCGCGCGGTGATCCCCTCCGGCGGAATGCCGCCTCCCAGGGCCAGCCGCTCCCTGAGTTCCTTCGCCGCGACCGTCACCGCCCATGCCCAGGAGCGCGTGCCCATCGAGCCGCCGGCGAACATCGCGGGGCCGAGGTCGCTGTCCGCCATGCGCACCCGGATACGGTCCGGATCGACGGCCAGCGCCTGCGCGGCGACCAGGGTCATCGCGGTCCGTGCGCCGGTCCCTATGTCCGTCGCGTTGATCCGTACGGTGAAGGTGCCGTCCGCCTCCGCGGTCACGGCCGCGGTGGACGGGCCGGCTCCCGACGGATAGGTGGCCGCCGCCGTCCCGGTCCCGAGCAGCCAGCGCCCCTCGCGGCGCAGTCCGGGACGCGGGTCCCGGTCCGCCCAGCCGAATCTGCGGGCGCCCTCCTCGAAGCAGGCGAGCACATTGCGGCTGCTGAACGGCAGCCCGGACACCGGACCCGACCCGGGTTCGTTGCGTACGCGCAGCTCGATCGGGTCGATGCCGCACTTCTCGGCGAGTTCGTCGAGGGCGGATTCGAGCGCGAAGGACCCCGGTGCCTCGCCCGGCGCGCGCATCCAGGACGGGGTCGGCACATCGAGCCGTACGAGCCGGTGCAGGGTGCGGTGCGCGTCGGCGTCGTACATCACGCGCCCCAGCACGGCGCTCGACTCGATGAATTCGTGCAGCGTTGACGTAAGGCTCGTCGACCGGTGGTCGAACGCGCGCAGCCGGCCGTCGGCGTCGGCGCCGAGCCTGACCCGCTGTGCCGTGGGGCTGCGGTACCCGACGAGGGAGAACATCTGACGGCGCGTCAGTACGACACGGACCGGGCGGTGGAGGACGGTCGTGGCCATCACGGCGGCCACTTGGTGCGGGCTCAGACCCTTCGATCCGAAGCCGCCGCCGACGTGTTCGGACCGTACGCGTACAGAGGCCGGGTCGAGGGAGAAGAGCTGCGCTAGTTCGGTCGCCACCCACGTGCTGCCCTGGTTGGAGTCCACGACGTCGAGCCGGCCGCCGTCCCAGCGGGCCGTCGCCGCATGGGGCTCCATCGCGTTGTGGTGCTCCTCGGGTGTGGTGTACTCCTCGTCCAGGACGACGGAGGACAGGCCGAGTTGTGCCTCCAGGTCGCCCTTCTCCGTCTCGGCACGGACCAGCGGGTTGTTCTCCGGTGTGTACGCACCGGGGTGTCCGGCGAAGAACGCGGCGTCGTGCGGCTCCTCGTCGTACCGGACCACGAGCGCCTCGGCGGCCTCCCTGGCCTGCTCGGACGTCTCGGCCACGACCAGCGCCACGGGCCAGCCCACAAAGGGCACCCGGTCGTGCTGGAAGATCCCGAGGACCGGGTTCGGCCGCCCCACCATGCCGATGTAGTCGGTGTCGACGCGCGGCGCATTGCCGTGGTGCAGCACGGTGAGAACGCCCGGCATGGCCAGGACGGGGGTGTCCTCCACGGAGCGGATACGGCCGCGGGCCACGGTCGACAACACCAGCCAGCCGTGGGCGAGTTCGGCGAAGGGGATCTCCCCGGCGTAGCGAGCCGCCCCGGTGACCTTGGCGCGGCCCTCCACCCGGGTACGGGCGGTACCGAGGGCGCCTGTCACGGCGGCGGTCCGGGCCGTGGTGGCCGGCGTCGTCCGCGTGGTCGACGTGGTCGGCGTCGGCGGGGTCATCGGGCGGCCTCCTCGGTGAGTCCGGTCAGCACGGCCACGATGAGATTGCGGGTCAACGGCACCTTGTATCCGTTCTGGGGAAGCGCCTCGGCGGCCGCCAGCTCGGCATCCGCCGCGGCGGCGAAGGCCTCCGCGCTCGCCGGGCCGCCGGTCAGCGCCCGCTCGGCGGTACGGGCCCGCCACGGCCGGGACGCGACCGCCCCGAACGCGAGGCGCACTTCCCGTACGACACCGTCCTGGACGTCGAGCGCGGCGGCCAGCGAGCCGATCGCGAAGGCGTACGAGGCGCGCTCGCGCACCTTCCGGTACCGCGAGTGGGCGGCGACCGGGGCCGGCGGCAGTGTGACGCCGGTGATCAGCGCGCCGGGCGGGAGGGCGGTCTCGATGTGCGGGGTGTCACCCACGGGCCGGTAGAACTCGTCCATCGTCAACTCGCCGGGGCCGTCGGCCGTTTCGTACGAGATGACGGCGTCGAAGGCGGCGAGCGCGACGGCCATGTCCGAGGGATGGGTGGCGACGCAGTGCCCGGAGGCGCCGAGGATGGCGTGGTTGCGGTGCTCGCCCGTGAGGGCGGGGCAACCGCTGCCGGGGGAACGCTTGTTGCACGGCTTGCTCAGGTCGGTGAAGTACCCGCAGCGGGTCCGCTGGAGCAGATTCCCTCCGACCGTGGCCATGTTGCGGAGCTGCCCCGAGGCGCCGGCCAGGACGGCCTGCGCCAACGCCGGGTAGTGGCGCCGTACTTCGGGATGGGCCGCTAGATCGCTGTTGGTGACGGTCGCACCGATGCGAAGCCCGGTGTCGTGGCTGAACTCGACTTCGCCGAGGGGAAGTTCGCGCAGGTCGATGAGCAACGAGGGCCTTTCCACACCCGCCTTCATCAGGTCGACGAGATTGGTGCCGCCGCCGAGGAAACGGGCGTCGGGGGCGGCGCCGAGCAGGGCGACCGCTCCGGGGACGTCGAGGGCGCGTTCATAGCCGAATTCCCTCATGCGGCGACCTCCTTGATGTCGGCCTCGGCGGGTCCGACTGCGGCGGGCCCGGCCGTTGCCTCCACCGCTTCGGCCGTTGCCTCGGCCGCCCGTGCGACCGCCTGCACGATCGACACGTAGGCGCCACAGCGGCACAGGTTTCCGCTCATCCGCTCGCGTATCTCTTCGGCGGTGAGGGCGGGCGCTCCCGCTTCGGGCCGTACATCGTCGGTCACGGCGCTCGGCCAGCCCGCGGCGTGTTCCTCGATCACAGCGATGGCCGAACAGATCTGCCCCGGAGTGCAGTAACCGCACTGATAGCCGTCGAGATCGACAAAGGCCTGCTGCACCGCGTGCAGCCGCTCGCCGTCGGCCACACCTTCGATGGTGGTGATCTCGCGCCCCTCGGCCGCGACCGCGAGCTGAAGACAGGAAACGGCCCGACGCCCGTCGAGCAGCACCGTACAGGCACCGCACTGGCCCTGGTCACAGCCCTTTTTGGTACCGGTCAGATCAAGACGCTCACGCAGGGCGTCGAGCAGGGTGGTGCGGTGGTCGACGGGCAGCGTGTGCTTCTCGCCATTGATGTTCAGGGTGATGGCGCTGTGCGTGGTCGAGGGGGCTGGGGCCATGATCAGCCTTCTTTCGCATTGCTGATGCGTGCATTGCTGACGCGTGTCGATGCGTCTCGAACAAGATCCCGGCAGACGGCACGGGATGGAGGGGGTGGGGGGAGGCAGGGGGCGTGGGAACAGCGACAATGGGTACCGGTCGGCCGCACTGGCCGGATCCGCCGCTATGGTGGACTTAAGCGGATAGCTGTCCGGTTGCTGTCGAACCTAGCGGACAGCTGTCCGGTTAGCAAGGCCGGGCTGGGACGTGATTCCGGAAGGAGGACGAGTGCAGGAAGAAAAGGGCGCGGCGCTGCGCTCCGACGCGCAACGGAATCGCGAACGGATCCTGGAAGTCGCGCTGGATGAACTCACCCGCGCCGCGGACGCCCCGCTGAGCATGATCGCGAAGAAGGCGGGCGTCGGGCAGGGAACCTTCTACCGCAACTTCCCCAACCGCGAGGCCCTCGTCCTGGAGGTCTACCGCTACGAGATGCAGCAGGTCGCCGACACCGCCGCCCGCCTGCTCCGCACCCGCCCACCGGACCGGGCCCTGCGGGAGTGGATGGACCGCCTGGCCCAGTACGCCATGGCCAAAGCCGGCCTGGCCGACGCCCTGCGCAAAACCACCAGCACCCACGGCAGCCTGGCCCAGATCGGCTACACCCCGGTGAGCGAGGCAGTCACGCTCCTGCTGACCGCAAACAAAGAAGCCGGCACCATCCGCCCGGACCTCACCCCCGACGACTTCCTCCTCGCCATCGCCGGCCTCTGGCAAATCGACCCCCACACCCCCAACTGGCAACCCCGCGCAACGCGACTACTGGACCTGGTGATGGACGGCCTGAGAGCAGGAGCACGGGGAGCAGGTGGGCCAGCACCGGGCGAGTCCGAGGGGGACGGCCCGGGGACCGGGCGCCCCTAGGGCGTGTATCGAAAATGGCTCTCGGGCGGTGAATGATCATGGTTCATGGGGCGGGGAGATCTCACGGACAAGCAGTGGGCGGTGCTGGAGCCGTTGTTACCGAATGGTGCCAGGGTGGGACGGCCACCCGTCTGGCCTCGGCGGCAGTTGATCGACGGCATACGGTTCCGAGTCCGGACCGGTGTGCCGTGGCGGGACGTGCCCGTTGAGTACGGACCGTGGGGCCGGATCTACGACCTCTTCCGTCGGTGGCAGCGGAATGGCACCTGGCATCAGGTCCTCACTCGGCTCCAATCCCTGGCCGACGCGAAGGGGGCGATCGTCTGGGACCTGAGCGTCGACTCCACGGTCTGCCGCGCCCACCAGCACGCGGCCGGGGCCCGCAGGCAGGGTGACCTGCAGAAGGAACCACCGGGCGGCATCTTCACCGAGCCCGCTGATCACGGACTGGGACGATCGCGGGGCGGGTTCACCACCAAGCTGCACCTTGCCATCGAGCAGTGCCAGAAGCCCATGTCGATGGTGGTGACCGCAGGGCAACGTGGGGACTCGCCGCAGTTCGAAGTCGTATTGGAGAAGGTCCGCGTGCCCCGAGTCGGGCCGGGCAGACCGCGCGTCCGACCGAGCCGGGTGCGGGCCGACAGGGCGTACGCCTCCCGCAGGAACCGTGCCTACCTGCGTCGCCGCAGGATCAGGTGCACCATCCCGGACAAGGCCGATCAGGCACGCAATCGTCGAAAGCTCGGTTCCCGTGGCGGTCGGCCTCCGCTTTTCGATCCGGCCGACTACCGTGAGCGTCACGCGGTCGAGTGCGGGATTAACCGCCTCAAGAGGAACCGCGCGGTCGCGACACGGTACGACAAGCTCTCGGTCCGCTACGAGGCAACTGTCCTCGTCGCTTCGATCAATGAGTGGCTGTGACCCACCGCCGCCCTCGCCCGCAGGGTGCGGGTTCCGAGGTCACGCAGTGGGTTGCGCGACCGGTAGGGACACGGTCGTCCTCGCGCGGGGGATCGGTGTTCCCGCGCGAGGACGGTTCCAGCTTCACTGCTGAGCCCATGTGGCTGGAGGGCCGCTGGATTCAGGCGACCGGCCTGCTGCGCTGCCCACTGCTCGAAGGTGGTGGTGGTCAGGCCGAGCGGGCGGCAGCGCCAGTCCGGTCTATGCGGACGGCGATGGGTGGCGGCCGTCCGCGCAGGGCCTACTGCGGACGCAGTAGTGAACTGTCGGCAGCCGCACGAAGACGGGAAATGCCTGGCCGGACAGGGTGGAAGGGTCCCCTCGTTTCGGATGTGGAGATCCTTCTGTGGCTGCTTTTCTTGACCAACTGGGCCGATCGGCCTTCCGGCGGCGCTGGCGCGTCCTGGTGCTGTGGGTACTGGCGCTGGTCGCCGCGGGCATGGCGTCGGCGCTGGCGCCGGCCGCTCCTGACGGCTCCTACTCGATGCCGGGGACGGAGTCGCAGCGTGCCTTCGACCTCATCGAGGAGCGCTTTCCCGCAGGTAGCACAGGCAGTGCTGCGTCCGAGGGGGCGAGCGCGAAGCTCGTGTTCGTGGCCCCGGAGGGCCAAAAGCTCACCGACCGGGAGAACCGGTCGGCCGTCGACAGGATCGTGGGCAGGGTCGGCGGTCTCGATCAGGTGATCCGGGCGGCCGACCCGTACGGCGCGGGCGCGGTGAGCGAGGACGGCACTACGGCGTACGCGTCGGTCACCTTCGAGGTGAAGGCGAAGGATGTCGACGACCAGGTCAAGCAGGACCTGGAGCAGGCCGCCGAGGAGGGCCGGGAGGCCGGGCTGACGGTCGAGGTCGGCGGTTCGGTCCTGGCCACCCAGCCATCGGGCGGGGCGACCGAACTGGTCGGCGTCGTGGTGGCGGCCGTCGTCCTGCTGATCACGTTCGCCTCCCTGGCCGCGGCGGGGCTGCCGCTGTTGACCGCGCTGATCGGCGTGGGGATCGGCGCCGCGACGATCATGGCGCTCAGCAGTGCACTGGGCCTGTCCAGTGCCACCAGCACGCTGGCGATGATGCTGGGCTTGGCCGTCGGGATCGACTACGCGATGTTCATCGTCTCCCGCTTCCGGGAGGAGCGGGCCCGAGAGCTCGCGCCACAGGACGCGGCCGGAGTGGCCGTGGGGACGGCCGGGTCGTCGGTGGTGTTCGCGGGTCTGACCGTGGTGATCGGCCTGGCCGGGCTGTCCGTGGTTGGCATCCCCACGCTGACCCAGATGGGGCTGGCGGCGGCCGGCACCGTGGCGCTGTCCGTCCTGGTCGCCGTCACGCTGGTCCCGGCCCTGCTCGGGATCTTCCCGCGCGCCGTCCTGGCGCGCTCGACGCGCCGTTCCGCCCGCCGTGGCGTTCGGAACGCAGTGGCGGACGGGGGCGAGGGGAAGCCGAATCTGGGCAGCCGCTGGGCCCGCCTGGTGGTACGACGGCCGCTGCCGATACTGCTGGTGGCGGTCGCGGCACTGGGCGTGATCGCCCTCCCCGCCGCCCAGCTGGACCTCGGCACGGCGGGTGACGGGGCCAAGCCGACCTCGACCACCGAACGCCGCGCCTACGACGCCCTCGCCGACGGCTTCGGTCCGGGCTTCAACGGCCCGCTGACCGTCGTCGTGGACGCCAAGGACGCGCAGGACCCCAAGGCCGCCGTGGCCGAGAGCGCCCGGGAGATCGGGTCCGTCGACGGGGTCGTGTCCGTGTCACCGGCGCGCTTCAACACCGCGGGCAACACCGCGGTCCTCTCCGTCACTCCCGCCACCGACCCGCAGGACGAGCGGACCAGCACCCTGATCCACACCCTGCGGGACGACCGCCCGGGGATCGAGGAGAGCACCGGCGCCACGTTCATGGTCAGCGGCAGCACCGCCGCGAACATCGACAGCGACCAGAAGGTCCAAGGCGCTCTCGTGCCCTACCTCGCCCTGGTGGTGGGCCTGGCTTTCCTCCTGCTGCTGGTCGTCTTCCGCTCCGTGCTGGTTCCGCTCAAGGCGGCCCTCGGCTTCCTGCTGTCGGTCCTGGCCGCCCTCGGCGCGGTCGTCGCCGTGTTCCAGTGGGGGTGGCTCGCCGGCCTGCTCGGCGTGCACCAGACCGGCCCCATCATGAACACCATGCCGATCGTCATGGTCGGCATCGTCTTCGGCCTCGCCATGGACTACGAGGTCTTTCTCGTCACCCGGATCCGCGAAGCTCACCTCAAGGGCGAACGTCCCGGCCAGGCCATCGTCTCCGGCTTCCGGCACAGCGCCCGGGTGGTCGCCGCTGCGGCCGTCATCATGATCTCGGTGTTCTCCGGCTTCATCGGCGTCAGCGAACCCATGATCAAAATGATCGGGTTCGGACTCGCGAGCGCCGTGCTGTTCGACGCGCTCGTCGTGCGGATGACGATCGTGCCCGCCGTCCTGGCCCTGCTGGGCAAGCACGCCTGGACGATGCCCCGCTGGCTGGAGCGCATCGTGCCCCGCGTCGACGTCGAGGGCCACGCCCTGAACCGCGATGAGGACGCCACACCCGCACGGCACGAGGCCGAGCAGCCGGAACTGCCTGTCCACCAGTGACAACCTGGAGGGGGCCGGCCACCCGGAAACGGGGCGGCCGACCCCCTCCGCGACGTTCCGCCGTCCCGCACGGACCACCAACCCCTTACAGGTGGAAGGCACCATGATCACGACCTGGCAGCGCTACCTGAGCCGTCACCCCCGCGGAGTCGACACCGCGGTGGCGCTGGTGCTGTTCCTCGTGGCCTTTCCCGGAAGCTTCGCCGACGTCGACCACTTGGCCGCCCCCGCCCACCGCTGGCTCGGCGTCCTCCTGGCCGGCATCTCCTGCATCGCCCTGCTCTGGCACCGCTCCCGGCCCAGGACCGTCACCGTCCTCGCCGTCCTGTGCGCGACCGCCATGGCCCTGACCGGCTACGTGATGACGGTCCTGCTGCTCGCCCCGCTGATGGCGGCGCTCTACTCCCTGGCCGCACGCACGGACCGGACGACGGCCCGCAATCTTACGCTCGCGGCCGTCGTCCTGGTCGCCGGAGCCTGCGTCATCGGTGGTCCCGCCGGGGAATCCCTGGCACTCATGGTGATCGGCCCGATCGCCTACCTTCTCCTGCCGGCCGCCCTCGGCTCGACCGCCCGCTTCCGCACCGCCTACCTCGACTCGGTACGCGCCCGCGCCGAACACGCCGAACGCACCCGCGAGGAAGAAGCCCGCCACCGCGTCGCCGAAGAACGTATGCGTATCGCCCGCGAACTCCACGACGTCTCCGCACACCACCTCGCTCTGGCCAACGCCCAAGCCACCACCGCCGCCCTCCTCATCCGCAGCCACCCCGAACAGGCCGAGAAGCTGGTCACCGCCCTCGGCGAGACCACCGGCACCGCCCTGCGCGAGATGAAAGCCACCGTCGGACTCCTGCGCCAGCAGGGCGACACGCTCGACGACCCCCTCCAGCCCGCCCCCGGCATCGCACGGCTCCACGCACTCCTCGACACCCACGCCTCCGCCGGGCTCACCGTCACGCTCACCACCCACGGAGAATCCCGGCCACTGACGCCCGGAGTGGACCTCACCGCCTACCGCATCGTGCAAGAAGCGCTCACCAACATCGCCAAACACGCCCGCACCAACACCGCCGGCGTCACCCTCACCTACACCCACGACCGGCTCACCATCAGCGTCACCGACCACGGGACGGGTACCGGGCCCGCCCCGGGCGAGGGCTACGGTCTCATCGGGATGCGGGAACGCGCCCTGTCCCTGGGCGGAACTCTGCACGCCGGACCCCGCCCGACCGGCGGCTTCGAAGTGACCGCCGAACTTCCCCTGTACCCCAGCCCCTCCCGCGAGGACAGCACCCCATGACCATCCGCGTCCTGCTCGCCGACGACCAGGCCCTGCTACGGGAAACCTTCCGCATCCTCATCAACTCCCGGCCCGACATGGAAGTCGTCGCCGAAGCCGCCGACGGCGACGAGGCCGTCGCACAGGCCCGCAGACACCGCCCCGACATCGTCGTCATGGACATCCGCATGCCGGGCACCGACGGCCTCGACGCAACCAGCGCCATCAGCGCCGACCCCGACCTCGCCGCCACCCACATCCTCATCCTCACCACCTTCGACACCGAAGAACACGTCGCCCGCGCCCTGCACGCCGGAGCCGGCGGCTTCCTAGGCAAGGACGTCGGCGCCGAAGGACTCCTCCACGGCATCCGCACCGTCGTCGCCGGCGAAGCACTGCTCTCCCCCCAAGCGACCCGCAACCTCATCACCCGCTTCCTCGCCGCCCCCCAGCCCGGCACCCACCCCGCAGCCCGAACGAGCCTGGCCACCCTCACCACCCGCGAACGCGAAGCCATGGCACTGGCCGCCGAAGGGCTCACCAACACCGAAATCGCCGGCCAACTCCACCTCAGCCCCCTGACCGTGCGCACCCACATCCACCACGCCATGGCAAAACTCCACGCCCGCGACCGAGCCCAGCTCGTCGTCATCGCCTACCAGACCGGCCTCGTCCACCCCCACCCACCCCGACGCTGAAATGTCGTCCGCCGATCATCCGACGACTGATGGTTGGAACGTCCAATGAACCTGTGCGATAGGGGAGTTGGCGGCAACGCGAACCCGATCAGACCCGATGCCCCTACGGGCCGAGATCCATTTTCGATACACGCCCTAGTAGCGAAACCCTGAACAACTCAGCTACCTGCCCGCACCGCCGATGATGTGGACCCGCCGCTCATCCAGGGCAACCGCCCGGGTCCGGAGCGTCGGATACCGCTGAGAAGCTGTTGTCTTTTCGGACTTGAGGACTGCTTTTTCGCTGGTCAGGCGTAGATCCGGTGGTTCGGTGGGAGTGGTGGCGTGTCGTGTCGTCGCTCCGGTGGAGGTCGTGGATGCCGTCGGTTGTGGGGTTGCTGGAACTGCGCGAGGTCGCCGCCCGCCGTCGCGTGGATGGGCTGAGGGAAGAAGCCGACCGTGTCCAGGCCGAGTTGGCCGTGGCCGAGCGGGAATGGCGGGAATGGGCCATCGCCCGCTCGCGGGTCGGTGAGGTACTGGCCCCCGTGGACGAGCCCGGGCAAAGCCAAGTCCAGGCCGAGGGGACATCGTCAGTGCCGACCGCGGCGAGGTCGAGGTCGCAGGTGCCGGTGTGGCGTGAGGGGCTGGCCTGGTCGGTGCTGTCGGTGGACCATCAGCGCATCCTCACCGCGCTCGGCGACCGGGACCGGCTCCATCAAGGTCCCCTGATTTGCCAGGAGTTGGTCGTGCTGTTCGGCATGGACGCGGTGCCGGCGAAGGTGGAGGCGCTGCGGTCGAAGGCGAAACGTCTGGTCGCGCAGGGCTGGCTGGCCGAGCGACAGCCGGGCCGGTTCACGCTCGCTGCGAGTGTGGCCGGGCGAAGCGGCGGGTCATGAGCAGGGTCATCGACCAGTAGATCATCGCCTCGGCGCTGGTGGTGCGGCGCTCGTCGTCGCGTGCCAGGCGGCGGGTGCGCATCAGGTGGGCGAAGAGACGCTCGACGATCCACCGCTTGGGCAGGACCACGAAGCCGCGCATGTCGTCGCTGCGCTTGACGATCGCGAGAACCAGGGCGAGCACGGTGAGGCAGTGGGCGACGAGGTTGCCGGTGTAGCCGCCGTCGGCCCAGACCAGCTCCAGCCAGTGTTGCACGTCGGCCGGTGTTCGCGGCGGTGACCATCACCCCCGGCAGCAGGCCGAGCGTGTCGACCACAACATGCCGCTTGCGCCCGTTGACCAGTTTGCCGCCGTCGAAGCCACGGCTGTCCGCGCCGACGACGGCGTCCGCCTTGACGGACGGCGAGTCGATCACGCCGGCCGTCGGCCCGGTGTCGCGCCCCTCTCTCTCGCGGATCCTGGCGCGCAGCCGGTCGTGGAACTCCTTGACCAGCAGGTGGTCGCGCCAGCGGCGGAAGAACGCGTAGCCCCGGTCCCACGGCGGGAAGTCGCCGGGCATCGCCCGCCACTTGATGCCGTTGTCGACGAGGTAGCGGATCACGTCGAGTATCGCCCGGTGGCAGTATGCCTCCGGCTGCCCGCCCCTGCCCCGCAGCCAGCCCGGCACCGGCAGCAGCGGCCGGACCACGGCCCACTCCGAGTCCGTCATGTCCGAGGGATACCGCCGAACACGTTTCGAGTGATCGGCCGCGTTTCCGAACCGGTGAGCGACACAATCACACGACGGTGCAGCCGAGTTGAACTTCACCGGCGCGAGCACGTACAACTGCGGCAACAGGGTCTCCTGGATCTCGGTTGGCTTCGCAACCCCGAGCTACCAAGAGGCCCTGCCTTCATGCCCGCAACCGGCGCCAACCACCCGATCGAGACTCCCGTTCGACGCACACCCCTCAAGATCGGAACGACAACAGCTACTGAGTCCGACGGCAACGAATCACCACCCTGCACCGCTCTGATCCGTTGATGTTGCCGTCAACTAAGACGGTGTCCTATGTGGAGATCGCTCGTTGAGTTCGACATGGGGCGGGGTACGTGGAGTTGGATTGTTCCGGACGGATTGTGGGAGATCGCGGAGCCGTTGATCCCTCCGTCGAAGGTGCGGCCGCAGGGCGGCGGGACACAGGACACGCCTGATGAGACGCTGTTCGCCGCGATCGTCTATGTGCTGGTGAGCGGTTGTGCCTGGCGGGCTCTGCCGCCCTGCTTCGGGATCTCGAAGTCGACCGCTCACCGGCGGTTCGTGATCTGGTCCAGGGCCGGGGTGTGGGGGCGGCTGCACGAGGCCGTCATCGACCGTGTCGATGAGTGCGGTCTGCTCGACCTCTCCCGCGTGGTCCTCGACTCCGCCCACGTCCGGGCCAAAAAAGGGGCGAACTCACAGGCCCGAGCCCCGTGGACCGGGGCAAACCGGGTTCGAAGATGCACGTCCTGTCGGATGCGAACGGACTGCCCCTGGTCGTCGGCGTCTCCGCCGCCAACACCCACGACAGCCTCGGCCTGAAGCCCATGGTCGCCGGCCTCCAAACGAGACACGACCCCGAAAACGGCTGGCACTACAAGCCCGGCAAGCTGCACGCGGACAAAGCATACGATGTGCCTGACCTGCGGAAATGGCTCCGCGGTAAACGCATCGGAGTCCGCATCGCCCGCAAAGGCATCGAATCCAGCGAACGATTAGGCCGCCGAAGGTGGGTCATCGAACGCACGATGTCATGGCTGACCGGCTACCGCAGACTCAACCACCGCTACGAACGCCACCCCCGCAACTACCTCGCATTCCTCGGCCTTGCCGCGGCCCTCTGCTGCTACAAACGACTCACCCGACTCACCACATAGGACACCGTCTAAGGCCGTCAGGACACCCAGAAGCCCCGCCAGAACGCACCTGGCGGGGCTTCAGATCTTGCAGCTGGCGTCAGCCTTCTTCGACCAGTACTCGCGCCATTTCGATGAGCTTCGCCATCAAAGCTGCAGGTACATCGCCCACCTGAGGATCAATGCTTAGGCTGGCCTGAGCCCAGGCTCCACCGTCAGGTACGACAACAGCAGCAAATGCTCTCTGGGCCTGAGCACCACCTCGGTAGCGGAATTCAAGCACCCTCTCCCCGACCGTGACGTCACCAAAATCGGTCACTTCGATCTCTGCCGTGCCAAACTTCACTACTCGCACCTCAAGCGCCTCCAATCAGTCCAAGAAACCCGAGAAGCTACCGTCGGGAGTGAATCTGGCCCCCAGGCCGTTAGGTAGCCGGACATCAACAACGTCTTGCCACTGTCCACCGATTCGCCCGCGCCCGCGCGTCTCAACAGAACCGGGATGAGTGAGGAGGTCATCCAGCATATCCTGTCCCGCCGAGTTCCACCCCTCGGGGTTCTGCTTTCCGGCCGGCATAGGCCATCCATTCGGGTTCCCGTTCCTCCCCGCATGCTTCTGAAGAGCCCTCCCTGCCATCGAGTACTGGCCACGGCTATCTGCCGGATCGGGCTTCGCTCCGGACTTCGACGCGAAATCAACATCCAACGTGCAGTTGCTGTTGTGGACGAGTACTGGCGTCTCCCCCGCCAGCACGTAGTACGTGTGGATGTCGTCAACCGTGAGGTTGTAGGTCCTTGCGTGCTCGGTAAAGGGGCGGTTCGCGGTGACGATGACTGTGCTGCCGTCGTCGGTCAGCAGTGTCATCGCCGGTCTGAGGTTGGCGGCTTCGACCCATTTATTTTCTGAGGGGGACCAGAAGGGGTGTTCGTGTGTGGCCGTCAGCTCCTCCGTACTTTCTTCCGTGACGATGGAGAGCGCGTTGAAATGCTTGTCGTCCTCGGTGATGATGAGCCGGGTTACCTGACGAGGTCCTGACTCTCCGGTTTCGGGATCTGTGGCCTGCACCTTTTCGCCGACTTTGATTTCGTCGATGTCCTTGGTGGTTCCGTCGGCCATCAGCACGCCAGTGCCAGCGAGGAAGCACTTGGCGCATTTTGTCGCGGCCTCCCTCGTACCACGTTTGGAAGCTTTCTCGCTGCCACCCTTGAGTAGCTTTTTCACCAGAGAGCGAATCGCACCCACGGAAGAGAAGAGGCCCGCTATTTCTGCGGCTGTGTCGCCGGAATCCCACGCTTTGGTGTCGCTGTTGAGGCCCTTTCTCGTGACGAAGTCATCGTATTGTTTGGTTCCTCCGCTGCAATCTTCGATCCAGCAGTAGGGCGTCACGCTGGTGACTGCTTCTGCGCCCGCGGCTATGTTGTGGCCGATGCCGCCGAGGAAGTCCAGGAAGCCGCCCTGGGCCTGTGGATCTCCCGGTTCAGCGGCGTATCCGAGGTCGACGGGGGCGTTCCATGGCTTGATGCCCAGGGGCGGGCCGAGCCATCCTGAGGTCCCTATCGGGGAGATGCCGATGCGCCGGTTCACGGGGGGTCTGGCTCTTGACCGGCTGACGGCATGGACCACTGCGGTGACCGCTCGGACGACCGCTCGGACGATTTTGACGAGCGAGAGCCAGAACTTTCCGTCGGGGTCTGCGAAGGTGACGGGGTTGTTACTGCTGTAGGCGTAGCCGTTTATCTGCTGTGGGTCTTTGAAGTCGGCGATGGGGTCGACGCTGATAAAGCGGCCGGTGGAGGTGTCGTAGTCCCTGGCGCCCAGGTGTGTGAGGCCGGTGGGGTCCTGGGTTCCGCCGACGAAGCCCTTCTCGCCCGCCCAGGCTGCCGGGTTCTGTCCGCGTTGTTCGCCGAAGGGCTGCGTGTGACGGCGTGTTACTGCTTGCGTCGCGGCATCTATCTGAAGGTTTCCGGTGCCGTTGTGGTCGGCGCTCATCCAGGTGAGTGCCTTGGGTGTGCGCATGGCGACTGTCTGGCCCGCGTGGGAGTAGTAGCGGGTGGCTTCGACTTTGCCGGTGGTTTTGTCGAGGCGCAGTTCGGTTTCGCCGAGGTAGAGGGTTGTGCCGGTGGCGTCGCGCCGGATCAGACGGTTCCCGCCGGCGTCGTTGAGGAATGTCGTTTCCGTGTTGTCGGCCTCAGTGACTTTTGAGAGGTCGTTCTCGGGCCCCCAGTCGAGGGTCTGTGTCTTGGTCCCGGTTGTGCGGCTGGTGGTGTTGCCTGCGTCGTCGTACGTGTAGCTGGTTGCGGGTGAGGAAGCGCTCGGTGGTGTAGTGGAAGTGGATGACAGCAAGTGGGGGCGTGCGGTGGTGCCCTGCTTCAGGTCGTACGTGTACGAGGTGGTGGCCGCTCCGCCAACCGCGAGGTGATTGGTCGCGGTCTTGCGGTTGCCCGCGCTGTCGTAGGTGAACGACTGCCAGTAGGGCGCGATCCCGCCGACGTTGCTGGCGCTGGGCGTGGCGGCGCAGTCGGCGGTGGCCGTCCAAGCGCGGCTCAGGCGTCGGTGGCCGTCGTAGCTGAAGCACTGCCTGTCGCTGGGTGTTGTTGCACGGTCCTCGATCTCGAGGGGGTTGCCGGCGAGGTCGTAGCGGTAGCGGGTGTCCGCGTCACTCGATGCGTTGGTCTCGGAGAGGACGGTCTGGCGGGCCAGCCGCTTGGTGCCGTCCTCGTACGACTTGTTGATCTCGGTCCATTTGGCGGTCGATGAGACACCGAGTGTGGTGCGGATGTGTTCTCCGGCGGGCAGGTAGGCCGTGCTCCGTACGATGCCGGTCAGCCCTTGCAGGGTTTCTGGCATGCGCTGGGCGTTGTAGCCGTAGGTGAGGACCTCCTGGGCCAGCCCTCCCATCGCGGGGATGGTGCGCTTCTGGAGCGTGCCGTCGAGGTTGTAGGCGTTGGTGATGGTGTAGGTACCGCTGCCGGCTAGGGCTCCTTCGCTGGTGCTGACCGTGTACTGCTCTTTCAGGGTGCGGTAGAGCTTGTCGTACGAGGCGTTGGTGGTGGCGTAGACCTTGCCGTTCTTACCTCCGTCATAGCGGATGGCCGAGGTCGGCTGTCCGATGGCGACGGAGTCGTAGGACCAGCGCGTCAGGTACTTGGAGTCATCGATGGCGGGCTGGCCGCCGACGACGGGGATACGGCCGGTGAGCTTTCCGGTCTGACGCCCGATGAGGTCGTAGGTGTAACTGAGCCCGTTGTCCCGGGCGTCCTCGGTGTACGAGACCTGATCAAGGTTGTTGTACTCGGTGGTGGACGACCCGGAGTCGGGATCACTCGTGAGGGTCTTACGGCCGAGAAAGTCGTACTCGGCACTCCACGTGTTGCCGTCGCTGTCCTTGACCTGTGTCAACTGGTCGGCGCGGCCGTAGGAGTAGGTCAGTCTGGTGTAGTCACCACTCGCCTTGTTGCCGTCGTATTCACGCTTCTCCGCGAGCCGGCCGCGGCCGTCCGCCTCTTCCCGTACCGCTGAGGCCCCGGCTGGGGGCTCCACGATGGTGGCTTGGCCTTCGTAGCGTGTGGTGGTGCGGGAGAACTCCTTGCCCAGCGCGAGGATGATTTCCGCGGTGGGCCGGCCGGCGCCGTCGTAGGTGGTCCGTGAGCCTGCCGGGGACGCGGTCAGGAGCGTGGCCAGGTTGCCGGAGGGAGCGGTCGTGTCGATGTGGTCACTGGCTGTTTCGACCGCGAGTCCTCGGGTGTCGTACTTGGTCTCCGAGATGACGCGGCCGCCGCCGACCGCTGCGGGCGCCTGCGTCTGGCGGGGGCGGAGCAGTGCGTCGTAGAGGGTGTAGGAAGTGTTGTAGGTGGTGCCGTCGTTGTTGAGGGATTTAGTGGCGACCCAGGACGCGCTGTCGCGCTGGACTTTGTACTCGAACTTGTTGCTCGGTGTCGGCGATCCGGCTCGATCGGCGAGCCAGACGTCGGTGAGCCGGCCGAGTGCGTCGTAGGCCATCTCGGTGCGGTTGGTGTTCGGGTCGATGCTGGCCTTGTTAACACCCCAGTCGGGGATGATCTCCGTAGTGACGGAGTGGCCCAGTGCGTTGGTCTCCTTCGTCCTGGCGAGCGGCCCTCCTGCGGCGGGGGTGTACTCGGAGTGGCTCGTGCGGGTGCCGTTGGTGTCCCACTCATCGGTGACGCGGCCCAGCGAGTCGAACGCCGCTGTCGACACGGTCTGCAACTGAGCGGTGGAGCCGGTGTATCCGGTGACACGCTGGGTGGCTGTGGCGTCGCCCTTGGCTGGGGCCGCGCCCCATGCCTTTCCGTCGTAGGAGGTCCGGGTGTCGGACACGACGTCCGTCGTCCGGGGGTCACCGGTGCGGTTCGGGGTGGCGGCGCAGGCGACGGATACCTTCTCGACGCGCTTGACGTAGGTCAGCATCCAGGCGTCGTTGTTCTCGGCGTACTCGGTGCGGGTGCAGTCCTTCTGGCCTCCGCTCTCGGTTTCCACGGTCAGGGGCTGGCCGCTGACCGTGTCGTAGGTGGTGCTCGTTGTCGACGTGAGCTCCCCGCCTGCGGGGATCGGGGTCCGCAGGACCTCTTTCGCCGTGCCGGTCATGTAGGCGTTGACGGTGCCGTACGAGTGTGTGGCTGTGGCGGTGGTCCGGGACCAGGGAGTGGTGATCGTCCCGGAGACCACTTCATTCGTGCTGCCGTTGTAGGTGATCACCTCGCGAGCCTGTCCGGCGAACTGCTCCGCGTCCGTCACCGCAGTGCCCTTGGAGTCGGTAACCGTCTCCTCACGGGGGGTGTCGTCGGACTGCTTGTCGCCGTCCATGCCACGGTAGAAGAGACTGACACTCCTGGTGGGGGTCCCCGCAGCTTCGCCCGTGGTGGTGGTGACTTTCTGGTAGCCGCGCCAGATGCCCCAGGTACGGTACTTGGCCTGGGTGATCGGGGACTGGTCGTCGTATGCCCAGGCGCCGCCGCCGTGGTAGGTGTAGTCGGTTTGTTTCAGTGGTGCCCCGCCGGTCGGGTCGGATTCGCTGACCTGGGTGACGAGGTACTTGTGAAACCAGTCGGTACGCGGGTTGGGGTTCTCGCCGGGGGTGGGGTTGGACGGCGGGATCCACTTGACCGGGTAACAGCGCTTGGTGTTCTTGTCGAGTGCGGCAGGGATGTTGGTCCCGACAATGCACTCCGGAGCGGAGTAGTTGACGGTCAGTACGGATCCGGTCTCGGAAGTGACCTTGCGTACACGCCATTTGATGAACGGGGCGACGTCGTCGCCGATCTTGTCGACCCGGTTGTCCAACTGGACGCCCTCGAAAGTGACGGGCGGCAGGCTGATGGCCGATCCGGATTTCCCGGTGTGCTGAATGGATTCGAGCCAGAGACCCGCGTTGGAACCATCACCGGGATCCGGGAAGGTCTGCTTCAGAGACCAAGAATTGACGTCGCGGTAGTCGGTATCCGCGCCCGTGCCGGTGCCCTTGTAGACCTGAGTGGTGATGGCAGCGAGACGTTTACGGGAGAAGAATGACGGTGTGGGCTGATCGGTGCAGGGGCTGTCTTTCTTGCAGATCTGGTCGAACGGCACGTCTGGCCAGGCATTGCGGTTTGCCGTGGTCAGCGAACCGCAAGTCTCTCCCCCGCTGACAGGCAGGCAGCGCTCCTTGACATCGAACTGCACGCGGGCCGCGGCCGGCTGCGTGGTAGAGAAGATCGTGTCGGTGCGCTGCCCGTAGTCGATCCGCTTGAGGTAGCCGCCGCGTGCGTACTCTGTACCGTTCCCGGTTGCCCCGTTCTTGGCGTAGTAATTGAGTTCCTTCTCGTACCAGTACGTCATCACGTTGCCGTGCGGGTCCACGACGTAGTCGAGATTCCAGCGCCACGCCTGGGTCTTGGCCCTGCCGGAGAAACTGGTGCCGTCGTCATGCGGCTGCTCGCGCTGATCCACACCAGTACATCGATCTCGCCGCTGTCCCAGGCGGTGCGGGCATAGTCGGCAGCCAACTGGGTTTTACCTACCCCTCCGGTCCCGGTCAGCACCTGGCTGAGCACCGCAGTACCCCCACTGTCAGCTGCTGCCCGCAACTGGTCAACCTCGGAGCGGTGTTGGAAGGAAAAGGCGCGGGGTGGGATCGCGCCGACTTGGTGGGGCCAGGCGGCGGGTGTGCGCGGGGTCGTCTGCTGTACCAGGGTGAAGCTGCCGATCGCCTGATACCCAGTGTTGGCCAGGCCGCCTCCGCTGGCGATGGCGGCCCCCGTATCACCCACGTGTACCGGGCGGGCGGGCTCTTGGTCCGGTCCGGTGTAGCCGGATACCGTCGTGGCACCGTCGCGGGCGGTGGCATCACCGGTGTCCGCTGCGGCCACCGACGGCCCAGGAGTTGCGCCTATGGTCTTGGGACCAGCGCTCGGGTCACCGTCCTGATCGGGGCGGCGTTTAGCCCATCTCACCATCGGATGCAGATCCTCCCGCATACTGTGGCCGTCCCGGCCCGGTCAGCTAAAGTCGACGCCCGTGCTTGCGCTGCTGCCGGGCCCGTCTGCGGTGGCGTCCCCGGTTCGCTCGGCTCGGACGGGTCCGCTCCCGGTACCTTGCGGGCGCCGCACGCCGGTAGTCGCACGGCCTCCACCGGTGGCCTTGGCCGTGCCGGTGTCGACCGTCGCCACCCCCGGCTGCGGGTTGGCTGACGACTGCATCAGTGCCCACGCCAGAGCGGCGACACCAGTAGCGCCCTGGACAGAGGCGGCAACCAGTTGGCCGGTATCGGGGTTGTTCAGCAGCCAGAAGAACGGAGTCGACACCGTCAACACGCCCGCCATCACCATGACCGTGATCTTCCTGCGTCTCGACATACTCTTTCACTCCCCCCGGTAACGGACGAACACCACCCTCAGCAGTATGGGATGAACTCACCAGCGCCTTCTTCGTTCTGACACAGCAGCAGATATCAGGCGGCAGCGACAGTGCCCTTCGAGTCGCGTATTGCATGGTCAACCGAGCTGAGACGAGAACAGACGTTTCGAGTGGCTCACCACGGTCAGCGTTTGACGCGGTTACGAACAGCCAAGACTGCCAGGCCGAGAAGGAAGGGCTCGCCATTGGATGACGGTGAGCCAGTCGTGGTCGGCGATGTAGCGGCGCATCCCGGCGGTGATGTAGGTGTTGAGGTTGCCCCAGACCAGCACAATCGGGCGGCCTAGCTGCTGGCGGACGGTCCGGATCAGGGCGGCCACCCCTTGCTCGGTGTAGCTCTTGTGGAAGCGGCGCCCGAACAGCGTCCTGATCCGCGACAGGGTCCACGTCTGGTCCGGCCGCCCACGTGCCACCGGCCCCTTGGCCGGCTCACGCTCCAGCACGGTGAACAGTTCATCGCTGAGCAGCGGCAGCGATGCCGGGCCTTTCGAAGGCCAGGGCTCTCGGCCCGTCCTGCGACCAAGCCTTGCGCATGCTCTCGGTGACCTTCGACTTCCTGCCGTCCAGGCGGGCCTGGCCGCGGAAGGCGAGGCCGCGGCGTTCGCGGTTGCGCAGGTCCGCGATGAAGCGGTGGGCGTGTTCGCCGCGCAGCTCGGTGGGGTCGTGGCCGCCTCCGGACGCCTCCGCCTCCAGAAACGCGGACAGTTCGGCGCCGGCGCGGCGCACGAAGTCCACCGGCTGGGCGCTGCGCGGGCACGAGGGCGAGCGCAGCACGTCAGTGATGTGGTCCCACAAAAAGTCGCGCAGCCACCGCTGGGAGATGCAGGTCAGGTCGATGTAGCTGGAGCGGTGGGGGAAGCGCACCCCGAAGTGCTCGGTCTCGATGTAGCCCGCGTTGCGGGTGTCGGAGGGGGTGAAGTAGATCTTCCGCAGGGCCTGTTGCATCTCCTGGACCATGCGCTGGTGGTAGGCGCATCGGAAGACGGACGGGTCCAGGCCGGCCAGCGACGCCACGTCGTGGCGCTGGCACTCGTCCGCGAGGGACTGCATCCACGTCAGGTGCCACACGGTGATGGGTTGCAGGCCGTGGGCATACATGCCCCACTGGAACTCGGCCCGCAGCAAGGACCGCAGTCCCCGCAGGTTGACCTGCCCGGTGCGGTGCACCGGCAGCTGTGCGCGGCACCAGGCGCGGAAGGCAAGCTGGTCCTCGCAGGTCACCGAGACGGGGCGATCGTGCCGCTCGTAGGTGGCGTAGAAGTTCTTCGGCGGCCGGGCCCCGCCCGGTCGATAGCTGTCAGGTAGGCGTGTCCCGTGCCGACACAGGCACTCCGGGCCGATCAGCGCACGCTGGCGCGGTGAGAGCTTGCAGCGACGGCCACCCTCACGAGTGACGATCAGCATGGTGACCCACTCGACCAGGGCATGCAGCAGGTCGAGCGCGGCAGAATCTTGGCCAACACGTCTTCTGTGCCTGCGGGTTGAGACTTCGGGCACCTCCGCCAACGACACGGTAGCCTCGTGCGTTGCGGCATCGAGCCCGTCACCCTACCAGTGGCCACACTGATAGAAGTCCGCACTTCCACTCTGGTATCGAGCGCAGCCCCTGACGCCGCCTGACCAACGGGTCGCGCCTGGATTGAGCATCACGGCCTCGACGCTGACCGCGCTCCTGGGGCATGACCGTGATCGCAATCTACCCGCGAGCTTCCTATCAGATCAGCTACCCTACGTGCTGAGGGTGGGACTGGGGGCGACGGGATCAGTCTGGTGCGGCCAGCTTCTCATGTACGACTACCTCCCGTCGAATGCATCAGAGTCACACCTCACCCAGGCAAACCGCAGCCTGAACGCCAACCCCAGAGAGTCAGGAAACAACCAGGAGCGGTTCAGTGGTGGACGAACAGTTTGGACTGGATACAGTGGCAGCCGAGCAGGCCGTCGCTTCTGTGTTCGAGCAGATTGTCGCCGTCCTTGCGCGCCGGGCGGACGCGGCGATCGATGACGCGGCCCTCTTCCGACTGGCGAACACGCTGTTTGCTGCGTTTGCCCGCGCGGGCGAGGACGGACTGACAGCGGAGCAGATCAGGGCGGCATGCGCCGCATTCCCGGACGAGGTGATCGACAATCGCCTGAGCGTCCTGAAGAAGCTCGGCGCGATCCAGCCCGCGTTTGATAAGCCTTACCAGCGCGAGTTCCGGGCCTCGTTCACCAGCTACGTGTCAATGTTGTTCGTCCAGCGGATGCTGGCCCGCGGGGGTCAGTCTGAATTGCACCATCTTCTGACGATGGAGAAGATCAGGCTGGAGGGCGGGCAGGGTACAGCCGAGGAAGCCCTCGAGGTAGTCGTAGGAGTAACCACGGCGCTTCGGCTCCTCGTCGCCGAGCTCGTGGCGCTGACCGTCGGCGGCACCGTGGAGGCGCTGCGGGAGCGCGCTCCGCTGCTCTGGAACGCGAAGTCGCTCATTGACCAGGCGTCTGCGGTACATGAGATCTTGCTGACGTTCTGGCCGGAACTCAGCCGCAAGTGTGGGGAGCTGCGATCGGCGATCGCCGCCTACGAAGATGCTTCGACAAACGCGTCGGCACGCCTGATGACCGCAGCGGGGACCACGAGGGCGCTGAACCTGCTACCGCCTGAGATGTGGAGGCGCTTCGCGCGGCGGGCAACGGTGGATGAGCTCGCGGCGGTCCTGGCTGATCAAGTCTTCGACGCGCCTGCCCCGTGGCACGATATCGCCGACCTGGCGGAGGCCGTCGCCAGCAGGCCGCAGCCGACCGGCAGCCGTTCCACGCCGCCGCGTTCCCGGGTTCCCGATGGCGATGAGCCGCCCTCCCAGGAACGCTCAGACACTGAGGCCGAGCGACTGGTGGGAGTCGCCGAAGAGGTACTGAGCGGCGGGGACTCTGTTGCGGTCGAGCAATTGCTTTCGGGCATGGACTGGGTGACGGCGCGCCGCGTGCTCGCCGACCTAGTCGCCGCGAGTAACAACGACCAGCTCGGCTACCGGCTGGCATGGTCTGGTCCGGTCCAGGTACAGGCGGGCAGCGTGCCGTCCTGGCTTACCCCTGGCGTGTTCGAGCGAGAGCGGGGGCCCGCGTGAGTAGTACCGAGGCGGCGCTGTGGTGGGCGAGGGCTCGAGCCGAAGGTCCGCTGCGCGTACCGTCAGCGACCAGAATCCCTACAGGCATGCTGCGACTAGTAGAGCGGGATAGTGAGCACTGCTGGCTGCTGCCCCGCCCGCCCGACGACGTGACGCCAGCTGTGCTGCGCGAGCTGCGGATGCAGGTGCTCCCAGTGGAGTTTCCGAACGAGACCAGCCGGGTCTTGGCCGCGGCGCTGCGCTGCTGCTGGCCCGATGTCCAAACAAGCCCGTGGCCAGGGCAGCCGACGACGACGCGCGAGGTGCTGGATGTAGTGGACCAGCTCATTCCCGGACGCGGGGAAGAGGTGCTGCACCGCCTCGGAACGGGGGCGCTCCGACGCCTGCATACCAGCCGGTGGCTGGACATCGATGCCGAGGCTCAGAGGGTCTGCCTCGGCCCCCGGGTGGCTACCTGGCCGGAGCAGGACCTCCCGGCGCTGCGGGAGCTGCGCCGGGCACTGCCACTGCCGCGACCCGACCGTGAGCTGGACCAATGAGCGGCTTGTTCGATGATCTGCTCCAGCCACTGGGCGACAAGCAGCGCGACGCGCTGGTCTCGGCCTGGGCCGCACTGGAATACGGTAGCGAACCCGCCAGCGAGGCCGCGCTGCCGGCACTTCGGGACGCGACGCTACGTCACCTGCTTGACCAGATGCTGCAAAGGACCGGCCGCACGCTCGTCCACGCGGGCGCCCACCTGTGGACGTCGGGGTACCGGGACGACATAACCGCGGAACTCGCGGCGAAGGGCTGGGGGATATTAGCACCTCTGGAACGGGCTGCTCTGATATTGGTGCTGATCCACTCGGTCGCGATCCCCCGAGCAGAGGGGCAGCTGATCGGGGATGAATGGCAGTCGCCCCATCCGACCACACCGACCCGCCTGCGGAAGCTTTCGCAGGTTCACGGGCAGCGACGCTTGTCCGATGCCTTGCAGTGGCTGCGCGCAGCCGGGTTGGTCCGCGCAGTGCGCGGCTCCGATCCCGAGACCGCCGGCGCCTCGTACGTCCCTGGGCCGGCGCTGCGTCGGCTCACTCCCGCGGCGCGCCAGCGCCTGCAAGAGAACCTAATCCTGGCCGTAGGCCCGGATACCGCGCTCGCAACAGCGATCACGGTCCGCCGGAGCTTGAGCCGCCCCCAGGAAGTGACATTTTCCCCAAGGAGCGGTTCATGAGCGACAGCACACCGCAAGAAGAGGACATCGTCGGTGACCGTGTCCTTGTCGGCCTGCAGAGCGTGCGAGTCTCCCGGCTGTCCACGCACCCCATCCCGATTGCCGCTGGCACTCTCATCGCCGTGGCCGGGCAGGGGCCGAAGGACTCCAATGGGGCGGGGAAGTCGTCGCTGCTGGCCCAGATCAGCTTGCTGCATGCTGATGAGCAGTGGCGATTCGGCTCCGGTGCGCCCGCCGCAGTCGACCTGCTGTTTAACTCAGAGGACGCTGGCGGTGAAGACCGTTGGGGTAACGCCGACCATGGGTACGTCATCGGCGTGTTCGCTCCCGCCGCCGGGACCCTTGATCAGCTTCAGGCCAGGGCTCTGACCGTGTGGATCCGGATCGACCGCAACAGCCAAAAGGGGCCCCGACTGAAGCTGCGCTGGCAGGACGGGCTGCATCTACCCGCCGGGGGCAGCGAGGACGAACGGGAACAGGCCGCTGACTCGGTTTGGCAGGACCTGCTCCCGCGGGCTAGGCGGCAGGACATAGCGGCCCGTGATCTTCCGCGCACCCTCTACGGGGAGCACGTGCGATGCGTGTCGTTTTTGTCGACATCGGTGCGGGCCAGCGCTGCCCCCAACCTGCTCGCCCAACCGCTGAACGAGATCTCCAAGCGGCGGATCTTCGAGGCGATTGCTGCGCTCACCGGCATCGACCGCGAGCTGGAGACGGAACGCCAGGCACGCCACCACGAGTACGACCTTCTCCAGAAGTCCAACGCCGTCAAGTCCGACCTTGCCACCTGGGAGGAAAGCGCCCAGGTCGTCGAGGGTGGTATCGACGCCCGGGACCAGGCACGCGGACGTGTCACGGAAGCAGCCGATCGCTGGCGGTCGCGCACGGCACGCCTGCTGTGCGAAGCCCTCCAGCGCAGCGCCGAAATCCAGGTCGAGGTTGCTGGGATCGATACCGAGATCGAGAAGGCCAGTCGCACAGTGCAAGAGCTGGTCAGACAGGTGGCGGAGCTGGCCGATGACAAGGCGTTCACACAACGTCAGCAGGCCGCGATGAGTACTTTCAACAAACGCGACGGCGAAGACCGCGAGCTGGGCAATCAAATTGCAACGCTGGAACACCGGATCGAGGAGACCGATCGTCGCCTGCGCGAGGCCAGGGAAGCGGCCCGTGACGCTGACGGCCGTGACGAGCCAACCGCCAATCGGGAACGCGCCGACGCGGACACTAACCTGGAAGTGGCGGTCAAGGCAGTCGGAGTGGCGGAGAAGGCGTTCTCCGACGCCGAAGCAAGCCTGCATGACGCGGAAAGCGGCAGGGACCTGGCCCGGCAGCAGATCGATGTCCTCGCAGCCGAGGGAATCAGCGGCATCTGCCTGCTCGACGCAGTTGTCCTCAGCGCCCAACAGAGGCCAAAGTGGGAGCCCGCGCTCTGGCCGTACCGTGAGGCGGCTGTCGTGGACTCCGAAGATCTCGACAGGGCCAGCGTACGTTTGGCGGGTATACCCGGTTCGACCCTGATCGCCGCCAATCTCACCACCAGTGCGGGGCACGTCGGTCTCCCGGGCAATGCCAACCCGCAGTACGACCTGAGCGGCTTCCTCGCGTCCCTTGACGCGCGAGTCACTTCCCGCCCCAACCCTGACCGGGTCCACGACGACGCGGGCATCGTGATCATCGGCGGGTTTCCCAGCCCCGTGACTGGTCGTGCCGCCCGCATTGCCGCCGCTCGGGAGCGCGTTCGCCAGGAGTCCGAAAGCCGCCAGCAGGCTGAGAAAAGGTGGAAGGCTGCCAGCCAGCAGGTAACCGCCGCTGAGCGTCGGCAGAAGGGCGCGAGGGCCGCAGTCGAGGCAAGCCAACTGGACGTGCTGATTGGCAGCCTGCGGAAGAGGGATCAGACCATCCGGGAGGAGCGCGCGAAACTTACTCCGATGCTCGACGCTGCAGTCGCCGAGCGGAACGAGGTGATTCGCCTGGAGGGTGTCCGCCAGAAGGAGATCCAGTCTCTGCAGCATCAGAAGACCACCCTCGACGGCACAAACAAGGCTCAACGAGCGAAGCGCGAGAACCTTGAGAAGGAACGATCGCAGCTCGGCCTTCCGGAACTGACTGCCCAATGGGGTGGCGCCCTCGACTCTGCCAGCGAGCACCTGCTCGCTCTGCCGGACAACCAGCAGTCCTGGACGGCCGACGACTGGTGGGAGGAAGCCAGGCACCTGATCAATACTGCGATATCCGAGTGCTTCCCTCCCGCCGCCTCTGACAGCATGCCGACGGAGATCACTGGCCTGCTGGGAGAGTTCCGCCAGCGCGGACCCGGCAGCGGCCGACGGGCACAGGCCGTCTTCGCCCAGTTGCACCACGCTCTCCATGTCTACCTCCGCCAGCACGAAGGCACCGACCAGTACGAGCGCCAGCAGATCGCCATTCATCGCAAAGAACGCTACGAGAGCCTCAACGCCGCGCGGATCGGCCACAGTGAGGCGGTCCAGGCCAGCCGAGCACACCGAGGAGCACTCACCTCCGCCATCAAGAAGAAGCTGGACGACGTCGCAGCCGAGTTCGACCGGCTAGATAAGGCCCACGGCGGGTACGGGGCCTCACTCCAGTACGACGAACCTCCGCCGCCGGCCGACCCCACCGAGGACTGGAATTGGAATGTCACGCCGATGTGGCGACGCGCCGACGGGCGGCGGCACATCCCCTACAACCGGCGGGCCAACACTGCACAGATCGATGATCGGGCGATCAAGCTCGTGTGCGCCGCCGCAGCCGCGAGCGGCACAGGTCGTCCACTACTACTCGTTCTCGACGAGCTCGGCCGCAACCTCGGCAAGCAGCACCGCCGCGAAGCGGTCGCCCTGCTCGGGCAGATCGGCAGGGAGAGCGGTATCACCGTCATCGGGGCACTGCAGGACGACATGGAATCCTATGCCATAGGCGCCTGCGGCGAGTACGTCAAGCTGCGCCGCAGCTCTGACTCCAGCCCGTACAACGAGGAGCCCGTCATTGTCGGCTATGACGAGCACACCCCGCGTGTCGAACTGCTCCGTGCCTGGCTGACCGGCAACGGGTACCGTGAGCCGGCATGACCGACCGCTCCCGCCCGCGCGGCTTCGCGATGCGCCACCTCAGCGTCTACCCGGGCTTGACCACGTACGCCGTCCCTCTGCCCGACGGCAACTACAGCACCGACCGCAAGGGGAATCCGAAGGTCACGCGCGTCACTCTGGAGCCGGAAGGCTTTCCGACACCGCACCGCCCGCCCGGCCTGACCGACAGTCAGTGGGCCTTCGCCACCAACGGCCCCCGCAGGTGGCAATCGGCCGTGACCACATTCGGTGACCATGCCGAGGGCATAGCCACCGAGCTTGCGCGCAACGGGTGCATCGTCCTCGAATGTGACTTCCGCGACGCCCGCGTGGTCCTGCCACCCCGTGGCTGGGCTCCGCATCCTGATCTGCAGGCGGCCCGGCAAGAGCACAGCAACCAGCGCGCCGCCCGACGAGCTGCTCAAGGTGACGAGGCACGCCGTCTTACCATCGAGCTCGCTCCCTATCCCGAGGTCAGGCCACTGGTGGCCATCCTCGGAGCACAACGGGACGGGGCCTTCCGTGACCACGTCATCAAGGTCGCCCAAGACTTTCTCACTGACGAGACTATGAAGGGCGCAGGCGAGGTCGCGCCGTGGGCCGCTGTGCGGTGGCTCAAGCGTGGAGCGAAATCGGACTACGAAAGGGATCAGGAGCCGCTTGCGGAGGGCGGCCAGGGAGCGGTCTACGGAGGCGTGCACAAGTACACCCGCATCCCCGTCGCTCTGAAGCAGCTCCGCTACGGCGATGAGGACTCTGTACACCGCATGGGCCGCGAGATCTCCATCGGGCACCTCTACGGAGAGCACCCGAACGTCATGCCGGTGCTTGACTCTGACCCGGACGGGCGGTGGTTCGTCATGCCGCTCGCGAGCGGTAGCGCCGCCAGCCACGCAGAACGGCTGCGGCGGGAGACCGGAGCTCTCCGTGGGCTCGTCACTGCGGTTTGTGAAGGACTGCGCCGCCCGCACGCCGACGACCGGATTCACCGCGACATCAAGCCAGCAAACGTCCTGCTCCTCAACGGCAAGTGGGTCGTAGCGGACTGGGGGCTGGGGCGCCAGCCACGAGGGGAGACTAGCGTTCCGCGCCGAACTCGGACCGGCACCGGCTTCGGGTCCGAGGGATTCGCGGCACCGGAGCTGACGTCCGGAAACCCCCATAACGTGGCGGCCACTGCCGACATTTACAGCATCGGGCGGCTTATCGCAGCCATTCTGACCGGGGAGCGTCCGGAGCAGAACCTCCCGCTGCTGCCCGCACTCGGACCATGGCGCGCCGTAGTAGCGGAGGCAACCCGCCGCAAACCGACCGACCGACCCCAGGACGTGGACGAGTTCCTCCGTCTACTCATAGACATCCCGTGACCGTTGCCACGCCGTCCCAGCGTTGCCAGGCACTGAGTCTGGTCCGCCCCAGCTAAAAGGATCATGTCGTCGATGACGCGCATCTCGCTAGAGCCGTACTTCCTGCACCAGGACCAGGTCCAGTCCCTCCTCGGCGAGCAGCGGACGGAGTCCGCACAGGCGCGGGCTGCCCGCAGGAGCGATCCCGAGGCAGCGTTGCCTTATGTGCTCGCCACAGAACTGGCCGATGCGCTCTCCTCGCTGGGAGTCAGCGAGCTGGCGAGGTGCGTACTGGGACAGGACCTACGCACGGGGCAGATCGTCGGCGCTGAGCTGGAATTTGTGTTCCAGCGGGACCGAGACCACGACGCCCCAGGTTTCAAGCCGGTCAGGTTCACGTCGGTGCTCGACGCGGGCAAGCCGGTGCACGTCACCGGCACATTCAACTCGGCAAGAACCGCCAGCTCGTCCGCGACCGGCAGTCTCGCCGGGAATCGGCGGGCCTACTTGATCGGAACGGTCACCAATCTCAGCGCAGCGCAAATTGAGATCAGGCCGGTCTTCATCGGAGTCAGGTCGTTCGTCGATGGCCACCTTGCTGCCGGGGGCCCAGCACCGGGAGCGCGGGTGTATCCCGGCGATATCGGCCAGTTCAGCGGGATCGACTTCGCTTCTCCCCTAACAGAGGCTGAGCGTGAAGCGGTCCTGAGCGTGCCGGAGGACGCGGTGAAACACGCCTTCGCCAGGCTGATCGGCGAGTCGTACGTTCCCAAGGACTGGGGTGGAGAGCGCTCCGATCTCTACACATCACGAGTGTTCGCCCGTGGGCACCAGATGTCAGCTGCGTGGCTGTTCAAGGGACCCGGTTACCCTCGCGCCATGGATATTAGGGCCCTGGGCAAGAACGGCGACCAAATCGACCGGCTGTTCACCGAGCCTGCGGAGCTACTCGTTCTGCAGCACTGTCATCAGATCAAGCCGAGCGTGGTTGGCATGATGGAAGTCTACGCCCACGACGCCCGGCGCCCCCGCTCCTACATGATCATCGACGGGTCGGACACCGGGCGCATACTGAGGTCGCTGGGCCTGCTCCCGGCAATGCCAGCAAGGCTGACTCTGTTCGAGTGACGGGCTCGATGTCTGCAACGCACGAGGCTCCCGTTCCGTTGGGAGAGAGTTCGCAATCTCAACCCACACGTGCAGAAGTCACGTTGGTTCCGAATTCTGCCGCACTCGACCTGCCGCACGCCTTGATCGAGTGGGTCACCACGCTCATCGTCACTCGCGAAGGTGACCGTCGCTGCAAGCTCCCACCGCACCAGCGTGCTCTGGTCAGCACGGCGTACTTGCGCTGGCACGACATCCTCGCCCAGCTCGCCGCCGGATCCAAACACGGCTTGCCCGGAGCCTCACGCACCATCTGCGCGACGCCCCAGGCACCGAAGTGGGCATAGTCCCAGAGCAGATTTGCCTGGCGGTACGGCGGCTGGTCGTACAGGGTCGCCATGCGACGCATCATGCCCGACGGCACTGACAAAAGGGGACAGCCAGGGCCCCGCGCCCGCAGCAGCGGGCCCTGCCGACCCATCCGCGGAGGGGTCGGCAGTCACTGTTCTACAGCCATGCGGTGTACCGCCAACCGGATGCGCGGTCGGCATCCCGGCCCGGAGCATATGAAGTACGCGGAGGTAATTGGCGCCGCCGGCTTGAGATCCGCACCCCCTGCCGTCCGGACACTGTCCTCACTGTGGCGCTGTAGCGACGGGGGCAGCGCCTCGCTTCAGGTTGAGGATCTCCGCAGGAAGACCGAGATCGTTCATGGCCTTCTGAATGGTCTTCTTCATCGGGTTGCCTTCGATGAAGGGGCTGATCGCGTTCGCGGCCTGGAGGAGCGCAACCGGGACCCATAGTCGCTCGATGATCAGATCCGCATCCTGCGGCTCCGTCGCGAAATACAGGTTATCGCCCCTCGCAACGACGAACGGATTGGCCGTGTACGCGGTCGTGTGGGACAGGGCCGAGTGGTGCCGGTAGACCGGGTATATCTCCGGAGTCCCGTACGCCTTCGCGAGATTGTCGAAGTTCGACAGTTCGCCGAGCAACTGCTTGTGGAGCTTCTCGTCCGCCTCGTCCTTGAACTCGATTGGTGCTGCGTCGACGGTCACGGGGTCGGGAAGATTCCACGTCGCATTCACGTTGTTCGCCAACTTGACGCGGTGCACGTCGGAATACGCGCGGATCGCTCGGAGCGCCGGCCATCCGTTGTCGACCAGCCAGTTCATCGCGTACGCGTGACCGATTAGGTTCCTCATCAGAGGCGCGACTTCCACACTGAAACCATCGTCGTGGAGCCTTACGACGGCCTTCGCTGTGCGATTGGTGAACTGCCACCACCCCATGAGCATCGGCATCATTGGCATGTCGAGCACTGCGACGGTCACACCGTTCTCGACAACCTTGTCGGCTGCGGTCAGGAGCAGGGGGGTGATTACACGACAGCGCCTGAGACACTGCTCATTGGGTCCGAACTTGTAGGTCACGATCCCCGAATTTACTCGTAAACCGGCCTGCGGCCGACGGATTTCGGTTCCCGAGCATCACCGCCTTCGATTGCACTGCCCGACGGACATGGTCCATCGCATGCCAAACCGCCCCGACGGGGCTCTCGCCACACCGATCAAGACAAGCGTGCCGGCCGCCCTACGCAAGCAGCCCGTGCCAGCGGTCGTCGTGTTCGACCGATACGACGGCAGGACCGGCCGCACAGGGCCTGGCCTACCCGACAGGTCACCTGACACTCCATCAGAACGAGCGTCAAATGAGCGTCACGAGCGTCATTTCAGCGTCGAGATATCGCCCGTAACGCCCACACCGCACATAATGCGCACGGACGAAACCGCAGGTCAGGCGCCCTTCCCCGCCGGCTCCAAAATCGCCACGCACTCCACATGATGCGTCATCGGAAAGAGGTCGAAAGCGCGCAAAGTACGAGGGCGGTAGCCCGATTCGTGGAAGTAGGACAGGTCTCGGGCCAGGGCCGCTGGGTCGCAGGCTACGTAGGCGATGCGGCGGGCGCCTAGGCGGGAGAGGTGGGTGACGGTCTGTTTGCCGGCGCCCGCGCGGGGTGGGTCGAGGACGATCAGGTCCGCCTCGGTGATCCGGGTGCGCGGGAGGACCTGGTCGACCTTGCCCTGTTCGATACGGACGCGGGGGAAGTCCTGGAGGTTGTGCCGGGCGTCTTCCACCGCGCGCTTGCCGGACTCGATGCCCAGCACCGCGCCGGTCTCCCCCACCCGTTCCGCGATCGCCCCGGCGAACAGCCCGACACCGCAGTAGAGATCGAGCGCGGTCTCGCCCTTCCTCGGCATCAGCCCCTGCATCACGGCCTCGACGAGGAGCTGCGGGGCCTGCGGGTGCACCTGCCAGAAGCCGCCCATGCCGACGCGGTACGTACGGCCGTCGGCCCGCTCGCGGACGAAGTCGCGGCCGTGCACCCGGTGCACTCCCCCGTCGCGCTCCTCGACCCGCAGTACGGACACCGGCCGGTCCAGTTCGACCAGCGGCAGCCGGGCGCCCTCGCGCGGGGTGAGGATCACCTGCCGGTCGCCGGAGCCCGACGCGGCGATCGCCTCGACCGTGGCGATCCCCGGCCATTCGCGTCGCTCGACGCCGAGTTCGCTGACGCCCTCAGTGGCGATCAGGCAGTGCTCGACCGGCTCCACCTCGTGCGAGCGGTGCCGTCGGAGCCCGGCGCGCCCCTGCTCGTCGACCGCGTACTGCACTCGGGAGCGCCACGCGGGCACCTCACCCGTCGGCAGTTTGTCGCCGGGCGCGGGCACGACCGTACCGTCCCAGCCCGCTTCCTCCGGGGTGAGGCCCGCGAGCCGGTGGAGCTGCTCGGCGATGACCTCGCCCTTGAAGCGCCGCTGCGCGCCCGGCTTGGCGTGCTGCCAGTCGCAGCCGCCGCAGCGGCCGGGACCGGCGTACGGGCACGGCGCCTCGACCCGGTCCTTGGAGGCGTCGATGATCTCCACCGCGTCGGCGCGGAGATAGCGGGAGTCCGGGCCGCCCTCCGTCACCCGGGCACGGACCCGCTCGCCGGGCAGGGCGTGCCGTACGAAGAGCACCCGCCCCTCTTCGGTACGGGCGACGCAGTGGCCGCCGTGTGCGACGGGGCCGACCTCGACCTCGTACTCCTCCCCGACCAGCGAAGCCTGCGGTTCTGTGTGCATGACGGGGTGGCTCCAAAGGATCAAGGTGTCAAAGGTTCAAGGTGTCAAAGGTTTACGGGTACGCGCGTCAAGAGGCACGTCGGAACGCCAGCCCACCAGTCTACGTGGGTGTCAGGGCCGCGCCGACCGCTCAGCGCTTCGTCCCGCTCCCAGTCCCGGACGTGCCAGTCCCGGACGCGGAGCCACTGCCCGAGCCGGTGCCGGACCCCGAGCTCTTACCGGGCGCCTTCGACCTCGTACCCGTACCGGCACCGCCACCCGCGTCCCCCGGCCGCGCGTCCACAGGTCCCCGCCGGACCGCGCCCGGCGCCACGTACACGCGCCGCTTCTTCGCCCGCTGCTTCGCCAGTTCCGAGGATTCGAGCTGGTACGGCACCGAGGTCACCATGACCCCCGGCGTGAAGAGCAGCCGCCCCTTGAGCCGCAGCGCGCTCTGGTTGTGCAGCAGGTGCTCGTACCACCGGCCGACCACGTACTCCGGGATGTAGACGCTGATCGCGTCGCGCGGATTCTCGGTCCGCAGGCCGCGTACATACTCGATGACCGGCCGGGTGATCTCGCGGTACGGCGAATCGAGGATCTTCAGCGGCACATTGATACCGCGCCGCTCCCACTCGTCCTTGAGCGCCTTCGTCTCGGCCGGATCGACGCTGATGCTCAGCGCCTCCAGCGTGTCCGAGCGCATCAGCTTGGCGTACGCGAGCGCGCGCAGCGTGGGCTTGTGGACCTTGGAGACCAGCACGATGGAGTGCACCCGGGACGGCCGGACACTGTCGTCGGAGGGGCCCTCGGCGGCGGCGATCTCGTCGGAGACCCGGTCGTAGTGCTTACGGATCGCGGTCATCGTCCCGTAGAAGATCACCATGCCGAGCAGCGCGACCCAGGCGCCGTGCGTGAACTTGGTGGCGAGGACGACGATCAGCACCAGACCCGTGAAGAACGCGCCGAAGGTGTTGATCGCGCGGGAGCGGATCATGTGGCGGCGCTTGGCCGCGTTCCGCTCGGTCTTGAGATGGCGGTTCCAGTGCCGGACCATGCCGGTCTGGCTGAGCGTGAACGAGACGAAGACACCGACGATGTAGAGCTGGATCAGCCGCGTGGAGTCCGCGCCGTACAGCACCACCAGCAGGGCGGCGGCCCCGGCCAGCAGCACGATGCCGTTGGAGAAGGCCAGCCGGTCGCCGCGGGTGTGCAACTGCCGTGGCAGATAACGATCCTGGGCGAGGATCGAGCCGAGGAGCGGAAAGCCGTTGTACGCGGTGTTCGCGGCCAGGAACAGAACGAGCGCGGTGGCCGCGGCGAGCAGGACGAAGAAGAAGGTGCCGTCTCCGAAGACGGCGGCGGCGACCTGGGAGATCACCGGGTTCTGCACATAGTCCGAGCCGACCGGCACACCGTTGCGCAGCAGATCCGTCCCCGGGGACTCCGCCATCTTCACATCGGTTGCCATGGCCAGGCCGATGATGCCGCAGAACATGGTGACGGCGAGGCCGCCCATCAGGGCCAGCGTCGTCGCCGCGTTCCTGCTCTTCGGCTTGCGGAAGGCGGGCACGCCATTGCTGATCGCCTCGACGCCGGTCAGTGCGGCACAGCCGGAGGAGAAGGCCCGTAGCAGCAGGAAGACCAGCGCGAAGCCCGCCAGCCCCTGTTCCTCGGGCTTGATCTGGAAGCCGGCCGTCGGCGCCCTCATGGTGTCGCCGAAGGCGAGTCCGCGGACCGCCCCCCAGGCGATCATGATGAACACGGCGCCGACGAAGACATACGTCGGGATCGCGAAGAGCTTGCCGGACTCGCGGACGCCGCGCAGATTCATCAGCGTCAGCAGCACGATTATCGCAACGGCGCAGAGGACCTTGTTCTCCACGACGAAGGGGATCGCGGAGCCGAGGTTCTCCACCCCGGAGGAGATCGACACGGCCACGGTCAGCACATAGTCGACCAGCAGGGCGCTGGCGACGGTGAGCCCGGCCTTGGGGCCGAGGTTGGTGGTCGCCACCTCGTAGTCGCCGCCGCCGCTCGGGTACGCGTGCACGTTCTGCCGGTACGAGGCCACGACCGTGAACATCAGGACCACGACGGCCACCGCGATCCACGGGCTGAAGTGGTAGGCCGACACACCCGCGATGGACAGGACGAGGAGGACCTCTCCCGGCGCGTACGCCACCGAGGACAGCGGGTCGGAGGCGAAGACGGGCAGCGCGATGCGCTTGGGGAGGAGCGTTTCCCCAAGTCTGTCGCTACGGAGCGCCCGCCCGATGAGAATCCGTTTGGGCACGTCGGTCAGTTTGGACACGACAGGATGCTATGCGCTCGTACGGCGGCCCGTGAGGGCAGCACCCCCCTTCTTATTCCCGCTCCCCCCACTTCTTCGCGCGCTCTTCTCGCGCCCTTCTCCCACGGTGCGCCGGCCGGGTCCCCCGCGCTCCGCCACCGGGCCGGACCCGGCCTCTTGCCGAGCCGGGCCCCCACGTGGATGACTGGATTGTCACCCCTGCCGCATAAGCTCGACTCGGGGGATCGTCGTATACGGTGTCCCGCTGGATGCCCGGCAGGTCGAAAAGGAAGAGTGAACAGGGTGTTTTCGCAGGTCAGCAAGGCGACCAGGAGTGCGGGGTAAGTCCACGTGCACATCGTGATCATGGGCTGCGGCCGGGTGGGGGCCGCACTCGCGCAGACCCTGGAACAACAGGGGCACACCGTCGCCGTCATCGACCAGGACCCCACCGCGTTCCGCCGGCTCGGCTCGGGTTTCGGCGGCCGCCGCGTCAACGGGGTCGGGTTCGACCAGGACACCCTGCGCGAGGCCGGGATCGAGGAAGCCGGCGCCTTCGCCGCCGTGAGCAGCGGGGACAACTCGAACATCATCGCCGCGCGGGTCGCCCGTGAGATGTTCGGCATAGAGAATGTGGCCGCCCGGATCTATGACCCGCGGCGGGCCGAGGTCTATCAGCGCCTCGGCATCCCGACCGTGGCGACGGTCCGCTGGACCGCCGACCAGATGCTGCGACGGCTGCTGCCGTCGGGTGCGGAGCCGCTGTGGCGGGACCCGAGCGGCGGGGTGCAACTGGCCGAGGTGCATACGGCACCGAGCTGGATCGGCCACAAGATCAGCACGCTTCAGGAGGAGACCGGGGTGCGCGTCGCGTTCCTCACCCGGCTCGGCGAGGCCATGCTGCCGACGTCCCAGACCGTGCTTCAGGAGGGCGATCTCGTCCACGTGATGATGCGTACGGACGACATCGAGAAGGTCGAGGCGGCGTTCGCCGAGGGCCCGGACGGAGGCGGGAACTGATGCGGGTCGCGATTGCCGGGGCAGGCGCGGTGGGCCGTTCCATCGCGGGCGAGCTGCTGGAGAACGGACACGAGGTGCTGCTGATCGACAAGGCACCGACGGCGATCTCGGTGGAGCGGGTGCCGCTGGCCGAGTGGCTGCTGGCCGATGCCTGTGAGATCACCTCGCTGGACGAGGCGGCGCTGCAGCGCTGCAATGTCGTGATCGCCGCGACCGGCGACGACAAGGTCAATCTGGTCGTCTCGCTGCTCGCCAAGACGGAGTACGGCGTGCCGCGGGTGGTGGCCCGGGTCAACAACCCCAAGAACGAATGGCTGTTCAACGAGGCCTGGGGGGTCGATGTCGCGGTGTCCACACCACGGCTGATGTCGGCGCTGGTGGAGGAGGCGGTGAGCGTCGGCGATCTGGTGCGGCTGCTGCGCTTCAGCCATGGCGACGCCAACCTGGTCGAGCTGACGCTGCCGCCGGAGTCGGCGGTGACGGGCACGCTGGTGGGCGATGTGATCTGGCCCGAGGACACCTCGCTGGTGACGATCATCCGCGGTACGCGCGTACTGACGCCGAATCCGGAGGAGACGCTGGAGGCGGGCGACGAGCTGCTGTTCGTGGCGGCGCAGGCCCGTGAGGAGCAGTTGGAGGACCTGCTGTCGGTCCGCAGGGAGGACGCGGCGGGCTGAGGCCCCGGCCACACCCGGCGCACGTGCGTACGCGCGTAAGACAACGCCCGGCGTACGTCGCGTACAGGAAGGGCCCGGCACCTGAGAACGGTGCCGGGCCCTTGCCGGTCCTGAATGCCGGGGCTCAATGCCGGATCAGCGCTCGCGATCAGCGCTCGCGGCGGTGGCTGGTCGGGCCGTCCGGGGTGGTCACGGCCGCTGCCTTGCGGGCCCTCTTCGCCTCCTCCTCCGCCTCCATCTCGGCGAAGACATCGATCGGCGGCGGCGCCTTCGCCAGGAACACCCAGGTCAGATAGACCGCCAGCAGGAACGGCGGGATCTTCAGCGTGATCAGCACCCAGCCGAGCTGTGTCGTGTCGGCCCACCAGTAGAGCGGGAACAGGATCGCGCACTTGGCGAGCAGGATCAGCCCCCACGCCCAACTCGCCTTGGCGTACGCCTTCTTGCGGCCGGGATTGCGCTTCCGCCAGGAGAGGTTCTCCTTGAAGACCGGGCCCAGGATCAGCCCGATCAGCGGCACGCCCGCCAGCGTCGTGATGATGTACGCGAGCGCCAGCCCCAGCGTGTAGAGCATGCCCGGCAGATAGAAGTCCTTCGCGTTGCCGGTCATCATCGCGAAGACCACGCCGAAGGCCACCCCGAAGACCCCGCTGAACGCGTGCTTGACGGTGTCCCGGCGGATCAGCCGGACCACGACGAGCAGCAGCGAGACCACGAGCGCGGCGATCGCCGAGGTGTGCAGGTCCTGGTTGATGGTGAAGATCGTGACGAAGAGCAGGCCCGGCAGTACGGTCTCCACCATGCCGCGCAGGCCCCCGAAGGCCTCGAACAGCGCCGCCTCGGTGACGGCTTTCGCGTCACCGTCCGGGCTGTCCGGGCCGTCAGGACCTTCGGGTGAGGCACCGGAGACGGAGGCGCTGGAAACGTTCGAGGCGGCGGGCTTGTCGGGTGACGTCACCGGCTACTCCTGTCCGAGCGGTCGGAGTTCGTATTTGGGATTGAACAGCACCCGCCGGCCGTGGCTCAGGGAGATCCGGCCGGAGGCGATCAGTCTGCGGCCCGGCTCTATGCCCATGATGGAGCGCCGGCCCAGCCACACCACGTCCAGCGGCGCGGTGCCGTCGAACAGCTCCGCCTCCAGCGCGGGCACGCCGGCCCGCGGACGCAGGGTGACCGTCCGCAACGTACCAGTCACCCGGACGATCTGGCGGTCGTTGCAGTCGGAGATCTTCGTGCACCCCGACGCCTGCGCGTCCTCCCGCAGCTCCTCGGACTCCAGATCCTCCTGGGAGCTGGACAGCCGGTCGAGCATCCGGCGGAAGCGGCCGGTCGGCTTCTCAGCACTCATGGTTAGAGCGTACCGGGGCGAGGAGCCGCCGGATCCAGGGGCGCGGAATCCGGATCAGCGCTCGAAGCGGTAGCCCATGCCCGGCTCGGTGACGAAGTGCCTGGGGTGCGAGGGGTCCGTCTCCAGCTTCCGGCGGAGCTGGGCCATGTAGACCCGCAGGTAGTTGGTCTCCGTGCCGTACGAGGGCCCCCAGACCTCCTGGAGGAGCTGTTTCTGGCTGACCAGCCGCCCCGTGTTGCGTACGAGGACCTCCAGCAGGTGCCACTCGGTCGGGGTGAGCCGTACGTCCCTGCCCTCGCGGTGCACCTTCTTGGCGGCCAGGTCCACGGTGAAGCCCTCGGTCTCGACGACCGCGGTCAGGTCGTCGCCGTCCCCGCCGACCGGCTCGGCCCGCCGGACCGCGGCACGCAGCCGGGCCAGCAGCTCGTCCATGCCGAAGGGCTTGGTCACATAGTCGTCGGCGCCGGCGTCCAGCGCCTCGACCTTCTCGTCGGAGGTGTGGCGGGCGGAGAGCACCAGAATCGGGACGCGGGTCCAGCCGCGCAGCCCCTTGATGACCTCGACCCCGTCCATGTCCGGCAGCCCGAGGTCGAGCACGACGACGTCGGGGTGGCGCGCGGCGGCGAGTTCGAGCGCGCCCGCCCCGTCGGAGGCCGCGTCCACCTCGTACTTCCGCGCCCTGAGGTTGATCACCAGGGCGCGTACGATCTGCGGCTCGTCGTCGACCACGAGCACCCGCGTCATAGCGGTCCGCCTTTCTGCTGTCCCGGTCATGAGCTGATCCGGGCCGGTGGTTCGGGGCGGCGTACCGGGGCGATTCCGGCCGCCGCTGTGAGGGTGAGGACCATGGTCAGACCGCCGCCGGGGGTGTCCTCGGCGGTGAGGGTGCCGCCCATCGCGTCGACGAAGCCGCGCGCGACCGCGAGCCCGAGGCCGACCCCGGCGCCGCGCGGGGCGTCACCGTGGCGCTGGAAGGGCTCGAAGATCCGTTCCTTGGCGTCCTCGGGAACGCCGGGGCCGCGGTCGACGACCCGTACCTCGACCCGGCCCCCCAGCGCGCTGGCTGCGACGGTGACCTTCCGGGCGTCGGGACTGTACTTGACGGCGTTCTCGACGATATTGGCGACCGCGCGCTCCAGCAGGCCCGGGTCGACGGCCACCATCGGCAGCGACTCGGGGATGTCCAGCTCCACGCTGTCCTCCGGTACGCCGCCGAGCGCCATCGGAACCACCTCATCGAGATCGATCTCCCGGATCAGCGGGGTGACGGTGCCAGTCTGCAACCGGGACATGTCAAGGAGATTGCCGACGAGATGGTCGAGCCGGTCGGCGCCGTGCTCGATGCCTTCGAGCAGCTCCGCCCGGTCCTCCTCCGACCATTCGACATCGTCGGAGCGGAGCGAGGAGACCGATGCCTTGATCCCGGCCAGCGGGGTCCGCAGATCGTGGCTGACGGCCGCGAGCAGGGCCGTACGGATACGGTTCCCCTCGGCCAGTTCGCGGGCCTGCGCGGCCTCGCCCACCAGGCGCTGCCTGTCCAGTACGACGGCGGCCTGCGCGGCGAAGGCGGCGAGCACCCGGCGGTCCTCGGCGGGCAGGACCCGGCCGGAGAGCGCCAGCGCCATGTGGTCGCCGACCGGCATGTCGACATCGGCGGCCTCCGGACGGTCGACGGGCCGCGGTCCGACACTGCCCGCGCGGGTCCAGGGGTCGACATCGCTCTTGCGTTCGAGCAGGGCCACGGACTCCATGGAGAAGGTCTCCCTGACCCGCTCCAGCAGCGCGTCCAGCGTGGTCTCGCCGCGCAGCACACTGCCCGCGAGGAAGGACAGGATCTCGGACTCGGCTCTGAGCCGGGCCGCCTGATGGGTACGGCGTGCCGCCAGATCGACCACGGACGCCACCGCCACGGCCACCGCGAAGAAGATCACGATGGCGACCAGGTTCTTGGGGTCCGAGATGGTCAGGGTGTGGGTGGGCGGCGTGAAGTAGAAGTTGAGCAGCAGCGAGCCCACCGCGGCGGAGGCGAGCGCCGGCCGCAGCCCGCCCAGCAGCGCCGACATCACGGTCAGGAAGAGGAAGAGCAGGACATCGTTGGCGAGCCCCGGGGAGTTGCCCACCTTCGACAGCAGCAGCGAGAGCAGCACGGGCGCGACGACCCCGGCCAGCCAGCCCCAGATGATCCGGGAGCGGCCGAGCCTGGCGCCGCGCGCCACCGGCAGTCCGCGGCCCTTGGCGGCCTCCTCGTGCGTGACGATGTGCACGTCCAGATCGGGTCCTGACTCCCGGGCGACGGTGGCGCCGACGCCGGGCCCGAAGATGTACTGCCAGGTCTTGCGGCGGCTGGAGCCCAGCACGATCTGGGTGGCGTTGACCCCGCGCGCGAACTCCAGCAGTGCGGAGGGGACGTCGTCGCCGATGACATGGTGGAAGGTGCCGCCGAGATCCTCGACCAGGGTGCGCTGGACGGCCAGTTCCTTGGGCGAGGCGGCGGTGAGGCCGTCGCTGCGGGCTATGTAGACGGCGAGGATCTCGCTGCCGGAGCCCTTGGCGGCCATCCTGGCGGCGCGGCGGATGAGCGTACGCCCCTCCGGGCCGCCGGTGAGGCCGACGACGATGCGTTCGCGGGCCGACCAGGTGGTGCGGATGTTGTGCTCGCCCCGGTACTGCTGGAGGTACTCGTCGACCCGGTCGGCGACCCAGAGCAGGGCCAGTTCGCGCAGCGCGGTGAGGTTGCCCGGCCTGAAGTAGTGAGAGAGCGCGGCGTCCACCTTGTCGGGTTTGTAGACGTTGCCGTGCGCCAGCCGTCGGCGCAGGGCCTGGGGCGACATGTCGACCAGCTCGATCTGGTCGGCCCGCCGGACGATCTCGTCGGGGACGGTCTCCTGCTGCCGTACACCCGTTATGGATTCGACGACGTCACCGAGTGATTCCAGGTGCTGGATGTTGACGCTGGAGACGACCTCGATGCCCGCCTTGAGCAGTTCCTCGACGTCCTGCCAGCGCTTGGCGTTGCGCGAGCCCGGCACATTGGTGTGCGCCAGCTCGTCGACGAGGGCGACGGCCGGGCGGCGCTCCAGCACCGCGTCGACATCCATCTCGGTGAAGGTGGTGCCGCGGTACTCGATGGAGCGGCGGGGCACCTCTTCGAGGCCGTGCAGCATGACCTCCGTACGGGGGCGGTCGTGGTGCTCGACGAAGGCGACGACGCAGTCGGTGCCCCGCTCCACCCGGCGGTGCGCCTCGGAGAGCATCGCGTACGTCTTCCCGACGCCCGGTGCCGCGCCCAGATAGATACGAAGCTTGCCGCGTCCCATGGCCCCATTGTCTTCCAGAAGAGCCACCGCGTCCGACGCGGTGACGACCTTGGTCCCGGTACGGACATGTCCGTACCGGGACCGGAGTACGAAGGTCAGCCGACCAGCTCCTTGAGCGCGATGTTGAGCTGGAGGACATTGACGCGGGGCTCGCCCATGAAGCCGAGGGTCCGGTCCTGGGTGTGGTCGGCGACGAGCTTCTCCACCTCCTGGACGTCCAGGTTGTTCTTCTCGGCAACCCGGTGGACCTGGAGCCGGGCGTACGCCGGGGAGATGTCCGGGTCGAGTCCCGAGCCGGAGGAGGTGACCGCGTCCGGGGGCACGTCCTGGGGCCTGACCCGGTAACCGGGGGTTGAGTTGTCCTTCACCACGGCGGCCTTGGCGTCCTTGACCCACTTGATCAGATCCTCGTTGTCGCCGGAGCGGTTGGTGGCTCCGGAGAGTATGAGCTTGTACTGGGTGTTGACGCCGTTGGTGCCGAGACCGTTGGACGGACGGGGCTGGAACCACTTCAGGTCCGGCTCCGGGGTGTCCTGGCCGTCCTTGAGCGGCAGGTCGTACCGCTGCCCGATGAGCGAGGACCCGACCACCTTGCCGTTCGCGGTGACCTCGGAGCCGTTGGCCTTGCCGGGGAAGAGCCCCTGCGCGACACCGGTGACGGCGAGCGGGTAGAGGACGCCGCAGAGGACGGTCAGGACCAGCAGGGCGCGCAGCCCGGCGCCGAGCAGCCGTGCGGTGTTTCCTACGGAGTTGTTCATGGCGTTCAGCCGATTCCGGGGATGAGGGAGATGACCAGGTCGATGATCTTGATGCCGATGAACGGGGCGATCAGCCCGCCGAGACCGTAGATCCCGAGGTTTCTGCGGAGCATCCTGTCGGCGCTGGCGGGCCGGTAGCGCACACCCTTCAGGGCGAGCGGTACGAGCGCGACGATGATCAGCGCGTTGAAGACGACCGCGGAGAGGATCGCGGACTCGGGCGAGGAGAGGTCCATGATGTTGAGCCTGCCGAGGCTGGGATAGACCACGGCGAACATGGCGGGGATGATCGCGAAGTACTTCGCCACATCGTTGGCGATGGAGAACGTCGTCAGGGCGCCCCTCGTGATGAGGAGCTGTTTCCCGATCTCGACGATCTCGATCAGCTTGGTGGGGTTGGAGTCCAGGTCCACCATGTTCCCGGCCTCCTTGGCGGCCGAGGTACCGGTGTTCATGGCCACGCCGACATCCGCCTGCGCGAGGGCGGGGGCGTCGTTCGTACCGTCCCCCGTCATCGCGACCAGCTTCCCGCCGGCCTGCTCACGCTTGATGAGGGCCATCTTGTCCTCGGGGGTGGCCTCTGCGAGGAAGTCGTCCACGCCCGCCTCCTGCGCGATGGCCTTCGCGGTCAGGGGGTTGTCACCGGTGATCATGACAGTCTTGATGCCCATGCGGCGCAGCTCGTCGAACCGCTCCCGCATCCCCTCCTTGACCACGTCCTTGAGATGGATGACACCCAGGGCGCGGGCGCCCCTCTCGTCCTCGACGGCCACCACCAGGGGCGTACCGCCGGCCTCCGAGATCCGGTCGGTCAGGGCCCGGCAGTCCTGGGACACCCTGCCACCGCGCTCGGCGACCCAGGCGGCCACCGCGCCCGCGGCTCCCTTACGGACCTGGCGCCGCGTCCCGTCCTCGGTGAGGTCGACACCCGACATCCGGGTCTGGGCGGTGAAGGCCACCCACTCGGCTCCGGCCAACTGCCCCTGGTGGCGCTCCCGCAGCCCGTACCTCTCCTTCGCCAGGACGACTATGGAGCGGCCCTCGGGGGTCTCGTCGGCGAGCGACGAGAGCTGTGCCGCATCGGCCAGTTCGGCCTCGGTCACGCCCGGGACGGGGAGGAATTCGGCGGCCTGGCGGTTGCCGAGGGTGATCGTGCCGGTCTTGTCGAGCAGCAGCGTCGACACATCCCCGGCGGCCTCGACCGCGCGCCCGGACATGGCGAGCACATTGCGCTGGACCAGCCGGTCCATGCCCGCGATCCCGATCGCCGACAGCAGCGCCCCGATCGTCGTCGGTATCAGACACACCAGCAGCGCGATCAGCACGATCATCGACTGCCGCTGACCCGCGTAGATCGCGAACGGCTGGAGCGTGACCACCGCGAGCAGGAAGACGATGGTCAACGAAGCGAGCAGGATGTTCAGCGCGATCTCGTTGGGCGTCTTCTGCCGGGCCGCGCCCTCGACCAGCTTGATCATCCGGTCGATGAAGGTCTCGCCCGGCTTTGTCGTGATCCTGATGACGATCCGGTCCGAGAGGACCTTCGTACCGCCGGTCACGGCCGAGCGGTCACCGCCCGACTCCCGGATCACGGGTGCCGATTCGCCGGTGATGGCCGACTCGTCGACGGAGGCGACGCCTTCGACCACATCGCCGTCGCCGGGAATGATGTCCCCGGCCTCGCAGACGACCAGATCGCCGACCCGCAGATCGGTGCCGGGTATGCGCTCCTCGTGCGGGCCGCTGATACGGCGGGCGACGGTGTCGGTCCTGGCCCTGCGCAGGGTGTCCGCCTGCGCCTTGCCCCGGCCCTCGGCCACCGCCTCCGCGAGATTCGCGAAGACCGTGGTCAGCCACAGCCAGGCGGCGATCGCCCAGCCGAACCAGTCGCCCGGGTGGACCGCGGCGAAGACCGTGGACAGCACCGAGCCGACCTCGACCACGAACATCACGGGCGACTTGACCATCACCCGTGGATCGAGCTTCCTGACCGCCTGCGGGAAGGACGTGATCAGCAGACGGGGATCGAACATGCCCCCGCCCACCCGCGCCTTCCCGCCCGGGCTGTGTCCGGGCGATACCGGCGGGTGCGGCGCACGGGACGGAGTGACTGTGGACATCGTGTCCTCTTGCTTCAGACGAGTGCTCATGACGCCAGCCCCTCGGCCAGCGGCCCCAGCGCCAGCGCCGGGAAGTAGGTCAGACCGGTGACGATCAGGATCGTGCCGACCAGCAGCCCGGTGAACAGCGGCTTGTGGGTACGGAGCGTGCCCGCGGTCTCGGGTACGGGCCGCTGCGCGGCCAGCGCACCGGCCAGCGCCAGCACGAACACCATCGGCACGAAGCGGCCCAGCAGCATCGCCAGACCGATCGTGGTGTTGAACCACTGCGTGTCCGCGTTCAGCCCGGCGAAGGCCGAACCGTTGTTGTTGCCGCCCGAGGTGTACGCGTACAGGATCTCCGAGAAGCCGTGCGGCCCCGAGTTGGTCATCGAGTTGCCCGGTGTGGGCAGGGCCATCGCGGCGGCGGTGAAACAGAGCACCAGCGCCGGGGTGACCAGGATGTAGCTCGCGGCCAGCTTGATCTCGCGGCTGCCGATCTTCTTGCCCAGATACTCGGGCGTACGGCCGACCATCAGACCGGCGATGAACACCGCGATGATCGCCATGATCAGCATCCCGTACAGCCCGGAGCCGACCCCGCCGGGCGCGATCTCGCCGAGCTGCATCCCCAGCATGGTGATACCGCCGCCGAAGCCGGTGAAGGAGGAGTGGAACGAGTTGACCGCACCGGTCGAGGTGAGCGTGGTGGCCACCGCGAAGATCGACGACGCGCCGACCCCGAACCGGGTCTCCTTGCCCTCCGTCGCACCACCGGCGATATCGAAGGCCGGGCCGTGGTGGGCGAACTCGGTCCACATCATCAGCGCCGTGAAGCCCAGCCAGATGGTGGCCATCGTGGCGAGGATCGCGTACCCCTGCTTCACACTGCCGACCATCGTCCCGAAGGTCCGCGTCAGCGCGAACGGGATGACGAGAATCAGGAAGATCTCGAAGAGGTTCGAGAGCGGGGTGGGGTTCTCGAAGGGGTGGGCGGAGTTGGCGTTGAAGTAACCGCCGCCGTTGGTGCCCAGCTCCTTGATCGCCTCCTGCGAGGCCACCGCGCCGCCGTTCCACTGCTGCGAGCCGCCCATGAACTGGCCGACCTCATGGATCCCCGCGAAGTTCTGGATCGCGCCACACGCGACCAGGACGATCGCGGCGATGACGGAAACGGGCAGCAGGATACGGACGGTGCCGCGCACCAGATCCGCCCAGAAGTTGCCCAGCTCCCCGGTACGCGAGCGGGCGAAGCCCCGTACCAGCGCCACCGCGACAGCCATGCCGACTGCGGCGGACACGAAGTTCTGCACGGCCAGGCCGCCGGTCTGTACGACGTGGCCCATGGCCTGCTCGCCGTAGTACGACTGCCAGTTCGTGTTCGACACAAACGACGCGGCGGTGTTGAACGCCTGGTCCGGATCGATCGACGAGAAGCCCAGCGATCCGGGAAGAACCCCCTGCACCCGCTGGAGCAGATACAGGAACAGCACACTCACCGCGGAGAACGCCAGCACACCGCGCAGATACGCCGGCCAGCGCATCTCGGTCGCGGGGTTCGCGCCGATGGCCCGGTAGATCCACTTCTCGGCCCGCAGATGCCGCGGTGAGCTGTAGACCCGGGCCATGTAGTCACCCAGCGGGCGGTACGCGAGACCCAGCGCGACGACGAGCGCGAGCAGCTGGAGCACACCGGCGAGGACGGAGCTCATCACTCAGAACCTCTCCGGGAAGAACAGCGCCAGGACGAGATAACCCAGCAGGGCGACCGCCACCAACAGCCCGATCACATTCTCGGCCGTCATAGCTTCGCCACCCCCCTGGCGATCAGGGCCACCAGCGCGAACACCGCGATCGTGGTGACAACGAAGGCCATATCGGCCACCGCGCACTCCTAGAAGAGTCGGGAAAATCTGACTCCCTGAGGAAACCCGCTGATCCGGCGGGTCCGGCTCGCGTTGACGGGTCCCATACGGCCGGTGCCACGGGCTTGACGGACTTCATATGGCCGACGCCGCGCCTTGTGATGTGCCCCATACGGCAAGGCATCCACCATGGCTCGCAGGCGCCACGGCCTTCGGGCAAAGGAAAGGCCGGTTGGGCAAGCGAAAGGCCGGTGGGCCGCGTCCCCGTCCAGGGATACGGCCCACCGGCCTTGTCGGTCAGGTCTGTGCCAGTCCGGTCTGTGCCGGTCCGGTCTGCGTACGGCAGTTCTGCGTACGGCAGGAGCGCCGACGGAGGCTCAGCGCACCTCGGTGATCTCGGGACCGCGCTGAAGCTGTCCCATGCCGCCGGAGAAGCGCGAGCCCTCCTGCTCGTCCTGCTGAACGCCCTCGGCCACCATCTGCGCGTCGTCCGGCAGCTTGAGGACGATCGGGTCCCTGGGCGCCATCGGCCCCTCGCCCCGCACGACCACGGTGTCCCGGAAGATCTGCTCCAGCAGCCCCGCGGCCGCGGGCTGCACCGCGCCCTGCCCGGAGATCACACCGCGCAGGAACCAGCGCGGCCCGTCGACACCGATGAAGCGCACGAGCTGTACGCCGCCGGTGCCGTCCGGAAGCTGTACGGGGACCTGGGCGCGCAGCTCCCAGCCCAGCGGCCCCTCGACCTCGTCGATGATGCCGCCCTGCCGGGTGATGCCGGAGGCGATCTCCTCGCGGACCTCGCCCCAGATGCCTTCCTTCTTGGGCGCCGCGAACGCCTGGAGCTGTACGGCGCTGTCGCGCACGACGACCGTGGCGGCGACGATCGCGTCGCCGGCGACCTCGACGCGCAGTTCCATGCCCTCGACCCCGGGGACGAAGATCCCGCCCAGATCGACCCGGCCCTCCCCGGGCCTGGAGACCTCGGAGATGTCCCAAGGCCCGTCCGGCCTGGGGGCCGGCGGAAGGTTCACCCTGCGGGGCGTGGCCACCCCGTCGGCAGCCGTGTCGGCACCGGCGTCACCGGCATCGTCGGTGAACTGCTCGGCCTCGCCCGCTGCGTCCGCCGCGTCCGCTGCGGAACCACTCTTCTTGCGACGTCCGAACACGTCACTGTCCTTCCCGGTCGGATACGACCGAAGCGTATCGATTCCCGCCCTGTACGCCGCCCACGGCGGCATGACCGCCGGTGGACCCGAAGCCCCCGTCGCCCCGCGCCGACCCGGGAAGCTCCGCCACCTCGTGGAAGCGGACCTTCTCGACCTGCTGGACGACCAACTGGGCAATCCGGTCGAACCGCTCGAACCGCACGCTCTCGCGCGGGTCCAGATTGACCACGATCACTTTGATCTCTCCACGGTACCCGGCATCCACCGTCCCCGGGGCATTCACCATGGCGACGCCGCAGCGGGCCGCCAGCCCGGAGCGCGGGTGCACGAAGGCGGCGTACCCGTCGGGCAGTGCGACGGACACTCCCGTGGGCAGTACGGCCCGCTCCCCGGGGGCCAGTTCGGCGGCCTCGGTGGTGACCAGATCGGCCCCGGCGTCGCCCGGATGCGCATACCCCGGAAGCGGAACCTCCGGATCAAGGCGGCGGATCAGTACGTCCAGGGGGGCGGCGGGGGTACGGCTCATGGGTTCACCTCGACGGCGCGGGCGCGCCCGGCCTGGTCCGGGAGGCGTCCCCGGGGGTGGCGCGCTGCTCACAGGCGCAGACCTTACCCGCGCGGTCGCCCGGCTTCCGCACCATGCCAAGCTTGGCCCCATGGAGCCTTCCGCCGCGCGCTACGACGAGCGCCTCACCGCCCCTCCTTCCTGGTGGGCCATTGCCGCTCTCATCGCTGTGGCGGGGGGCCTGATCACTCTGCCGCTGGGGCCGTTGCCGCTGCTCGGCGGGGTGATCGGCGCGGGGGCGCTGGCGGCGGCCGGGGTCAGTTCCTACGGCTCGGCGCGGATCAGGGTGGTGGCGGACTCGCTGGTCGCGGGCGATGCCCGGATCCCGGTCTCGGCGCTGGGCGAGGCCGAGGTGCTCGACGCCGAGGAGGCGCGGGCCTGGCGGCTGCACAAGGCCGATCCCCGGGCGTTCATGCTGCTGCGCAGCTATGTGCCGACGGCGCTGCGGGTGGAGGTCACGGATCCCGAGGACCCGACTCCGTACGTCTATCTCTCGACCAGGAACCCGCAGGGTCTGGCGGCGGCGCTGCACGCGGTACGGACGGGCTGAGGGCGGTACGGACAGGCTGAGCACGGGGATCCCGCCTCTTCGGAGGCCCTGGCCTCTTCGAAGGCTTAGTTCTCCAGCTCCTTCGGCAGCCCCGCGGGCAGTTCACCGGGCTGCTCCAGCGCGGGCAGTTCCGGGAGCGCGTCCCAGGGGATCTGGCGCGCCCGCAGGTCCTTGCGGACGTGCTCGGCGACCTTCTTGGTGTCCCGCCGGTTCATCATCGCGCCGACAGCCGCCCCGATCATGAAGGGGACCAGGTTGGGCAGGCTGCGGACCGTGCGCTTCATGATCTGCTGCCGCAGCTCGCGCTTCATGCGCCCGCTCAGCGCGCCGTTGAAGGTCGACGGCTTGGTGACATCGACCCCGCGCTCCTCCGTCCAGGAGGTCAGATAGGCGGCGCTGCGCTGCTTGAGCGTGCCGGGCGGGCGGAGTCCGTAGACCTCGTGCAGCTCGGCGATGAGCTTCAGCTCGATCGCGGCGACCGCCGTGATCTCGGCCGCCAGCTCGGCGGGCATCGCGGGCGGTACGGGCAGCATCGCGGCCGCGCCGATACCCGCGCCGACCGTCGCGCTGCTGTTCGCCGCGCCGGCGACCAGTTTGTCGGCCAGTTCCTCGGGGCCGAGGCCGGGGAACTGGCCGCGCAGGGTCGCGAGGTCGCGGACGGGGATCCGGGGGGCGTTCTCGATGATCCGGTCGGCGACAAATCCCAGCGCCGCCTTGGCACCCGCGCCGCCCTTCCGCACACCCCGTTTGACGGCGTCCAGCCGCCGGCCCCCGGTCATGGGGCCGCCGCGGTCCTCCTGGGCCGCTTCGAGCGAGGCCGCGAGGCCTCGCTCGTCGTCACGTGCGCCGTGCTGGGGCAGGAGGGCGGAGTGCTCGGCAGCGGGCTGAACGCCTTCTGCCGGGCCCGGGCCGCCCTGATACACCTCCGGTGCGCTCTCGCGCCGGAAGCGTCGTTTCCGAAACGGTGTGTCGCCTGCCACGGCCGACCTGACCTCAGTCGCAGTCGCGGCAGATCGGCTGACCGTTCTTCTCCCTGGCGAGCTGGCTCCTGTGGTGCACCAGGAAGCAGCTCATGCAGGTGAACTCATCGGCCTGCCGGGGCAGCACCCGGACGGACAGCTCCTCGTTGGAGAGATCCGCGCCGGGCAGTTCGAGCCCTTCGGCCTGCTCGAACTCGTCGACGTCGACCGCCGAAGTCGACTTGTCGTTCCGACGGGCCTTCAGTTCCTCAAGGCTGTCCTGATCGACGTCGTCATCGGTCTTGCGTGGGGTGTCGTAATCCGTTGCCATGTCGCTCTCCCCCTCTGGGTGTCTGTGGTGTCTCCAGCGCACGTAACGCGTGAGAGGCCGGACTTGTGCCCGACCTGAGGCGGAGATTTTGCCTCACATCAAGGTCTGTTACTCAATCGACACCCAACCGGACCCCTGAGGAGTGATCGGCTTCGGGTGGCGAAGGGGACCGTACACGGTCCTGCTGTTGTGCCTCACGGGCGCCACCCCGTGTACTTCCCGTGATCCCGGCCCCCGGAAACCCGGACGATACCGGCTTTCCGATGAAGGCCTGATCACGCAGAGTGGATAGGCGTGAATTCGCCCCTGTGATCGATCACACACGGATTCGCCGGAAATCCCTCCCGGAAATTCCGCGCAAAGCGAACAAAGGCAGATGCTCCCCGGATACCGCGCGCAGCATCTCAGACCGGGAGGGTGACACGCATCACCAGTCCCCCGCCCTCACGGGGTTCCGCGAAGATCCTGCCGCCGTGAGCACGCGCCACGGACCGCGCGATGGAGAGGCCGAGCCCGACGCCCTTGTCGCTGCCCGTACGCTCCGTACGCAGCCGCCGGAACGGCTCGAAGAGGTTGTCGATCTCGTACGCCGGGACCACCGGGCCCGTATTGGAGACCACCAGGACCGCCTGGCCCTGCTGGACCTCCGTGGAGACCTCCACCCAGCCGCCCTCGGGGATGTTGTACCGCACGGCGTTCTGCACCAGGTTCAGCGCGATCCGCTCCAGCAGCACCCCGTTCCCCTGGACGACCGCGGGCGCGCACTCCGTACGGATCTCGACGCCCTTCGCCTCCGCCTCGCCGAGGCACTGGTCCACGCCGCGGGTGGCGACCTCGGCGAGGTCGACCGGTTTTCGCTCCACGATCTGGTTGTCGCTGCGGGCGAGCAGCAGCAGGCCCTCCACGAGCTGCTCGCTGCGCTCGTTGGTGGCCAGCAGCGTTCTGCCGAGCTGTTGGAGTTCCGCGGGCGCCCCCGGATCGGAGAGATGGACCTCCAGCAGGGTGCGGTTGATCGCGAGCGGTGTACGCAGCTCGTGCGAGGCGTTCGCGACGAACCGCTGCTGCGCGCTGAAGGCCCGCTCCAGCCGGTCCAGCATCTCGTCGAAGGTGTCCGCCAGCTCCTTCAGCTCGTCGTCGGGGCCGTCCAGCTCGATCCGGCGCGACAGGTCGGAGCCGACGACCCGGCGCGCGGTACGGGTGATCCGGCCCAGCGGCGACAGCACCCGCCCGGCCATCGCGTAACCGAAGGCGAAGGCGATGACGCTCAGGCCGACCAGGGCGAACAGCGAGCGGCTGAGCAGATCGTCGAGCGCCTGCTTGCGCTGGTGGTTGACACAACTGTTCATGGCCGCGTTGAACTGCTCGGGCGGTGCCTGGTCCGGGAAGTTGCAGACATCGCTGCTCACCTTGCCGGTCACGATCTTGAAGGGCAGCTCACTGCCCACATGCAGGGCCTGCGCGGCCAGCAGATAGATGATCGAGAGCAGCAGGATACCGGCGATCAGGAACATCCCGCCGTACAGCAGCGTGAGCCGTATCCGGATGGTGGGGCGCACCCAGGGCAGTGCCTGGTCGGGCCTTCTGGGGTCCCAGGTGGGTTTGGGCGGTGCCGCGGGCGGCATCGGGGTCGCGGCCACGGGCATCAGATCCGGTACCCGGAGCCGGGCACCGTGACGATCACGGGCGGCTCGCCGAGCTTCCGGCGCAGGGTCATCACCGTGACCCGTACGACATTGGTGAACGGGTCGGTGTTCTCGTCCCAGGCCTTCTCCAGGAGCTGCTCGGCCGAGACGACCGCGCCCTCGCTGCGCATCAGGACCTCCAGCACCGCGAACTCCTTGGGCGCGAGCTGGATCTCCCGGCCCTCGCGGACGACCTCGCGGCGGTTGGGGTCGAGCTTGATGCCCGACCGCTCCAGGACGGGCGGCAGCGGTACGGTCGTACGCCGGCCCAGGGCGCGCACCCTGGCGATCAGCTCGGTGAACGCGAAGGGCTTGGGCAGATAGTCGTCCGCGCCCAGCTCAAGGCCCTCGACCCGGTCGCTGACATCGCCCGAGGCGGTGAGCATCAGGACCCGGGTGGGCATCCCCAGCTCGACGATCCTGCGGCAGACGTCGTCGCCGTGGACGAGGGGAAGGTCCCGGTCGAGCACCACCACGTCGTAGTCGTTGACCCCGACCCGTTCCAGGGCGGCGGCGCCGTCGTACACCACGTCGACGGCCATGGCCTCCCGGCGCAGTCCGGTGGCCACCGCATCGGCGAGCAGTTGCTCGTCCTCGACGACGAGTACACGCACGTCGCTGTCCTTCCTCTGGGCCCGTCACCCGTGAGCGGGGCAGGTTGTAGCACTGGCTGTGCGGCCCCATCCTGCCGGTTACGGCCATAAACCGGCGGTAAGACGATGCCGGGTGACCTGGGACATCCGGGAATGGAACGGATTGTTTGACGCGTTGAGGTTTCTCGAAGACGGACCCTGGGGAAGACGACTTCACACCCGAGATCACGCCCTGTTTGTGGCATGCCACACCCTTTCTGTCATCCAGAGGCAGTGGGTGCGTGATCTACCCGCCGTCGGCACACCCCCGTGCCACTGACCCACGACGAGGGGGCGCAATGGACGCGTTCACCGCCGGGCTTCTGCAGCGTATAAAGGCCACGGAAACGGATCTCAACCGAGCCCGGGAGACGGGCGACGACTTCCTCGTGGATGTCGATCAGGAAGAGCTGGAAGACCTTCGCCGGCTTGCGGCCGAGCACGGCGTGGAGGTCGGCGCGGCGAGCGCCTGACCGCATGCCTTGGCCCTATTCAAATATCAGAGCCGTGACAACGACCTAGTGAGAAGGGCCCCGGCGCCGAGGGGACGGCGCCGGGGCCCTTCCGTACGTCCGGCCGCGCCGCCGGGAGGCCCGCACTAGTCGTGCCAGGCGCCGTACTCGTCCAGCAGGCCCTGGAGGGGCTCGAAGACACCCGGGGTGGCCGCCACCGTGAGGTCGAAACCGGGGCGGGTGCCGGGGCGGCCGCCGGTGAGCGCGCCCGCCTCGCGGGCGATGAGATCGCCGGCCGCGAGGTCCCAGGGGTGCAGCCCGCGCTCGTAGTAGCCGTCCAGCCGGCCCGCCGCCACATCGCAGAGGTCGGTGGCCGCGGAGCCGCCGCGCCGGATGTCGCGCAACTGCGGGATCAGCCGCTGGGCGATCCCGGCCTGGTGGGCACGGACGGCGGTGACGTAGTTGAAACCGGTCGAGACGAGAGCGCGCTCCAGCGGGGGCGCGGGGCGGCAGTGGACCGGCCGGTCGTTGAGGAAGGCGCCGCCGCCGCGCACGGCGCGGAAGGTCTCGCCGCGCATCGGGATGGCGACGACTCCGGCAAGGGTCTCGCCGTCGCGTTCGGCGGCGATGGAGACGGCCCAGGTGGGCAGTCCGTACAGATAGTTGACGGTGCCGTCCAGCGGGTCGATGACCCAGCGGATTCCGCTGCTGCCCGCCGAGCTGGCGCCCTCCTCGCCGAGGAAGCCGTCGTCGGGGCGGTGCTCGGAGAGATGGCAGGTGATCAGCTTCTCGGCGGCGATGTCCATCTCGGTGACGACGTCGATGGGGCTGGACTTGGTGGCGGCGACGGCCAGATCGTCGGGGCGGCCGTCGCGCAGCAGCTCGCCCGCGCGGCGTGCGGCTTCCAGGGCGAGGGAAAGCAGCTCGGCGAGCAGAGCCTCATCGGGCCGGTCGGTGGCATCGGGTCGGGCGTCGGTCACGGCGGGGCTCCTTCAGGCGTACGGGCTGTCGGCGCCCGCGGCGGCGGGCCTGGGGGCACGGGCCGGGCAGCAGCCGGCCGGGCAGAGGTCATGGCTCGGGCCGAGCGCGCCCAGCGCGCAGCGCTCCACCGGCTGACCCCGCTCGGTGGCGGCGCGCTCCAGCACCAGGTCGCGGACGGCGGCGGCGAAGCGCGGGTCGGCGCCCACCGTGGGCGAGCGGCGGACGGGCAGCCCCAGCTCCGCGGCCTTGGCGGTGGCCTCGGTGTCGAGGTCGTACAGGACTTCCATATGGTCCGAGACAAAGCCGATGGGGGCCATCACGACCGCCGGGACGCCCTCGCCATGCAGTGTCTCCAGGTGGTCGCAGATGTCCGGCTCCAGCCAGGGGATGTGCGGGGCGCCGCTGCGGGACTGGTAGACCAGCCGCCAGGGGTGCTCGACGCCCGTCTCCTCCCGTACCGCCTCGACGATCAGCCGGGCCGTGTCGAGGTGCTCGGCCACATACGCGCCGCCCTCGCCGTGGCCCTCGACCGGCCCTGAGGTGTCGGCCGACGCGACCGGGATGGAGTGGGTGGTGAAGGCGAGGTGGGCGCCCGCCCGTACCGGCTCCGGCAGATCGGCGAGCGAGGCCAGCACGCCGTCGATCATGGGGCGCAGAAAACCGGGGTGGTTGAAGTAGTGCCGCAGCTTGTCCACGCGCGGCGGTTCGAGCCCCTCGGCGGCCAGCGTGGCGAGCGCCTCTGCGAGGTTCTCGCGGTACTGGCGGCAGCCCGAGTACGAGGCGTACGCGCTGGTCGCGAGGACGGCGATCCGGCGCCGGCCGTCCAGGGTCATCCGGCGCAGGGTGTCCGTCAGATACGGCGCCCAGTTGCGGTTGCCCCAGTAGACGGGCAGATCGACGCCGTGCTCGGCGAAGTCCTTGCGCAGCGCGTCCAGCAGCGCGCGGTTCTGTTCGTTGATCGGGCTGACCCCGCCGAACAGGAAGTAGTGCTGACCCACTTCCTTGAGCCGCTCCTCGGGGATCCCGCGGCCCCTGGTGACATTCGCCAGGAACGGAATCACATCGTCCGGGCCCTCGGGACCGCCGAAGGACAGCAGGAGCAGCGCGTCGTAGGGGGAAGTCTCAAGCTGTTGGGGCATGTTTCGATCCTGCCATCCGCCCCGCCCGGCATGTACGGCGGCGGTGGCCGGCGGGCGGCGGATGTCCAGTGGGGCGGCCGTGAGTATGATCCCCCTCCAACTGGCGTGGGTACGGGGTGCCGTCGGCCAGGCGAGCCGGTACCGATACGGGGAGGGCACGGGGCGTATGACCAGGACGCACACGAACGGGCCGACCGTGGACGCGTGGCGCAACTGGGCGGGAAATGTCACCGCCCGCCCGGCCCGCGCGGTCTCCCCCGCCTCCGTCGAGGAACTGACCGAGGCGGTACGAAGGGCCGCCGAGGACGGGCTGAAGGTCAAGGCCGTCGGTACGGGCCACTCCTTCACCGCCACCGCCGCCACCGACGGGCTGCTCGTACGGCCCGATCTGCTCACCGGCATCCGGGACATCGACCGGGCGGCGGGCACCGTGACCGTGGCGGCCGGCACCCCGCTGAAGCGGCTCAACGCGGCACTGGCGCGGGAGGGGCTGTCGCTGACCAATATGGGCGACATCATGGAGCAGACCGTCGCGGGCGCCGTCTCGACCGGCACCCATGGCACCGGCCGTGACTCGGCCTCCATAGCCGCCCAGATCCGCGCCCTGGAACTGGTCACCGCGGACGGCTCGCTGCTGCGCTGCTCCGCGGAGGAGAATCCGGAGATCTTCGCCGCCGCCAGGATCGGGCTGGGCGCGCTGGGCGTGATCGCTTCGGTGACCCTCGCGGTGGAGCCGGTCTTTCTGCTGACGGCCCGTGAGGAGCCCATGGCCTTCGACCGGGTCACGGCCGAGTTCGATCAGCTCGTGGCCGAGAATGAGCACTTCGAGTTCTACTGGTTCCCGCACACCGGCAACTGCACCACCAAGCGCAACAACCGCAGCGCGGGTCCGGCGGCCCCGCCCGGCCGGTTCGGCGGCTGGATCGATGACGAGTTCCTCTCCAACGGGCTGTTCCAGGTGGCCTGTTCGGTCGGCCGTGCCGTGCCCGCGACCATCCCCGCCATCGCAAGGATCTCCAGCCGCGCCCTCTCCGCACGCACCTACACGGACATCCCTTACAAGGTCTTCACCTCCCCGCGCCGGGTGCGCTTTGTCGAGATGGAGTACGCGCTGCCCCGTGAGGCGGCGGTAGGGGCGCTGCGCGAGGTCAAGGCGATGGTCGAGCACTCACCGCTGCGGGTGAGTTTTCCGGTGGAGATACGCACGGCGCCCGCGGACGACATCACGCTCTCGACCGCCTCGGGCCGGGACAGCGCGTACATCGCGGTGCATCTGTACCGGGGCACGCCGTACCACGCGTACTTCACCGCGGTGGAGCGGATCATGACCGCGCACGGCGGCCGGCCGCACTGGGGCAAGATCCACACCAGGGACGCGGAGTATCTCTCGGCGGCGTATCCGCGCTTCGGCGAGTTCACGGCGCTCAGGGACCGGCTGGATCCGGACCGGCTGTTCGGCAATGACTATCTGCGGCGGATTCTCGGGAACTGACAGGAGCTGACGGGCACTTACGGGAGCTGACGGGGACTGAATCTTGGCGACCGGGGCGGGCTGAGGGGTGATGCCCGGTCTTCCGCCCCCGCTCACCCATCTGCCCCACCTCGTACCGGGAAAGGACGGCTGAGCGAAACAGATCGTTCCGATGTAGCGGATTCCGTGAAGCAGCGGGCCTGGTCAGGGGTGTTGCCGGCCCTCAACTCCGCACCCCGCCGAGAACTTGGGCGGCGTGCCGGTCCACCCGGATGGCCCGAATGGAGTACTGTGGCGAGCCCTGGGGCCGGACTCCCTCATGGGCGTCCGGGACCTACGGGAAGGGGGCCGAACGTGGCACTCGATCCGGCGGCGCCGCGGCACCGCACGGGCGCCTGCTGCACAGAGTGACCGGGTCTGTCACTCTGCGTCGCAAAGAGGTAACCGTGCCATAACGGCGATCCAGGGCCACTGCCCGACACGCCGGGCAGCACGGCAAGGTTGTGGCAGGCTGCACCCGGGCAGGCCACACTCGACTAGCGGAAGCAGCGACGCACGTGACGTCGGCAGGCACCACCCGGGAGGTCCCCATGCCCGAACTGCGTGTCGTGGCCGTCTCCAACGACGGCACACGACTGGTGCTCAAGGCTGCGGACAGCACGGAATACACGCTTCCGATTGATGAGCGCCTCCGCGCCGCCGTGCGCAATGACCGCGCCCGCCTCGGTCAGATCGAGATCGAGGTCGAGAGCCACCTCAGACCGCGTGACATCCAGGCGCGTATACGGGCCGGCGCCTCCGCCGAGGAGGTCGCCCACCACGCGGGTATCCCCGTGGACCGGGTCCGCCGGTTCGAGGGTCCTGTGCTGGCCGAGCGCGCCTTCATGGCCGAGCGGGCCAGGAAGACGGCCGTGCGCCGCCCCGGCGAGAACACGGGACCCCAGCTCGGCGAGGCGGTGCAGGAGCGGCTGACGCTGCGTGGCGCCGAGAAGGACACCGTGCAGTGGGACTCCTGGCGGCGTGACGACGGCACCTGGGAGGTGCTGCTCGTCTACCGGGTCGCGGGTGAGCCGCATTCGGCGAGCTGGACGTACGACCCGCCCAGGCGGCTCGTCCAGGCGGTGGACGACGAGGCGCGCGCCCTGATCGGCGACACCGACGACACGGTGACCGCGCAGGAGCCGAGCTTCCCGTTCGTACCGCGGATCGCGCGGCTGCCGCGCGACCGCGACCGGCCGATGGACCGCGCGCTCGACCGGCAGTCGGAGCGGCCCGGGGCGCCGGAGCCGGACGAGATGAGCGAACGCGACTCGCTGACCAGCCTGCTGGAGGCGGTGCCGAGCTTCCGCGGCGACATGGTGGTGCCCGAGCGGCCCGCCCCGGAGCCGCCGGCCACGGATCCGGAGGAGGAGCCGGAGGCCGAGGAGCCGCCGGCGCCCGCGGCCTCGGCCGGTTCGGCGTACGCGGATGTGCTGATGCCGCGCTCGGTGTCCGGGCACCGGGACCGGCTCACGGGGACGACGGACCGCCAGGCGGAAGCGGACGGGGTCCGTCCGGGCCGCAGGGCCGCGGTGCCGAGCTGGGACGAGATCGTGTTCGGCACGCGCCGCAAGAAGCAGGAGTAGCGCGGCTACGGCTGCGCTGGCTACGGCTACGGCTACGGCAAGTCACGGAAGAGGCATACGAAGGGGCCCGTACACGGTGTGCGTGTACGGGCCCCCTTCGTATGCGTGTACGACATGTACGGCAGGTACGGCGAGCCGCGGGCTCGGGCTACTGGGGGTCGGGGCCCTTGGCGACCGGACGGGTCTCGTCCGCCGACCACTCGGACCACGAGCCCGCGTACAGCGCCGCCGGAATGCCCGCGATCTCCAGCGCCAGCACCTCATGGGCCCCCGAGACACCGGACCCGCAGTAGACACCCACCTCGGTCCCGGCCGTGGCACCGAGTGCCGTGAATCGAGTGGCCAGATCCGCCGCAGGCAGGAAGGTGCCATTTTCGGCCACATTCACCATCGTGGGCGCCGACAGCGCGCCGGGAATATGGCCGCCGATCCGGTCGACGGGTTCGACATCGCCGCGGTAGCGCTCGGCGGCCCGCGCGTCCAGCAACAGCCCGCTGCGCGCCAGGGCGGCCGCGCCGTCCGCGTCCAGCAGCGGGAGCGAGCCAGGTACCGGGCTGAAGTCGCCCTCGGCGGGGTGCGGGACCTCGGTGGAGAGCGGCCCGGTCCACGCGGCGAGCCCGCCGTCCAGTACCCGTACGTCGGAGTGGCCCGTCCAGCGCAGCAGCCACCAGGCGCGTGCCGCCGCCCAGCCCTGGCCGCCGTCGTACACCACCACCGGCCTGTCCTGCGACACTCCGGCCTGGCGCATCACCGCGCCGAAGTCCGCCACCTCGGGCAGCGGATGCCGGCCGCCGGCCCCGGGCGGGCCCGCCAGCTCCGTATCGAGGTCGACATAGACGGCGCCCGGCAGATGCCCCGCCTCATAGGCGGGACGGCCGGGAGGTCCGCCGAGTTGCCAGCGGACGTCGAGCAGGACGGGCGGACGCGGTCCGGCCGACTCGCCCTGGAGTTCCGCCGCGGTGATGATGGCTGTCATGGAGCCATCCTCGCGCACGGGCGGCCCTGCCCGGAAACGGCGGAGAAACGGCCGGTAAACACCCCATCGAGATCCCGCCAAGGTCGGCGCGGTCGGGAAGCGGCACGCGGTGACAGGTGCGAGCATCTGCACGGGCGTACGGCCGTTCCCGTACGGCGGCCGGAGACCGGCCCGCGACCGGTCCCCGCACGGCCACGATGGTCCGAGGAGAGAGTGACGATGACCGAGGCAGCGATCCGGCGCACACCCGGCACACCCTGCTGGGTGAGTCTGATGGTGCACGGCCTTGCCGCGACCGAGGAGTTCTACCGGGAGTTGTTCGGCTGGGAGTTCCGGCCGGGACCGCAGCAGCTCGGGCCGTACGTCCGCGGCATGCTGGACGGCAAGGCGATCGCGGGCATCGGCCAGTTGCCGCCCGACCGGCAGTTGCCCATCTCATGGATGACCTATCTGGCGACGGACGACGCGGATCTGACGGCCGACACGATCAGAAGCTGCGGCGGAACGGTCGGTGTCGGTCCGCTGGACGCGGCGGAGGCAGGCCGGATGGCCATAGCGTCGGACCCGGCGGGCTCGGTCTTCGGGATCTGGCAGGCGGCGGCGCACATCGGGACGGCGGTGGCCGGGGCCCATGGCACCCCGGTCTGGAACGAATTGATCACACGCGAGACGTCGACGGTCGGAAAGTTCTACGAAGCGCTCTTCAACTATGACGTGGAGTCGGTCGAGTCGACCGACTTTGACTTCCTGACCCTGCGTCTGGAGGGGCGTCCGGTGGCCTCCCTGCACGGGGTGGGGCGCGCGCTCGCCCGGGATCTGGGCTCGCACTGGATGACGTATTTCGAGGTGGACGACACCGACGCCGCCGCGCGGCTGGTGACGGAGCTGGGCGGGCGGGTGATCAAGCCGCCGCACGAGGGCACGCACGGCAGGCTGGCGACGGTCGCGGACCCGGAGGGCGCGGTCTTCTCGATCGTACGGTCGGCCGGGCACCGGCAGCTCGCGGACCTCTGACCGCGCGGCGCCGGCCGAGAAGCACCAGGCCCTGTCCGGCGCCGGCCATGAAGCGCCGACCCGCCAGGGTTCAGGGCTCAGCGGAGTGCCGCGTGCCCGTCGGTCAACGGCCCGCCGTCCAGGGGCACTTCGCCGTTCCCGACCGGCAGGACGTCCGGGGAGAGCGTGGCCGCCCGCGCGGTCGCCGCGGTCATCCGCCGCCGGTGATGGCGCCGGCACAGCACCTCGTACCCGATCTCGTCGCCGGACTGGTGCACATCGCCGACCACGACCTGGGCTCCCTCGACGACCATGGCGCCGCCGACGGTCCGCGCGTTGTGCGTGGCCCGCGCGCCGCACCAGCAGAGCGCCTCGACCTGGAGGACCTCGATCCGGTCGGCCAGTTCCACCAGCCGCTGCGAGCCGGGGAAGAGCTTGGAGCGGAAGTCGGTGGTGATGCCGAAGGTGAAGACGTCCAGCTCCAGATCGTCCACCACCCGGGCGAGCTGGTCGACCTGCTCCGGGGACAGGAACTGTGCCTCGTCGGCGATGACGTAGTCGCAACGGCCGCCCTGGGAGAGCCGGTTGACCAGATACGCGTAGAAGTCGAAGCCCTCGGCGGCCTCGACGGCGTCGGTGACCAGACCGAGCCGGGAGGACAGCTTGCCCTCGCCCGCGCGGTCGTCGCGGGTGAAGATCATGCCCTGGAGTCCGCGCGCCGAGCGGTTGTGCTCGATCTGAAGAGCGAGGGTGCTCTTTCCGCAGTCCATCGTTCCGGAGAAGAACACCAGCTCTGGCATGAGGGAGTGACGGCCTTTCGGTTCTCGGCGTGCGTTGCTTCGGTGAGCCCTGGGGCTTCAGGGGCGTCCGGGGTCACTGAGGCTTGTGGGCCACGGCTAGGCCGTGTCTGACAAATAGCGTCGTCCGCCCGCAGGGCGGGCGCGCGGCGTCTGGTGCGTGCGATCGCAAGGCGGAGGGTCATCCTCGTACTGGACGTACTTGGATGATCCCGACAACGCTGCGAGCGTGCGTGCCAGGCGTCGCGCGCCAGACGGGATTTGTCAGACACGGCCTAGGAGCGTACTTCGAGGAGCGGGACGAGCTGTTCGACGGGGGTCATCGAGCCGTGCATCCCGACCATCGCGGACTCGTGCGGCTCCTGGACGGAGGCGGTGATCACCACTTCGTCGTGGGCCGCCGCGACGACATCGCCGATCCGCCCGTACACCCGCTCGTCCATCGCGCCGGGCCGTCCGAACCAGCCCCCGGCGATCGCCTCCTCGCGGCTCGCCACCCAGAACCGCTCGCCGAGCACCTCGCGCCAGACGGCGAGGACATCGGCCTCGGCGCCCGGTACGGCGTAGACATGGCGGGCCCGGCCCTCGCCGCCGAGCAGGGCGACCCCGGCGCGCAGCTCCCAGTCCTCGTCGAAGTCGATCCGCGACTCCTCGTCGAAGGGGATGTCGATCATGCCGTGGTCGGCGGTCACATAGAGCGCGGTACGGGGCGGCAGCCGCTCGGCGAGGCGCTGTGCGAGCCGGTCGACATACATGAGCTGGCCGCGCCAGGCGTCGGAGTCGACACCGAAGCGATGGCCCTTGCCGTCGACCTCGCTGTAGTACGTGTAGACGAGCGAGCGGTCGCCCGCGGCGAGCTGCTCGGCGGCGAGGTCCATCCGCTCCTCGCCGGTCAGGCGGCCGTGGAAGCTGCCGCCGCTCAGTGCGATCTTGGTGAGCGGGGTGGTCTCGAAGGTCGGCGAGGACACCTGGGCGGTATGGACCCCGGCTTCGGCGGCGAGCTGGAAGACCGTGGGGTACGGCTGCCAGACCTTCGGCTCGGTCCAGGGCTTCCAGCGGAGCTGGTTCATCAGCGCGCCGGTCGCGGGGTCGCGGACGGTGTAGCCGGGCAGTCCGTGCGCGGCCGGCGCCAGTCCCGTACCGAAGGAGGCGAGGGAGGTCGCGGTGGTGGCGGGGAAGCAGGTGGTGAGGGGGCGGCCGGTGCCGCCGCGCGAGGTATCGAGCAGGGAGTTCAGATACGGCGCCTCGTCCGGGTGGGCCCTGAGCTGCTCCCAGCCGAGGCCGTCGATCAGAAAGACACAATTCCGGTCGGCGGGGGTCAGTTCGGGAATCGCCGCGGTCAGATCCGGTACGCCCTGGCCTGCCGCGAGTGTGGGCAGCAGGTCGGCGAGCGAGCCGGCGCCGTACTCGGGCAGCGGAGCGGAGTCCGGGGCGAGCGGGACGGGGTCCTGCCAGAGTGCCTCGGCGGCCATCAGCGGCCGGAGCCCGAGGGGGCGGGGGTGGCGGCGGGGGCCCCGGTGGCTGCCGTGGCCTCGGAGAGTGCCTGGGCGAAGGCGAGCGTCTGGCGGACGGTGTCGGGGCCGTCGCCCGCCTCGCTGACCCTGAGGCTCAGATCGTCGGCGGTGGAGCTGCCGGTGTAGCCGTGGTCCGCCTCGCAGTTGGGGTCGCCGCAGGCGGCGGGCTCCAGATCGATCCGGGAGACGGCGCCCCAGCCGATGGTCAGGACGACCTCGCGCGGCAGGGTGCCGGGGGTGTACGACTCCGGGTTGGCGACGACCCTGCTGACCACGACGGACGAGATCCGGTCGAGCTTGACCGACTCGGTGGAGGTGGTGGCGTACGGGGTCGGGGAGCTGGTATCGGCGTTCTGCTCGTCGGTGTGGCTGACGATGAAGCGGTGGGCGGTCAGGACGAGGACGGTGACATGCCGGCGCACCTCGTTGGCGTCGAAGGTGGTCTCCTGGTGCACCACGTACGACGCGATCTGCTCACCGCCGACAGCGGCCTCCACCGCTTCGGCCACGAGAGCCGGGTAGTAGCCGCTGCGCTCGATCGCCGTGCGCAGCCCCTGGGTCGTCGTACCGGTCTTCGCCATGGGCTCCATCCTACGGTGGCCGGATGGCTGCCGAGGACGCCGCGGAGGGCTCGCCCGTCCCGGTGACCCGTCAGTAACTGGGGAGCCGGCGCGGGCCCAGATCGTCGCGGGCGGGCGGTGGTGCGAGCCGTACGCCCGCGTCGAGGACGGAGAGGCCGTGGGTGGCGACGACGACCGGTTCGAGGGTGACGGAGACGATCTCGGGGTGGTCGTCGACCAGCCGGGACACCCGGAGGAGCAGCTCCTCCAGGGCGGGGGTGTCGACGGGCGCGGAGCCGCGCCAGCCGAACAGGAGAGGGGCCGTTCTGATGGACCTGATCTGCCCGGCGACATCGCGGTCGGTGGCGGGTACGAGCCGGTGGGCGAGGTCGCCGAGCAGCTCGGAGGGCGGGCCCGCGAGACCGAAGGAGAGCACGGCCCCGGCGGCCGCGTCGATGGCGGCCCGTACGACGGTGTCCACACCGCGCGGGACCATGGCCTGGACGACGGGCCGCAGTTCGTCGGGGCCGCCGAGTGTTTCGGTCAGCTCGCGGTAGGCGAGCCGCAGTTGGGCCTCGTCGGCGAGATCGAGCCGTACGCCCCCGAGGTCGGCGCGGTGGCGGAGATGCGGCGCGGTCGTCTTGAGCGCGACGGGGTATCCGAGCCGGGCGGCGGCGGTGACGGCCGCGGCCGGGTCGGGCGCGGGGAGGGTCGGGCGTACGGGGATGCCGTACAGCGCGAGCAGCGCGTGCGCGTCGGCAGGAGCGAGCCGTACCCCGCGCGGATCGGTGTGCTCGGCGAGGAGCCGGGCGATCAGTGCGGCGGCGGCGCTCTCGTCGATGGTGTCGTCGATGGACTCGGGCACCTTGCCGGGCTCGCCGGACTCGCGCCGCCACTGGGCGTACCGGACTGCTTCGGCGAGTGCCCGTACGGCCCGCTCGGCGGCGGGGTAGGCGGGGATGCGCGCGGCGGGTCCGGCGGGCTGTGGCGTCGCCAGCGCTTCGGTCAGGCCCGCGATCTCGACATGCACCACGGCGACCGGCTTGGGCGGGGCCGTGGTGAGCGCCTCGCGGAGCGCGGTGGCCAGTGCGGTACCGGGGCCGGTGGGAGCCGTGTCGGCCTCGCCGACGTGCGGGATCGCGGTCACCACGACGGCGTCGCAGGCCTGGTCGGACAGGGCCTCGCCGAGCGCCGTACGGAAGTCCGCCGGGGTCGCGGCGGTCGTGAGGTCGCGGGGCCGCAGCGGGCGCAGTCCCTCGGTGAGGCAGGCGTCGTAGGCGAGCAGACCGAGGGACTCGGAGTTGCCGAGGATCGCGACGCGCGGCCCGGCGGGGAGGGGCTGCGAGGCGAGCAGCAGGCCCGCGTCGACCAGTTCGGTGACCGTGTCGACGCGGATCACCCCGGCCTGCCGCATCAGCGCCGAGACCGTCGCGTCCGGGATTGCGGTGACCGGGACCGCGTGGCCCGGGGGCGTACTGCCGCTGTGGCGCGCGCCCTTGACCACCACGACCGGCTTCACCGCCGCCGTACGCCGGGCGAGCCGGGTGAACTTCCGTGGGTTGCCGATCGATTCGAGGTAGAGCAGGGCGACATCGGTGTCCGGGTCCTCGTACCAGTACTGGAGGATGTCGTTGCCCGAGACGTCCGCGCGATTGCCGGCGGAGATGAACGACGAGAGGCCCGCGCCGCGCCGGTGGAGTCCGGAGAGCAGCGCGATGCCGATGGCGCCGGACTGGGTGAACAGGCCGATACGCCCGCGGGCGGGCGGCTCGGGGGCGAGCGAGGCGTTCAGCCGGACGGCATCGGCGGTGTTGATGATCCCAAAGGCGTTCGGTCCGATGATCCGCATTCCGTACGAACGGGCCTGCCGCACCAGTGTGCGCTGCCGTTCCCTGCCGTCCGGGCCGCTCTCCGCGTAGCCGGCGGAGAGGACCACCAGCCCCCGGACTCCGTGCCCGCCGCAGTCGGCGACCGCTTCGGGTACGCGGCCGGCCGGTACGGCGACGATCGCGAGGTCGACGGGCTCGTTGATCAGGGCGACCGAGCGGACGGCCGGGACGCCGTCGATCTCGGTGCGGTCCTCGTCGAAGGCCCGGTTCACCGCGTACGTACGTCCGGTGAACCCGGCGTCGAGCAGATTGCGCAGGACCGTTCTGCCGACCCCGCCGGGTGTCCGGCCGGTGCCGACGACGGCGACCGAGCCCGGCGCGAGCAGGCGCTGCACCGAACGCGCCTCGGCCCGCTGTTCCCGCCCGCGCTGGACCGCCAGGGACTCCGCGGTCGGTTCGAGGTCGAGTGTGAGGCGTACGGAACCGTCTTCGAAGCTGCGCTTCTGCGTGTACCCGGCGTCCCGGAACACCTTGATCATCTTGCTGTTGGCGGGCAGCACCTCGGCGGTGAAGCGCCGGATGCCGCGCTCGCGGGCGACCGCAGCGATGTGTTCGAGCAGGGCGGAGGCGACTCCGCGGCCCTGGTGCGCGTCCTGGACGAGGAACGCGACCTCGGCCTCGTCGGCAGGCACGGACGCGGACCGCCCCTGCTCGTCGACGCGGTCGTACCGTACGGTCGCGATGAACTCCCCGCCCACCGTGACCGCGAGGCCCACCCGGTCCACATAGTCGTGGTGGGTGAACCGGTGGACGTCCTTCGCGGAGAGGCGCGGGTAGGGCGCGAAGAAGCGGTAGTACTTCGACTCGTCGGAGACCTGTTCGTAGAAGCTGACCAGCCGCCCGGCGTCGTCGGTGGTGATGGGCCTGATACGGGCGGTGGCTCCGTCACGCAGCACCACGTCCGCTTCCCAGTGATCGGGGTACGCATGGTCCGGCGGCGTCTCCATGCCGAAAGCCTACGGCGGGCGGCGGACCCGAGGGGGCCCTCGGGGGCCGGGAAAGGTTCATTGCCCGGCACATGAGATTCTGGGCCGGACATCGTTTTTCAGACTTTTGAGACTTGAAGGGCAACACCATGGCTGAGCGCCGCGTCAATGTCGGCTGGGCCGAGGGGCTGCACGCCCGTCCCGCTTCCATCTTCGTCCGTGCCGCCACGGCCGCCGGAGTCCCCCTGACGATCGCGAAGGCCGGTGGCGCCCCCGTCAACGCCGGGTCGATGCTCGCGGTGCTCGGGCTGGGTGCGCAGGGCGGCGAGGAGATCGTGCTGGCCTCCGACGCGGACGGCGCGGAGGCCGCTCTGGACCGGCTGGCGAAGCTGGTCGCCGAGGGCCTGGACGAGCTGCCCGAGACGGTCTGAACGGGAGCAGTCGGGGCGGAGGGATCCGGTCAGGCGGGAGGTCCCGGTCCGGCGCCCGGCCGGAATTACGCACGACGGAGCCGCGATGCGCGAATTCAGCGCACCGCGGCTCCGTGTTTTCGTGCGGGCAGCGAAGAATAGGCCGCGCTTTTTCAATTCTTTGTATACGGCGGGATTGTTAAGTGCGGGCACTCGCGGTGTTTACAACATGTTGCGAAACCCTCACCTTTTCCCGGTCGCGCTCGGTCCGTCGCAGCCGGTGCACCGCCGCCGTACGCTCCGCGTGCAGAGCGGTCAGCGACCGCGCGCGCTCCGCGTCGCCGCGCGCCACCGCGTCCACGATCGCGCCGTGCTCGGCCCAGGACTCCACCGGGTGCGCGGGCTGGTCGACCACATACATCCAGGCAATCTTGTGCCGGAGCTGGGTGAGCGGGGCGGTGAGCGCCGGGCTTCCGGACGCCTGGGCGAGGGTCTCGTGGAACCAGGCGCCGAGCGAGCGCAGATCCTCGCCCTGGCCCCGCCTGGCCCGCTCCTGCCCCAGTCTGACCAGGCCGCGGAGCACCTTGAGATGGGCTTCCGTACGGCGCTGGGCCGCGCGCGCCGCGCCCAGCGGCTCCAGGAGCTGCCGTACCTCCAGCAGATCGGCCGCCTCCTGGTCCGTGGGCTCGGCCACACACGCGCCGACATGGCGGCGGGTGGTCACAAAGCCCTCCGACTCCAGGGTGCGCAGGGCTTCGCGCACCGGGACGCGGGAGACACCGTAGCGCCGCGCGAGCTGCTCCTCGGTGAGTCGGCTCCCCCGTTCGAATACACCGGAGACAATGTCGTCGCGGATCGCCGTGCACACCGAGTGCGCGGGAATGCGCATGTCCGAACCTCCGCCTTAATCCGCGCGAAACGCTGCCGATCGACGCCTGTTCCGTGACTCTATTGCAATCAACGCGGATTTCCGATGGGTGCCAGGAATCAATGGATATCTTTTGGCCAGGACGGAGCGGGCCCGCGGCGGGGCAGACGGGCAAACCTGCCAACGAAAGCGGACATATAAGAAACCCCGGCGACAGTTGTCGCCGGGGTTTATCGCGGAGTCGGTTTCGTCAGCCGCTGACGACCGTGACGTCGCCGATACCGAGCGCCGTGACCGGCTCCTTGATCTGCTCGGCGTCCCCGACGAGCACGGTGACGAGCCGGTCCACCGGGAAGGCGCTGACGGCCGCGGCCGTCGCCTCCACCGTGCCGGTCTCGGCCAGGCGCGCGTAGAGCTGGGCCTGGAAGTCGTCGGGGAGATGCTGCTCGACCTGGTCGGCCAGGGTCGCCGCGACGGACGCGGCCGTCTCGTACTTGAGCGGTGCCACCCCGACCAGGTTCTGCACGGCCACATCGCGCTCGGCGTCGGTGAGGCCCTCCGCCGCGAGGGTGCGCAGCACCTTCCAGAGGTCGTCCAGCGCGGGGCCCGTGGAGGCGGTGTCCACGGAGCCGCTGATGGCGAGCATCGCGGCGCCCGTCGCACCACCCGGCTCCGAGGGGGCCGAGGAGCGCAGCACCTGCCCGAAGGCCCGCACTCCGTAGGTGTAGCCCTTCTCCTCGCGCAGCACCCGGTCGAGCCTGGAGGTGAGCGTGCCGCCCAGGCAGTACGTGCCGAGCACCTGGGCGGGCCAGACCCGGTCGTGCCGGTCGGCGCCGATCCGGCCGATCAGAAGCTGGGTCTGGACGGCGCCCGGCCGGTCCACGATCACCACCCGGCCCGTGTCGTCGGCGGTGATGGGCGGTACGGGGCGGGGCCTGGCGGTGTCACCGGTCCAGGTGCCGAGGGTGTCCGCGAGCACCTCGTCCAGGTCGACCCCGGTGAGATCGCCGACGATCACCGCGGTGGCCGTGGCGGGCCGTACATGCGCTTCGTAGAAGGCACGCACACCCGAGGCGTCGATACGGGCCACCGTCTCCTCGGTGCCCTGGCGCGGCCGGGACATCCGGGAGGAGGCGGGGAACAGCTCCTTGGAGAGCTGCTTGGCGGCGCGGCGGCCCGGGTTGGCGGTCTCGTGCGGGATCTCGTCCAGCCGGTTCCGCACCAGCCGCTCGACCTCGCTGTCCGCGAAGGCGGGCGCGCGCAGCGCCTCGGCGAGCAGGCCGAGGGCCTTGGGCAGCCGGGAGACGGGGACCTCCAGGGAGATCCGTACGCCCGGGTGGTCGGCGTGCGCGTCGAGGGTGGCGCCGCAGCGCTCCAGCTCGGCGGCGAACTCCTCGGCGCTGTGCTTGTCGGTGCCCTCGGAGAACGCCCGCGCCATGATCGTGGCGACCCCGTCGAGCCCTTCCGGCTCGGCCTCCAGCGGGGCGTCGAGATTGATCTCGACGGCCACCACCTGCTGTCCCGGGCGGTCGCAGCGCAGCACCGTCAGCCCGTTGCCGAGCGCACCGCGCCCGGGGGCGGGGAAGGCCCAGGGCCGGGCCTCGCCGGCGGTCGGCTGCGGGTGGAAGTCCATGGTCACGGCAGCGTCGCTCACTGGTCCGCCCCTTCGTGCTCGTCGGTCTCGTCGGCGGCCGTCCCCGCCGCGTCGGCGGTGTCCTCGGAGGCCAGCGGTTCGTACACCAGCACCGCCCTGTTGTCGGGGCGCAGCCGGGCCGCGGCGACGGCCCGTACCTCCTCGGCGGTGATGTCCAGCACGCGGGTGACGGCGGTCAGCGCGAGCTGCGGGTCGCCGAAGAGCACGGCGAACCTGCACAGTTCGTCGGCGCGGCCCGCGACCGTGCCGAGCCGGTCCAGCCATTCGCGTTCGAGCTGGGCCTGGGCCCGCTCCATCTCCTCGGCCGTCGGGCCCTCGGCGGCGAGCCTGGCCAGCTCCTCGTCGACGGCGGCCTCGATCTGCGGGACCTCGACCCCGCCGGAGGTCTTCACATCCAGCCAGCCCAGCGAGGGGGCGCCGGCCAGCCGCAGCAGCCCGAAGCCCGCGGCGACCGCGCTCTGGTCCCTGCGCACCAGCCTGTTGTGCAGCCGCGAGGACTCGCCGCCGCCGAGGACGGTGAGCGCCAGATCCGCGGCGTCGCACTCGCGGGTGCCGTCGTGCGGCAGCCGGTAGGCGGCCATCAGGGCACGCGCCGGGACCTCTTCGTGGATCTCCTCGCGCAGCTCCTCGCCGATGATGTCGGGCAGGGTGCCGTCGCGGGGCGGCTGCTTGCCGTCGTGGGACGGGATGGAGCCGAAGTACTTCTCGACCCAGGCGAGCGTCTGCTCGGGGTCGATGTCGCCGACGACCGACAGCACCGCGTTGTTCGGCGCGTAGTTCGTACGGAAGAACGCGCGGGCGTCCTCCAGGGTCGCCGCGTCCAGGTCGGCCATCGAGCCGATCGGGGTGTGGTGGTACGGGTGGCCCTCGGGGTAGGCGAGCGCGGTGAGCCGCTCGAACGCCGTACCGTACGGCACATTGTCGTACCGCTGGCGGCGCTCGTTCTTGACGACGTCCCGCTGGTTCTCCATGGACTCCTCGTCGAGCGCGGCGAGCAGCGAGCCCATCCGGTCGGCTTCCAGCCAGAGCGCCAGTTCGAGCTGGTGGGTGGGCATGGTCTCGAAATAGTTGGTGCGCTCGAAGCTGGTGGTGCCGTTCAGCGAACCGCCGGCCCCCTGCACCAGCTCGAAGTGGCCGTTCCCCGTCACCTGGGCCGAGCCCTGGAACATCAGGTGCTCGAAGAGGTGGGCGAGGCCCGTACGGCCCTTGACTTCATGGCGTGACCCGACGTCGTACCAGAGGCAGACAGCGGCGACCGGGGTCAGGTGGTCCTCGGAGAGCACCACGCGCAGGCCGTTGGCCAGTCGGTGCTCAGTCGCTGTCAGGCCGCCGGAACCGGCCTGCGCTGTGGCCGTGTGACCCATGGGCATGTACGTCCCTTCGATCGCGGTATGGAGAAGTCCTGCCACTGTATGCAAGCGTGCTGACACCTGGCGAAGTTCCGGCGTGGCAGACGCTCGCCACGCGCCCCGCGCACCACCTCCGCCGTACCTCCGCTCCGCTCCCGGCGTACCCCCCTGCCGTATGCCCGTGACGGGTCGAGGTCCGGGTTGTCGGTGGCTCGGTGTCCGCGTTGTCGGCGGCTCGGTCCACAATGGTCCGCGTCAGCTAGAGAAGTTGCCGTACAAGGACCTGTGAAGGAGCCGCAGCAGCGATGGCCCGCCGCAGCACGAAGACCCCGCCGCCGGAGGACTTCGAGGAGAAGATCCTCGACATCGACGTGGTCGATGAAATGCAGGGCTCCTTCCTCGAGTACGCGTACTCGGTGATCTACTCCCGGGCCCTGCCCGACGCCCGGGACGGTATGAAGCCGGTGCACCGCCGCATCGTGTACCAGATGAACGAGATGGGCCTGCGCCCCGACCGCGGGTATGTGAAGTGCGCCCGCGTCGTCGGCGAGGTGATGGGCAAGCTGCACCCGCACGGCGACGCGTCGATCTATGACGCCCTGGTCCGAATGGCACAGCCCTTCTCGATGAGGCTGCCCCTCGTCGACGGACATGGCAACTTCGGCTCGCTCGGCAATGACGATCCGCCGGCCGCGATGCGCTACACCGAGTGCCGGATGGCCGACGCCACGTCATTGATGACGGAATCGATCGACGAGGACACCGTCGATTTCGAGCCGAATTACGATGGCCAGGAGCGAGAACCGGCCACGCTTCCGGCCGCTTATCCCAATCTCCTCGTCAATGGCGCCTCCGGTATCGCGGTCGGTATGGCGACGAACATGCCGCCGCACAATCTGGGCGAAGTCGTGGCGGCCGCACGCCATCTCATCAAGCACCCGGGCGCTGACCTGGAGACGCTGATGCGGTTCGTCCCCGGCCCCGATCTGCCGACCGGCGGCCGGGTCGTCGGGCTGACGGGCATCAAGGACGCGTACGAGAACGGCCGCGGTACGTTCAAGATCCGGGCGACCGCGACGGTGGAGGACGTCACCGCGCGCCGCAAGGGCCTGGTCGTCACCGAACTGCCCTTCACGGTCGGTCCCGAGAAGGTCATCGCGAAGATCAAGGACCTGGTCTCCGCGAAGAAGCTGCTGGGCATCGCGGATGTCAAGGACCTCACGGACCGCTCGCACGGACTGCGTCTGGTCATCGAGATCAAGAACGGCTTCGTGCCCGAGGCGGTGCTGGAGCAGCTCTACAAGCTGACGCCCATGGAGGAGTCCTTCGGCATCAACAATGTGGCGCTGGTGGACGGGCAGCCGCTGACGCTGGGGCTGAAGGAGCTGCTGGAGGTCTATCTGGACCACCGGTTCACGGTGGTGCGCCGCAGGAGCGAGTTCCGGAGGACCAAGCGGCGCGACCGGCTGCATCTCGTCGAGGGCCTGCTCGTGGCGCTCATCGACATCGACGAGGTCATCCGGCTGATCCGGTCCAGCGACAATTCGGCGCAGGCCAAGGAGCGGCTGATCGAGCACTTCTCGCTGAGCGACGTCCAGACGCAGTACATCCTGGACACGCCGCTGCGCCGGCTCACCCGCTTCGACCGGATCGAGCTGGAGAGCGAGCGCGACCGGCTCATCGGGGAGATCGACGAGCTGACCGGGATCCTGGAGTCGGACACCGAGCTGCGCAAGCTGGTCTCCTCCGAACTGGCCGCGGTGGCCAAGAAGTTCGGCACCCCGCGGCGCACGGTGCTGCTGGAGTCGGCCGGTTCGGCGGTGGCCGCGGTGCCGCTGGAGGTGGCGGACGATCCGTGCCGGGTGCTGCTCTCCTCGACCGGTCTGCTGGCCCGTACGGCCAACGGCGAGCCGCTGGAGGGCGGCGACGGCAAGCGCGTCAAGCACGATGTGATCGTCTCGGCGGTGCCCGCGACGGCGCGCGGCGACATCGGCGCGGTGACCTCGACGGGGCGGCTGCTGCGGATCGCGGTGATCGATCTGCCGCAGCTCCCGGACACCGCCTCGGCCCCGAATCTCGCGGGCGGGGCACCGGTCTCGGAATTCCTGGCACTGGAGGACGACGAGACGCTGGTCTGTCTGACCACGCTCGACGAGTCGTCCCCGGGGCTGGCGCTGGGCACGCTCCAGGGCGTGGTCAAGCGGGTGGTGCCGGACTATCCGGCCAACAAGGACGAGCTGGAGGTCATCTCCCTCAAGGAGGGCGACCGGATCGTGGGCGGCGCGGAGCTGCGCACGGGCGAGGAGGACCTGGTCTTCATCACCTCCGACGCACAGCTGCTGCGGTATCAGGCCTCGCAGGTACGGCCGCAGGGCCGGCCGGCGGGCGGGATGGCCGGGATCAAGCTGACCGAGGGGGCGGAAGTGATCTCGTTCACGGCGGTCGATCCGGCCGCGGACGCCGTGGTGTTCACGGTCACCGGCTCGCACGGCACGCTGGACGACTCGGTGCGTACGGCGAAGCTCACGCCGTTCGACCAGTACCCCCGCAAGGGGCGGGCCACGGGCGGGGTGCGCTGCCAGCGGTTCCTGAAGGGCGAGGACATGCTGGTGCTGGCCTGGGCGGGCGCGAGCCCGGCACGGGCGGCGCAGAAGAACGGCGCGCCGGTGTCGCTGCCGGATCCGGACCCGCGCCGGGACGGTTCGGGTACGCCGTTCGCGGCGGAGGTCGAGGCGCTGGCCGGACCCGCGCACTGAGGCACGCGCGCTGAAGCACGCGCACTGACCTGGTGTTACGGGTTACGCCCCGGCCGGGGCCGAATCCGGGTCTGAATCCGGATCCGCGTATTCAGGCCCGGGTCCGGGATCGGCCGGGTCGGGTACGTACCGTAGGACGCCCCACATGCCGCGTTCGTCGGCAGGGGCGTCCCGCGGCCCGGTCTCCTCGCAGGCCTCCAGCTCCTTGAGCAGCGCCTCGCGGCCGATGCCGGAGCCGATCAGCACCAGCTCGGTGAGCCGCTCCTCGCCACGCGGCCAGAGCGCCGGGTAGAAGCGCAGGAACCGGCCGACCGCGTGCACGGCGTAGCGGTTGGCCGGGTCGTACGCCCCGAAGTCGACAAATCCCTTGATCCGGTAGAGCCCTTCGGGCCGGGAGTCGAGGAACTGCATGAGCCGGCGCGGGTCCATCGGGGCCCGCGCGGTGTACGAGACGCTCTCGTAGGCCGCGTGGAGATGGCCCTCATGTCCCCCGCGTGCACCGTCTTCACCGTGGGCGTGCGCGTCCTCCGCGTACAGGTCCTCGAAGGTGAGCTGCCGGACCTTCTCCTCCTCGGCCGGTGCGACAGCCGGGTCGAACAGCAGCTCAGGGTCTATCCGTCCGTACGAGGCGCAGACCACCGGCGTCCCGGGCGCGAGCTCGCCGACGGCGGCCAGCACGCGCCGCCGCTCCGGCTCCGCCACCCGGTCGGTCTTGTTCAGGACCACCAGATCAGCGATCGCGAGATGCCGGTCGGTCTCGGGGTGGCGCTCCCGGGTGGCGTCGAACTCGGCCGCGTCGACGACCTGGACGAGTCCCCCGTACACCGTGCCCGGATGGTTCCCGGCGAGGAGCATCCGGACGAGTTCCCGGGGCTCGGCCAGTCCGCTCGCCTCGATGACGATGACGTCGATCCGGGCGGCGGGCCTGGTCAACTGCTCCAGATAGCCGTCAAGTTCGCTCGCGTCGACGGCGCAGCACAGACAGCCGTCGCCGAGCGAGACCGTCGAACCGACCTGCCCGGCGACCGTCATGGCGTCGATCTCGATGGCTCCGAAGTCATTGACGACCACGGCGATGCGCCGGCCCGCGCGGCGGCGCAGGAGATGGTTGAGCAAGGTCGTCTTTCCCGATCCCAGAAAGCCCGTCAGGACCACCACCGGGATCTGCTTCCCGCTCACGAACACCCCTCCGTACCGCGCCGTACCTCTGCCCTCCCGCTCAGCCCGCCGGAACCGGCTGCGGCGGAGGCGGCCCCGCGTAACGGGCCGCCGGACGGATGATCTCGGAGTCCTCCGCCCGCTCCAGGATATTGGCCCCCGCCCGCCCGGTGACCCGCCCGGAGCGGGGAGGGCACTGAGCAGGGCGGGGGGCGCGGGTGTCAGGTGCGGAGCCAGGCCGCCGTGTCGCGGGGCAGCCGTCCCTCGGCGTCCAGTGGGCCGCTGACCTGCAGAACCCCGGTGTGGGCCGGGAGTTCGGCCGGTTCCTCGCCGAAGTTGACCACGCAGACCAGCCCGTCCTCCCGGCTGAACGCCAGCACTCCGGGACCCGTCTCCAGCCAGCTCATCGGCCCGTCCCCGAAGCCCGGTCCGGTACGGCGCAGCCGCAGCGCCTCGCGGTAGAGCGTGAGCATCGAGTCCGGGTCGCCCGACTGGAGATCGGCCGCGTACGAGGACCACGACTCCGGCTGCGGCAGCCACGGTTCGGTGTCCGAGCCGAAGCCCGCGTACGGCGCGTCCGCCGTCCAGGGCAGCGGCACCCGGCAGCCGTCGCGGCCCGGATCCGTACCGCCGGAGCGGAAGTGCATCGGGTCCTGGATCCGGTCGAGCGGAATCTCCACCTCCGGCAGGCCCAGCTCCTCGCCCTGGTAGAGATAGACGGCGCCCGGCAGCGCCAGCGAGAGCAGCGCGGCGGCCCGCGCGCGGCGGGTGCCCAGCTCCGTGTCGGTCGGGGTGCCGAAGGCCTTGGCCGCGAAGTCGAAGCCGGTGGCCTCACGCCCGTACCGCGTGACCGTGCGGGTCACATCGTGGTTGCAGAGCACCCAGGTGGCGGGGGCGCCGACCGGCGCGTGCTCGGCGACGGTGTCGTCGATCGCGGTCCGCAGCAGCTCCGCGTCCCAAGGACAGGCCAGGAACGTGAAGTTGAACGCGGTGTGCAGCTCGTCCGGACGCAGATAGCGGATAAACCGCTCGGTGTCGGGCAGCCACACCTCGCCGACGAAGACCGCGTCGTACTCATTGGCGATGGCACGCCACGACCGGTAGATGTCGTGCAGCTCGTCCCGGTCGACAAAGGGATGCGGGTCACGGCCGACCGTGAAGTCCGGCAGCGCCGGGTCCTTGGCGAGCAGCGCCGCCGAGTCGATCCGTACGCCCGCGACCCCGCGCTCGAACCAGAAGCGCAGCACGTCCTCGTGCTCCTGGCGCACCGCGGGATGGGCCCAGTTGAGGTCGGGCTGCTCGGTCGCGAAGAGATGCAGATACCACTCGCCGTCGTCGAGCCGGGTCCAGGGCGTGCCGCCGAACTCGGAGATCCAGTCGTTCGGCGGGATCTCGCCGTGCTCGCCGCGGCCGGTCCTGAAGTGGAACAGTTTGCGCTCGGGGCTGCCGGGGCCCGCCGCCAGCGCCGCCTTGAACCAGGCATGCTGGTCGGACACATGGTTGGGCACCACATCGATGATCGTACGGATGCCCCGCTCACGTGCCTCGGCGATGAGCTTCTCGGCCTCGGCGAGGGTGCCGAACGCCGGGTCGATGGTGCGGTAGTCCGCCACGTCGTAGCCGCCGTCGGCGAGCGGGGACAGATACCACGGCGTGAACCAGATGGCGTCCACGCCCAGTTCCACGAGATACGGCAGTCTCGCCCGTACACCCGCGAGATCACCGGTGCCGTCTCCGTCACCGTCGGCGAAGCTGCGTACGTAGATCTGGTAGATGGCGGCATCGCGCCACCAGTTCTTGTCGGCGGGCTCCAGAGGGGCAGGGGAGGGCTGTCTCACAGTGCGAAGCCTTCTGCGTCGAGGTGAAGGTGAGGGGGGTGGCACGGTCGGGGCTGGAGCTGGTCAGCCCTTGGTACTGCCGGCACTGATGCCGGCGATGATGTGGCGCTGGAACACCAGGAACATCAGGACCATCGGAATACTGGCGATCACCATGGCGGCGATCAGCACCGACAGCGGGATGTTCTGGGAGAGCTGGACGAGCGCCACGCTGATGGGCTGCTGCTCGGTGTCCGAGAAGACCATCAGAGGCCAGAGGAAGTCCTGCCAGACGGCGACCAGCGCGAAGATCGACACCACGCCGAGCACCGGCCTGGACATGGGCAGCAGGATCGACCAGAGGGTACGGAGCTTTCCCGCGCCGTCGATCTCCGCCGCCTCCAGCACATCGCGCGGGATCTGGTCGAAGAACCGCTTGAGGAGATAGAGGTTGAAGGCGTTGGCGACGGCCGGCAGCCAGATGCCGAGCGGGTCGTTGAGCAGACTGGTGTGGATGAGCGGCAGATCGGCGACGGTCAGGTACTTCGGTACGAGCAGGGCCTGGGCCGGAACCATCAGGGTGGCCAGGATGCCGCCCAGGATGATCTTCCCGAACGCCGGCTTGAGCTTGGACAGCGCATAGGCCGCCGCCGTACAGAACACGAGCTGGAGGATCCAGGCCCCGGCCGCCTGCACCACCGTGTTCCACAGATGCGTCGGAAGCTGCATCTGCTCCCAGGCGTCGGTGTACGCGGTGAAGGTCAGGGACTCGGGGAACAGGGTCGGCGGTGTCTGGACCACCTCGTCGGGGGTCTTCATGGCGCCGGAGGCCATCCAGTACACCGGGAACAGGAAGGCCAGCGCGAAGCCGAGAACGACCGCGCAGAAGACGGTCCAGTACAGGATCCTGCCGCGGGTGCTGCCGAGCGCGAGCGGGGAGACCAGCGTCCGTACGGCCGGGCTCTGGGTCTTGCGTCCGGCGGTCCCGGCCACCGAGGGGGGTGCCTGCCGGGGAGGCGGCGCGATCTGGGTCATGGCGCTGCGCTCCTCTCAGTCGTCGGTGCGGGTGAGCCGCAGATAGAGGGCGGAGAAGAGACTGAGCACGACGAGCAGCATCACGCTCAGGGCGCAGGCCCCGCCGAAGTCGTTGTAGAGGAAGGCGTACTTGTAGATCAGGTACAGGATGGTGACGGTGGAGTTCTCAGGACCGCCGCCGGTGATCACGAAGGGCTCGGTGAACACCTGCATGGTGGCGATGATCTGGAGGAGCATCAGCATCAGGATGATGAAGCGCGTCTGCGGGATGGTCACATGGCGTACGCGCTGCCAGATGTTCGCGCCGTCCAGCTCCGCCGCCTCGTACAGCTCCCCCGGGATGCCCTGGAGCGCGGCGAGGTAGATCAGGACCGTGCCGCCCATGTTCGCCCAGGTGGCGACGATGACCAGGGAGAGCAGCGCGGTGTCCGCGCCGTTGGTCCAGTTCGAGGTGGGCAGGTGGAGGAAGCGCAGTGCCTCGTTGGCGAGGCCGGCGCCCGGATCGTAGAACCACTTCCACAGCAGGGCGCTGACCACCGGCGGGATCATCACCGGGAGATAGACGACCACGCGGAAGAACGACCGGGCGTGCCGCAGTTCATTGAGGACGAGCGCCATCACGAACGGCACCGCGAAGCCGATGAGCAGGGCGAGCAGGGTGAAGGTGAGGGTGTTGCGCCAGGCCGCTCCGAACTCCGGGTCGTGGAAGACCTGGGTGAAGTTGTCGGTCCCGACCCACTCGGGGGCCGATCCGGGCGTGTACTTCTGGAAGGCGATGATCACCGCGCGGATCGCCGGATACCAGGAGAACAGCGCGAAGCAGATCAGGCCGCCGATCAGGAAGCCGTAGGCGCGGGCCTGGTGGGAGAGCCGGCGCGCGAGGGGGCTCGCGGACCGGCGGCCCGCCGGGCGCGGCCCCGGGGTGACGGGCGGCGCGCCGGCGGACCGGTGGGGGGCCTGGACAGTCTTCATCGGTGCGTCAGCCTCAGCCCCGGGCCAGAATTCCGTCGATCTTGGACTGCGCGTCCTTCAGCAGTCCGTCGATGTCGGCGTCCTTCTTGGTGAGGACCGCGGAGACCGCTCCGTCGAGGACGGAGTAGATCTGCTGGGCCTTCGGCGGCTCCAGCTTCGCGGTGAGCTGCTGGCTCCCGTCGAGGAACGCCTGGTAGTTCTCCACCGGCACATTGGCGTACTGCTTCTTCAGCGCCTGGTCCTTGGCGTCGGTCCCGCCGGTCCAGAGCCGGGGCTCGGGCAGCCCGACCGGGGCCTTCAGATCGGCGGCGCGCTTCCAGTTGTTGAGGCCGGTGCCGGGGCCGATGGTCTGGTATTCGAGCCACTTCAGACCGGCCTTGATCTGCTCCGGGGTGGCCTTCTTGTTGAACATGTAGCCGTCGCCGCCGATGAGCGTGCCCTTGCCGCCGGGCATCGGGGCGAGCGCGAGGTCCTCGTACTTGCCGCCCTTCTCCTTGACCAGGATCGGGATGTTGTCCGGGGCGGAGATGTACATGCCGAGCTTGCCGGAGCCCATCATCTGCTGGACGTCGTTGAGGATCAGGAGCTGCTTGCTGCCCATGGAGTTGTCGGTCCAGCGCATGTCCTTGAGCGTCTGGAGCACGGCCTTGCCCTCCGGGCTGTCGACGGCCGCCGACTTGCCGTCGGGGCTGACGACATCGCCGCCCTGCGAGTACATCTCCGCGGTGAAGTGCCAGCCGCCCTGGTTCTGCGCGCTGTAGTCGGCGTATCCCACATAGCCCTTGCCCAGGCCCGCGATCTTCTTGGCGGCGGCGCGGACCTCGTCCCAGGTGGCCGGGGGCTTGTCGGGGTCGAGGCCGGCCTGCTCGAAGAGCTTCTTGTTGTAGAGGAGGCCCATCGAGTAGTTGGTACGCGGAACGCCGTAGACCTTGCCGTCGACCGTGTAGACATCGCGCAGCGACTGCTGGATGTCGGTGTAGCCCTTCACGTCCTTGACGTACGAGGTGATGTCCGCGGCCTGGTTGATGTCGACGACATGCTTGGCGTCCGTGAAGTACGTGTAGAAGACGTCTTCCATCTGGCCGCCGGCGAGCTTGGCGTCGAAGGTCTTGGGGTCCTGGCAGGGGAAGGCGTCGTGGCCGACGATGTCGATCTCCGGGTTCGCCTTCTCGAACGCCTTGATGTCGTCCTCGAAGCTCTGCCGGTCGATCTTGGCGCTCTTCGGGGGCATGCAGTTCACGGTGACTTGCGTCTTGCCCCCCGCGGCGTCCTCGCTGTCCGAGCCGCACGCGGCCAGTCCAGTGAGGGCGAGCGCGGAGGCTATGGCTGCGGTACAGGTACGGCGGAACCCGGAGCTTCTCATCGGTGGGACCCCTCTTGGGCAGGAGCGTGGGAAACCCACAGCTTCTCGCTGTGTGGCGGCGCTCACTCAACCACTAACTACTGATGTCCGCAATATGTCGCCCCGATTTCGCAAATACTTGACAGTGCGCTGCATGGGCCGGTTTGATCCCGCAGGGGGCCACACGCCCTTCGCGACGTGCGGATACGGTGCCGACGGGGCGCGGAAACGACGAAGGGGCCCTCAACGGGGCCCCGTACAAACGTCGTTGGGACAGCGCCCGGATCGTGCCCGGACAGCGCTCGCCCGGCCCTGAGGCCGGTCGCTCAGGCGCCCGCGGCCGCCTCCGCGGAGGTCTGCCCGGCCGGCTGCCGGGGCGCCTGCGCCGTGGAGCCCCGTACCACCAGCTCCGGCTCGAACAGCAGCTCACCGGGCGGTACGGCACCGCCCTGGATCTGCGCGTTGAGCATCTCGACCGCCGCGCGGCCCATGGCCTCGATGGGCTGCCGCACGGTGGTCAGCGGCGGCTCGGTGCAGTTCATGAACGCGGAGTCGTCGAAGCCGACCACCGACACCTCCCGGGGTACGTCCAGACCGCGCCGGCGAGCGGCCCGTACCGCCCCCAGGGCCAGCGGGTCACTGGCACAGATGATCCCGGTGACGCCCCGGTCCAGCAGGCGCGACGTCGCCGCCTGGCCGCCCTCCAGGGAGAACATGGTCCGCTCGATGTACTCGTCGGGGAGCCGGGTCCCGGCCGCCCGCGCCGCCGCGAGGGCCGCCGCCAGCTTGCGCCGGGACGGCACATGGTCGGAGGGGCCGAGCACCAGGCCAATGCGCTCGTGGCCGAGCGAGGCGAGATGGCGCCAGGCCTGCTCGACGGCGACGGCGTCGTCGCAGGAGATACAGGGGAAGTCGAGGTTCTCGATCGGCGCGTTGATCAGGACGACCGGAATCTTGCGCTCGGCGAGCTGGCGGTAGTGGTCGTGCGGCGCGTCCGCCTGCGCGAACAGACCGCCCGCGAAGACCACTCCGGACACCTGCTGCTGGAGCAGCAGTTCCACATAGTCCGCCTCGGAGACCCCGCCCTTGGTCTGGGTACAGAGCACGGGCGTGAGGCCCTGCTGGGCCAGCGCTCCGCCGATCACCTCGGCGAACGCGGGGAAGATAGGATTCTGCAGCTCCGGCAGCACCAGCCCGACGAGCCGGGCCCGCTCCCCGCGCAACTGCGTCGGCCGCTCATAGCCGAGGACGTCCAGCGCGGTCAGCACCGACTGCCGCGTGGCCTCCGAGACTCCGGGCTTGCCGTTGAGCACCCGGCTGACCGTGGCCTCGCTGACCCCAACCTTCTTCGCCACCTGAGCAAGTCGTCGCGTCATACACGCAAGACTATCGCAAGACATGCAAGCTACTTGCTCACGAGCGTAAAAGACGCTGACAAGCACGGTGCCGGCCGGACGGATCCGGCCGACACCACACTGCCTGGGCCCGATTACGGACATGTGACGGGTTGCCGCCAATTTGCTACGGATCGCCAACCCGCCACAGTCCCGCTCTCAGCCCTCTGGATCACTCACGGATTGCGGATCACTCACGGATTGACGTTGATCCTGAAGGTGGACGTCGTGTTCCTGATGTCCACCGCGTTGTTGTTGAGCGTCAGACCGTTGAAGGTGACCTCACCGACAGCCGGTCCCTGACCCGCCTCGGGCATCTCGTTCGCCCACAGTCCGAAGCCGGACTTGGCGTCGAAGGCGTCACCGCTCTTGCGGGCGCCGGTGATCGAGATGTCGCTGAGGATGGTGTCCTTGATCGGGAACTGCGGCTGGCCGCCCACGTAGTTGGTCTGGAACATGACGCCGCTGTAGGTCGGATCGACGATGTCGACATTGTTGATCCGGATCCCCTGGAACACCTTCGACGCCGAGAACAGCCAGATTCCGGGGAAGGTCTGGCTGCCCCAGAAGTGACCGCCGGCCCGGATGATCGAGACATTCTCGATCGTCGTGGGCTCGGTCCCGAATCCGTTCATCGCGTAGCCGAAGTCCAGCGAGCTGACCGTGATGCCCGAGTAGACCAGGGTGTCCGCGATATGGATGTTCCGGAAGGTGTTGCGGTAGCCGCCGTACACCGCGAGACCCGCCGCCCGCCAGGTCAGCGTGGAGGACAGGTTCTCGTACACGTTGTTGAACATGTCCGCGCCACCGGCGTCGATCGCCGAGAACAGCGCGAAGCTGTCGTCGCCGGTCGCCCGCGCGTCGTTGTTGACCACGTGGTTGTCGGTGGAGCCGTTGGTCATGTTGATGCCGTCGGCGAACATGTTCCGGATCCGGGAGTTCTTGATCGTGATCCGGTCCGCGTTGGCGCCCCAGTAGAGGCAGACCATGTGCTCGTTCCAGATGTTGTCGATCGTGATGTCCGAGACATTGGCGAAGTCGAACACCTTGCCGGGACCGTCGATGCGCGAGGTGTAGTTGCCGAAGTACGCGAAGCCGGTGAAGGACGAGCCCTTCGCCGCCGCCTCCGCGCGGAAGCCGACATCGGTGTTCTCCTGCGTCGACGGAGCGAAGAACCTGGTGTACCAGGGACCCGCGCCGAGGACCTGGACCGGCTTTCCGTACACCTGGAACTTGCTGGACGTCTGGTAGTCACCGGCCGGCAGATAGACACCGACCAGCTTGCCGGTGGTGTCCATACGGACCCGGTCCAGCGCGTTCTGCACGTCCTGGTGGGTGAATCCGGTCGGGACGGTGTACGTCGCCGGGTCCGGGTTGGCGGTCGGCGCGACCTGCTCCAGGTTGATGAAGTCGATCGCGAAGGTGCCCGCGTTGGCCGCGTCCTTCTGGAGCCTGATCTTGCTGCCCGCCGGGACGGTCCTGCCCAGCATGACGTTGGCCTCGTCGTAGATGTGACGGGGCGCGCCGGAGCCCGGGGAGTTGCCGGGCGCCGTCTCGTTCCCGTACAGCCAGGCGTACTTCGAGGTGAGGTCGATGGCCTTGACGAACGTGCCGTCGACATAGATGTTCAGGTTGGAGTTGGTGCCTCCGCCGCCCGCCGAGTCGGGGATGGAGAACCGGGTGACCAGGGTGTTGGTGCTGGCCCTGGTGGTGAACTCGACATAGTTGCCGTTGCCGTTGAGGGTGACGGCCTTGCGGCCCGACGCCTCGCCCGCGATGTCGCCGACGGTCCTGTTGGGACCGACGACCTGGGCGCCGCCGCCCGCGACCCCGTCCTCCGCCTCGTACATGTCGTACGGCATGTTGGCGCCGCGACCGACGAAGAGCGGCTGGGTGCTGGTGTTGTTGGCGCGCTTGACCGGCAGCTCATTGGCGTCGTCGGCGATGACGACCTTCATCTGGTACGAGCCGTTGGCGGCCGTCCAGGTGCCCAGGCCCACCGGGCCCGAGGTCGCGCCCGCGGCGATGGTGCCGTTGTACGAGCCGGTCAGGGTCTGGACCGTGGCTCCGGACGAGTTCAGCAGCGACAGCGTGATGCCGTGGGCGCCCGCCGCGGAGGCCACCGTGCCCTGGTTCCTGATCGCCACCGAGAAGGAGACGGTGTCCCCGGCCGACGGCGAGGAGGGCGAGGTGGAGACCGTGGCCGCGATCAGGTCCGAGCTGGCGACCGGCCGCACCACCAGCGGGCTCGCCGCCGTGTAGGTGTTGTTGGTCTCGTTCTGCTCGATGATCGCGTTGGCCGGGTCGGCGACCGCGCTGAGCTGGTACGAACCGGCGTCCCGCGCACCGATGTTCGCGGTGACGGTGGCCGAGGCCCCGGCCGCGAGCGCGCCCACGGAACCGGTGCCCACCTTCGTACCGCCGAGCCGGAACTCGACCGAACCGGCCGGGGAGGCGAGCGCTCCGGAGTTGCGCACGGTCGCCGACAGGGTGATCGGGTCGGACTCGACCGGGGAGGCCGGGGACGCGCTCAGCGCGGTGACCTCCAGGTCCGGGTTGGGCGCCGGGTCACCGAGGACCTGGAACTCCGCCACCTGGCCCGCGCCGGCGCCGGTGTTGGACGTGAACCGCAGCTGGACGTCGGCGACGCGCGCGGTGACCGGGATGGTCACCAGATTGCCGCTGGCCGGGGTGAAGGCGTAGTCCCTGGCGGCCACCAGGCTGGTGAAGCCGGTGGCGTTCTGCTCACGGCCCAGCACCTGGATGTTCTGGGTGCGCGGGCCCCAGCTGCTGTCCGGGTTGAGCTTGACGACCACGCTCTGGGTGTCGGCGTTGGCGCCCAGCTTCACGGTGAGGGTGTTGGGGTAGCTGCCGCCCGCGCCCTCCCAGTAGGTGGTGAGGCTGTTGTCGTTGGCGTTCTCCGCGACGAAGGTGAAGACCGTCGAGGACGCGGTGATCGGCTTGCCGACGGCCAGGTTCGACGCCGTACCGGAACTGCCGTTCCTGGTCACCGTGTTGCTGTTGCCGGACTGGTTGCCCGCCGCGTCCTTGGCCCGTACGAAGTACGAGACCGTGGTGCCCGCGGACTGGGTGTCCGTGTAGGTGGTGACATTGCCCGCCACGCTCGCGCGCAGCACATTGTTGGCGTAGATGTCGTAGCCCGTCACGCCCCGGTTGTCCGTGGAGGCGCCCCAGGTCAGCCTGATCTGGCCGGAGGACGGCTCGGTGTAGGCGAGGTTCGTGGGCACGGTCGGCGCCTGGGTGTCACCGGTGTCCCCCTGGCGGGTGACCGTGTTGCTGTTGCCGGAGACATTGCCGGCCGCGTCCTTGGCCCGTACGAAGTACGAGACGGTCGTCCCGGTCGGCTGCGTGTCGGTGAAGGACGTGACATTGCCCGCGACGCTGGTGCGCAGCTCGTTGTTGGCGTAGATGTCGTAGCCCGTGACACCGGTGTCGTCGGTCGACGCCTTCCAGCTCAGCCGGATCTGGCCGGTGGCCGGCTCGGTGTAGGCCAGCTCCGTGGGGGCGGTGGGGGCCTGGGTGTCACCGGTCTCGGGGCCGTAGACCTCCAGCTCGGAGACCTGGCCGCCGGGCTGCCCGGTGTTGGCCGTGATCAGCGCCCGGACATAGCGCGTGGTGGTGGCGTCGAAGGAGATCGTCACCGTCTGCGCGGTCGCGGGGCTGAAGGTGTAGGCCTTGGACGCCGTCAGATCGGTGAAGTTGTTGTTGTCGGTGCTGCCCTGGATCTTGAGCGTCTGGTCCCTGGCTCCCCAGCCGTCCGGCAGCCGCAGGACCACCTGGTTGACGCGGACGGAGGAGCCGAGGTCGGCCTGGATCCACTGCGGGAAGGCGTTGTTCCTGCTCTCCCAGTAGGTGGCCTTGTTGCCGTCATTGGCGTTGCCGGGCCCGTAGACCTCGGTGAAGCTGCTCGCGGTCAGCGTCTTGCCGAGGGCGAGGTTCACCGAGGCGGCCGCCGCGGCGTGCACCTCCAGCTCGGCGAGCTGGGCCTTCTTCCCCGCCGTGTTGGCGGTGAAGTTCGCCCGCACGAACCGCGCCTTGGTGGCCGGGAAGGCGACCTTCACCGTGTTGCCCTGGCCCTTGCTGAAGCTGTACGTGGCCGAGGTCTTCAGCGTCGCGAAGCTGGTCCCGTCGGCGCTGCCCTGGAGGGACAGGGTCTGCTTGCGGCTCTCCCACCCTGCGGGGAGCTTCAGCACGACCTCGTCGACGCGCTTGCTGGAGCCCAGGTCCGTCTGTACCCACTGAGGGCCCTTGCCGTTGCCCTCCCAGTACGTCGACTGGTTTCCGTCCGTCGCGTTACGGGCTCCCGTGCCGCCCGTACTGGTGCTCGACGCCGCGGTCCGCCCCGCGGCGACGTTGGGGCCGTCGGCCGCGGCAGCGGTCAGCGACGGCCAGCCGATCATCACAAGACTGGTGGCTATGGCGGCGGAGAGGACCCGCCATCTCCGGCGTAGCGATCTCATGGATCCCCGATCTTCGGCCTCGGCGCGGGGGCGGCGAGGGCGCGGCTCTGACTGCCTGCCGAATGGCAAGCATTTGTGCACTGATGAGCAGGGTCTTTTGCGTTTTGCGGTCAGAGAGTTGCAGAGAACTGCCAGTCCGTCCACTGCTCAGACAGAACCAAATCCACTGGTTCGCCTCCTGAGTTGACCCCCGCGACCCCACACCAGGCAGTTTTTGGCCGCTCATCAGGCAAACGTAAGCGATCTGCAAACCTTGCAAGCAATTTGCGGAACCATGGAAATTTCAGAAAGCCCGCCCGGCCCTCTACCGTTCGTACACATGAGTGCCGGACCGGGCACCGAGGAGAGACGCCGGCGATTCGGCTGGCCGCGCCGGGTCTTCTCGCAGGTGCTGCTGATGCAGCTCGCCATCGCCGCGGGCGTCACCGTGCTGGCCACCGGCCTCTTTCTGGCGCCCTTCAGCCATGAGCTGGACGACCAGGCGATGAGCCGCGCGCTGGCGATCGCCGAGACCGCCGCCTCCGCGGAGATCGCCGCCGATCTGGTGTCCTCGCGGCCGACGCCCGGCGGGCCCGTACAGGCCGAGGCCGAGCGCATCCGGCGGGCCACCGGCGCCGAGTATGTGGTGATCATGGACAGACGCGGGGTCCGCTGGTCGCACACCGACACGAGCCAGATCGGCAGGGTCGTCTCCACCGACCCCAGCGCGCCCCTCGCGGGCGCGCATGTCATGGAGATCGACAGCGGTACGCTCGGCCGCTCCGCCCGGGGCAAGGTCCCGCTGCGCGACCGTACGGGCGAGATCGTCGGAGCCGTCTCGGTCGGCATCGCGTACGACAGCGTCCGTGACCGGCTGCTCGCCGCGATCCCGGGGCTGCTCGCCTATGCCGGAGGAGCGCTGGCCGCGGGGGCGCTCGCCGCGTATCTGATCTCCAGGCGGCTCCAGCGGCAGACCCATGACCTGGCCTTCTCCGATATCTCAGCGCTGCTCACCGAGCGCGAGGCCATGCTGCACAGCCTGCGGGAGGGCGTGGTGGCGCTGAACGGGAGCGGCCGGATACGGCTGATCAACGACGAGGCGCAGCGGTTGCTCGGCCTGGGCCCCGACGCCATAGGCCGCCCGCTGGACGAGGTGCTGGGCGGCGGACGCACCACCGAGGTGCTGGCGGGGCGGGTGCTGGGCGAGGATCTGCTCGCCGTCCGGGGCAGCCGTGTCCTGGTCGCCAACCGGATGCCCACCGACGACGGCGGCGCGGTCGTCACCCTCCGCGACCGCACCGAGCTGGAGCGGCTGGGCCGTGAACTGGACGCCACCCGCGGGCTGATCGACGCCCTGCGCGCCCAGGACCATGAGCACGCCAACCGGATGCACACCCTGCTCGGGCTGCTGGAGCTGGACATGCACGAGGAGGCCGTGGAGTTCGTCACCGAGGTCGTCGGGGTGCACCGGGCCACCGCCGAGCAGATCACCGAGCGGATCCATGACCCGCTGCCCGCCGCGCTGCTGGTCGGCAAGGCCACCGTCGCCGCCGAGCGCGGGGTCTCGCTGCGGCTCTCGCCCGGCAGCCTGCTGCCCGACCGGCTGGTGGACCCGCAGGGCCTGGTCACGGTCGTCGGCAATCTGGTCGACAACGCGCTGGACGCGGCGGCCGGCTCCGAGGACCCGAGGATCGAGGTGGAACTGCGGGCGGAAGGCCGTACGGTCGTCCTTGTGATCTCCGACAGCGGTCCCGGTGTCCCCGCAGCCCATCGCGAACTGGTCTTCTCCGAGGGCTGGTCGACCAAGGAGCCCCCGGCCCACGGCAAGCGCGGTCTGGGTCTGGCCCTGGTACGCAGACTCGCCGAGCGGCAGGGCGGCAGCGCCCGGGTCGGCGAATCGGCGGGCGGCGGCGCCGAGTTCACCGTCGTGCTCCCGGAGGCCCTGACCGCCGAGGCGGAAGCGGAACCGGCAGTCGTTGATGGCCCGATGAGCCCGGCCGGGGAGACACGATGATCGACGTACTGGTCGTGGACGACGACATCCGGGTCGCGGAGATCAATACGGCCTATGTGGCCAAGGTGGCGGGCTTCCGGGTGGTGGCCCAGGCGCACTCGGCCGCCGAGGCGCTCGGCCGGATCTCCGAGCAGGCCGTCGATCTGATCCTCCTGGACCACTATCTGCCGGACGAGAACGGGCTCGCGGTGGTTCGGGAGTTGCGGCGGCTGGGCCATCAGACCGATGTGATCATGGTGACGGCGGCACGCGATGTCGCCACCGTCCAGGCCGCGATGCGCCATGGAGCGCTCCAATACCTGGTCAAACCGTTCAATTTCGCCGGGCTGCGCGCCAAGCTGGAGGCGTACGCGACGCTGCGCCGCACCCTGGACGGCGGCGGCGAGGCGGAACAGTCGGAGGTGGACCGGATGTTCGGGGCGCTCTCCGCCGCGAGCGCCCCCGCCCTGCCCAAGGGCCACTCCCCCACCACCGCGGAGCTGGTGCGCCAGGTGCTGATGGGCGCGGACGGGCCGCTGTCGGCACACGAGATCGCGGAGCGCGCGGGAATGAGCCGGCAGACCGCGCAGCGCTATCTCAAACTGCTGGAGCGGGCCGGACGGGTGGAACTCACGCTGCGGTACGGCGAGACGGGCCGCCCCGAGCACCGGTTCACCTGGTCGAGGGGCTGACCGGACTGGTCGGGGGCTGAGCACGACCGTACGCCGCAGAACCGTACAGCGCGGTACGGTCACACCGCGCCCGCGCCCGTCAGCGAACGCACCTCCGTCTGCGCGTGCTTGGCCGCGTCCGGCCGCTCCGGCGAGGTGACCGTACCGATCCAGCCCGCGAGGAAGCCCAGCGGAATGGAGACCACGCCCGGGTTCTGCAACGGGAACACCTGGAAGTCCAGGCCGGGGAACACCGCCTCCGGGCTCCCCGAGACCACCGGCGAGAGCGCCACCAGCACCACGGCCGGAACCAGTCCCCCGTAGACGGCCCAGACCGCGCCCCGCGTGGTGAAGCTCCGCCAGAACAGGGAGTACAGCAGGGCGGGCAGATTGGCCGAGGCGGCGACCGCGAAGGCGAGTCCGACCAGGAAGGCCACATTCAGCTCCTGGGCCAGCAGGCTCAGCGCGATGGCCATCGCGCCGATCCCGGCCGCCGCCAGCCGGGCCACCGCGACCTCGCCCCGCCGCCCGCCCCTTCGGTGGGTACGCCGACGCCGGAGCGACGCGTACAGGTCATGCGCGACGGAGGCCGAAGACGCGAGCGTGATGCCCGCGACGACGGCCAGGATGGTGGCGAACGCGATCGCCGCGACAACCGCGAAGAGAACCGTTCCGCCGGTGGATCCCGCCCCTCCCCCGAGATCGAGCGCCAGCAGTGGAACCGCCGTGTTCCCGGCCGCGTTCGACGCCCGTACGGCATCCGAGCCGACCAGCGCCGCCGCCCCGAACCCGAGCACGATCGTCATCAGATAGAAGCCGCCGATGAGTCCGATGGCCCAGACCACCGAGCGCCGAGCGGCCCGCGCCGTCGGCACGGTGTAGAAGCGGGACAGGATGTGCGGCAGCCCCGCCGTGCCCAGGACGAGCGCCAGCCCCAGGCTGATGAAGTCGAACCGCGCGGTCCAGTCCCCGCCGTACTTGAGACCGGGCGCGAGGAACTCCCCGCCATGGCCGCTGTGCGCCACGGCGGTGTTCAGCAGTCCATTGACATCGCCGTGGAAGCGGACCAGGACGAGCGTGGTCAGCGCGACCGCCCCGGCCATCAGCAGGACGGCCTTGACGATCTGGATCCAGGTGGTGGCCCGCATCCCGCCGAGCGTCACATGGGCGACCATCAGCGCGCCGACACCGATCACGGTCCAGGTGCGCGCCGACGCGCTCGTACCGCCGAGCAGAAGAGCGACCAGACTGCCCGCCCCGACCATCTGCGCGACGAGATAGAGCACCGACACGGTGACCGAGGAGATGCCCGCCGCGACCCTGACCGGCCGCTCGCGCATCCGGGCGGCGACCACATCGGCGAGGGTGAACCGGCCGCAGTTACGGACGAGTTCGGCGACCAGGAAGAGGACGACCAGCCAGGCGACGAGGAAGCCGACCGAGTAGAGCACGCCGTCGTAGCCGAAGAGGGCGATCAGGCCGGAGATGCCGAGGAAGGAGGCGGCGGACATATAGTCCCCGGCGATGGCGAAACCGTTCTCCATGGGTGAGAACAGCCGCCCGCCGGCGTAGAACTCCTCCGCCGAGCCCTGCCGATGGCGGCTCACCCATGTGGTGATCCCGAGGGTGACCGCGACGAACGCGCTGAACAGCAGCAGCGCCAGAGTCTGATGATCGCCGCTCACCGGGCACGCCCCGGAGTCGTCGGTGCCGTGGGCATCGTGGCCGACGTCGGCCCGGGCCGCTTCTCCGCCTGCTCCCGTGCCTGCTCCTGGTCGAAGACGGCCCAGCGCAGTTCGAGCGCCGCCCGGTCCCTGCGCAGCCGGGCATGGCGTGCGTACGCCCAGGCCAGCAGAAAGGTGGAGAGGAACTGGCCGAGGCCCGCCACCATCGCGACATTCACCGCTCCGACCACCGGTTTCGCCATCAGCTCCGGCGCGGTCGTCGCTGCCACGACATACGCGAAGTACCACAGGAAGAAGGCGAGCGACGCGGGGATCACAAAGCGCCGGTAGCGGCCGCGCACCTCCTGGAAGGCGGCGCTGCGCTGCACCCGCAGATAGATGTCGGAGTCCGTGTCGCCGTCGGCGGCGCTTCCTGGCGGGACAGGTGCCGGCGGCGGGCCGGAGCCGTCGGGCTCGCCCCAGTCCGAGGCCAGCGCTTCGTACCACGGGTCGTCCAGCCGCACCGCCGCGGTCTCCCGCCCATCCTGCTTCTCCACCGGTCAACTCTCCTTGTCGGCGAACCGTTTCGGCCGCGTAGCAAGGATGGTCGGCACGGTGGCGCCCGGGAGTCCGGTCGCCCCGGCTTCACCCCATCAGGTGATAGTTGTCCCGGGTGGCGGGATGAGTCCCCGTTGATAGGCGTATCGCACGGCCTGTGCGCGATCGCGCACCCCGGCCTTGGCGAAGAGATTGTTGATATGGGTCTTCACCGTGGCCGCGCCGATGTGCAGCCGCTGTGCGATCTCCCTGTTGGAGAGCCCCTCCGCGACCAGGGAGAGCACTTCGGCCTCCCGGGCGGTGAGCCCGTCGGGCAGTTCCACGGGCGCCGGAGGCTCGTGCGGGGCGGTGACCCGCTCCAGAAGTCTGCGCTGTACGGCGGGTGCCAGCCCGGCCTGACCCGCCAGTACGTCCTCGACGGCCCGTACGATCTCCTCGCCCTGCGCGTCCTTGGTGAGATAGCCGCGCGCACCGGCCCGGAGCGCGGCGAAGAGCGAGTCGTCGTCGGCGTAGGTCGTGAGGACCACCACCTGTGTGCCCGGGTGTTCGGTACGGATACGGCGCGTCGCCTCCACCCCGTCGCAGCGCGGCATCCGCAGATCCATCAGGACGACATCGGGAGCGAGTTCGGCGACCAGGGACACGGCCTCCTCGCCGTCCTTCGCGGCGCCGACGACCTCGATACCGGGCAGCAGCCCGAGCAGCATCACAATGCCCTCGCGCACCACGGCCTGATCGTCGGCCACGATCACCCTGGCCGTCACGCGGGCACTCGCAGACGCACGGTGAAACCTTTCGCTCGGGGGCCTTTGAGACCTTCGCGCTCCTGAGGACGCTCGGAACCCTCAGAGACCTCGGAGCCCTCCGGCCCTTCCGGACCCTCCGTGTGCTCGGGACCGGAGCCCCGGATGCCGTGCGGTCCGGCCTCCAGGCTCCCGCCGAGCAGTTCGGCGCGCTCCCTCATCCCCAGCAGACCGTACCCGGAGCCCGAGGCCCCCAGCCCGGCCGGGCCCGCGCCCTTCCCGCCGGAGTCCCGTACATCCAGCGTGACCTCGTCCGTCCCGTACGTGAGCACCATCCGCACGCGCGCCCCCGGCGCGTGTTTCCGTACGTTGGTGAGCGCCTCCTGCGCCACCCTCCGTACCGTCTGCGAGGCCTCCGCTGGCAGCGGCCTCGGAGTCCCCTCGACCACCGCCTCGGCACCGTCCACCGCGGCCAGCTCCCGCAGATACTCACCGAGCGGGGGCATCTCCCCGCGCAGCGCGGAGAGCGCCTGCCGGGTCTCGGCGAGCCCTTCGCGCGCCATGGAGCGCGCGGCCACCACCCGCTCCAGGATCTGGTCGCGGAACGGACCCGGGGGTTCCTTCTCGATCCGCAGCCGGGCCGCCTCCAAGTGCACGAGCTGCGCGGAGAGGCTGTGCGCGAGGACGTCATGGATGTCGCGGGCGATCCTGGCCCGCTCGGCGAGGGCGGCCGACTCGGCCTCGGCGGCACGGGCCGCCCGCTCCTGGGCCAGCAGCCGCTGGGCGCTGCCGCGCGCCTCCGCGTCGAGCCGCAGCACATACCCGCCGAGGAGCAGACCCGCGGTCGTGATCGCCGCGCCCGGCCAGGACTCGTGGTTGACCGCGGCGAATCCACCGAGAGCGGCGAAGGCGACGGGCAGGGCGGCGGCGAGCGGCAGCCGTTCCATGGCGGAGACGCCGCAGCCGCACCAGATCACGACCGCGGGAACCTCGAACCCGGCCTGGTTCGAGACGATGGCCCCGCCCATCAGCACGACCAGCAGGCCGACCGACGGCCAGAGCTGATGCCGCAGGGTGGTGCGGAAGAAGGCCCAGGCGCAGCCGACGGCGGCGAGTATGACCACCACAACCGCCACCGCCGTCCAGCCGTCCACATGGCGCCGGCTGAGGGTCGCCCAGAGCAGACTCACCAGGACGACCGTCCGTATCGTACGGGCCAGCCAGCGCCGGGCCTCGGTACGGCCCTGCCGGGAGAGGGCCTCCCGGGAGGGCCAGCTCGTCCAGACCTCGGCTGTCACACACGATCCTTCCAGGGCTCGGCTGCCGCCCCGGCGGCGGCCGAGCCGTCACCGTACGGCGGACGGGCGGTACGCGCCCGCATCACCAGCATGCCCCTGCGGACCAGTACGGAGGCGGCGAGCGCGAGGAGCAGTGCTCCGGTCCCCTGGTGAACGCCGGCCAGCGCGCCGATGCCCATCAGGCCGACCCGCAGCGCGATCCCGCCGATCCAGACCGCGATCGTGGCCTTGGTGCCCCGGCTCCACAGCGTGCCGTCCTGGCCGGTCCACAGCTTGCTGGTCCTGGCCCAGCCGACTCCCATCACCAGACCGACCAGCAGCTCGGCTCCGAGCAGCAGCACCGACAGAGACCGGTGGTGCTGGTCGAGAAGACCCGGCTCACGCAGGGCCAGGACCACCAGGATCACCGGCAGCACCAGCCAGCGCCGCCCGTCGGCGGTGATCCGCTGCGGCCTGAGCTGGCGTGCGGCGATCAGGGCGACAGCGGCGATGATCACCAGGACATTGACGAGCGCGGACATGGAGTGCCTCCGGGGACGGGGAAGGCCGACACGGAAGGTCGGCGCCGTCGACAGTACGGAGAAAGCCCAGGTCGGAGCATCGGCGTACGGGTTGATCAGAGGTGGAGCCGTGGTCTCCACCCTGGGGTGGAGACCACGGCTCCGGACAGCGCGTCAGGCGTCGATGCGCGAGCGGTCCAGCGTCGCCGCCGAGCTGGTGATGAACTCCTTGCGGGGCGCCACCTCATTGCCCATCAGCAGATCGAAGATCTGCTCGGACGACTCCAGGTCCCCGATGTTGATCCGCCGCAGCGTGCGGTGGCGCGGGTCCATCGTGGTCTCCGCGAGCTGGTCGGCGTCCATCTCGCCGAGGCCCTTGTAGCGCTGGATGGAGTCCTTGAACCGGATGTTCTTGCGCTGGTACTCCAGCAGCGTCTGGCGCAGCTCGTTGTCCGAGTAGGTGTACACGTACTTGTCCTGGCCGCGCTTGGGCTGCACCAGCTCGATCCGGTGCAGCGGCGGTACGGCGGCGAAGACCCGGCCCGCCTCCACCATGGGCCGCATATAGCGCTGGAAGAGCGTGAGCAGCAGACAGCGGATATGGGCGCCGTCGACATCGGCGTCGACCAGCAGCACGATCTTGCCGTAACGGGCCGCGTCGATGTCGAACGTACGGCCGGAGCCCGCCCCTATGACCTGGATGATCGCCCCGCACTCGGCGTTCTTGAGCATGTCCGAGACCGATGACTTCTGGACATTGAGGATCTTGCCGCGGATCGGGAGCAGCGCCTGGAACTCGCTGTTCCTGGCGAGCTTGGCCGTACCGAGCGCGGAGTCCCCCTCCACGATGAACAGCTCGCTGCGGTCCACGTCGTCACTGCGGCAGTCGGCGAGCTTGGCCGGCAGCGAGGAGGTCTCCAGCGCGGTCTTCCTGCGCTGCGCCTCCTTGTGCTGACGGGCCGCGATCCTCGTACGGGCAGCCGCGACGGCCTTCTCCAGCACGGCCCTGGCCTGCGCCTTGGCATCGCGTTTCGTCGAGGTCAGGAACTCCTTCAGCTCCTTGGCGACGACATTGGAGACGATCCTGTTGGCCGCAGAGGTGCCGAGGACCTCCTTGGTCTGGCCCTCGAACTGCGGCTCGGCGAGCCGCACCGTGACCACGGCGGTGAGACCCTCCAGGGCGTCGTCCTTGACGATGTCGTCCTCGGCTACGCGCAGCATCTTGGCCGAGCGCAGCGCCTCGTTGACCGTCCGGGTCAGGGAGCGCTCGAAGCCGCTCACATGGGTGCCGCCCTTGGGCGTCGCGATGATGTTGACGAACGACCTGACCGTGGTCTCATACCCGGTGCCCCAGCGCAGGGCGATGTCGACGCCCAGCTCGCGGGTGACCTCGGTGGGGGTCATGTGCCCGCGGTCGTCCAGGACCGGCACGGTCTCCTTGAAGGTGCCCTGCCCGGTCAGCCTCAGTACGTCGCAGACGGCCTTGTCCTGCGCCAGATATTCGCAGAATTCGCTGATCCCGCCGTCGAAGCGGAAGATCTCCTCGGACGGGCCCCCGCCCTCGGCGCCCGCGCGCTCATCCCTGACGACGATGGTCAGTCCGGGCACCAGGAAGGCGGTCTGGCGGGCGCGCTGGTGGAGCGTCTCCAGGGAGAGCTTGGCGTCCTTGAGGAAGATCTGCCGGTCCGCCCAGTAGCGCACGCGCGTGCCGGTACGGGTACGGGGCACCCGCTTGCCCTTGATCAGCCCGTTCGCCGGATCGAAGGGGCTGTCCGGGCCCGGCTCGGTGAAGATGCCGGGGACCCCGCGCCGGAAGCTGATCGAGTGCGTGGCGCTGTTGCGGTCCACCTCGACATCGAGGCGGGCCGAGAGCGCGTTCACCACGGAGGCGCCCACGCCGTGCAGACCGCCGGAGGCCGCGTACGAGCCACCTCCGAACTTGCCGCCGGCGTGCAGCTTGGTCATCACGACCTCGATGCCGGACAGGCCGGTCTTGGGCTCGACATCGACCGGGATGCCCCGGCCGTTGTCCTTGACCTCGACCGAGCCGTCCTCATGGAGGATCACCTCGATGTGGTCGCAGTACCCCCCCAGGGCCTCGTCGACGGAGTTGTCGATGATCTCCCAGAGGCAGTGCATCAGGCCACGGCTGTCGGTCGAGCCGATATACATTCCGGGGCGCTTGCGGACCGCTTCGAGCCCCTCAAGGACGAGCAGGTGCCGCGCGGTGTAGTTGGAGCCGTCACGGTCTGCGGTCAGCAGCGCAGTGGACGGCACGGACGTCTCGGCGGTCACGCGGTTCGCTCCTCGCTGAATTTGAGATGTGGCCCCGTGGGGTAAAGGCCCGGCGTCTGTCACCGGTCAGAGGGTACAGAGGCCTGGTAGAGCCGTTGTCACGCCACCCTCGCGATTTCTCATGCTAGTCCAAGGTCGTATAGGTGTTCGATCCCTCGCCAGGGTGAAGCACACATCACGTTCCCTTCCAGGCATGAACCATTTAGGCTCCGGGCACGTCCTCATCAACAACCGGCAAGCCAGCCGGTGAGGGCGCTCCCCACTGACAAGCACTGTCAAGCGAAGCGAAACCCGTAGAGCGAAGCCCAGCCAGCAATACGGCTCATTCGCCGCCAACCACCAGCAGCCGGCCAGCACGGAAAGAAGTTTTCGAGGAAAAGCCGAGAGCGGGAACGTTTTCGGCCTGGTTGGATGTTGACCCTGGTACGACAGCTCGTCGAGCTAGAGAAGAGGCGACGTGACTACTGTTCTGACCCCCGCGAGCCCGCTGACCGCGGCTGACCGCTGCGACCGCTGCGGCGCGCAGGCCTATCTGCGCGTCGTCCTGATCAGCGGTGGTGAACTGCTCTTCTGCGCCCACCACGGACGTAAGTTCGAGCCGGAACTCAAGAAGATCGCCGCGGAAATACAGGATGAGACCGACCGGCTGACGGCTGTTCCGGCCGGCGGCGGTGAAGAGGAGCGCTGACACCTCGCATCCACGACGAGCCAGGGGCCGGCGCACACCGGCCGACGGGCGGCCATCCCGGTACTGCGGGATGGCCGCCCGTTCTCTTCAGCGCGGTACGGGCACTCCCACCGCGGCCGCGACCGACCTGTTCCCCGTGGTGATCCTGGTGTAGACACCGGGACTGTCCTGGCGCCCGCAGCCGCTGCCCCAGGAGACCAGCCCGATAAGCCGTCCCTGGGCCACCAGCGGCCCCCCGCTGTCCCCCTGGCACGCGTCATGCCCGCCCTGGGGATCGCCCGCACAGAGCATCGTGGCGGGGTCGTAGCGGCCCCCTGAGCCGCCCGGGTAGGCCTTCTCGCACTTCCCGTCCGGCAGCACCGTCACCGGCGCCGAGCGCAGCGTACTGGCGTAGTCCCCGTTCCCCGAAGTGTCGCCCCAGCCGTAGACGGCCGCGGCTGTACCGGGCGTCGCGGCGGAATCGCCCTGCTCCGCGGGCCGGATCGTGTACCGCCCCGGCAGCGACCGCTCCAGGGTCAGCACGGCCAGATCCGCCGCATTGGTCGCCGGGTCGTACCCCGGATCCACCTGTACGGACCGTACGGATACGACACGCCCGCCCCTGCCGCGCAGCCGGTCGCGCCCCGCGATGACACTCAGGTCGCGCACCCGTCCCGGAGGCCCTCCGAGCACATCCGGGCTCATACAGTGCGCGGCCGTCAGCACTTTCGTCGGAGCCACCACCACGCCTCCGCAGAACTGGCCCGCCCGCGTACCGCCGAAACGGTCACGGCTGGACACGGCCACGACCCAGGGGCTGTCGGCGGCCCGTACCGGCTCGCCCCCGATGACCACACTCTCGGCGGCCGCGGGCAGGGGTGAGACGAGCAGCGGCAGCGCCCCCGCCGCGATCACGGCCACTCCTCCCGTCAGCACGCGGGCAAGGGAACGGCGCATACGGGCTCCTGACTCTCCGGTGAAGATGTATCTACCCAGAGTCAGCCCCCGACGCGCCTCCCGCACCCCGCGCGCAGAGTGAAGGCCCGGATCCCTGGAGGCATCCGGGCCTTCGAACGTGCTTCAGTGCGCCCCTGAAAGTGACCCGATCGAGACCGGGCGGATCAGGTGCCGACCGAGTGGGTCGGGCTCCAGCAGGTCGAGGGTCTAGTCGAGATAGTCGCGCAGGACCTGCGAACGCGACGGGTGGCGCAGCTTCGACATGGTCTTGGACTCGATCTGCCGGATCCGCTCCCGCGTCACGCCGTAGACCTTGCCGATCTCGTCCAGCGTCTTGGGCTGGCCGTCCGTGAGGCCGAAGCGCATGGAGACCACGCCCGCCTCACGCTCGGAGAGGGTGTCGAGGACCGAGTGCAACTGCTCCTGGAGGAGCGTGAAGCTCACCGCGTCGGCCGGGACGACCGCCTCGGAGTCCTCGATCAGGTCTCCGAACTCGCTGTCGCCGTCCTCGCCCAGCGGGGTGTGCAGCGAGATCGGCTCACGGCCGTACTTCTGGACCTCGATGACCTTCTCGGGGGTCATGTCGAGCTCCTTGGCCAGCTCCTCCGGGGTGGGCTCGCGGCCCAGGTCCTGGAGCATCTGGCGCTGCACACGCGCGAGCTTGTTGATGACCTCGACCATGTGCACCGGGATACGGATGGTGCGTGCCTGGTCGGCCATGGCGCGGGTGATCGCCTGCCGGATCCACCAGGTGGCGTACGTGGAGAACTTGTAGCCCTTGGTGTAGTCGAACTTCTCGACCGCGCGGATCAGACCGAGATTGCCCTCCTGGATCAGGTCCAGGAAGAGCATGCCGCGGCCGGTGTACCGCTTGGCCAGCGAGACCACGAGCCGGAGGTTGGCCTCCAGCAGATGGTTCTTGGCGCGGCGGCCGTCCTCGGCGATGATCTCCAGCTCACGCTTGAGCTTGGGCGCGAGCTTGTCGGAGTTGGCCAGCTTGTCCTCGGCGAAGAGCCCGGCCTCGATGCGCTTGGCGAGTTCGACCTCCTGCTCGGCGTTGAGGAGCGGGACCTTGCCGATCTGCTTCAGATAGTCCTTGACCGGGTCGGCGGTGGCACCGGCGACGGCGACCTGCTGGGCCGGCGCGTCGTCCTCGTCGTCGTCGGAGAGGACGAAGCCCTTGTTCTCGCCCTCGGTCTCCTCCTCCTCGACCTTGCCGCCCTGGATCTCGTCGGTCGGCTCTTCGCCGTCCGGGGCCTCGTCGGCGTCCTTCTTGCCCGTGGCCTTCTTGGCGGTCGTCTTCTTCGCGGCGGTCTTCTTGACCGTCGCCTTCTTGGCCACGGTCTTCTTCGCGGCGGTCTTCTTCGCGGGTACGACGGCCTCGTCGGCCGCCGTGTCCACGCTCTCCACCACGGGAGCGGCGGTGGCTGCCGCGACGGTCTTCGCCGTGGCCGTCTTGGTCGCGACAGTCTTGGTGGCGGTGCGCTTGACCGGGCTCTTCGCTGCGACGCTCTTACGGGTGCGCTTGGGCGACTCCGCGGCACTGACCATCAGCGTCACACCCTCTTCCTCGAGGATCTGGTTGAGGCTGCGCAGAACATTCTTCCACTGGGTTGGCGGAATCTGGTCGGCCTCGAAGGCCCGACGCACGTCATCGCCGGCGATCTGCCCATCAGCCTTTCCCCGCTCGATGAGCGCCATCACAGACTCGGACTCGGCGATCTCCGGCGGGAGCGTACGGGATGTGCTGGCCGACACGAACAACCTCTCGGAACGATGGAAACGGCTTCCGGCCCCGCCCAGGATCGGGCCGGAGCCGACGACCGTCGGCTGGGGATGTGCCGACGGCGCGGGCTAGGACCTCAGAGGGTGAATACAGCGCCACGCACGGCGGTCGTATTCCCTCCTCGGCTGTCACCTCTTAGGTCATCGCCCTGCCTCAAGGAGTGTTACGCCCATTCCACGTGGCCCGAGTCACACCCCATTTGCGACAAAGCGCACAGAAGCGGGATCTAAGGCCCCACAATCGCATCGCCGGACCCCCCGGGTCCGGCGACACACGATGCGTACATCCCCGTACGTCCTGGTCCTGGCGGCGGTCAGTGCTCGCGCGGCGCGGGCACGACGCGCTCCACTTCCGGCTGGACCGTGAGCAGTTGGCGCATGGCCGATTCCGCGGCGTGCGCGTCGCCGGAGGCGAGGGCGTCGGTGATCCGGGCATGGTGGGCGAGCGAGGCCTCGGTGGGGCGGTCGCATCCGGTGACCGGGCCGCCGGAGACCTGGAGGGCGGCGGAGACGATGCCGGAGAGGTGCTCCAGCATGCGGTTGCCGGCGAGCTGGATCAGCAGGGAGTGATATTCGGCGTCCGCGCGGGCGAAGGTGATCGAGTCGCCCTGGGCGAGGGAGTGGCCCATGATCTCGACCATCTCGGCGAGCCGCTGCTGCACCTCCGCCCGGCCGTGGCCGGCGGCAAGCCGCGCGGCGAGGGGCTCGATCGTCCAGCGCAGCTCGCTCAGCTCACGGCGCTGGTCGTCGCGCTGCGGTCCGAAAGCGCGCCACTCGATGATGTCGGGGTCCAGCAGATTCCAGTCGCTCACCGGGCGGACGCGCGTACCCACATTGGGCCGGGCGCTCACGAGGCCCTTGGCCTCAAGAACGCGCAGCGACTCCCGCACCACCGTGCGGGAGACCTCGAAGCGCTGGCCGATCTCCTCCGGTACGAGCGGCCGGTCGGCGCCCAGGTCTCCGGAGACGATCATCTGGCCGAGCTGCTGGACGAGTTGGCCGTGCAGTCCGCGGCCGCGGCTGCTCGTCGTACGCCGTCCCACCCGGCCCAGATCGGTGTCGGCGCCCTCCCAGACGGGGGCAGCCGCGCGGTCGGCGCCTGGCGCCTCCGCGAAGGGGTAGCGGTCGAGTTCACCCGGGTCGGCGAGGCCCGGCTCGACGGAACGGGCGGCGGTCATCATGGTGTGCGCAAGGGTACTCACGCATCCTTTGTCGGCGTTGCTTCCATGAGCCTTGAGGTCTTTGGTGAAAAGCACACGAAAGGGTGATCGGCGCCCGCCCCTCGATTGACGCCTTATCGGAAAGAAGCGGGCTTTCTCAGGGGAGTTGTGAGCAGGAAGGCACGCTCCGGTCTCTCCGCGGTCATCAACGGGCCCTGCGGCGAAGGCCGGTGAGCACATACGCGCAGAGTAGGACCGACACCGACAGGACCAGCGCGGCGGCGACCGGCTGGGCGACAAGCCCCGCCACGGCCGTCAGCCAGTGGTCGGCACGGGTGGGCCACTGGAGCCACGCCAGTTCACGGAGCCTGGCCGGGAGTCCGGCCGTCGAACGCGCGGACGGGCCCGCGAACGCCGTCTGCAACACCGGTACGACCAGGGTCGGTACGGCGACGACGGCGGCCACTCCGGCGACGGTGACCCGGAAGACCCCGGCCCCCAACAGCCCGGCCCAGGCGCAGCCGACGGCCAGCCAGGCCCAGCGGGCCCCCAGCGCGGGCCAGTTGTCCGGTACGGGCGCGGCGGCATGGCCGTACGCGAGGCGCAGCGCGGCGCCGTCGACCGCCACCACCAGGAGGGCGAGGAGCAGGGCCGAGGCCGCGGTCACCGCGAGCTTGGCGAGGAGCAGGGCGAGACGGCGGGGGACGGTGCCCCGGGCGCCGGCGAGCGCGGGATAACGGAATTCATCGCCGAAGGAGAACGCCCCGAGCAGTCCCGCGCCGAGCACGGCGGGCGGCAGCGGCAGGATCGCGGGCCAGGCCACCAGCAGTCTGTGCGGCGGAGTCCCGCCGGTGCGGGCGAGGAACAGGGCGAGCAGAACGGATACGAGGACGACCGCGGCCACGATCAGGAGGGTCGTACGGATCCCGAACATGCGGTGGAGTTCGTAGCGCACCGGTCTGAGCGGACTGCGGACCGGACGCGGCGACAGCGGCGGCACCGGGCGCGGCAGCGGACCGCGGCCGTCGAATGTGGGTCCGGGCGTGGATCTGGGGGCGGTCCCGGGGCTGGTGACCGGGTTGGTCCGGGGGGCGGCCCGTCGCTCGGCGGGCGGGGCGATCACGGCCCGGGTCGGTGCCGTGTCCGCCTCGGAGGCCGGAGCGGGAACGGTGCCGCTGCCCTGCCCCCCCGCGGGCAGCGAGACGGGGCGGGGAAGCGGAATGGGCGCGAGGGCGGCGGTGAGGGCGGGGTGGTGAACGGGCTCCGGCCCTGTGTCCCCGAACTCGTCGGCGAGCTGATGGACGAGGACACCGTGGCGGAAGGCGGTCTCGCCGATCTCGGGGCAGCTGCTGCCGTAGACGGTGAGCCGGCTGCCCGCCTCGGCGACCACTTCGACCGAGCGCCGCTCGGCGCGGGCCTCGCGGCTCAGTGCGTCGGCGAGGCGCGCGGCGTGCGGTGTCCTGACCGCGACGCGCGGACGCAGTCTGGTACGCGCGAACTCGGCCCCGTCCTGGTCCGCGACCAGGCGGCCGTCGTCGATGGTGACGACGTGATCGGCGGTACGGGCGGCCTCCTTGGGGTCGCTGGTCGTGTAGAGAACGGTGCCGCCCCGGGCGGCATGGGCGCGGAGCAGTCCGAACAGCCAGGTGCTCTCGCGCAGCGAGAGACCCGCGGACGGCGCGTCGAGCAGCAGCGCGTGCGGGTCGCCCAACAGCGCGGTGGCGAGCCCGAGTCTGCGGTCCATGCCGCGCGAGAGCGTGCCGAGCCGTTCGTCGCGCAGTCCGTCGAGGCCCACGGCACCGAGGAGTTCGTCGGCGCGCGACGCGGGGACGCCCGCCGCGGCGCCGAGCATTCTGAGCTGGCCTCTGACGGTCCGCCCGGGATGGCCGGGCACATCGCCCAGGAGCACCCCGACCTCGCGCGCCGGGCGGGCGACGCGATGGAGCGGCAGGCCGCGGAAGTAGGTGATCCCACGGCCGGGTTGGAGTTCGAGCATCAGCCTGAGGGCGGTGGTCTTGCCCGCGCCGGAGGCACCGAGCAGCGCGGTGACGGAGCCGGACCGGGCCTCGAAGGTCAGATCGTCCACGGCGGAGGTGAGGTCTCGACGGGGGGTGCTGGTCAGTCCGATGGCCTGGAGCATCGCTTCTCTCGCGGGGAGGTGAGACCGCTCGGCGGCAGGGGCGGGTACCGCAGCAAGATAACGCGACATGTCCGACTTGTGGCGCAGGGAACACGCTCAGGTGTCCCGGTGTCCGGGCGAGGCGCCCACACATCCGGTCCACCGGACCCGGGATTGACGGGTCGTCAGGCCGATGTCCTGGCTGCTGCGCTGTCCGTACCGGCCGTACCGCGGGTCAGACCTCGGGGCGCAGCATCGGCGGGTTGAGTACGGTCGCCCCGCCGGCCCGGAAGAGCTGGGCCGGCCTGCCGCCCTGCCGGGTCGTGGTGCCCCCGGACGGGACCAGGAACCCCGGGGTGCCCGTCACCTTGCGGTGGAAGTTACGGGGGTCCAGCGCCACGCCCCACACCGCCTCGTACACCCTGCGCAGCTCGCCGACGGTGAACTCGGGCGGGCAGAACGCGGTGGCGAGCGAGGAGTACTCGATCTTGGAGCGGGCCCGCTCCACCCCGTCCGCGAGGATCCGAGCATGGTCGAAGGCGAGCTGGGCGGGCTGCTCGTCCTCGCGGGCGAAACCACCCTCCTGGTTGAGCAGCGCCTCGACCGGCGCCCAGCGCGCGCTGTTGGCGTCGCCGCCCGCCCGGGGCGCGGGAAGGTCGGGCGAGAGCGCGAGATGCGCCACGCTGACCACCCGCATCCGGGGATCCCTCCCGGGCTCGCCGTAGGTCGCGAGCTGTTCGAGATGGGCTCCGTTGCCGGGTTCCGGGGAGAGCGGATCGTGCGCGCAGAGCCCGGTCTCCTCGGAGAGTTCCCGTGCCGCCGCCTCGCCGAGATCCTCGTCGACCCTGACAAAACCGCCGGGCAGCGCCCACCGCCCCTGGAACGGCGGCTCTCCGCGCCGTACAACCAGCGCGCAGAGCGCGTGGCGCCGGACGGTGAGCACGACCAGGTCGACGGTGACAGCGAAAGCCGGGAAAGCCGACGGGTCGTAGGGCGACATGCGATGATCATAGTCGTCTGCTTGACGATAAACACTCCTTGTGTCATTAACCCGCGGTCACTTCTTCGCCGTCCCTCCGATCTTCATGTCCATGGCCCGCCGGGCTGGCTCACACCCCGAGCTGAAGCCCGTCGGCCGCCTCCTCGACCATGCCGAGCCCGAGCCGGCTGACCCGTACGGAGAAGGGCTCCCCCGCGACCCGTAACCCGCTGACCTGGACCGCTCCGAGCGGGGCCGAGCGCATCGGGTGCAGCGCGACCGTGCCACCGGGAGCGTCGGGACGGATACCGACGAGCGCGGTGAGCACATGGATCCCCGCCGCCGCGGCCACCGCGGCGGGCCGGCACGCGGCCGGGTGCGGTACGGGCGCGCCCCCGGCGGTCCGCTGCTCCCCCGCGTACATCTCCGGCAGCCGGTGGCCGAAAGCCTCCGCCGCGTCCAGCAGCCCGCGGAGCAGCGAGACGGCTTCCTTCTCGTACCCGGCCGCCGCCAGACCTGCGACCGCCACGGCCGTCTCATGCACCCGCACCGCCCCGGCGCGGTGGCCGAACGGATTGTGTCCCGGTTCCTTGGCCGCGAGTCCGCGCAGCCCCCAGCCGGTGTCGAGCGCGGGGCTGCCGAGCACCCGGGCCACCTGCTCGGTCCTGGCACCGTCCAGGAGCCCCGGGGCCGCTCTCCCCTCGCCGAGCAGCCCGGTGTCAAGGAGGTGCGCGGAGCTGCCGCTCGGATACGGAAGGAGCCGTCCGTCGGAGAGACGCGCCGCGGCCGGCCGGCCCCCCGCGCGGTCGTCGATCCAGAACGTCTCGGCGAACCGCCGCCGCAGCGCCCCCGCCCACTCCCGCCATCCATCGGCCCCCGCCCGGCCGCAGGCGTCCAGCAGATCCGCCCCGAGCAGGGCCGCCCGGTGTGCGTGGGCCTGAGTCTCGACGCGCTGGGGCCCGGTGGGGCCCGGCTCCCCCAGCAGCTCGCCGTCGCCCGAGGCGGCGCGCAGCCACTGGAGACAGCGCTCCGCGGCCGGAAGCAGCTCGGCCAGCTCCTTTTCGGGAAGCCCCCAGCGGCGTGCCTCAGCAAGGACGACGGGAAAGGCCAGTGTCGCCTCGACGCCGGTGCAGCTCGGCGGCAGATGAGGACCGGCGTCGCGCAGCGGCCCGGGGAGCCGCCCGAAGTCCCGTCCCTTCTCCCTGAACTGTGTGCGGGCGAGCGTGCGGAGCGTGGCCGCCGCCAGCCGGGTGCCGAGCGGGAGCGCCATCCGTACGGCCCACAGCGCTTCCGCGGCGGGCGGTCCGCAGCGCCAGGGCACGCCCGCCGCGGGGTGGAGTTCCCCGGGGCCGCCGGGACCGCGGAGCAGCAGCCCCCGCAGATCGCCGAGGCTCGCGGCGAACAGCGGCCGCACCCGGGGGTCGTCCGCCTCGGCCGCCGCCAGGGGCAGGGGATCGCTCCCCGTCCGGCCCGTGGGCCGCACCGGCCGGTCGGAGCGGATCCGCAGTTCGATGGTGTGGGCGGCGCCGGGCCCCAGCTCCACTTCCCAGCGCAGCAGTCCCGCCGAGGCCAGCGAGTCCTGCGGCGCCGGGGACGCGGTGACGACGGCATACCGTCCGTCCGGCGCTGACCAGCGCAGGCCCGCCGCGTGGACACCTGCGGGCAGTTCTGGGCCCGCCCGGCCGGCTCCGATCGCGGCCAGCTCCGCGAGGTCGGTGCCGAAGGAGATCTCCACCGAAATCCTGCGCGGCCTCCGGGCGGAGCTGTGCAGGGTGATCCGTTCGGTGCCGTCGGCGTCCCGCAGCCGTTCGACACTGATCTCCGGATCGGGCCCGGCGTCCTCGGGGGTACGGACCACCGCCCGGAACCGCGCCCGGTCGGCGGCGACGAGCCTGCCCTGGAGCGGGACCGGGTCCCGTCCCGCGATCCGCAGCCGACACCGGGAGAGCAGGCGCCGGCCCGACTGGTAGAAGCCCTCGATCCCCTCGCCGGTGAGCTGTCCGTGCTCGGCCGAGATTGCGAGGCAGGGCAGCGCGACGCACAGCAGGGCGTGGTGCACGGCGGGCGGCTCTGCGGGCGGCACGGCCCGCCTCCGCCCGGCCCCGGCGGGGGTGGTACGCGGCGGCTCGCTGTTCGGGGAGGGGGCGGTGAGGGCCATGGGTGGTCAGTTCTGCCTTCTGTGCGCTCCGGAGGGCGGCCGTCGCCGCGGCGGTGCGGCTCGTACGACTTCGCCACAGAGGTGAACGCCCGCCCGGCCGACCGGGTCACGGCCGTCATCGCCCGCGCCTTGTCCCGCGCCTGCCGTCACGCCGACCGGCCCGGCCCCGTGCCCCCATCCCGTCGGGGCGCCGTGCGGCCTGGAGTGTCCTGCGCCGCTCGGGCGGACGCGCGGACCGGGACGCGGGCCGTCCGGCAGCGCCGCGTGTGCCCGGCAGGGCTCGTGCGACACGCTGCTCGCGCAGACAGCGGCGCAGTGCCTCGGGGTCGAGCCCTTCGTTGCAGGCCTGGTGGAGCAACTGGGCGAAGACATACTGCGGGTCGAGGCGCAGGGCGAGCCCGAGCGCTACCCGGGCGCTGGGTTCGTCGCCGGTGGACCACGCGACCCAGCCGGCCAGGGTCAACGGTGCGGTGGCGAATTCGCTGTAGGGGCCGATGCAGCGCCGGGAGAGGGCGCGCCAGAGCCGCAGCGCGGGCTCGGCCTGCGGGCCTTCCATCCACTCGGCGGCCCGGTCCCGTGTCGTGCGGTCCTGGAGTCCGAGAATGACGGCGGCCGCCTCCTGGTGGCTGATGAGCCGGTCGTCCTCGGCGTCCATGGCCGCCCGTCCCGCCCGTGGTGCCTCCGCGAGCCGCTTCATCAGCTCGCGCGCGGTACGCAAGGTCTCAGCGCCGACCTTCTCCTGGCTCCGTTCGACCAGGATCCTGGGCACGAGAGCCGCGCTCGCCTCGTCGAGCGCGCGCTCCTGCTCCTCGGCAGCCGGTGTCCCCCAGGAGGTCAGGCGGGCTTCCATCTCCCTGAGCGAGCCGCGGACATGGACCCCGGCGTACGTGGCGGCCGCGGCCATCACCGACGTGCCGGGCAGGGCCAGTCCGGTGCCCTCGGGCGGACAGCAGCGGACGTCGGGGCAGCAATAGGACCAGAAACGGCCGTCGGAGACACAGAGCACTTCGTACACGGGCACATCGAGGCTCCCGCAAGCGGTGCGCAGCCGCTGCGCGAGGGGGCGGAGCCGCTCCATCACCTGCCGGCCCGTCTCCCCATCCGTCGGGTCCTGGCAGAGAAAGGCGACGACCCCGTCCGGCCGGGCGCCCCGCCGCGCGCTTCCCTCGATCAGACAGTCGGCGAGCTGCTCGGCCACCGGCGGCCACTCCTTCGGTGAGCGCGGGATGCCCAGCCTGAGCCGCCCGCCGAAACTTCCGTGCTCGCCGTGGAGCGCGACCATGACGACGGAATCGGTGGGGTGGAAGCCGAACAAGTACGGCAGTGCGTCGGCGAGTTCGGCGGCGCTGCGCAGGGTCATCTGCGGCCGACCGGTGGACGTGGTCGGTTCGTGGTGATTGTTCATGGCACGACCGTCCCGTGCCGGGCCGGATCCCGCGACCCCTGTGGATAACTTTGTCCACAGGCCGGCGGCCGTGTTCGCGCTCTGTCCGAGCCATCGGGTTGCATGGGGGCATGACCAACGCAGACCGCACGGCTCTCCGGGCCTCCGCCGATTCCGTACTCGCCCGACTCGTCGGTGACGCCACCGGCGCCGCCACGCTGCGCGAGGACCAGTGGCGGGCCATCGAGGCGCTTGTCGCCGACAAGCGCAGAGCGCTGGTCGTCCAGCGGACGGGGTGGGGCAAGTCCGCGGTGTATTTCGTGGCGACCTCGCTGCTGCGGGAGCGCGGCGCGGGCCCGACCGTGATCGTCTCGCCGCTGCTCGCGCTGATGCGCAATCAGGTGGAGGCCGCCGCCCGCGCCGGGATCCGCGCGCGGACGATCAATTCGTCGAATGTGGAGGAGTGGGACACGGTCCAGGACGAGGTGGCGGCGGGCGAGGTCGATGTCCTGCTGGTCAGCCCGGAGCGGCTGAACAATCCGGACTTCCGGGACCAGGTCCTGCCCCGGCTCGCCGCGGCCACCGGGCTGCTGGTGGTGGACGAGGCGCACTGCATCTCCGACTGGGGCCATGACTTCCGCCCCGACTACCGGCGGCTGCGCACGATGCTCGCGGAGCTGCCGTCCGGGGTTCCGGTCCTCGCCACCACGGCCACGGCGAATTCCCGGGTGACCGCCGATGTCGCCGAGCAGTTGGGCACGGGGGCGGGTACGGACGCGCTGGTGCTGCGCGGTCCGCTGGACCGGGAGAGTCTCAGTCTGCATGTGCTCCGGCTGCCGGACGCGGCGCACCGGCTGGCGTGGCTGGCCGACCATCTCGGCGAGCTGCCCGGCTCCGGGATCATCTATACGCTGACGGTCGCCGCGGCCGAGGAGGTCACCGCGTATCTGCGGCAGTGCGGGCACACGGTCGCCTCGTACACAGGGCGCACGGAGAACGCGGACCGGCAGCAGGCCGAGGACGATCTGCTGGCGAACAGGGTGAAGGCACTGGTCGCCACCTCCGCGCTGGGCATGGGCTTCGACAAGCCGGATCTGGGATTCGTGGTGCATCTCGGCTCGCCTTCCTCCCCCATCGCCTACTACCAGCAGGTGGGCCGAGCGGGCCGTGGGGTGGAGCACGCCGAGGTGCTGCTGCTGCCCGGCAAGGAGGACGAGGCGATCTGGCAGTACTTCGCGTCGGTGGCCTTCCCGCCCGAGGAGCTGGTCCGGCACACGCTCGATGTCCTGGGCCAGGCCGGGCGGCCGCTGTCGCTGCCCGCGCTGGAGCCCCTGGTCGAGCTGCGGCGTACGCGTCTGGAGACGATGCTCAAGGTCCTCGATGTGGACGGCGCGGTGCACCGGGTGAAGGGCGGCTGGACCTCGACGGGCCGCCCATGGGTGTACGACACCGAGCGGTACGCCTGGGTGTCGCGGCAGCGGGAGGCCGAACAGCAGGCGATGCGGGACTACGCGTCGGCGGCCGGCTGCCGGATGGAGTTCCTGCGGCGGCAGTTGGACGACGAGGAGGCCGCCCCGTGCGGGCGCTGCGACAACTGCGCCGGGGTGCGCTTCGAGGACAAAGTGACCGCCGCCGCCCTCGACGCCGCGCGCGGTGAGCTGGGCAGGCCGGGTGTGGAGGTGGAGCCGCGCAGGATGTGGCCGACCGGGCTGCCGGCGGTCGGTGTGGCGCTGAAGGGGCGTATTCCGCCGGGCGAACAGTCCTTCGCGGGGCGGGCGTTGGGGCGGCTGTCCGACATCGGCTGGGGCAACAGACTGCGGCCGATGCTTGCCTCGCATGCCCCGGACGGTCCGGTGCCCGACGATGTGGTGACCGCTGTGGTGAGTGTGCTCGCCGACTGGGCCAAGGGGCCGGGCGGTTGGGCCTCCGGCGCCGCCGACGCGCCGCCCCGGCCGGTCGGGGTCGTCACCGTGGCCTCGCACGGCAGGCCCCGGCTCATCGGTTCGCTCGGCAGTCGAATCGCACAGGCAGGCAGGATGCCGCTGCTGGGTACCGTCGAGTATGCGCCGGAGGCGGCCGACACCCGTATCTCCCGTACCAACAGCGCGCAGCGGGTGCGCGCGCTGCACGAGGCGCTGACCGTACCCGCCGAACTGGCCGGGGCGCTGGCGTCGGCGGGCGGGCCCGTTCTGCTGGTCGACGACCTCTCCGACAGCGGCTGGACTCTCGCGGTGGCCGCCCGGCTGCTGCGGAAAGCCGGAGCAGAGGGGGTGTTTCCGCTGGTCCTCGCCGTTCAGGCCTGATGTCTTCGCCGTTCAGGCCTGATACGGGACATCGACCGCGCAGCTCTGGCCAGGGATATGACCGCCATACCCGCCCATTCCCGTCAACGGCGCCAATTGCTCGTTGCCGCGCGCCCCCGTGCCAGCGAGAATTGAACGACCCCCGCACGGTCCGCTCGCGGTCCGCAAGGGCCGTGCCGTGGTACGCCCCCGTCCGCCCCTGCCCGCACTGTGGGCGCGTATGCGAAGGGAGGATCGTGACCTTCGGATTCGCTCCGTCCGCAGCCACTTCGCTCAGCAGACCGGCCGACTCCGCCAACCGCCTCGCCAGGATGCTCGAACTGGACGAATGGGCGGACGCGGGGATTCCGCTGCTCCGCAATCCCCGCGAGGTGGTCAGCGGACTGCACAGCAGGCACCGGCCGAAACCGGCGACCGCGGTGGTGGCCGTCCTGGACCATGAGGAACGGCTGACCGCCAGCGCGTCGTTCACCCCGCGGGCGGCGCCGGTGGACGGCTGGGAGTTCCGTAACGCGCTGCTGGCCCATCTGCGCAGGGTCATCCCGCACGATCTGCGCCGTCGCACCCCCGTGCGTACCGCCGTACTGCTCTACTGCCGTGAGGGCGACGAGCGCTGGACGGAGGAGGACGGAGCCTGGATGTGGGGGCTGCGGGACGCCTGCACCCTGCACGGCCTGCGGTGCGGCGCCTACATCACCCTGACGCGCGGCGGCTGGCAGGTGCTGGGCGAGGGCCGTGGGGGCCGTCGGCCGGACTCCGGGTCCCCGCCCGCCGATCTGGCGGAGACGGTGCTGGAGGCCGCCTCGTCCCTGGTACGCGGCGGCGGTGGCACCGTCGAAGCACTGCGGCACACGGCCGCCCGCTGAGCTGCCGGAACGGAACGGCGGTGCCGGGCGGCGACGAGTCGAGCGGCCCCGGCGGCTTCCGCGCGCAGGGCACCACGGGCACGCACGGACAGCTCAACGGCCCGGCCACCCCCTGAACGGGCGGCCGGGTCGCGACCGGGTCGTACGGCGTACGACGGCGGGCGCTTGTCCACGCCCGCGCACCCCGCGCCGTACGGCTGTCGTGCGGCTCAGACCCCCGCGCCGAGCGCGGCGTTGATCCGTGCGGCGTCACCGCACACGACCAGCAGCGCGGTGGCACGCTGCCGGGCCAGCGGCAGGACCCGGGCGGCGACCTCGTCCCCGCCTCCGTTGACCGCCACGACCACGACGGGCCGGGACTGCGCACGGGTCACGGCGGCGGCACCGGCGAAGAACACGTCTTCGCGGGCGTCATGCTGGGCCCAGTAGGAGGCTTCGCCGAAGGACAGCTCATGGGTGGCCCACGGATGCTGTTCCCCGGTGGTGAGGACGAGGATCTCGCCCGGCGCCCGGCCCGAGTCGAGCAGCAGGTCCACCGCCTCCTCGGCGGCGTCGAGCGCCCCGTCCTCAGGAGCCGGGATGAGCTGGATCTGAGGAGCGGACGGAGTAGTGGGCCCGGACGCCTTGGGCTGCCCGGCGGAGCTGTGCGAGCGCTGCGCCGGCGGCGCGGGCTTCGCGGTACCGGGCCCCGGGCGACCGGGACGCGGCGTGGCCGCGGAGCGCGGCCCGGGAACGGGACGCGGACCGGGTACAGGACGTGGGGTCGGCGCCGTACGGCCGGTGGCCGGGGTGGCGCCGGAACCCTGGGCTCTCTCGTGAATCTGAGGCTCCTGAGGGATGAGAGGCATGGCTGGATGTCTATCAAACGCCGACGCCAGGGGCATCGGCGGGTGGGCGCATTCGCGCCCTGGCCCGCGGCCTGCGGGCGCGCGGGCGGGAGGTCACCGGGTGTTCCGGAAATCGAGCGGATCGGTCGTCGGACGTGCCGGGTTCGAACGGTCAGAAGTCGAAGCCGAGTTGGCCCCCGCTTTCCATGGCCGCGGCCTCCGCGGGGATCCGGATCTTCTTCAGGTGCCGCCACCGGGGCAGCGCGTCGAGATAGGACCACGAGAGCCGGTGGTGCGGTGTCGGCCCCCGCTCCTCCAGCGCCGCCTTGTGCACCGGCGAGGGATAGCCGGCGTTGGCGCCGAAGGCGAACGGTACGTACTCCTCGGACCCCTCGCCCAGTTCGGCCATCATCGCGTCCCTGCGCACCTTGGCGATGACCGAGGCGGCCGCCACCGGAACACAGGTCTGGTCGCCCTTGATGACCGTACGCACCTGCCAGGACCCTCCCAGATAGTCGTGCTTGCCGTCGAGGATCACCGCGTCGGGCCGTACCGGCAGCGCCTCAAGGGCGCGTACGGCGGCGAGCCTCAGCGCCGCGGTCATCCCCAGGGCGTCGATCTCCTCCGGAGAGGCGTGCCCGAGCGCATGCGAGGTGACCCACCTCTCCAGCTCACCGGCCAGCTCCGTACGGCGCTTGGGGCTGATCAGCTTGGAGTCGGTGAGACCGGCCGGAGGTCTGCGCAGTCCGGTGATGGCCGCGCACACCGTGACCGGCCCGGCCCACGCTCCGCGTCCGACTTCGTCGACGCCTGCGATGACTCTGGCGTCGGTGGTGGCGCGCAGCGAGCGCTCAACGGTGTGCGTGGGTGGTTCGTACGGCATGGCACCTGCAAGGTTACGCCGCCGGAACGCCGTGCGACAGACCGGGTACCGGCCGTCCTCAACAGCCGTGTCCGGCCCGCTTCCCCGGGTTCACCGGGTTGCGGACGGCCGGAGCAGCGGCACCATGATCTGATCGATCATCTCGGCGATCTCGTCATCCTCCCATTCGCTCCCGCACACCTTGGAGCGGAACATCATCAGCGCCGGTATCACCTGGAAGAGGAGTTCGCCGGTGGCGTCGGGCCGTACGTCACCACGTTGGATTCCGCGGCTCACCACCTGGCCGAGAAGCCGGTTGGAGGGCTCGATGAAGGTGTGGTTGATGAGTTCCTGGAAGCGCTCGGCGCTCGCCGGATCGCATTCGTGAAGGACCGCACGGAGTGCGAATCCGGGCTGCGAGAACATCGCGTCCCGCACGCGCCGGCAGAGCTGGTAGAGGTCCTCGCGGGCGCTCCCGTGGTCGGCCGCCTCGTCGAACGACGGCAGCCCCGCCAGGAGCGCGTCGGCGACCAGGTCCTCCTTGGACGGCCAGCGGCGGTACACCGCGGCCTTGCCCGTCTGGGCTCCGGCGGCGACGCCCTCCATGGTCAGGCCGCTCCAGCCGACCGTACTCAACTGCTCCAGCGCGGCATCGAGGATGGCCCGTTCCAGTACGGGACCACGGCGGCGCAAGGACGCCGGCTGCGACCGAGCGGTGGCCGCGGAGCGCGAAGACATCATCGGTAACTCTCCATCGTTGGCTGACACTCCGGGGCGGCAGCGTTCAGTGAACGCTTGCGTTCACTGAAGGGGACTCACTACCGTGGACGCGACAGTGAACGGATGCGTTCACTAATTCACTCGTGGGGGATCCAACAGTGACAACCTCTCAACTCGAAAAACAGAGCGGACCACGGGGCGCGGCCCGTCGCACAGGGCGCCCAGGGATCGCCCTCACCGTCATCGCCGCCTGCCAGCTCATGGTCGTACTCGACGCGACGATTGTGAATATCGCGCTTCCACATATCCAGAACGCTCTCAGCTTCTCGACCACGGACCTCTCCTGGGTACTGAGCGCGTACACGCTGACCTTCGGCGGTCTGCTGCTGCTCGGCGGCCGGGCCGGCGACATCCTGGGCCGCCGCCGGGTGTTCATGGCCGGCATCCTGCTCTTCACCCTGGCGTCCCTCCTCGGCGGCTTCGCCCAGGAGCCCTGGCAGTTGCTCGCCGCCCGGGCACTCCAGGGGGTCGGCGGCGCGATCGCCTCGCCCACCTCGCTCGCCCTGATCACCACCACCTTCGCCGAGGGACCTGAGCGGAACAGGGCGTTCGGTGTCTTCGCCGCGGTCTCCGCGGGCGGTGGCGCCATAGGCCTGCTGGCGGGCGGCATGCTCACCGAGTGGCTCGACTGGCGCTGGGTGTTCTTCGTCAACGTACCGATCGGTGTGCTGATCGCGGTCCTCGCGCCGAGGTACATCAACGAGTCCGAGCGCCATCCGGGCCGCTTCGACCTCGCCGGTGCCGCGACCTCCACGCTCGGCATGGCGTCGCTGGTGTACGGATTCATCCGGGCCTCCGAGGAGGGCTGGCGGGACACGCTGACCGTGTCGGCGTTCGCCGCGTCGGTGGTGCTGCTCGCGATGTTCGCGGTGATCGAGTCGCGGGCGAAGGAGCCCATCACCCCGCTCAGGATGTTCGCCGACCGGAACCGTTCGGGCACGTACGTCATCATGCTGAGCCTGGCCGCCGCGATGTTCGGAATGTTCTTCTTCATCGTACTTTTCGTACAGAACGTGCTCGGGTACAGCCCGATCAAGTCCGGTCTGGCCTTCCTTCCGGTGACGGTCGCGATCATCGTGGGTGCGGGACTGTCCCAGCGGTTCCTGCCGGTGCTCGGGCCGAAGCCGTTCATGGTGACCGGTTCCGCCATCACCGGCCTCGGTCTGTTCTGGCTGACGCTGATCAACCCGGACAGCTCGTACGTGAGCGGGGTGCTCGGGCCACTGCTGCTCTTCGGCTTCGGCATGGGGCTGAACTTCGTGACGCTCACGCTCACCGCGGTCTCCGGAGTCGCGCAGCACGAGGCGGGCGCGGCTTCCGGGCTGCTCAACGCGAGCCAGCAGGTGGGCGGTTCGCTGGGGCTCTCCATCCTGGTCACGGTGTTCGGTACGGCCAGCCGCAACGAGGCGGAGCGGCAACTGCCGTCCTTCATGGCGGAGGCGAGCCCGGAGCAGAAGGCGGAGCTGGCCAGGACGCAGGAGCTGCCGGGGCGCTGGGGCCACGAGGTGCTGACCCAGGGCATCTCGACGGCGTTCGTCGCTGCGGTGGTCATGGTGGGGGTCGCGCTGCTGACGGCGGCGCTGGTGATCCGGGTGCGCAAGAGCGATCTGGAGGCGCTCAGCGGCAAGGCGGAGGCGGCGGGTCCGGTCGCCTAGGACCACGGCTGGGCAGGGCCGGGGGCCGGGATCCGGGTCGGGGGCGGGGGACCGGACCCGGATCCCGGCCGTACGGAACCGCTGTACGGCTCCGTACGGTGCCGCCCGGCCGTGGCCGCTTCGTACGCCCGGAAGCGCTCCGCCCGTACGGCCCGCAGTCCGGTCGTACGGCCCGCAGTCGGGCCGTACGGAACCGTCACAGCCCGTCGAGGTCGCCCCGGAAACCGTCCCAGTAGCCCTGTCCGGCGCAGGTGGCGGAGTGGTCGACCGGCCGCTCCGCCAGGATGTCGCGGGCCCGTTGCTCGGCCAGGCTCGTCGCGTACCAGGGTTTGTCGCCCTCCGACAGATTCCGGTCAATACCGGCCAGAGCGCATGAGCGCAGCGGCTCGGGCAGCCGGTCCAGGGCCGGCACCGCATCGGCGGACAGCTCCTGGAAGTACTGGACGTCGATCTTCTCCGTACGCTCGTACCGCTGTACGTTCTGCTCCGCGACCAGCGCGTCCGGCGAGAGCAGCCCGTACGCGAGGACGGCCGCCGCGGCGCTCGCGGCGACGGCGCGCGGCAGCCAGCGTCCGCCCACGGCGCCCGCCACCAGGATCAGTACGATCACCAGAGCGAGCCACAGCTCCATCGCCGCCACCGTGACACGCAGCCGCGTCAGTCCGTACGCCTCGACATACAGGTCCATCCGGCGCAGCGCGGAGGCGGTCACGACCAGCGTCAGCACACAGAGGACGCCGAGCACGGCGCGGACCAGGGCACGGTCGCGGGCACCGTCGCGCGGGGCCCAGCGACGGGCCAGCCCGATGACGAGCAGGACGAGGACGGTGACCCACAGAAGCTGCCAGAAGCCCTGGCGCGCGTACTCGGAACGCGTGAGTCCGGTCTGCTCGAAGACCTTGCGGTAACCGCCGAAGAGCACGGCGAGCTGGACGGCGATGAACGCCGCGAAGAGCAGGTTCAGGACGATCAGCGGAAGCGCCCACTCCATCCGGGCGCGGGCCTTGCCGGGCCGTACGGTGATGCGGTCCCAGCGCAGCGGCGCGGCGGCGGTGTGCGCGGTGGCGAGGGCGCCGAGGAGTCCGACGCCGAACAGCAGGAAGCGCCAGGGGCCGTCCTCGACCGAGACCTCCGGGGTCAGACCGCCGAGCAGATCGGCGAACGCCGCGTCGGCACCCGCGAAGAGCGAACCGAACACGACCAGCAGCACGGCCGCGACGACGAGCGCGCGGAACACGGGCAGCCAGTGCCGCGGCGACTGTCCGGCGCGCTCGCGCAGACCGCGCAGGCCCCAGGCCATGGCGCTGCCGATCGAACCGAGCAGGCCGAGCGGACCGAACACCACGCCCGGCCAGGTGCGGGCGCCGTGCAGCGCCAGCGACCCCAGCGCCATCGCGGAGACGATCGAGAGGAAGGCGGGCAGACCGGCGTCGCTCAGGGCGGGGACGATCAGCAGTGCCACACCGCCGAGGGCCCAGACCAGCGTCCAGGGGCGCGGGCGCCGGCCGGCCGCCTGCGCGGCGAAGTAGGCGGCGAGGGCGGCGGGGACCGTGACGATCAGCAGATTCAGCCCGGCTCCCTCGCCCAGCAGCAGGGCGCTGAGCAGGGCGGTCGCCAGAACCGACCAGAGTGAGGCGACGCGGATACGGGCCGGGGCCGCGGGACTGATCGCGGTGAGCCAGGCGGGCGGCTCGGGGCGCTGCGGCTGCCACTGCTGCCAGTCGGGCGCCGGCGCCGGGCCCGGGGGCTGCTTGCGGTACGGCGGCGAAGCGGCGGATGCCCGCGCTGCCGCGCCCGGCCGGGCGGCTTCGGAGGCAGCGCTCGCCGCCTCGGCTCTTGCCTCGGGTTTCGCACCGGCGGCCTGGGCGACCAGGTCCTTCGGCTCCTGTTCGCTGCCCGCTGTCCCCCGGTCGTCCGGCTCCTCGGCCGGCACGGGTATGGACGGTGTATCTGTCACGGGACCCCCTCCCGACCGGGTCCCGTCGCAGTGGAGTGGCGCGTACGACCCGGTGTCTCGTCGGCATGCGCCCGTCGAAGATCATCAAGGCGGCGTGGCGGACAGAGTAACCATGGACCCGAGGCGGTCCCGTACTCCTCAGGGTCGCCTGTGGCAGGACCGTGACAAACGCATGCCCCCGGTGGTCACCCGGTTACGCCCGAGGACAGCCACCCGGGAAGCTCTTCCGTACACTCCCGCCAACGCTCCGGCGGCGCCCCCGCGCCGCTCGCGGCGATCACTCCGCCGACGATGGCGCAGTTCGTATCGACATCTCCGCCCACCTGCGCCGTTGCCCAGAAGCCCCGTTCGAAATCGCCGAGGGCGCGCGCCGCCGACCAGAGGGCGAACGGCACGGTGTCCTGCGCGCTGGTGCGCCGTCCACAGCCGAGGACGGCGGCGACGGTGCCCGCGTCGTCGTAGTCGAGCATGTCCCGCGCCTTGCGCAGGCCCATCCCTACCGCGCTGCGCGGTACGAGCGCCACCACACCGTCGAGCAGGGCCTCCCGCGAGGGCGGTCCCGCCGGGTCGGCGGCGAGGGCCGCGGCAGCCGCCACCGCCATGGCGCCGGCCACGGCCTCGGGGTGCTGATGCGTCGTGTACGCGGAGATCTCGGCCTGGTGCGTGGCCTGTTCCGGGTCGTCGGCGTACCACGCGCCGAGGGGCGCGATGCGCATGGCGGCTCCGTTGCCCCATGAGCCCTGCCCGTCGAAGAGCCCGGCGGCCAGCTCCCGCCAGTCGCCGCCCTCCCGGACCAGCCGGAGCATCCGGTTGACGGCGGGGCCGTAACCGCGGTCGAAGTCATGGCGCTCGGCGAAGGAGCGCGCGAGCGCGTCCTGGTCGATACGGCCGAGCGCGGCCAGCACGGCGAGGACCGACGCACCCATTTCGGTGTCGTCGGTCCACTGCCAGAGTCCGGGCGGCAGCTCCCGCCGCTTCAGCAGGGGATAGTTGGACGGTACGAAGAACTGGGAGCCGAGGGCGTCGCCCACGGAGAGTCCGCGCAGGCTGGCCAGAGCGCGTTCGAAACGCCCGTCGGGTGCGAAGTCACCCGCGAGTGTGAAGTCAGCAGTCATCGCGCTGACACTTTAGTCGCACGGTCGTGCTATCCGGTGCGGCCGTACGGTTCCGGGGTGCGCCAGCGGTCGAACGGGCGGTCCAGGGTGTATCTGCCGTCCGTGCCGAGCAGCAGTGTCCGGGTTTCCGCGTTGCAGGGGTTCGACAGGGACTCGAACTCGGCGACCGACCAGTGGAACCAGCGCATACAGAACAGCCGCATCGTCAACCCATGGGTGACCAGGAGCACATTCTCCGGAGAGTCGGGCGCCTCGAAGCTCCGGTGGAGGGACTCCAGGAACGAGCCGACCCGGTCGTACACATCCGCGCCGGACTCCCCCTGTGCGAAGCGGTAGAAGAAGTGCCCGTACGCGTCGCGGTAGGCCTTCTGGAGCTGTACGTCGTCGTGGTCCTGCCAGTTGCCCCAGTCCTGCTCGCGCAGCCGCGGCTCCTCCCGTATCCGCACCAGTTCCGGATCAAGGCCGAAGGCCTGGAACGTCTCGTGCGTACGGCGGTACGGGGAGACATAGACGCTGACCTGCTCGTGGCCGAACAGCTCGCGCAGCCGCGCGCCGGTCTCCTCGGCCTGCCGTCTGCCCCTCTCGGTGAGCCTCAGGGCGTGGTCGGGCCGGCGTTCGTACACCGAGTCATCTGCGTTGCCTTCCGACTCCCCGTGCCGGACAAGGACAATGCGCCGCGGTCGTGCCATGCCATGACCCTAGAGCGGCCAGGAAAGCGAGTCCCGCCCGGGGCGCACCACCGGGGCGCGCGCACCGCCGACGTGCGCGCGGTGTCACACCGTCCAGCTCGCTTCGAGGTCGACGACATCCCCGGCCAGCGCCGCCACATCCGCGGCCGTCTGCGCGCGCAGGGTCAGCCGCTCGACCCGTTCGACCCGGTACTTTCCGTGCTCGGCCGCGGACTGCCACATCGAGAGCACGATGAACTCATGTCCGGGCGCCTCCCCGAACAGTCCGCGCACCATCCCGGGCGATCCGGCCATCGCCGGGTTCCACACCTTCTCCTGCATCAGCGCGAAGTGCTCGACACGGTCCTCGTGGACCTTGCAGTGCGCGACCCGGACCACATCCGCGTCGGTGAACCGTGGCTCGAAGCCGGTCTTCACATCGAAGCGGTAATCGAATAGTTTCGCCTGGACGTCCCGGTACGTCCCCGACTGCGCGGTGGCCAGCCGGTCGTGCGAGCGGGCCATGAAGGAGTCGTAGAACGCGCGGCTCTCCCAGAACGCGAAGACATGGGCGACGCCCGGCTTCGTCCGGCTCCATCCCCCGCTCTGCCCCCGGAACCCCGGTTCACCGAGCAACCCCGCCCATTTGCGCTGCCCGCGTTCAAACCCTCGTCGGTCGACCACGGTGCAGCGTGTCCACTTGACCAGCACCGCGCCATCGTACGGCGCGGAGCGTGGCGCGGGTCACGCTCCGGCGGAGTGCGTGGCACCGGCCCGGCGGTATGCACACGGGTCCGAGGCGAGTATCGGCCAACGTGGCGTCAACCGGACTGATGGCGGCGCCTGTTGTCGGTGCCCCGGTCTAGCCTTGCAGTACGTGGGCCTCAGACCGGCCCGGTTCCGATGAGGACGAGGGGGAGGACCGGTGAGCAGCAGCAGTCTCAACCGAGGAGTGGCGAAGATCGAGGTCACGCTGAAGTGGGACCCCAGCCCCCTGGGCGCGCCCCCGCACGATCTCGACCTCGTCGCCGCGACCTATACGGCCAAGGACCCGAACGGAAAGCCGGCCTATCTGGTCTACTTCGGAAGCCGCTCGCCGGACGGCACGATCACGCTGGACCGGGAGAGCAGGACCGGCCAGGGCTTCGGCGCCGACGAGGAGATGACGCTGGAGCTGGACCGGCTGTCGCCCGCGTATCACCGGGTGGTGGTGGGGGTGGCCATCCAACAGCGCGACGGGCGGCGGACGTTCGGGGACATAACCAATGCCCGGGCGCGTGTCCTGGAGGGATACACCGAGCTGGCGCAGCACGACTTCGTCGGCGTCCCCTCCGCCACCGCGGCGACCTTCGCGGAGTTCACCCGGGACGCCTCGGGCGCGTGGCAGTTCCGTACGGCCGTCCGCGGTTTTGACACCGACCCCCAGTCCTTCGGCACCCTGATGGGCACCACCAGTACCACCGGCACCGTCTGACGCCCTGGACCCCCTGCACCCCGAAGGGGCGGCGGCCAACCGGCCCACCGCCCCTCGGAGTTCAGCACCGCACCGCGTTCAGCGGCACACCGCTACGGCACCGCCACGGCCACGGCTCAACTGCAGCCGCTGGTCGAACCGCAGCCCTCGCAGATGTAGCAGGACCCCGCCCGCTGCATCTTCGTACCGCAGGAGAAGCACAGCGGCGCGTCGGCGCTGATGCCGAGCTGCATCTCGACCAGTTCGGCGGAGGTGTGTGCCTCCTTGGGGGCCGGGATCGCGGCCGGGCCCGCGACTTCGGCTGCGGAGACCGCCTTCAGTGTCTCCGCCGGACGCGGAGTGGACTGGACGAGACTCTCGGTGTCCAGGGTCTCGTCGTCCAGGGACGGCTCGTACGAACCGGTGTCCAGGTGGCGCTGACGCTCCTCCGCGGAGTGGATCCCGAGAGCCGAGCGGGTCTCGAAGGGCAGGAAGTCCAGGGCGAGCCGACGGAAGATGTAGTCGACGATCGACTGCGCCATCCGGACATCCGGGTCGTCCGTCATCCCGGCCGGCTCGAACCGCATATTGGTGAACTTGGAGACGTACGTCTCCAGCGGCACGCCGTACTGGAGGCCCACCGAGACGGCGATGGAGAAGGCGTCCATCATGCCCGCGAGGGTCGAGCCCTGCTTGGACATCTTGAGGAAGACCTCGCCGAGACCGTCGTCGGGGTAGGAGTTGGCGGTCATATAGCCTTCGGCGCCGCCCACCGTGAAGGAGGTGGTCAGGCCGGGACGGCCCTTGGGAAGGCGCTTGCGGACCGGGCGGTACTCGATGACCTTCTCCACCGCCTGGCGGATGGTCTCCTCGGTCTTCTCGGCGACCTTCTCCGTGACCTTCTCCTCCTTCTTCTTGGCGGAGAGGGGCTGGCCGACCTTGCAGTTGTCGCGGTAGATGGCGAGGGCCTTGATGCCCATCTTCCACGCCTCGAAGTAGACCTCTTCGACGTCCTCGACGGTGGCGCTCTCCGGCAGGTTCACCGTCTTGGACAGCGCGCCGCTGATCCACGGCTGGATGGCCGCCATCATCCGGACATGGCCCATGGCGGAGATGGAGCGCTCGCCCATCGCGCAGTCGAAGACCTCGTAGTGCTCGGGCTTCAGTCCGGGCGCGTCGATCACATTGCCGTGCTCGGCGATGTGCGCGACGATCGCCTCCGCCTGCTCGGGCTGGTAGCCGAGACGGCGCAGCGCCTGCGGCACCGTGCCGTTGACGATCTGCATCGAGCCGCCGCCGACCAGCTTCTTGAACTTGACCAGAGCGAGGTCGGGCTCCAGACCGGTGGTGTCACAGGACATCGCGAGACCGATGGTGCCGGTGGGCGCGATGACCGAGGCCTGGGCGTTGCGGAAGCCGTTCTTCTCGCCGAGGCGCAGGACGTCCTGCCATGCCTCCGTGGCGGCGGCCCAGACCGGGGTGTCCAGGTCGTCCATGCGGACGGCCGTGGCGTTGGCGTCGGAGTGCTGCCGCATGACGCGCTTGTGCGGCTCGGCGTTGCGGGCGTAGCCCTCGTACGGACCGACGACCGCGGCCAGTTCGGCCGAGCGGCGGTACGAGGTGCCGGTCATCAGTGACGTGATCGCGCCGGCCAGCGCGCGGCCGCCGTCGGAGTCGTACGCGTGGCCCGTGGCCATCAGCAGGGCGCCGAGGTTGGCGTAGCCGATGCCGAGCTGGCGGAAGGCGCGGGTGTTCTCGCCGATCTTCTGGGTCGGGAAGTCCGCGAAGCAGATGGAGATGTCCATCGCGGTGATGACCAGCTCGACGACCTTGGTGAAGCGCTCTGACTCGAAGGACTGGTGGCCCTGGCCATCGTCCTTGAGGAACTTCATCAGGTTCAGGGAGGCCAGATTGCACGAGGTGTTGTCCAGGTGCATGTACTCACTGCACGGGTTCGAGCCGTTGATCCGGCCGGACTCGGGGCAGGTGTGCCAGCGGTTGATCGTGTCGTCGTACTGGATGCCCGGGTCGGCGCATGCCCAGGCCGCCTCGGCCATCTTGCGGAAGAGGGACTTGGCCTCGACCTCTTCGATGACATCTCCGGTCATCCGGGCCCGCAGCCCGAACCTGCCGCCGTTCTCGACGGCCTTCATGAACTCGTCGTTCACCCGGACCGAGTTGTTGGCGTTCTGGTACTGGACGGAGGTGATGTCGTCGCCGCCCAGGTCCATGTCGAAGCCCGCGTCGCGCAGGGCGCGGATCTTCTCCTCCTCCTTGACCTTGGTCTGGATGAAGTCCTCGATGTCCGGGTGGTCGACATCGAGGATGACCATCTTGGCCGCGCGGCGGGTGGCGCCACCGGACTTGATCGTTCCTGCGGACGCGTCGGCGCCGCGCATGAAGGAGACCGGGCCCGAGGCATTGCCCCCGGAGGAGAGCAGTTCCTTGGAGGAGCGGATACGGGAGAGGTTCAGACCGGCGCCCGAGCCGCCCTTGAAGATCATCCCCTCTTCCTTGTACCAGTCCAGGATCGAGTCCATGGAGTCGTCGACGGAGAGGATGAAGCAGGCCGAGACCTGCTGGGGCTGCGGGGTGCCGACGTTGAACCACACGGGCGAGTTGAAGCTGAAGATCTGGTGCAGGAGGGCGTACGCCAGCTCGTGCTCGAAGATCTCGGCGTCGGCGGGCGAGGAGAAGTAGTGGTAGTCCTCGCCGGCCTTGCGGTACGTCTTCACGATCCGGTCGATGAGCTGCTTGAGCCCGGTCTCGCGCTGCGGGGTGCCGACGGCCCCGCGGAAGTACTTGCTGGTGACGATGTTGACCGCGTTCAGCGACCAGAAGTCGGGGAACTCGACGCCACGCTGCTCGAAATTGACCGAGCCGTCGCGCCAATTGGTCATGACGACGTCACGGCGCTCCCAGACCACCTCGTCGTACGGATGCACGCCGGGTGTCGTGTGGATCCGCTCGATACGCAGCCCCTTGCCGGCCTTGGTCCCCTTGGTTCGGGAACCTCGTGCCGGGCCGCTCGTCGTCTCTGTCATGCCGCCTCCCATATACGTACAAAAACACCCTGAAGTGCCATGCTCTTCCCATGGCACGGGGTCTGTGTCCAAATGCCCCGGGAACGCCTGAGGCGCCCGTGACAGGTCCTGGTTGCCGCGGAGCGGCCGGGTGCGGCCGGCCCTCAGTCCGCGGCGGTGGCGGGCACGCGGTCCTCGTGGGTCCCGTCGGCGCCGCACTCCTCTGCGGGAGGCCGCTCACGCAGTTCCGCGATGGCGGCCTCGAAGTCTTCGAGCGAATCGAACGCCCGGTACACGGATGCGAAGCGCAGGTACGCGACAAGGTCGAGTTCCCGCAGTGGGCCGAGTATGGCCAGCCCCACGTCGTGGGTGGTCAGCTCGGCGCTCCCGGTGGCGCGCACCGCTTCCTCGACCCGCTGGCCGAGCTGGGCGAGGGCGTCCTCGGTGACCGGCCGTCCCTGGCACGCCTTGCGCACGCCGGAGATGACCTTGGTACGGCTGAAGGGCTCGGTCACACCGCTGCGCTTGATCACCATCAGTGAGGCGGTCTCCACCGTCGTGAAACGGCGGGAGCAGTCGGGGCACTGGCGGCGGCGCCGGATCGACGTCCCGTCGTCGGTGGTGCGGCTGTCGACGACACGGCTGTCGGGGTGCCTGCAGAAGGGGCAGTGCATGGCTCCCAACCCTCCTTCACGGCGCGACTGAATAGCCCCGTCAGGGCTCGGAAAGAGCCCCTCGAAGCAGTCCCCAGCATAGGCGATGCCCTCGGCTCCGATCGACCGGGACCACAACTTCTGGGCGGTTGTGACAATCCAACCACTACATCTGGGGCCGGACGGCATCCTAAGCCCCAGAGCGTGTCGCCCGCGGAGGCGGGTGCGGCGGGGCCGCGCGGGCCGGCCATGAGCGTACGGGAAGGGCCCGGCGGCCGGGATCCGGGACCGCCGGAATCCCGCCCGCCGGACGGGCGGGAGCGCGCCCTGGGCCCCGGCGCCACGGCCCCGGGCGGTACCGTGACGACGGGCCACCCACGGCCACACACCGGGCCCATACACCGAGTCCGTCACTTACGGCAGTCACTCTTCGATTTTTCACTCGAACGTGTGTTTGGCGCAACCTTTCGAAAGCTACTACCGTTGTCCAGCTAGGGAGAACATTTCGAGAGGGGCCGACGTGACCACCACCGCAGACAGTGCCACCATCACTGCCCAGGACCGCTCCCAGAGCCGACTCGAGCCGGTGCATGCCATGAATGACGCGATCATGAATCCGGAGGGGCCCAAGCCCGCCCGTTCGCTGCCCGGCCGGCCTCCAGGAATCAGGGCGGACAGCTCGGGTCTCACCGACCGGCAGCGCAGGGTCATCGAAGTCATCCGGGATTCCGTGCAGCGGCGTGGGTACCCGCCTTCGATGCGGGAAATCGGCCAGGCCGTGGGGCTCTCCAGCACCTCGTCGGTCGCCCATCAGCTCATGGCTCTGGAGCGCAAGGGCTTCCTGCGCCGCGACCCGCACCGGCCCAGGGCCTATGAGGTGCGCGGCTCGGACCAGCCGAGCACCCAGCCGACGGACACGACCGGCAAGCCCGCCGCGTCATATGTGCCGCTGGTCGGCCGGATCGCCGCCGGCGGACCGATCCTCGCCGAGGAGTCGGTCGAGGACGTCTTCCCGCTCCCCCGCCAGTTGGTGGGCGACGGAGAGCTGTTCGTCCTCAAGGTCGTCGGTGACTCGATGATCGAAGCCGCGATCTGTGACGGGGACTGGGTGACGGTCCGCCGCCAGCCGGTCGCGGAGAACGGGGACATCGTCGCCGCGATGCTGGACGGCGAGGCGACGGTCAAGCGCTTCCGCCGCGAGGACGGCCATGTCTGGCTGCTCCCGCACAATGTGGCGTATCAACCGATCCCTGGCGACGAGGCGACGATCCTCGGCAAGGTGGTCGCGGTCCTGCGCCGGGTGTGACGCCTCCACCGGCTCCGACCGGGCCCCGGGACCCTCTGCGCCGGTCCCGGGGCCTGCTGTTTACCCCGGAATCCGATGCCCCCGCCCCGCCCCCGCCGCCCTGGCCGGAGGGCGGCGGGGGCGGGGATGGTCACCCTCCGGTCGTCACGCCGGTCGTCACGCCTCGAATCATCACGACCCGGATCATCACGCCCCGGATCATCACGCCCCGGCGGCCTGCGCCGCGGCATCGATCGCCGCGAGCGACCTCCGTACCGTCTGGCGGTCCGTCGTGTACCAGAAGTCGGGCAGTGAAGCGCGCAGGAAGCTGCCGTACCGCGCATTGGCCAGCCGCGGGTCCAGTACGGCCACGACACCGCGGTCCCCGCTCGCCCGTACGAGCCGACCCGCGCCCTGGGCCATCAGCAGGGCGGCATGTGTCGCGGCCACCGCCATGAACCCATTGCCGCCGCCCTCCTCCACCGCCTTCTGCCGTGCGCTCATCAGCGGATCGTCCGGGCGCGGGAAGGGAATCCGGTCCATCACCACAAGCTGGGAGCTGGGCCCCGGCACATCGACGCCCTGCCACAGCGACAGCGTTCCGAACAGACAGGTCTTCGGATCGGCGGCGAAGGCCTTGATCAGCTCGCCCAGTGTCTCCTCGCCCTGGAGCAGGATCGGCGCGTCCAGCCTGCCGCGCAGCTCCTCGGCGGCGGCCTGAGCGGCCCGCATCGAGGAGAACAGACCGAGCGTACGGCCACCGGCCGCCTCCACCAGCTCCGCCAGCTCATCCATCATGTCGCCGCGCGACCCCTCGCGCCCCGGCGTGGCGAGATGGCGGGCGACATAGAGAATGCCCTGCTTGCGGTAGTCGAAGGGCGAGCCGACATCGATGCCCTTCCACTGCGGAATGTCGTCCCCCTCCGTCCCCTCCGGCGCCAGCCCCAGCGAGGCGCCCACGCCGTTGAAGTCGCCGCCGAGCTTGAGCGTGGCCGAAGTGAGGACGACGGAGCGGTCGGCGAAGAGCTTCTCCCTCAGCAGCCCCGAAACCGAGAGCGGAGCGACCCGCAGCGACGCTCCGAAGCGGTCGTGCCGCTCGTACCAGACGACGTCGTACTCGGACCCGTTCGCGATCCGCTCCGCCACGGCGTGCACGGACTCGACCGACGCCAGCGCCTGTTTCCGTACGACGTCCTCGTCCTGCACGGACTTGTCGCGGGTCGAGCCCAGCGCCGAGATCACCGTACGGGCCGCGTCGCGCAGCGCCATCAGGGCATAGCCGAGATCCTCGGGGACCTCTTCGAGCCGCCCGGGCAGGGCCAGCTCCATCAGCCGCTCGAAACCCTCGGCCGCCGTCTGGAGGGCGTCCGCCGCCTTCTCGTTCACCAGCTTCGCCGAGCGGCGCACGGCGCGGTTCACCTGCCCCGGGGTCAGCTCACCGGTGGCGGCGCCGGTGACCCGGGAGACCAGCTCATGGGCCTCGTCGACGATCAGCACCTCGTGCTGCGGCAGCACCGGCGCGCCCTCTATGGCGTCGATCGCGAGCAGGGCGTGGTTGGTCACGACGACCTCGGCGAGCTTGGCCCGCTCCCGCGCCAGCTCGGCGAAGCACTCCGCGCCATAGGCGCATTTCGTCGCCCCCAGGCACTCCCGCGACGAGACAGAGACCTGGGACCAAGCGCGGTCCGAGACCCCGGGTGTCAGATCGTCCCGGTCGCCCGTCTCGGTCTCGTCCGCCCAGTCCCGCATCCGCAGCAGGTCCATGCCCAGCTTGCTGGACGGCGCGGCGGCCTCGAACTGGTCGAAGAGCCCGTCCTCCTCGTCCTGCGGCACCCCCTCGCGCAGCCGGTGCAGACAGAGATAGTTGGACCGGCCCTTGAGCATGGCGAACTCGGGCCGTCTGCGCAGCAGCGGATGCAGCGCCTCGACCGTGCGCGGGAGGTCGCGCTCCACGAGCTGGCGCTGGAGCGCCAGGGTCGCGGTGGCCACCACGACCCGCTCTCCGTGCGCCAGGGCGGGCACGAGATAACCGAGTGACTTTCCGGTGCCGGTGCCCGCCTGGACCAGCAGATGGGACGAGGTGTCGATGGCCTCGGCGACGGCCTCGGCCATGGTGACCTGGCCGGGCCGTTCCACGCCGCCGACGGAGCTGACGGCGGCGTGGAGGAGTTCGGGGAGTGATGGCTTCGTCATAGCCCGACCCACCCTACGGCTCACCACCGACAACAGCGGTCACTCGCGTCCGCCCCCGGCCGCCAGCGGATTGGGAACCGTACCGTGCACGGCGGCATGCGGCCGCTCGGACCGGTCGCGGTATCCGTCGAGGTGGAGGCGGTTGCGGTTGAGGCAGAGCCGCTCGATACGGGGGGTGAGCAGGTCGAATGTGGCGAAGCGCTCCTTCAGCTCCGGGAACCGCACGTGGTAGCGCAGGATCTCCGCCCGTACGAGGGACCAGAACTCGTCCTCGGGTACGCCGAGTTGCTCCTCGCACAGGGGTGCCAGATAGCGGAAGACCCCGACGAAGAGCCCTGAATGGATGAACTGGGTGAGAAAGCCCGGCTCCTCGGTCAGCAGGATGTCCTGCACATCGCGGGGCATCGTGTTGTGCTCGGGCAGCGGCCGCGCGCTGACGTTCACATCGTCCACGAAGTCCTTGATCGCCAGCCGTACCGGGACGTCCTGGCTGTCGAAGACGACGATGGCGTTCTCGCCGTGCGGGGAGAAAACGGTTCCGTAGCGGTAGAGGAAGTGCAGCAGCGGCGGGAGCAGCGCCGCGAAGAGCCGCTGGAGCCAGACCTCCGGTGTGAGACCGGAGCGGGAGACGAGTTCCGCGGTGAACGTCCGCCCCTGCGGATCCGTATGGATGAGGGAGGCGAGCGTACGGGCACGCTCCCCGGGGGCGAGCCGGGTCTGCAGAGGCTCCCGCCAGATCGCGCCGAGCAGTTCCTTGTACTGGTACGGGACTTCCGGAAGGTGGTCGTACAGCGGGTGCTCGACCGTCACCGAGGCGACCTCGCCCAGCAGGATCACCCCGCATTCGTCGCGCAGGAACGGGTCGGCGTCACGGATGCCGTGGACCCACGCGGTGACGGCGGGGGCGGCGAGGGTGCGCTCGGTGGGCAGTCCGCGCCAGACCAAGGTGTTCAGGATGGACAGGGGCAGTTTGACGGTGTGCCGGTCGGGCCGTCCGATGTTGAGGAACGTACGGATGGACTGCTGCGGCAGGCGTAGATCACCGTCGGTCGGGAGCGGGACGATCGCTCCCCCGGCTATGGCGGGCGCGTAGAGCGGGAGCAGGACCTCGTCCCACTGCCAGGGGTGTACGGGCAGATAGAGATAGGCGGCCGGGTCCAGGCCCCGGTCCCGGAGGACGGTGTCGAAGCGCTCGCGGACGGCGGTGTCGAGTTCCCGGGTGTAGAGCAGGTCGGGCGTGTCCAGCGCGGGGACGCCCCGGTAGGCGGCGAGGGCGGTGCTGACCGCGATCCAGGGCAGCGGGGCCGGTCTGCGGGCCTCGGGCGCCCAGCGCGCCGCATCGGTGGCGGAGAAGCCGACGCGCCCCTTGTTGAGGACGAGCCAGGGGTGGCCGGTCTGGTGTCCTTCGAGGTCGGCGTAGTCGAGATCCGCGAGGCGTGCCGCGCTGAGGGCGGTGTGGTCGAGCCGGACGTCGGCGGCGAGGGTCGTGGTGAGTTCGCGGACGAGATGGCCGAGGGTCTCGCCGTCGAGTCCGAGCAGCCGGCGGGCGAGCGGCAGAAAGCCCAGCGGGTCGGAGAAGGGCCGGTTCCGGTACCGGACGGAGCCGGGGTCGACGCGCCAGTGGCCGTAGGCGCCGCGGGTGGCACGGAAGAGGAGCGTTTCTCCGGCGTCGAGGGTGAGTGCGTAGTGATCGGCGGCGCCGGGGACGGGCGCCGGTTCGACGATCTCCTCGTACGCGAATTCCCCGAGCAGTTTGGCGAGGAGCCGGCCGGCGGCCAGGTCCCAGGCCTGGGGGTTCAGCTCCGGCGGGGAGAACAGAGGCACGGCGGAGCCGGGGAGCGCGGTGGAGTCGCGGGCGGCCGTGGAGTCATGGAGAGGAGCGGTGGTGTCGTGACTGGCAGGGGAGTCGTGGGTGGCAGGGGACTTCGGCACGAGGACTCCTCGGGACGGAACCGGTGTGGATCGAGCGGTGTATCCACAGCCGCCGGTAGCGGCTGAGAGCGAGGGCGGGCGGGGAGGCGGGAGCGGGAGGGGCAAAGACGGTCGGCGGTCGGCGGTCGGCGGTCGGCGGGATCGTTCAGAGCAGGTCGCGCAGGGCGCGGTCGCGCACCATGAGAGCGGCTCGTTTGTCAGGCAGGTCGGCCTCCGCGAAGAAGCGGAAGCCGGCGCTCAGGAATGCGGAGACGGAGGGGGTGTTGCGCAGGTCGGGTTCGGCGATGACGCGCCCGCAGCGGGGCCGGTGGTCGAGGATGAGCTCGGAGACGGCTCGCAGCAGGACGGTCCCGACCCCGCGTCCGCGGTCGGCGACGCTCCCGAGCAGGAGATGGATCCCGGTGTCGTGCGGACGCGCCGGGTAATGGCGCGCGAGCGGGTCCAGGTCCGCGCGGTAGATCTCCCAGTAGCTCATCGGAATCCCGCGCAGAACACCCAGGCACGGAACGCTGCGGCCGTCGCCGTCGAGTTGGGGACGCAGATGGGCGGCGGTCACGGATTCCGGCCCTGCCAGCTCCCAGAAGGCGGCCACAGCCGGATCGTTCATCCAGCGGCTGACCAGCGACAGATCGCGCTCGATACAGACGGGTACGAGCTGGAAGACACCCGCGGATGTGAGGGTGGTGCCCCAGCCGCCCGGGGTGTCGAGCAGATCACCGGCGGCCGGAGCGGGGGCGGGCCGCGGAAGTACGACCGCCGGCCCGCCCTCTCCGAACAGTGCGGTCAGCTCATCGGTGAGCCGCAGATCGATGGTGTCCTCGGTGCCCCCGTCGGGGTGCGGGGTCGGGCCGGCTCCACTGCCGGTGCTCGCGTCGGCGGGAGGCATGGGGCGCTCTCCTCTCAGCAGTTCGGACGGGTCGCGTTCCTTCGGCGCCGGACCGGTGACGGATCAGTAGCAGATCGGCCGCGGATCAGCCGCAGATCAGTGGCGGGTCGGTCGCGGACGGTCGCGGACAGAGATCAGATCACTGGCGCAGCGGATTGGTGATGGTGACATACACGGACTGGGTGTCAACAGGCCCCACCAGTTCGTCGAGACCGTGCAGCCGGGTCAGCAGATTGGCCTTGCAGCGCAGAGTCGCGGGCTCCAGCAGCCGTCCGGGCAGCGGCGAGCCGAGTCCCGCCGCTCCGGCCAGGAACTGCCTGAAGGCCGCCAGGAGGACACGCTCGTCGGCGAGTCCCTGCGCACCGAACGCGCCGATCAGACCGAAGACGTTGTTGATGCCGAGGTAGTACGCGAAGCGCTCGTCGGTGACCTCGTCGGAGACGAACGTGTCGCTGGCCGAGCCGATCCCGGGCAGGCGGCGCTCCAGCGAGGCACGGTGGGACTCGCGGAAGTAGTAGCCCTGGTTGTCGCGGTAGCGGCCCCCGACGGGCCAGCCGTCGGTGTCCAGGAGCACCAGGGTGTTCTGCTGGTGGGCCTCCAGGGCGATCCCGGCCGTACCGTCCAGCCAGAGCACCGGGCGTACGACCTGGTCCAGATAGCGCAGAAACCACTCGGCGGACACGGCCGCGCGCGACCGGCCGGTACGGGCCGCCAGCGCCCGGACGATCTCCGCGAGCCGCGAGTGGGTGCCCGTACGGCCGGGATACGGGCGCGGAGCGGTCAGCCCCGCGATACAGACGGCGTCGTCCCCGGGAGCGAACGGATTGTGGCGCACCATCACATCGAGCCCGCCGACCGGCTCCCCCTCCGGGGTGTCGACGGCGAGCCAGGCGGGGTCGCGGACGATGTCGAAGCCGGGGTGCGCGGCCTGCCACTCCTTGCCGAGGCCGCTGCGGAGCAGCCGGTGCACTTCGACGCCCCGGTGGAGTTCCTTGCGGAGGTTCTCACGGCGCGAGTTGGTGATCCGTACCCCGAGCGAGAGCTTGAGCATGGTGGGGATGCCGGACCGGTGGACCGTACGGATCGACGAGGTGGGGTGCCAGGGCGCGCCATGGGGTCCCAGGTCGTGCAGGAGCCCGGCCTCCAGGAGCGCGGCGACGGCGGGGCGGTGCCTCAACTCGCGGGCCTGCCAGGGGTGGAGGGGCAGTGGGACGGTGTCGCCGGGCAGGGGTACGTCCCCGATGAGGCGGGTGGTGAGCAGTTCCGCGGGGATGACGCGGCCCTGTTCGGTCCAGGCCGAGTCGGTGGCGAGTACGGACCGGTCGACGGCCATCCAGTGCAGCGGGAAGGAGCCGCGCAACTCGGGTGAGTAGAGCCGGGCTTCGGCCTCGGAGAGTCCCTCGCGGCTCTTGGGCGTGGGGTGCAGGGGGTGGCCGAGGAGCAGCGACTGCTCGGCGGTGAGGAAGAGATCCGTACCGGCGGGGGCTTCTGGGGCCCGGCGTCGGTCGGCGATGAACTCGGCGGTGTGGCCGAGGGAGTTGGCGACCCGGCCGACCAGATCGGCTCCCTGGTAACGGCCCCCCTCCCGGCCGAGGAGCGCGGCGACGGTGACGGCCTCGGCGGCCGGGGCGTCCTGGGGTGCGTTCTCCAGGAAGGGCATGCCGAAGCGGTGCCAGCCCGTGGCCGACCAGTACCGGACGGGGACGAGCAGGGCGGTGCCGCTGGCGGTGAGCGGGATCCGCAGCACGCTGCCGTCGGGGCGGGGCAGACCGGTCTCCCTGACCCAGCAGCGCAGCAGATTCTCGGTGGCGGCCGCGTCGGCCGCCTTCAGCGGGTCGGGGTGGTCGAGCTGGTCGGCGGCCGCGGGGCCGGCGAACGGGCCTGCCGGGGCGGCGGGTTCACTGTCGAAGCCTCCCTCGGACTGCCGTGGCACCGTCGGGGATCCCGCGGTACGGGCGGCCCTCGCCGGGGCCCGCACTCCCTGGTGTCCTCGCGGGTGATCGGCGGAACGGCTGTCGGCCTCGGGCACTTCGGGTGAGGGTGAGGGTGTGGGGTTCACGCGGGCTTCCTTGTGAGGGTGTCCGGGGTGTCCTGGATGGCCGGGGCGTCCGGCGGATCGGTGTCCTGAGGATCCGGCGGATCCGGGACGTCCTGGGTGGCCGGCGTGTCCGGGGCGTCCCGGGCCGGCGTCGGCGGTGTCCTCGGGTCATGGGCACGGGTCCGTTCCGCTCCGGCGCTGCGCCGCACGCTCGGCTACGGCGAGTGCGTCGGCGAAGCGGTCGAGGACCGCGACGGCCTGTTCGTCGGTGAGCGTGAGCGGAGGGAGCAGCCGCACGACCGACGAACGGCGGCCGCCCAGTTCGACGATGAGGCCACGGCTCAGGCACTCGCGCTGGACGGCGGCGGCGAGTGCGGGGTCCGGCGGCGCGGGGTCGCCGGAGGCCGGAGCGACGAGTTCCACACCGATCATGAGACCACGCCCGCGTACGTCTCCGACACAGCGGTGGGTCGCGGCCAGCCCCTGGAGCTGTGCCAGCATCCGCGCGCCGAGGACCGCGGCGCGGCCGGCCAGCCCGTTCTCCCGTACGTACGCGAGGGTCGCGGCGCCCGCCGCCATCGCGAGCTGGTTGCCCCGGAAGGTGCCCGCGGGGGTTCCGGGCGGCCAGCAGTCGAGGTCGGCGCGGTAGACGATCAGGGCCAGCGGAAGTGAGCCGCCGATCGCCTTCGAGAGCACCATCACGTCGGGGACGATCCCGCTGTGCTCCACGGCCCAGAAGGCACCGGTCCGCCCCACCCCGGTCTGCACCTCGTCGGCGATGAGCGGAATGGACCGCTCCGCCGTCAGTTCGCGCATTCTTCGCAGCCAGGTGTCGGGCGCGGGGATCACTCCGCCCTCGCCCTGGACGGGTTCCAGGATCATTCCGGCGGGCACCGGTGCCGCGCCCCTGGGGTCGTCGAGCAGATCCTCGGTCCAGCGCGCGGCGAGTTCGGCGCCGCGGTCGCCGCCGACACCGAAGGGGCAACGGTAGTCGTACGGGTAGGGCAGCCGGATCACTCGCGCGTCCCGGGCACCGGCGGAGGCCGCGAGGGCCCCGGCCGTCATTCCGTGGCTCGCTCCGGTGAAGGCGAGCAGGGTGTCGCGGCCGGTGGCGGTACGGACAAGGGTGAGGGCGGCCTCGACGGCGTCACTGCCCGCGGGACCGCAGAACCGCACCCGCGCGTTCTCGGCGAACCGCCGCGGCAGGGTCGCGAACAGCTCGGTGGTGAAGGCGTCCTTGACCGGGGTGGCGAGGTCCGGGACATGTAACGGAGCACCCGAGTCGAGGACTTTCCTGATCGCTTCGAGGACAACCGGGTGGTTGTGCCCGAGGGCGAGGGCGCCCGCCCCGGAGCCGCAGTCCAGATACCGCCGCCCGTCCGCCCCTTCGATCGTCAGCCCCCTGGCGCGCACCGGCACGATGGGCAGCGACCGCGCGTAGGTACGGGCCGCCGTTTCACGCGAGGGCTGGCGCCGGAGAATGCCCTCGTGCGCGACGGTGGGCGCCGCCGGAGCTGGTTCGGTCACGGCCACGGCTGTCGGTCCTCCCGCTGTCACGGTTCGGTCACATGTCAGTACGGCGCTCGCCCGGCGAATGTTCGACGGTGAAGCCTGCCCGGTCCCCCGTATGTACCAACGACGCGGAATGCCCCGGATCACGGGCTGCCCAAAGATCCTTGCCACTGAAAACCGGTCAGGGATCAGGCCGGAAACCGCTCACGGAACCACAGCCCTGCCGTACGCCGTCCCCATCGGCACCGGCATAGTGGAGGGTCTTGTCCTGGCCCCAACACCGAAGCCGGGACGCGTCATTCGCTTTCCGTACGAACTGTTCCGAACTGTTCCGAAGTCCCAGGGGGATCACGCCATGCGACCCATTCGCCCGACGCTCGCCGCACGCCGTGGAAGGAGCACCCGGCGCCGATTCCCCGCCCTGGCCGCGGTCTCGGTCGCCGCGACGCTCGCGCTGACGGCCACCGCCTGCGGGCCGGGCGAGGAGAACGCCGCGGCCGAGCCGAGCGCCGCGGCAGACGGCCAGATCACGATTCCGGACGATCTCAAGGACCGGCTCAAGGAGCACGGGATCGATCCGGACAAGTGGCGCAACGGCGAGTGGAAGAACTGGGACAAGGACAAGTGGCTCCGTGAGGCCAGGGATTTCGTCAACCCGATCATCGAGGACCTCTGGGACCCGGACCGGATGCGGGACGCGGAGCAGCCGCCGGAGCGGCCCGTCAAGGAGCAGGACATCTCCGGCGATGCGGGAGTGACCGACCCGACGCCGCAGCCCGTCACCGCGCAGGAGGTCACTACTCCGTACGGGGAGAACGCGGCCGAGTCGGGCAAGCTGTTCTTCGACGGGCCCGAGGGATCGATGGTCTGCTCGGCGACCGTGGTCCAGGACCCGGCCCACCCCGGCAAGTCCAACATGGTCTGGACTGCGGGCCATTGTGTGCACGCGGGCAAGGCCGGCGGCTGGTACCGCAACCTCGCCTTCGTCCCCTCGTACAACAACGAGGGCCTGTCGATGGCCGAGTCGGAGAACGCCCCCCAGGAGCAGATCGCACCGCACGGAGTCTGGTGGGCCGACTGGGCGCAGACCTCCGAGCAGTGGATAGCCCAGGGCGCGTCGACCGGTGGCCAGGGCGCTCCGTACGACTTCGCGGTCATCCATGTCACCCCGGAGAAGGGCAGCACCGCCACCTCGCTGGAGGAGACGGTCGGTTCGGCCCTTCCGGTGGACTTCAACGCCCCGGCCACGCCGCAGATCGCGAGCATGACGGCGACCGGCTACCCGGCGGCGCCGCCGTTCGACGGCCAGAAGCTCTACCAGTGCGAGGACAAGCCGGGCCGGCTGTCGCTGAACGCCGACGACCCGACGATGTACCGCGTCGGCTGCACCATGACGGGCGGCTCGTCCGGCGGCGGCTGGGTGGCGGCCGGCCAGGACGGCAAGCCGGCCCTGGTCTCCAACACCTCCATAGGCCCGGTCACCGCGGGCTGGCTGGCCGGACCGCGTCTCGGCGATGTCGCCAAGGGTGTCTACCACGGCGTCATCGATAAGTTCGTGCGGCAGTAGAAGCAGCGAGCTCGCATCCCGTACGACCGATGGCCCGCCCTCTCATCGCGAGGGGGCGGGCCATCGGCTTATGTGCGCACCGGACGTACGGTCCGTACGGTCAGCGTGCCACCGGCACATACGGCGCGAGCGCCGCCGCCAGTTCCTCATGGACCCGTGCCTTGAGCACCGTGCCCTCCGGGGTGTGCTCCTCGGAGAGCACCTCGCCCTCGGCATGCACCCGCGAGACCAGTCCGCCTTCCGTGTACGGCAGGAGGACCTCCACCTCGACCTCGGGCCGGGGCAGTTCGGCGTCGATCAGCGCGAGCAGCTCGCCGATTCCGGTGCCCGTACGCGCGGAGACGGCGATCGCGTGCCGCTCCATGCGCATCAGGCGCTGGAGGACCAGCGGATCGGCGGCGTCCGCCTTGTTGATCACCACGACCTCGCGTACGTCGACCGCGCCCACATCGCGGATCACCTCACGCACGGCGGCGATCTGCTCCTCCGGCGCCGGGTGCGAGCCGTCCACCACATGCAGGATCAGATCGGAGTCACCGACCTCCTCCATGGTGGAGCGGAACGCCTCGACGAGATGGTGCGGCAGATGCCGGACGAATCCGACGGTGTCGGCCAGCGTGTAGATCCGGCCGCTGGGGGTCTCGGCCCGGCGCACGGTCGGGTCGAGGGTCGCGAACAGCGCGTTCTCCACGAGCACGCCCGCGCCGGTGAGCCGGTTGAGCAGCGAGGACTTGCCCGCGTTGGTGTATCCGGCGATGGCGACCGACGGCACCCGGTGGCGCCGCCGCTCCTGGCGCTTGATCTCACGGCCGGTCTTCATCTCCGCGATCTCCCGGCGCATCTTCGCCATCTTCTCGCGGATCCGCCGCCGGTCCGTCTCGATCTTGGTCTCACCGGGGCCTCGGGTGGCCATACCGCCACCGCCGCCGCCACCCATCTGCCGGGACAGCGACTGGCCCCAGCCGCGCAGCCTCGGCAGCATGTACTGCATCTGGGCCAGCGCGACCTGTGCCTTGCCCTCACGGGACTTGGCGTGCTGGGCGAAGATGTCCAGGATCAGGGCCGTACGGTCGACGACCTTGACCTTGACGACATCTTCGAGGTGGATGAGCTGGCCGGGGCTCAGCTCTCCGTCGCAGACGACGGTGTCGGCGCCGCTGTCCAGCACCAGGTCCCGCAGCTCCTGGGCCTTGCCGGAGCCGATATAGGTGGCCGGATCGGGCTTGTCCCGCCGCTGGATCACTCCGTCGAGCACCAGCGCGCCCGCCGTCTCGGCGAGGGCCGCCAGCTCGGCGAGGGAGTTCTCCGCCTCCCCCACGGTGCCCGAGGTCCACACGCCGACCAGCACGACCCGCTCAAGGCGGAGCTGGCGGTACTCGACCTCGGTGACATCCTCCAGCTCGGTAGAGAGACCCGCCACGCGCCGTAGCGCGGCGCGCTCGGAGCGGTCGAACTGGTCGCCGTCCCGCTCTCCGTCGATCTCGAAGCTCCAGGCGACGTCCTCTTCCATCAGGGCATCGGCCCGGAGGCTGTCCGTGCGGTGGTTCGCGAAGCTCTGCGTGTCCTGGGAAGGGGAAGAAGAGGAGGTCATTGGATCCTTACGTCGCATGGAAGGCCATCGAATGCCGGCCGCTACAGTCACAACGCGTGACGATCCGGAATGATTCCCGGCGCCGCCGACATCTCGATGGTGACACGGTTCCGCCCGGCCGTCACTCGTGTTTGCGCCCCGGCTCCGCTGCCCGCTCTCACGCTCCGTCGCGGGACCGCGCCACACCGGGCGGCACGGCGACGGCTCCCGGGCGGTGCCGCGCGTCCCGGGCCGGATCGCGTTCGACGGGAGGGTCGGTCCGCCAGTCGGGGTGGCCCGGCATCGGCGGGGTCGTCCGCCCGTACAGCCACTCCTTGAAGAATCCCGACAGGTCGCGCCCCGAGATACGTGAGGCCAGCGAGGTGAAGTCCGCCGTGGTGGCCGTCCCGTCCCGGTGGATCCGTACCCAGTCACGCTCCAGCCGCTGGAAGGCGTCATTGCCGATCCGCTGCCGCAGCGCGTAGAGGACCAGGGCGCTGCCGTCGTACACGACCGGCCGGAAGAGGCTGATCGGCTCGCCCGGGGTCGGCGGTTCCGGGCTGGCGGGAGGTCCGCCGGCGGCCCGCCAGCGGTCGGAGTTGCGGTACGCGTTGCGCATCCGCGTCTCCAGCGCCTTCTTGGCGTGCTCCTCCGCGTACCGCGCCTCGTACCAGGTCGCGTGGCCTTCGTTGAGCCAGAGGTCCGACCAGGCGCGCGGCGAGACGCTGTTCCCGAACCAGTGGTGGGCCAGCTCATGGACCATGATCGAGTCGACGTACCACTCGGGGTACTCCGGACGGGTGAACAGGGAGCGCTCGAACAGCGTGAGGGTCTGTGTCTCCAGCTCGAAGCCCGTGTCCGCGCCGGCGATCAGCATGCCGTACGTCTCGAAGGGGTACGGCCCCACCTCCCGCTCCATCCACCGGAGGTGCGCCGGCGTCTTGGCGAGCCAGCGCTCCAGCTTCTCGCGGTCGGCGGCCGGCACCACATCCCGTACGGGGAGTCCGTGCGGCCCCTCGCGGTGGACCACGGCCGAGTCCCCGATCGAGACCTGCGCGAGTTCCGTGGCCATGGGGTGGTGGGTGCGGTAGGTCCAGATCACGGTTCCGCCATGGCGGGTCTTCGCCACGGGGAGTCCGTTGGCCACCGCGGTCAGCCGCGCGGGCGTGGTGATACGGAAGGTGAAGTAGGCCTTGTCGGCGGGGTGGTCGTTGCTCGGGAACACCCGGCGCGCGGCATCGGCCTGGTTGGCCATGGCCAGCCCGTCGGTGGTGCGCAGCCAGCCGCCGTCCTTGCCGTCCGTCTCACTGGTGTGATGAACGGTGATCCGCATCCGCGCGCCTTCGTCGATCGCGCCCCGCGGGGTGACCACCAGATCCTCTCCGGCGGTCACGAACCTGGCGGGGGCGCCATTGACCTCGACCGAGCTGACGGTGCCCTGGGTCAAGTCGAGGTTGACGCGTTCCAGCCGCTCCGTCGTCAGGGCGTCGATCTTGGTGACGGCGTCCAGCGGCTTGGTGTTGTCGCCGCTGTAGGTGAAGGCGAGGTCATAGGCGGTTACGTCGTAACCGGGGTTGCCCAGATACGGGAAGAGGGGATCGCCGATACCGAGGGGCTCGGGCGGGGGCAGTGTCGCGGCGACAAGGGTGGCCGAGGCAGCGGCGGCCAGCAGGGCGGCGCGCAGTCGGCGAGAGGTGAACGGCATGGTGTACGGCTATCAGCGCCCGCCCTCACCCGTCCGGCGGCGCGCTCCGTACCCACCCGAAAGGGGCAGGTCAGAGCGCGGAAGCCCGCCGGATGCCGTTCTGTCACGCGGTTGACACCGGATGCTGGGCGCGGCTCACGTCGTACACCCCCGGCACATCGCGCATCGCGCGCATCAGGGCGGACAGGCCCGCCGCGTCGGGCAGTTCGAGGGTGTAGGTGTGCCGTACGCGCTGTTCGCTGGGCGGCTCCACGGTGGCCGAGACGATCGCCGCGCCCGCCGTGGCGATCGTCTCCGTGAGATCGGCCAGCAGCCGGGGCCGCCCGAAGGACTCGACGTACAGCGTGACCGTGCACTCCGAGGCGTCCCCCCAGCTCACCGCGACCGGCCGGCGGTCCAGCGCGCGCATCCGGTCCACCGCGCGGCACTCCTGCCGGTGGACCCTGACCACGCCGCCGCGGACCGGGAAGCCGGTGACGGCGTCGGGGGGTACGGGGGTGCAGCAGCCGGCCAGCCGTACGGTCGCTCCCGGCAGGTCCACCACGGCGTTGGCGGTGGAGCGCCGGTCCGCGGTGGGGGCGTGGGACGCGCGGGGCGCGGCATCGGGCGGCCGCACCGCTTCGGGGTGCGCGGCCAGCCATCCGGTGATGGCGATCCTGGCGGCGGCCGTACGGGCGTGGTCCAGCCACTCGGGAGAGGGGCCCGAGGCCGCGTCCTGGGCCAGCAGGAGCTGGACCGTGTCGCCGTCGCTCAGGACCGTACTCAGCGGCGCCAGACGCCCGTTGACCCTGGCGCCCAGACAGCGGTGCGCGGCCTCGCCGTACTGCGCGTACGCGGCGTCCACACAGGTCGCCCCGGCCGGCAGCCCGAGGAGCCCGCCCTCGGCGCGGAAGACCGTGATCTCCCGGTCCTGGGCGAGGTCCGCGCGGAGCGTCGTCCAGAAGGTGTCCGGGTCGGGTGCGGCCTGCTGCCACTCCAGGAGCCGGGAGAGCCAGCCGGGCCTGGTCGGGTCGGTCCGCTCGCCGTCCGGGGTCTCCGCGCCCGCTTCCGGTCCCGTACCGTCCACCGGTCCCGAACTGTCCACCGACGCGTACGGATTGCCGAGCGCGACGACTCCGGCCTCGGCGACCTTGTGCATCTGGTGGGTACGGATGAGGACTTCGGCGACCGCGCCGTCCGGGCCGGCGACGGCTGTGTGGAGCGACTGGTACAGATTGAACTTGGGCGCGGCGATGAAGTCCTTGAACTCGGAGATCACCGGCGTGAAGCAGGTGTGCAGCTCGCCCAGCACCGCGTAACAGTCCGCGTCCTCACCGACCAGCACCAGCAGCCTGCCGAAGTCCGTGCCGCGCAGCTCGCCGCGTTTGAGCCTGGACCGGTGTACGGAGACGAAGTGCCGTGGGCGTACGAGCACTTCGGCGGCGATGCCCGCCTCGCGCAGCACCCGTCTGACGTCCTCGGAGATGGCCGCGAGGGCATCGCCCGCGGTGGCGTTCTCCGCGATCAGGGCGCGGGTGTGGGCGTACTCGTCGGGATGGAGGATCGCGAAGACCAGATCCTCCAGCTCGGTCTTGAGTGCCTGGACGCCCAGGCGTTCGGCGAGCGGAATGAGCACGTCCCGGGTGACCTTGGCGATACGGGCCTGCTTCTCCGGGCGCATCACCCCGAGGGTGCGCATATTGTGCAGCCGGTCGGCGAGCTTGATCGACATCACCCGGACATCGTTGCCAGTGGCGACGAGCATCTTCCGGAAGGTCTCCGGCTCGGCGGCGGCGCCGTAGTCGACCTTTTCCAGCTTGGTCACGCCGTCGACCAGATAGCAGACCTCGTCGCCGAACTCGGCGCGCACCTGATCGAGCGTCACCTCGGTGTCCTCGACGGTGTCGTGGAGCAGCGAGGCGGTCAAGGTCGTGGTCTCGGCGCCCAGTTCGGCGAGGATCAGGGTCACGGCCAGCGGATGCGTGATGTACGGCTCGCCGCTCTTGCGGAACTGTCCGCGGTGCGAACTCTCCGCGAGGACATACGCCTTGCGCAGTACGGAGAGGTCGGCGTCCGGGTGGTGCGCGCGGTGCGCGTCCGCGACATGGCCCATGGCGTCCGGCAGCCGGTCCCTGGAGGCGGGACCCAGTAACGCGGCCCTGCCGAGCCGACGGAGGTCGATCCGGGGAAGGCCGCGTCTGCGACTGTGGGCACCAGGGCTGGTGGCCTCTGCACTCATGGGCGCCTCCGGGCAGCTTCGACCGGCGGTGCGAAGAAGCGGGAACGCCCTCCGGGCCGGTGCTTGATGCTACCGAGCCCACCACGTGGAGCAGTCCCGCTCCCGCCCGGCGTGAAACGGATCACCCATTCGAGCGAAGCTCCAGCGAACCTGTAGTGAGCCCCCAGGCCACGGAATCTCTAGGCCTGGGCGGTCGCGAGCCAGTGCGGGTCGATGTGTCCCTCCGCGACGATCACGGCGGGCCCGGTCATCTCGATCCCGCCGTCGGGCCGTTCCGTGATGAGCAGCCGGCCGCCGGGGAGATCCACGGTGTACGTGACGGGGGCGCCGGTCACGGCCGGGTCGGCGCCGTCCCTGCGGGCGGCGGCGACGGCCACGGCGCAGGCGCCCGTACCGCATGAGCGGGTCTCGCCCGAGCCGCGCTCGTGCACCCGCATGGCGACATGGCGCGGGCCCCGGGAGACGACGAATTCGACATTGACCCCGTCCGGGTAGACCGACGAGGGGCTGACGGGCGGCTCGGTGAGCAGAGAGCCCGCGTGCGCGAGGTCGTCGACGAAGGCGACCGCGTGCGGATTGCCCATGTTGACGTTACGGGCGGGCCAGGCGCGGCCGCCGACGGTGACCGTGACGCCCTGCTCGGGGAGCGCGGCGCGCCCCATGTGGACCGTGATGTCGCCGTCCCTTACGGGGCCTCCGGCCGGGCCCGTGCTCTTGGCGAGGTGCGCCTTCTTCACTCCGGCGCGGGTCGCCACGGCCAGATCGCCCGCCTCCGCCAGTCCCGCGCGCTGGAGATAGCGGGCGAAGACCCGGACGCCGTTGCCGCACATCTCTGCGACCGATCCGTCGGCGTTGCGGTAGTCCATGAACCACTCGGCCTCGGCCGCCATGGCGTGTGCCTCGGGGTGCGCGGCGGACCGTACGACATGGAGCAGCCCGTCGGCACCTATGCCGGCCCTGCGGTCGCACAGGGCGGCGACGGCCCGGGCGGGCAGGTCGACGGTGTTGTCCGGGTCGGGGACGATCACGAAGTCGTTCTCGGTCCCATGGCCCTTGAGGAAGGCGATCGGAGTGGTCTGCGAGGTGCTCACGGGCCCATCGTACGAGCAGCCACCGACAACGGCGGCCGCTCCGCGGCCGACGGGATCTCCCGGCGCCTCGCATCGGCCCCGCCGGTCCCGCGCCGTGGTCAGCGCAGCCGGGCGACCCGCCAGACGGCGAGGGCGACCAGGGCGGCGGCCACGGTCACGTACAGGGCGATGACCCGCCAGTCGGGCCGTTCCCCGGAGGCACGCGACGGCAGCCCGGGCCAGGTGTGGCCGACCCGGCTGGCGGCCATCATGCCCCAGCCCGCGGCGCAGCAGCTGATCAGGAGTCCCAGCATGGCGACGACCGCCCCGCCGTCCCCGGTGCCGAAGGCAAGGGGGAAGGCGAACATCAGGGAACCGATCGCCGCGAGCCCCACGATGGGCGCGAGCTGCCAGATCCGCAGCCGGCGCTGGGGCCGCAGCTCGACCTCGACCTCGGGGGTCACGGTCTGCTCCTCCGGCCCGTCGGGACTCAGTCCCGGAGCGTCGTTCCGCGTGTCCGGTACGGTTGGTTCTCTGTCACGAGGGCCGGCCTCCATCGCCACGCGCCCTCCCCATTCGGACTCCACTGGCCGATCGATGCCCGATGGTCGATCGATGCTCGATGATGGCACGCCCGGAGGGACCGCACGCACGAGCGGAGCGTCCCGATGCCATCACGTGATCAGGCTGTGACCGCTCGTTCGACCAACGCCAGCGCCCGGTGCGGGAGTTCCTCCCGCTGCTCCGTTCCGCCGCCCAGCCAGTGCACCCGTGAGTCGCGGCGGAACCATGAATCCTGGCGGCGCGCGAAGCGTTTGGTGGCGCGTACGGTCTCGGCGCGCGCCTCTTCGTCGGTGCACTCCCCCGCGAGCGCCGCGAGCACCTGCTGGTAGCCCAGCGCGCGCGAGGCGGTACGCCCCCGGCGCAGCCCCTGGCGCTCCAGGGAGCGCACCTCGTCCACGAGTCCGGCCTCCCACATCCGGTCCACGCGCTGCGCGATCCGGATGTCCAGCTCGGGCCGGGCGACATCGACCCCGATCTGGAGGGTGTCGTAGACGGCGTCGTGGCCGGGGAGATTGGCGGTGAAGGGCTTGCCGGTGATCTCGATGACCTCCAGCGCGCGGACGATACGGCGGCCGTTGCTGGGCAGGATCGCGCGGCCGGCCTGGGGGTCCGCGGCGGAAAGCCGGTCGTGCAGGACGCCCGAGCCGCGCGCGGTCAGCTCCGTCTCCAGCCTGGCGCGCACCTCGGGGTCGGTGCCGGGGAAGTCGAGTGCGTCGATGGCTCCCCGTACGTACAGCCCCGAGCCGCCCACCAGGACGGGGGTACGGCCCGCCGCCAGCAGCCGGTCGATCTCGGCCCTGGCCAGCTTCTGGTACTCGGCGACGCTGGCCGCCTCGGTGACATCCCAGATGTCCAGGAGGTGGTGCGGGATACCGGCGCGCTCGCCCGCCGTCAGCTTGGCGGTCCCGATATCCATTCCCCGGTAGAGCTGCATGGAGTCGGCGTTGACGACCTCACCGTCGAGTTGCCGGGCGAGATGGACGCCCAGATCGGACTTGCCGGCCGCGGTGGGACCGACGACGGCGATGACCCGCGGTGCGGTAGCTGCGCTTCTCACTGCCCCAGTCTTGCAAACTCGCAGGCCCGTACCCGAATGAGTTACGTGACGGCATGCGGCCGGGTTCGTTGCCTGTTGCGAGGGTTCCGCCGCCGGTTTTCCGTCCGGCGCTCCCGCGTGGCGGGACGGCGCGCCCGGGCGGCGCGGAATTTCACCCTCACGAGTATTCTATGGAGAAGATATGGGTGTATTTTCACGGCTTCGCCGGAAGTCAGCAGCCGCGTCCGTGGCGTCAACCGAGGAGGCAGAGGCCGCCACTCCGACGGCCGATGCGGCCAGTGCGGCCGGTTTCACGGGTGAGGACGCCGTGCGGGACGGGGCCGAGGTCGGGGCGAAGGAGACCGGAGCGGCGGGGGCCGGGCCGGCCGAGAGCGACAGGACCGAGGCGCCGGCCGCGGAGGGCGTGGAGATCCCCAAGCAGCAGTCGGCTGAGGCAGCGGCGGACAATGAGGCCGGGAACAGCACCCGCACCTAGACCGTTGTCTCCTCCGAGGGAAGGTGGGCCATGGGCTTCATGGATACGTTGAAGGCCAGAATCGCTCCGGCCAAGGACAAGGTCTCGGACTTCGCGCAGCAGCACGGAGGCAAGATCGAGCACGGGCTGGAGAAGGCTGCCCGTACGGTCGATCAGAAGACCAAGGGCAAGTACAGCGACAAGATCGACGCGGGGACGGGCAAGGCGAAGGACGCCCTGGGCCGGCTCGCCCACAAGGACGACGGCAGCACCCCGCCACCGCCACCGCCCGCCTCCTGATCCTCGGCAACGGCTGTGGACGGCCGCGCGGTGCCTCCGGGCGCCGCGCGGCCGCCGGGTTTCCGGGCCTGCTTCGGGCCGGCCTTGTCAGGGCCTACGAGCAGCAGCCGGGCCTACGTCCAGGCCGCGACGAAGTATCCGACGCCGTAGGGGGCGGCGTCGTACAGCAGCTCTCCGCTCAGGCGCGCGTCGTCGGCGGCGCCGGCGAGGAGCTGCCAGGGCGCACGGCCCGCGGCCTTGAGGTCGTACGCCAGCTCCGCGTCCAGCGCCTTCAGCGCCGCCGCGTCGGCCGCCGCCAGGGCCCGTGCCACGGTCTCGTCGAAACCGGCCGCCCGCTCCTCCAGATATCCGGGCGCCTTGAGCGTGCGGCAGGCGCTGCCGTCGCCCATCACCAGCAGGGCCACCCGGTCGGAGCGGCCCGCGATCTCCTTGCCCGCCTGGACACACCGGTCCGTGGCGAGTGGTTCTCCGACGCCGAGCCCCGAGACCGGGGCGGCGGACCAGTGGACGCGCTCCAGGAGCCAGGCCGCGACCGCGAGCGAGGTCGGCAGCTCGCGCTGAGCGTCGGCACCCCTGGCACCCCCGGCGCCCGCTCCGGCGTGCGCCCCGGTGTCCGTCCGTACATCCGCTCCGGCGTGCGCCCCGCCCAGTACGACATCGACCGCCACCCCGAACCCCCGGAACGAGCCGGTCGCCCCTTCCGGATACGGCCCCCGGCCCTCCTGCCCCGCGGGCCCCACGACGACCAGCAGATCGGGCCGCGCCGCCGCCAGCACTCCCAACGCGTCCTCGCACGCCGCGCGCGCCTCGTCCAGTTCCGGAGCCGCCGACGCGGCCACCTCCGGCACGAGCAGCGGTGGACAGGGACATACGGCAGCGGCGACCAGCATGATCGAACCCTAACGCGGGTGCCCCGCCCCAGGGCCGGCCGTCAGCCGGCGGCGCAGCCGCCCGTCGCGGCGGGCAGCGGAGCCGGTACACCGACCGTGGGCAGCCCCAGCAGCACCCCCGCCGGCTTCGCGGCCTCGGCGGCGTTGCGCCGCTCCCAGGCGTCCCCGGCGCGGGTACGCCGTACCTCCCGGGTCGGCCCCTCGGCGAGCAGATGGTGCGGAGCGGCGTAGGTGATCCCGACGGTCACCACATCGCCGGGGCGCACCTCCGCGTCCGGCTTGGTGAAGTGCACGAGCCGGTTGTCGGGGGCGCGCCCGGAGAGCCGGTGGGTGGCGCCGTCCTTGCGCCCCTCGCCCTCGGCGACCATGACCTCCAGCGTCCTGCCGACCTGCTTCTTGTTCTCCTCCCAGGAGATCTCCTCCTGGAGGGCGGACAGGCGCATGTAGCGGTCCTGAACGACGTCCTTGGGGATCTGTCCGGCCATCTCGGCGGCCGGGGTCCCGGGGCGCTTCGAGTACTGGAAGGTGAAGGCCTGCGCGAAGCGCGCCTCGCGCACCACCCGCATGGTCTGCTCGAAGTCGTCCTCGGTCTCGCCGGGGAAGCCCACGATGATGTCGGTGGAGATGGCGGCGTGCGGGATGGCGGCGCGTACCTTGCCGATGATGCCGAGGTAGCGGTCCTGCCGGTACGAGCGGCGCATCGCCCGCAGGACGGTGTCCGAGCCGGACTGGAGCGGCATATGGAGCTGCGGCATCACATTGGGCGTCTCGGCCATCGCCGCGATCACATCGTCCGTGAAGTCCCGCGGGTGCGGTGAGGTGAAGCGGACCCGCTCCAGGCCCTCGATGGTCCCGCAGGCCCGCAGCAGCTTGGAGAACGCCTCGCGGTCGCCGATGTCGGAACCGTACGCGTTGACGTTCTGGCCGAGCAGTGTGATCTCGGAGACGCCCTCGCCGACCAGCGCCTCGATCTCGGCCAGGATGTCGCCGGGGCGGCGGTCCTTCTCCTTGCCGCGCAGCGCGGGGACGATGCAGAACGTGCAGGTGTTGTTGCAGCCCACGGAGATGGAGACCCACGCGGCATAGGCGGACTCGCGGCGGGTCGGCAGCGTGGAGGGGAACGCCTCCAGCGACTCGGCGATCTCGACCTGCGCCTCTTCCTGGATGCGCGCGCGCTCCAGGAGGACGGGCAGCTTGCCGATGTTGTGCGTCCCGAAGACGACATCGACCCAGGGCGCCCGCCGCACGATGGTGTCGCGGTCCTTCTGTGCCAGACAGCCGCCGACGGCGATCTGCATCCCGGGCCGCTTGGTCTTCATGGGGGCGAGCCGGCCGAGATTGCCGTACAGCTTGTTGTCGGCGTTCTCCCGCACCGCGCAGGTGTTGAAGACGACGACATCGGCGTCCCCGTCGGAGCCTTCGGGCGCCCGGACGTACCCGGCTCCCTCCAGCAGGCCCGACAGCCGCTCGGAGTCGTGGACATTCATCTGGCACCCGTAGGTGCGCACCTCGTAAGTCTTCGCGCTCATCTCGCCCACCAGAGTACGGGGTCCCTCCGGACCGGCGCCCCTGGCTTACGCACGGCCGCTCATCGTGGCCGACGACAGCCGGGCCTGGTCTTCGCGGGTGGTGAGCTGGCAGGATCGCGGCATGTTCGCGGCGCTGTCCCGTATCGGCCGTGGCCGGGTCCTCCAGGGCGCCGCCACGTTGGTGGTGCTCGGGCTGCTGGTGTGGTGGCTGGTGCCCTTCGGACCGGCGTCGCCCAGCGGGTCGGTCACCTTCAGTACGGGCGTGCCGAGCGGGGTCTACCAGCGGTACGGAACGCTCCTCAAGGAGGACCTCGGCCGCGATCTGCCGAACGTGTCGATACAGCTCAAGACCAGCGAGGGCTCGCAGCAGAACCTCGCGTGGGTGGCGACCGGGAAGGCCGATTTCACCGTCGCCACCGCCGATGCCGTCGCCAAGTACCAGGAGGACCGCAAGCCGGGCGCGGACCGGCTGCGCGGGTGCGCGCGGCTGTACGACGACTATGTGCAGCTCGTCGTCGCCAAGGACTCGCCGATCCGGTCCGTCGCGGGGCTGCGCGGCAGAACGGTGGGGGTGGGGCAGCAGGGGTCCGGGGTACGGCTGATAGCCGACCGGGTCATGACAGCGGCGCGCCTCGACCCGCAGCGGGACATCACCCCGGTCCCGGCCGGCATCGACACCATGCCGGGCCTGCTCGAACGGCACGAGCTGGACGCCTTCTTCTGGTCGGGCGGGCTGCCCACCGGAGCCGTGGACCTGCTGTCGAAGCGCTTCGACATCCGGCTGATCCCACTGGAGCCGGAGCTCATCGCCGGGCTCCACGCCTCGGGCGAGGCGGCTTCCCGCTACTACCGCTCCGCGGCGATACCGGCCGACGCCTATGCCAAGGTGCGGAACGGCGGGGTGGCCGTGCCGACGGTCGCGGTGGCGAATCTGCTGGTCACCACGGACCGCATGGACGCCGGGCTGACGGAGGGCTTCACCCGGACGGTGATCGACAGCCGGGACCGTATCGGCAAGAAGGTGCACCCGGCGCAGCTCGTGGACCTGCGGACGGCGATCTACACGGCCCCGCTGGAGCTGCACGAAGGCGCGATGCGCTACTACCAGTCGGTGAAACCCTAGGGCGCACACCAGGGCCGACGCATCAGGACGGCCGACATATGCAGGACAGCCGAGGTATCAGAACAGCCGACGTATCAGGACGGCCGACGCATCAGGACATCGGGGACGACCGCGGAACGCTCAGCGTCACCCGCAGCCCGCCCGGCTCGCCATGCGCGTACGAGATCGAGCCGCCGCCCGCCGCCAGCAGTGCCCGGGAGATGGACAGGCCAAGACCCGACCCCTTGATGTTCTGATGGCGGTTGCTGCGCCAGAACCGGTCGCCGATCCGGGCGATCTCGTCGTCCGTGAGCCCGGGCCCGCCGTCATTGATCGAGATCGTGGACGTTTCACCATTACGGGCGACCGTCACCGTGACCTCTTCACCCGCCGGAGTGAACTTCAGGGCATTGTCGATGACCGCGTCCAGGGCGCTGGAGAGCGCGATCGGATCGGCCCAGGCGGTGACCGCGGCCGAGTGCTCGGTCAGCCGCACGCCCTTCTCGTCGGCCAGCGCCCGCCAGGCAGCGACCCGTTCGGTGGTCAGCTCGCCGATGTCCGTGAGCCGCAGATCGGCGGCGGCGTGCTCGGCCAGCGCCAGGTCCAGCAGATCGTCCAGCACCTGTGCGAGGCGCTTGCCCTCCGTCCGTACGGAGGCGATCTCCTCGTTCCCCTTGGGCAGTTCGAGCGCGAGCAGCTCGATGCGGAGCAGCAGCGCGGAGAGCGGATTGCGCAACTGGTGGGAGGCGTCGGCGACAAAGGCGCGCTGCTGCTCCAGCACCTCTTCGACGTTATCGGCCATCTCATTGAACGAGCCGGCCAGACGGCGCAGTTCGGGCGGCCCCCCGGCCGCCGCCACCCGGGAGTTCATCCGGCCGGTGGCGATGTCGTGCGTCACGGCGTCCAGTACACGTACGGGCCTGAGCACCCAGCCCGTCAGCCGGATCGCGGCCCCCACGGCCAGCAGCATGGCCAGCACCTCGCCCGCGGCGATCACCAGCCAGCCCTTGAGGATGCGTGAACGCATCTGCCCGGTGGGCGAGTCGGTCACCACGACCGCGACGACGTCTCCGTCCCGTACCACCGGCGAGTCGACGATGAGCCTGCTGTTCTGCCAGGGCCAGACCTGCTCGGGATCGTCGCTGCGGCGGCCCAGCAGGGCCTCCTCAAAGGACTGCCGCCCCTCCCCCTCCACAGGCACCGTCCAGTCCTTGGGGGCGCGCGCCATGAAGTCGTTGTCGCGGTAGAAGACGCCCACCCTGATCCCGTAGACGTCGTGGTAGCGGGTGAGTTCCTCCTGAAGCAGCGCGCGCCGCTCGTCGGTGCCCGCACGGCCGTCGGCGACGAACTGCGCGAGCGCCGCGACCCGAGTGGTGTCGTCGATCCGGTCGACGACCACGCGCTGCTGCTGCGCGGCGGCGAGACTCACCGCCAGAGGGAAGCCCAGCGCGAGGAGCACACCCGCCATGAGGATGATGAGCAGCGGCAGCAGTCGGGAACTCACGGGACGTTACGGTCCTTGATGCGCGGCCGGGACGACCAGCCGGTAGCCGACGCCCCTGACGGTCTCGATCACCGCGGGCATGCCGAGCTTGCCGCGCAGCGACGCCACATGGACTTCGAGGGTCCGCCCCGTGCCCTCCCAACTGGTGCGCCACACCTCGCTGATGATCTGCTCGCGCCCGAAGACCACCCCGGGCCGCTGGGCGAGCAGTGCCAGCAGATCGAACTCCTTGCGGGTGAGCTGGACGGGCGTACCGTCCACGGTGACCCGTCGCGTGGGCAGTTCCAGGGTGAGGCGCCCGAGCCGCTGGGCCGCCTCGGCCGTGGGTCCCGCCTCCTCGCCGCCCGTACGCCGCCGGCTCACCGCGTGGATACGCGCGAGGAGTTCACCGGTGTCGTACGGCTTGACCACATAGTCGTCGGCCCCGAGATTGAGGCCGTGGATGCGGGAGCGGACATCGGCCCGCGCGGTCACCATGATGACCGGGGTCGAGGTGATCCGCCGGATCTTCCCGCAGACCTGGTAGCCGTCCTGGTCGGGCAGCCCGAGATCGAGAAGCACGACCGCGAACGGTTCCTTGCCCGCGTTGACGGCGGGCAGCAGCGCCTGGAGCGCCTCCTCGCCGCTTCTGGCGTGCACGACCTGGAAGCCGTGTTTGGCGAGCACGGCCGCCAGCGCCGCCGCGACATGATCGTCGTCCTCCACGAGCAGCAGTCTCACGGGCCCCCTTCGTGGTCGTGATCGCACAACGTATCTGGGCATCCACTCCGATGCCGCCGTGCCAGTCAAGAGTCTTCCCGTTACGCCAAGGTTTCCGTTACCCACCCGGTACTCCCCGCACCGCCCTCTTCACACGGAGTGTCCGGTTGCGGCCGGATCGTTATGCTCAATTTCAGCTCAGATGTGATGACGCTGGTCGCAGGGCGTGACTAGGGTCCTCCCAACCGAGGAGGACGGAGCAAGAAGCCGATGAGCGGAGTGTCAGTGACCAAGGGCGCCGAGGACGCCGTGCCTGCGACGGGCGATCTGGTCGTACTGAGCAACGTGAACAAACACTTCGGCGCGCTGCATGTGCTCCAGGACATCGATCTGACCATCGCCCGTGGCGAGGTCGTGGTCGTCATCGGACCTTCCGGGTCCGGCAAGTCCACACTGTGCCGCACCATCAACCGCCTGGAGACCATCGATTCGGGTGAGATCTCGATCGACGGCAAGCCGCTGCCGCAGGAGGGCCGTGAACTGGCCCGGCTGCGCGCGGATGTCGGCATGGTCTTCCAGTCGTTCAACCTCTTCGCACACAAGACGGTGCTGGAGAATGTGACGCTGGGCCAGATCAAGGTCCGCAAGACGGACAAGAAGGGTGCCGAGGAGAAGGCCCGCGGGCTGCTCGACCGGGTAGGCGTCGGTTCGCAGGCCGACAAGTACCCCGCCCAGCTCTCCGGCGGCCAGCAGCAGCGCGTCGCCATCGCGCGGGCGCTGGCGATGAATCCGAAGGTCATGCTCTTCGACGAGCCGACCTCGGCGCTCGACCCCGAGATGATCAATGAAGTGCTCGAAGTCATGCAGCAGCTCGCGCGTGACGGTATGACGATGGTCGTCGTCACCCATGAGATGGGCTTCGCGCGCTCCGCGGCGAACCGGGTCGTCTTCATGGCCGACGGCCGCATCGTCGAAGAGGCCACGCCCGACGCGTTCTTCAGCAATCCGCGAAGCGACCGCGCCAAGGACTTCCTCTCGAAGATCCTGCATCACTGACCGTTCATCACTGAACACGGCTCTTCACTTCACTGAACACGGCTCTCTTACGGCACCGAGTTCGGCAGAACCTGTTCGTCCACGTCTCACCCGAGGGAAGTTCACGCATGAAGCTTCACAAGGCAAGCGCGGCCGCCGCTGCGGCTCTCGTCCTCTCCCTGACCGCCACCGCGTGCGGCGGCGACAGCAGCGACGATTCCAGCGGCGACAGCGGTGGCGGGAAGATCACCATCGGTATCAAGTTCGACCAGCCCGGCCTCGGCCTGAAGAAGCCGGACGGCACCTACGCGGGCTTCGATGTCGATGTCGCCACCTATGTCGCCAAGGAACTGGGTTATGACGCCAAGGACATCGTCTGGAAGGAGTCGCCCAGCGCCGAGCGCGAGAACCTCATCTCCAACGGAGACGTGAAGTTCGTCGTCGCGAGCTACTCGATCAACGACGAGCGCAAGCAGAAGGTCGACTTCGCGGGCCCGTACTTCCTCGCCCACCAGGACCTGCTGGTCCGCTCGGACGACAGCTCCATCACCAAGGCCGCGGACCTCAACTCCAAGAAGCTCTGCTCCGTGACGGGTTCCACCTCGGCGCAGAACGTCAAGGAGGAACTCGCCCCCAAGGCCGACCTCCAGGAGTTCGGCGGCTACTCCGAGTGCCTGACCGGCCTGGAGAACAAGGCCGTTGACGCGCTGACCACGGACGACTCGATCCTCGCCGGGTACGCCTCGCAGCAGGAGCACCAGGGCAAGTTCAAGCTCGCGGGCCTCAAGCTCAGCGACGAGAACTACGGCATCGGTCTCAAGAAGGGCGACACCGAGCTGCAGACCAAGATCAACGCAGCCCTGAAGAAGATGGAGTCGGACGGCTCCTGGCAGAAGGCCGTGACCGCCAACTTCGGCCCGTCCGGCTACAAGAACGAGCCCGCCCCGGCGATCACCGAGGGCAGCTAGGACACGGCCCGGCAGGGCCGGACAGGCCCTGCCGGGGCCAGCCAGGAGTGACGCGCCGCCGGCCCGCCCGGCGGCGCGTACCGACCAGCCAACCAGGGGAGAGCGCGGAGCATCGTGTTCGACTTTCTTGATTCCGGGCAGTACGACCTGCTCGGCGCCTTCTGGGTGACGGTGCAGCTCACCCTCTACTCCGCAGTTGGTTCTCTCATATGGGGAACGCTGCTGGCCGGGATGCGCGTCAGTCCTGTGCCGCTGATGCGTGCCTTCGGTACCGCGTACGTCAATCTGGTCCGCAACACACCCCTGACCCTGGTCCTCGTGGCCTGTTCACTGGGGCTCGGTCTGACCCTCGGGATCACGCTCGGCGGCCAGGACTTCAAAACCATGGGCTTCCGGCTCGCCGTCCTGGGACTGGTGGCCTACACCGGCACCTTCGTCTGCGAGTCCCTGCGCTCCGGTATCAACACCGTGCCGGTCGGCCAGGCCGAGGCGGCCCGTGCGCTGGGGCTCAGTTTCTTCCAGGTGCTGACGCTGATAGTCCTTCCACAGGCGTTCCGCTCCGTGGTGGCGCCGCTGGCCAACGTACTGATCGCGCTGACCAAGAACACCACGGTGGCCTCGGCGATCAGTGTCGCGGAGGCCTCGGCGCTGATGAAGACAATGCTGGAGAACGAGACCAGCGCGCTCTTCGCGGTATTCGCCGTGTTCGCGTTCGGATTCATCGTTCTCACCCTCCCGACCGGTCTGATCCTGGGCTGGGTCAGCAAGCGAGTGGCGGTGAAGCGATGAGTGCCACGTCCGTTCTGTACGACACCCCCGGGGTTCGCGCCAAGCGGCGCAACATCTTCTACACGATCGTGTTCCTGGCGGTCCTCGCGCTCGCCGCCTGGTGGGCGCTGGCCGTGATGGCCGAGAAGCAGCAGCTCGCGGCCGAGAAGTGGAGCCCGTTCGTCACGGACTCCAAGGTCTGGACGACCTATCTGCTGCCGGGGCTCGGCGAGACCCTGAGGGCCGCGGCGCTGGCCATCGTGATCGCGCTGCCGCTCGGCGCGCTGCTCGGTATCGGCCGGCTCTCCGACCACGCCTGGATCCGGGTCCCGGTCGGTGCCGTCGTCGAGTTCTTCCGGGCCATTCCGGTGCTGCTGATGATGGTGTTCGCCGCTCAGCTTTATGTGCAGTTCACTGATGTCTCGTCGGATCTGCGCCCCCTGTACGCCGTGGTCACCGGCCTGGTGCTCTACAACGCCTCGGTAATGGCCGAGATCGTACGGGCGGGCATCCTCTCGCTGCCGAGCGGCCAGACGGACGCGGCGAAGGCCATAGGCATGCGCAAGGGCCAGACCATGTCGTACGTCCTGCTGCCGCAGGCGGTCACGGCGATGCTCCCTGCCCTGGTCAGCCAGCTCGTGGTGATCGTCAAGGACACCGCGCTGGGTGGCGCGATCCTCGGTTTTTCCGAACTGCTCTCGCAGGGCCGCACCATCACCGCGAACTACGGTGCCAACACCATCGCCACGTTCACCGTCATCGCGCTGATCTACATCGCGCTGAACTTCCTGCTCACGACCTTCGCCGGATGGCTGGAGCAGCGGCTGCGCCGGGGCAAGAAGAGCACGGGCGTCGTGCTGACCGCCGATGATGTGCAACAGGCCAGTGCTCCGGGCCGTGCCCCGGACGGCGGAGGCGCCTGAGGCGGACGGGACAGGGGGTGTACGCGCCGCTCAGGCCGTCGCTTGACGCAAGCACCCCCAGTGGGTTGCATACGTTCTGTGATCACGTACCGGGCTCCTACCGCCCTTGACCGCAAGACCGCACGGGCCGGAGGGGTCGCGCCGTGGACCCGGTGATCGTCGCCGGCGCGGGCCCTGTCGGACTCGCGCTCTCCCTGGCCCTCGCCGCGCAGGGAGTCCCGGCCGTCGTCCTGGACGAGGGTACGGGCGCGGACGAACAGCGTCCCGCCCGTACCGCCATACTGCGGCCCGACACCGCCGCCCTGGTGGCCCGGCTCGGCTGTACGACCCTCGGCGACGAGGGGACCCACTGGACCGGCTGGCGCCTGATGCGGCGCAAGCAGCTCATGCGGGAGTTGCCGCTCGGCGGTGAGAACGGCGCCCCGGCGCCTCTGCACATCCCCCAGCACGCCCTGACGCGCGGGCTGCGGGACGCCATCGCCGGCCAGGAGCTGGTACGGCTGGCCACCGGCAGCCGGCTCGACTCGCTGGAGCAGGACGAGCGCGGGGTCACCGTGCACACACGCGGGCCCGGGGCGACCTGGTGGCGCGGCAGCCATCTGGTGGGGTGCGACGGCGCCAGGTCGACCGTCCGCAAGCTGCTCAACATCCGTTTCCCGGGGCGCACGGCCGTGGAGCGGCACGCCGTCGCCGCGCTCCGCGTCGAACTCCCCTGGCCGGACGAGGCGCTGCTGCACCGTCAGCCGCCCTGGCCCAGCGGTGGCGAGGAGGTGTCGGCCAGGCCCCTCGCGGACAGCGTGTGGCGGCTGGACTGGCTGCTGCCCGCACGCGGCGAGCTGGTCACGCCCGACGCCCTCGTGACGCGTTTACGGGACACCCTGGCCGGCTGGTGCGGTGAGACCCCGCCGTACGAGCTGCTCGACACCGGCGTCTACACGCTGCACCACCGGCTCGCCAGGCGCTGGCGGGTGGGCAGGGCGTTCCTGGCTGGGGATGCTGCCCATCTGCTGGGCGCGGTGGGCACGCAGGGGCTCGACGAGGGGCTGCGGGATGTCGCCAACCTCGCGTGGAAGATCGCCGAGGACTGGCACCGGGGCGCGACGGAGACTCTGCTCGACAGCTATCAGGCCGAGCGGCGCACCGCCGTCGCCTCGCGGCTGCGCGCCGCCGACCAGTCGCTGCCGATACTGCGGGGCGGCAGCGGGCTGCGTACATACATGCCGGGCGCGCGCGGGCACGACACGCTCCTCGCCGACGGACATCTGGGGCACGGGCCATTGGGAGCACCGCCCTCGTATCCGCACTCCCCCCTCGCGCCTCCGTACGCCGAGGCGCAGACGGCCGTGGGCACGCCCCCCGGGGGTCCGGTCACGGATGTGCTGGTCATGGCGCCGGACGGGACCACCGCGCGGCTCAGGGACCGGCTCTGGCGGGGCCGGCTCCTGGTGGTGCTGGTCGCGCCGGGCACCGGAGTGTGGGACCGGCGGCACTGGGTGAGCGCGGGGGTGATGCCCCGGCTGGCCGCCGCGGTGAAGGCCCTGCCGGTACGGGCGGAGCTGCTGGTCACCGAGGCGTATCCGGGCGCCGCCGCGCACAGTGTGCTGCTCGTACGGCCGGACGGGCACCTGGTCACGGCCTTCGGCGGGGTGCGCCCCGCCGATCTGTACGCGGCGGCCGACGCGGCGCGCGGAGGCACTCCTTCCGTTTCCTCCCGGGCGTCGGGGCCGCCGTCGCCCGACCGCACTGTGAACATCAATTGACCGACGCGGGCGCACATGGTGTACTCCGGAACGTGACTGACACCGATGTGCGCCTGTGGCGGAGGGTCCATATGGACCTGGTCCGCTATGCGGGCTGCGTGTGTCGTCCGTCCTGTTGATTCGCCCCCTTGTCTTCACTCGCTCGCCGCGCTCGTCGCGGCAGCACACGCTCGCGAACCTTCCAGGACGGTCACCATGTCTCTTCCCGCTCGTACCCCCACGCCGGTCACCACCCCTGCCGGGCCCTCCACCGCGACGCCGGCCGGCTCCGGCCCCACCCCCGCCGAACTGCTCGCCTTCGTCCGCGGAACGGTCGCCGACACCGAACTCATCGCCTCGCTCCCCCTCGATCCCGAGGGGCGTACCTGGATCAGGCTCGACGGCCCCGCGGGCAGCGAGGCATGGCTGATCGGCTGGCCGCCCGGCACGGGCACCGGCTGGCACGACCACGGCGGCTCGCACGGCGCGTTCGCCACGGCGGCGGGCACCCTCAAGGAGGACTCGCTGGCGGCCCGGCTGCCCACCGAGGGCTGGAAGACCCTGGAGCTGGCCGAGGGCGTCGACCGTGAACGGACGCTGACGGCGGGCGAGGGCCGGGCGTTCGGCAGGCACCATGTGCACGAGGTGCGCAATGAGTCCCCGGCCGAGCACGCCATCTCCGTCCACGCGTACTTTCCGCCGCTGCCGCTGATGCGGCGCTACAGCCGCACGGGCGCCGTGCTCCGTCTCGAACATGTCGAGCGCCCCGAGGAGTGGCAGTGAGCGAGCGGACACGGACCGAGCCGGTGGTGGCCGAGCGGGTGGGGATAGACGAACTGCTGGAACGGGTCCGGGAGGACCTGGACCGGATCGGCCCCCGGGAGGCCTTCGAGGCCGCGGCGGAGGGCGCGCTGCTGGTGGACATCCGGTACGCGGCGCTGCGGGAGCGGGACGGGCTGATACCGGGAGCGCTGGTCGTCGAGCGCAATGAGCTGGAGTGGCGGCTCGACCCGCAGGGCAGTCACCGGGCGGCCGAGGCCACGAGCCATGACCTGCGTGTGGTGGTGGTCTGCAACGAGGGGTACGCGTCGAGCCTGGCCGCCGCGTCCCTGCGGCAGCTGGGACTGCACCGCGCGACCGACCTCGTCGGCGGCTTCCAGGCCTGGAAGGCCGAGGGCCTGCCGGTCACGCACTGAACGCCTGACCGCACCGCCGGGCGGGCCACCGCCCACCGTCGGCGAGCGCGACGGGCGGAGTCATGACCACCGCCATGCGGGTGGCATTCGCGCACACATTCCGGCCCGCGGCCTGGTGCCCCCTGGGCCCGGCCCTGTCCCGGGCGGCCGTTCCCTCCGTCAACGGCCGTACGGGAAGGGCGAGTTCCTGGACCGACGGGCGAGCCGGACCGGCCCATGCGCGGACCGGGCTCGCCGAGGGTCCTGGCCGGACAGGAGTTGCCGGGAGGGGCACTAGTCAAAGCTCTCGTCCAGTCCCTCGGTGTCCTCGCCCTCCTCTTCCAGGGCCTGTCTGACCACCCGCAGCGCCATCCCCTCCCCGTACCCCTTGCGGGCCAGCATGCCCGCGAGCCTGCGCAGCCGTCTGTCCCGGTCCAGGCCACGGGTGGCCCGCAGCTTGCGGGCGACCAGCTCGCGGGCGGTCGCCTCCTCCTGATCGGCGTCCAGGTGCCCGACCGCCTCGTCGATCAGCGCGGAGTCCACCCCCTTCGTCCGCAGCTCCCGCGCGAGGGCGCGCCGGGCGAGCCCCCTGCCGTGGTGCCGCGACTCCACCCAGGCGTCCGCAAACGCCGCGTCGTCGATCAGCCCCACATCCTCGAAGCGGGAAAGCACCTCCTCGGCGATGTCCTCGGGGATGTCCCGCTTCTCCAGCGCGTCCGCCAGTTGCTTGCGGGTGCGGGGGGTCCCGGTGAGCAGGCGCAGACAGATCGCCCGCGCCCGCTCCGCCGGATCCTGGGGCGACAGCTCCCGCTCGGCCCTCGACGAGTCGGAGCTGTCGCCCGGCGCTTCCGTCCGCCGCCTCTTCTCCCACGGCACCGTACGGACTAGCTCTTGGCCGCTGCCGCCTTGGCCGACTTGGCCTTGGAGGCAGCGGCGGACGCCGGCTTCGCCGGATCCTCGGCAGCGGCAGGAGCCTTGGCGGGAGCGGCCGTGGCGTCCGCGCCGGGCTCGGCCTTCGCCTCCGGCCTCACCCCGACGCCCAGCTTCTCCAGGATCTTCTTCTCGATCTCATTGGCGAGATCGGGGTTGTCCTTGAGGAAGTTACGGGCGTTCTCCTTGCCCTGGCCGAGCTGGTCGCCCTCGTACGTGTACCAGGCGCCGGCCTTCCGTACGAAGCCGTGCTCCACGCCCATGTCGATCAGACCGCCCTCGCGGCTGATGCCCTGGCCGTAGAGGATGTCGAACTCGGCCTGCTTGAAGGGCGGCGCGACCTTGTTCTTCACGACCTTGACGCGGGTGCGGTTGCCGACCGCGTCGGTGCCGTCCTTCAGCGTCTCGATACGGCGGATGTCGAGGCGCACCGACGCATAGAACTTGAGCGCCCGGCCACCGGTCGTGGTCTCCGGCGAGCCGAACATCACGCCGATCTTCTCGCGGAGCTGGTTGATGAAGATCGCGGTGGTCTTGGACTGGTTGAGCGCACTGGTGATCTTCCGGAGCGCCTGGCTCATCAGCCGCGCCTGGAGACCGACATGCGAGTCGCCCATCTCGCCCTCGATCTCCGCGCGCGGCACCAGGGCGGCGACGGAGTCGATGACGATGAGATCGAGCGCACCGGAGCGGACCAGCATGTCCACGATTTCGAGCGCCTGCTCACCGTTGTCCGGCTGGGACAGGATGAGATTGTCGATGTCGACGCCGAGCTTCTTCGCGTACTCGGGGTCGAGGGCGTGCTCCGCGTCCACGAAGGCCACCGCGCCGCCCGCCCGCTGCGCGTTGGCCACGGCGTGCAGCGTCAGGGTCGTCTTGCCGGAGGACTCCGGCCCGTACACCTCCACCACGCGTCCGCGCGGCAGGCCGCCGACGCCCAGCGCGACGTCGAGCGCGGTCGACCCGGTGGGGATGACCTCGATCGGTTCGTTCGGCCGCTCGCCGAGGCGCATCACCGCGCCCTTGCCGAATTGCCGTTCAATCTGTGCGAGGGCGGCGTCGAGCGCCTTCTCGCGGTCGGTTCCTGCCATGGGTTCCACCCGATTTGCTTGTGTCGATCGCTTCACGTCAAAGACGCTATCCCCTGCCACTGACAACGCGTCCCGACGTCCTCCCGGCCTGTGGACAACTCCGCTCAAACCCGCGCGGCAGACCGCCCCGGCCGGTCACGGGAAACACCGGCAGGACCCCATAAGAATGGATGTTCGATTTTCATGTCAAGCGTCCAACTCGACGTGCCACAGCGCCAACGCGCTTAGGGTCGCGGACCGCTGCCGGCGCGCAGGGCACGCCAGAGCTGCCGCGCGACCGGCTGTCCGCCCTGTGGCCTGCCGCCTTGCGGTCTGCCGCTCTGCCGGCCGCCCTGCACCCGGGCGTCGTCCATCACGTCGTACCGCTTCACATAGGCGCCGAGGAACGCCTGGAGCGTGGCGACGGCCGGGATCGCGATCAGCGCACCGACGGCGCCCAGCAGGGCCGTACCCGCGATGACCGAGCCGAAGGCCACCGCGGGGTGGATGTCCACGGTCCTGGCCGTGAGCTTCGGCTGGAGCATGTAGTTCTCGAACTGCTGGTAGATCACCGCGAATCCGAGCACCCAGACCGCGTACCAGGGGTCGATGGTGAAGGCGATCAGCATCGGCAGCGCGCCCGCCAGATAGGTGCCGATGGTGGGGATGAACTGGGAGACGAGCCCCACCCAGATCGCCAGCGCCGGCGCGTACGGCACGCCCAGGATCTCCAGCAGGATGTAGTGCGCGACCCCGGAGATCAGGGCCATCAGACCCCGGGAGTAGATGTAGCCGCCGGTCTTGTCGACCGCGATCTCCCAGGCACGCAGCACCTCGGCCTGCTTGGCCGGCGGGAGTACGGAGCAGAGCGCGCGCCGCAGCCGGGGGCCGTCGGCTGCGAAGTAGAACGAGAACAGGAAGATCGTGAGCAGCCGGAACAGCCCGCCCAGCACGGTGGTGGAGATGTCCAGGACTCCGGTCGCACTGTTCTGCACGTACCTCTGGAGCCAGTCGGAGTGCAGCAGGCTGTCCTGGACAGCGACCCGTGACAGCTCGGTACGGAAGGTCGTGTTGCTCCAGTTGATCACCGAGTCGAGGTACTGGGGGAAGGACTCGACCATGTCGATGATCTGGCTGGCCAGGATCGAGCCGAGCATCGTCACAAAGCCGGCGACCGCGCCCACCACTGCGAAGAAGACCAGGAATGTGGCGAATCCACGCCGTATGCCGCGCGCCGCCATCCGGCTCACCACCGGCTCGATCGCCAGGGCCAGGAAGAAGGCGATCAGCACATTGACCAGCAGTCCGATGAGCTGATGGAAGGCCCAGCTACCGAGCTGAAAACAGGCGATGAGCGCCAGCGCGAGGACCATGGCGCGTGGCAGCCAGCGCGGCATATGGGCCTGGGCACCGGTCCGGCGACCTGCGGCCTGCGAGCCCGTGCCCGCGTCCGTACGAACATCCGCGCCGGTCCCGGGCTCGTCCCCGGCCGCCGCGGTCGGCACCGTATCCCCCGACGGATCGGCGGGCGCGCCCGGCTCGGGGCGCTGCGGAGGGATCGGCGGTTCCAGGTCCGAATCCGATACGTCCGGTGCGGTGTCGGCGGTGTCGTCAGTCGGTGCCATCGAGCCAGTGTCGCCCACCGCAGCCGCGTCCCGTCCTCCCTCACGGCCGCCCCCGGCCGCCGGCGTGGGCGTCATCGCTTCTCGGCCGGAATGCCCATGGCGGCGCAGACCGCCCGCCAGACATCCTTCGCCTCCCAGCCCGCGTCGAGCGCCTCATGCACCGTACGGCCGCCCAGCTCGGCCATCACATGGTCACGGGCGAAGGAGTCGGCGTAGACAGCGCCGAAGTGCTCCACCATCCGCTCCCAGAAAATCGTCAACCGCATGGCACCAGTATCGCGCCCCTGAGAGTGCCACGGGGCCGGTCCGCCCGGCGTCCGGCGGTTTCGGTCTGCGCCTTGAGCACGCCCTAGGGCGTGTCCGCAAAGTATCGTCGTCCGCCCGCAGGGCGGGGCCTGCGGCGTCCGGTGCGTGCAATCGCAAGGCGGAGGATCAGTCTCGTACTGGACGTACTTGGCTGACTCCGACAACGCAGCAAGTGCGCGTGCCGGGCGTCGCGGGCCAGGCGAGACTTTGCGGACACGCCCTAGGGTCGGAGCATGGCTGGTACAGCGGCGACGACCGCGTCCCCCCTTGCCCGCGCCGAGCGCTTCGTCTGGCTCACGGCCCGGGTGCTCGAACAGCGGCGGTTCGCCTATCACTTCCTGGACGGCGGTCCGGGCAGGACGGGCCGGGACCGCGGCGAGGACGCCGTCGAGACGGCCCTCATGGCGTACCGCGGGGAGGACGGCGGCTATGCCCATGGGCTCGAACCCGATCTGCGCGGGCCGGTCAGCCAGCCCCTCCATACGGCACACGCGCTGCGCGTCCTCGACTCCATCGGCCGCTGCGACGGGCCGCGGGCGGAGCTGATCTGCCGCTATCTGACGGCGGTGTCGACACCGGAGGGCGCGCTGCCCGCGCTCCACCCCTCCCTGCGGGGCTATCCGTTCGCGCCCTTCCTCCCGCTCGTCGACGACCCGCCGGGCGAACTGCTGGCGACGGGCCCGGTCGTGGGCGTGCTGCACCGGAACGAGGTGTGGCACGCCTGGCTCTTCCGGGCCACCGACTTCTGCTGGGCGGCCGTCGAGGGGATGAAGGACTCGCATCCGTACGAGATCGAGGCCGCGGTCGCCTTTCTGGACGGCGTCCCCGACCGGGCGCGGGCCGAGGCGGCGGCGGACCGGCTCGGCCGGCTGGTACGGGAGCGGCGGCTGGCGGTGCTCGATCCGGAGCGCCGCGCGCACTACCCCGTACCACCGGGGTACGCGCCGGACGAACACCACTTTCCGCACGACTACGCGCGCGTGCCGGAGTCGCTGGCCCGCCACTGGTTCACGGACGAGGAGATGGCCAGGTCGCTCGACTTCCTCGCGGCGCGGCAGCGGGAGGACGGCGGCTGGCCGATCACCTGGCGTCAGTGGGCACCGGGGACCGCGCTGGAATGGCGGCCGATCGTGACCATCGAGGCGCTGCGGACCCTGCGCGCCCACGGCCGGGCCATCGGCTGACCGTACCGGAGTACGGCCACCGGCCGGCCGTCAGCCGCCGATCGCCCGTACCCCCGCCGTGACGGCCACGGCGGCCGCGACGACCACCAGAAAGGGGGCACGCAGGATCAGCGCGAGCGCCGCCGCCGCAAGCCCCGCGCCCCGGGCGTCCAGGACGAGCGCGCCGTTGGCGCTGAAGGTCTGCTGCGCGGTCAGCGCGGCAAGCAGGCCGACGGGCAGCAGGGCCGCCAACCGCTGGACCAGGGGGCGTTCCAGAACCCCCGCGGGCACCAGCAGTCCCAGCAGTTTGACGAGATAGCAGCCGACGGCGGTCACGCCGATCGCGATCCAGATGTTCAACGGTCCGATCCCTTCCGGCGGGCGGCGGTCTTCAGGTCAGCGGCTTTCCGCGCGGCGGTCGTCCGGGCAGCGGACTTGCGGCGCCCTTCGAGCCAGAGGACGGCGGGGGCGGCAAGAGCCGCGACCAGTACCGGGACCCCGGCGGGCAGCAGCGGCAGAAAGCCCAGTCCCAGAACGACCGCGAGGCCCGCGGCCATCCGCTCGGTGGCGGTACGGAGCATGGGCGCGAGCAGCGCGAGGAAGACGGCCGGTCCGGCCGCGTCCAGCCCCCAGGCGCCGGTGTCGCCGAGCGCCTCCGCGCCCAGAGCCCCGGCCAGGGTGGTGAGGTTCCACAGCACATAGAGGCTCAGTCCGGTGACCGTGAAGCCGATCCTGGCGGCGCGGCGCGTCGGCTGGGCGAGGGCCACGGCCGTGGTCTCGTCGATCACCCACTGCGCGGCCAGCGGGCGTACGGGCCCGGGCAGCCGCAGCAACTGGGACAGTCTGAGGCCGTAGAAGGCGTTCCGTACGCCCAGGAAGAAGGCGCCCGCGGCGGCGGTGAACGGATTGCCGCCCGCGGCGAGCGCGCCGACGAGGGCGAACTGCGAGGCGCCGGTGAAGACCAGCAGGCTGAGCGCGCAGGTCTGGAGTACGGAGAGGCCCGCGCCCGCCGAGGTGACGCCGAAGGCGAAGCCGGAGAGTCCGACGGCGATACCGACACCGAGGGCGTCGCGTACGACGGCGGCGTCGGGCTTGGGCTCGGGACCAGGGCCGGGTGCTGGCGGCGCGTCCAGGAATTCGGGTTCCAGGGATCCGGGCGTGGGTGTGGATGCGGATGTTGTCTGATCTGACACGTCCTGGACGCTACGGGGCTGGGTCCTGACCGGTCTTGTACGTTCTTGCGCTCCGGAGCGCCTTGGTCCTGGCCGGCAGCCAGCCCTCCGTACGGGCCAGACGCCGCGCCGTACGCACAAGAGCGGCCACGGTCGGCGGTGCGTCGCGTGCCCAGGCGAGCTGGAGATCGATGGTCGGCAACTCGTCCAGCAACGCCACGCCGACCATGGTCGGCGGAAGGTGCGGGCGCAGCGAGGCGGGAAGGATCATGAAGTCCCCTCCGCTCAGGGCCGATCCGAGGTTGCGCAGTCCGGGGAGCCGGTTCTCCCAGACGTCGAAGGTCTCGCCCGAGACACGCAGCGCGGCGAGCACCCCGTCGTGGTAGCGCGGTGCGACGGCCCTCGGGAAGAACCGCAGGGTGTGGCCGCGCAGTTCGCGCAGGGCCAGCGCGTCCCGCCCCGCCAGCGGGTGGCCGGTGTCGAGCACGGCGGTCAGGGGATCGCGCCGCAGGGTCGCCGTGCGGTGGCCGGACGGTATGCGTACGAGCCTGCCGAGAAGCACATCGATCTCGCGGTCGCGCAGGGCGGCGCTGAGTTCGACGTCCCAGGCCTCGCGCGCGTCGATGCGGATGCCGGGGTGTTCCTCGCGCATCGCGGAGAAGAGCTTGGGCATCTCGTCGAATGCCGTGGTGACGGTGTAGCCGATACGGAGGGTGCCGGTCCCGGCCCCGCCGACGAGCCGCACCTGCCGTACCGCCCGGTCCGTGTCCTCAAGGATGCGTCGCGCCGACTCGATGAACACCAGGCCCGCTTCGGTCGGTCTGGTGGGCCGCCGGTGGAAGAGCGGAACGCCCAACTCACGCTCCAGCGCCGCGATCTGACGGCTCAGCGGTGGCTGGGTCATATGCAGCATTTCCGCCGCGCCCTCGAAACCGCCCGCGTCGGCGACCGCGATCACATACCGCATGAGCCGCAGATCCACGGACATACCCGGAGGGTATCCGAGCATTCCCGACGGGTGGGCCCAGTCTGTCGACACCTCCTGAGGGCGGCTGTCAGGGTGAGATCAACGGGCCGGGTACGGCTTCGACGTCAAGCTCGGGCGTCAACTCCCGGCGTCTCGCCATCCCTTTGATTCCCCGCGCAATCCTCTGATTTCCTGCGCGATCCTCTGCGGCAATCCTTTGTGGCAATCCTTCTGTGAAGGGGGAAGTTCCGTCATGAACCGCACCATGGACAGCACGTACGACTCCACGGACCACACCACCGCGGGTCACACCACCGCTGATCTCCCGCCGCCGACCCGGCGTACGGTCGTCGCGGCCGGAGCCGCCACCGCGGCGGCGGTCCTCTCCGGAGGCGCGTTTTCGGGACCCGCGTCGGCCGCCTCCGCTCCTTCGGACGTGATCCTGAAGACCGTCCCCGGTACGGGCGAGCGGCTCCCCGCGATCGGGCTCGGCTCCTTCATGACCTTCGACGCGCCTGTCGGGCGGCCCTCGCCGGCCGTCCTGGAAGTGGTCCGCAGGCACTGGTCGGCGGGCGGCCGGGTCTTCGACTGCTCACCGCTGTACGGATCGGCCGAGGCCGTACTGGGTGGCGCCGCGGCCTCGCTCGGTATCAGCGACAGGATGTTCGTCACCGACAAGGTGTGGTCGACGGGCGAGTACCTCTGGGACACCTCGCACGCGGAGAGCAATCTGCGGCGGTCCCGGAAGAGACTGCGCCGAAGCCGGCCGATCGATGTGGTGCAGGTACACAGTCTGGTCAATGTCGATGTGATGGTGCCCCTGCTGCATGCCCTCAAGAAGGAGGGCATGATTCGTCAACTCGGCGTCTCGCACCATGACCCCGCGTACTTCCCACTGCTGGCGGGCTGGGTCGAACGGGGCGATCCGGACTTCGTACAGGTCCACTACTCGATCCACACCCGGGCGGCCGAGGACACCGTGCTGAGGGCAGCGGCGGACCGGGGAGTCGCCGTCCTGGTGAACATGCCTCTGGAGAAGGCCCGGCTGCACAAGGCCGTCGAGGGTCTGCGCCTTCCGGCGTTCGCGGCCGACTTCGGCATCGAGACCTGGTCGGCGTTCTTCCTGAAGTGGGTCATCTCGCACCCCGCCGTCACCGTGGCGCTGCCGGCCACCTCGCGTCCTGAGCATGTGCTGGAAAATGTCGCGGCCATGCGCGGTCCACTGCCCGATCCCGACACCCGGGAGCGGATGGTGCGCCATATGGAGATGATTCCGGCGTTCCACCGGATCGGCTCGATGCCGTGGTATCCGGGCAAGAGCTATCCGGGAGTTGTCTCGACGGCACAAGAAGAATTGCGGAAACGCAGCCCCTGGTGGGCGTAGGGAAACTCTTCTCAGCCCGGCCAGGCAGCGCCCGCGCGCTCTCTGCGGTACGCGCCCGGCGGCACTCCGACGATCCGGGTGAAGTGCCGGTGGAGGTGCGGCTGATCCGTGAAACCGACGGCCACGGCCGCCTCCGCCGGTGCCGTACCGGCGTCCAGCAGCCGGCAGGCGCGCCGTACCCGCGCGTCGGTGAGCCAGGCGTGCGGGGGCAGGCCGTACGCCGCCTTGAAGGCCCGCAGCAGCGCGAAGGGGCTGGTCCCGAGGTCGGTGGCGAGCCGTTCCAGTGAGGGCGGGTCGGCCATCCGTTCCTCCAGCACGTCCCGCGCGCGTGCGGCGGCTCTCGCTCCGGCCCCGCGCGCCGGGCGCTGCCGGAGGGGGCCGCCGTTCACCCGCAGCAGCCGGGTCACCGCGATCCTCAGCAGGGAGTCGGCGGCCAGCGCGTTTCCCTCGTCGGTGGCGCGCAGCACCTGGTGGACGAGACGGACGGTGTACGGGTCGTCCACCACCGGGGCGATGAAACCGGGGGTGCCGCGGATCGCGGTGGTCTCCGCGGCGATCGAGGCGACGACCCCGGCCGCCGGGTAGACGGCTCCGTACCGCCAGCCCTCCGGGCCCTGGGCACGACCGGTGTGCGGCGTCTCCGGGTTGACCAGCGCGAGCGCGCCCGGGCCCGCGTACTGGTTGGCGCCACCGTGGTGGAAGACCTCGACACCGTCCGTGATCGCGGCGATGACGAAGTTCTCGTGGGTGTGGCGCGCGAAGGTCTTGTCGATGTAGCTGGCCCGCAGGAGATCGACACCGGGCAGGTCCGGGTAGTGCCAGTGCCGTGCCTGCTCCCGTATCGCCATGCGCCCATTCTGCCGCCGCTCCGCGGTCCGCCGTCCGCCCCGGTTCCGCCGCGGTCCGCCGTCCGGCGCCGGTCCGCGGGCGTTGTCCACAGGCCCGGGCGATTGTCAGTGGCCGGGTGCACGATGGGGGGCATGGCAACGACAGCGCTCGACTCCTTCTCCCCCGCGACCCGCGGCTGGTTCACGGGGGCCTTCTCCGCGCCCACCGCGGCGCAGGAGGGGGCCTGGCGCGCCATCGGGCGGGGCTCGGACGTGCTGGTCGTGGCCCCGACCGGCTCGGGCAAGACGCTGGCCGCCTTCCTCGCCGCCCTGGACCGGCTGGCTTCCGTCCCCCCGCCCGCCGAGGCGCACAAGCGCTGCCGGGTGCTGTACGTATCGCCGCTCAAGGCGCTCGCCGTCGATGTGGAGCGCAATCTGCGCAGCCCGCTCACCGGGATCCGGCAGGAGTCCGTGCGACGCGGGCTGCCGGAGCCGGAGGTGCGGGTCGGAATCCGCTCGGGCGACACCCCGGCGGCCGAGCGCCGCTCCATGGCCACGAAGCCGCCGGACATCCTGATCACCACCCCCGAGTCGCTGTTCCTGATGCTCACGTCCTCGGCGCGGGACGCGCTCGCCGGGGTCGAGACGGTGATCGTGGACGAGGTGCACGCGGTCGCCGGGACGAAGCGGGGCGCCCATCTCGCCCTGTCCCTGGAGCGGCTCGACGAGCTGCTGCCCCGCCCGGCACGCAGGATCGGGCTGTCGGCGACGGTGCGTCCGGTGGAGGAGGTCGCCCGCTATCTGTCGCCGCAGCGGAAGGTGGAGATCGTCCAGCCGCCCTCCGGCAAGGAGTTCGACCTCTCCGTCGTCGTCCCGGTCGAGGATCTCGGTGAGCTGGGCGGCTCACCCGCCTCGGAGACGGAGAGCGCGGACAGGCCGTCGATCTGGCCGCATGTGGAGGAGCGGATCGCCGATCTCATCCAGGCGCACCGCTCCACGATCGTGTTCGCCAACTCCCGCCGGCTGGCCGAGCGGCTGTGCAACCGGCTCAACGAGATCGCGTACGAACGGGCCACGGGGACCGTGCTCGACGGTGAGGAGCCCGCCGCGCCGCTGCCCGAGTCGCACTCCCCGGCCCAGGTCATGGCCCAGTCGGGCGCGGCCAAGGGCGCGCCCGCCCTGCTGGCCCGCGCGCATCATGGCTCGGTCTCCAAGGAGCAGCGCGCCCAGGTCGAGGAGGACCTCAAGGCGGGCCGGCTGCCCGCCGTGGTCGCGACATCCAGCCTGGAGCTGGGCATCGACATGGGGGCGGTGGATCTGGTCGTCCAGGTCGAGTCGCCGCCCTCGGTCGCCTCCGGGCTTCAGCGGGTGGGCCGCGCCGGCCACCAGGTGGGCGCGGTCTCGACCGGGGTCGTCTTCCCCAAGTACCGCGGCGATCTGGTGCAGGCGGCCGTGGTCACGGAGCGGATGCGGGGCGGGCTCATCGAGGCGCTGCGCATCCCGGCCAATCCGCTGGACGTGCTGGCCCAGCAGCTTGTGGCCATGGTCGCCCTGGACACCCGGCAGGCCGACGATCTGCTGGCCCTCGCCCGCCGTGCCGCGCCGTTCGCCTCGCTGCCCGAGTCGGCCTTCACCGCCGTCCTCGACATGCTCGCCGGGCGCTATCCCTCCGACGCCTTCGCGGAGCTGCGGCCCCGGGTGGTGTGGGACCGCGTCACCGGTACGGTCACGGGCCGCCCGGGTGCCCAGCGCCTCGCCGTCACCTCGGGGGGCACGATCCCGGACCGCGGGCTGTTCGGTGTCTTCCTCGCCGGGGCCGACCCCAAGAAGGGCGGCGGCCGGGTCGGGGAGCTGGACGAGGAGATGGTGTACGAGTCGCGGGTGGGCGATGTCTTCACGCTGGGCACGACCTCCTGGCGGATCGAGGACATCACCCGTGACCGGGTCCTGGTCACGCCCGCCCCCGGCACCCCCGGCCGGCTGCCCTTCTGGAAGGGCGACCAGCTCGGGCGCCCGCTGGAGCTGGGCCGTGCGGTGGGCACGTTCCTGCGGGAGGTCGGCGCCCTCTCCGAGGAGGACGCCCGGCTGCGGCTGCTGGCGGCGGGGCTGGACGCATGGGCGGCCGGCAATGTGCTGTCGTATCTCGACGAACAACGCCGGGCCTGCGGACACATCCCGGACGACCGGACGATCCTGGTGGAGCGGTTCCGGGACGAGCTGGGCGACTGGCGGGTGGTGATCCACTCCCCGTTCGGGGCGCAGGTGCACGCCCCCTGGGCGCTGGCGCTGGGTGCCAGACTGTCCGAGCGGTACGGGATGGACGCGCAGGTCATGCACGCCGACGACGGCATCGTGCTGCGCCTGCCCGACGCCGATCTGATGGGCATGGATCTGCTCGACGCCGAACCGGACCGCCTCGGCACGGCCTTCGACAGCGAGCAGGCACCCGTCGGAGCCGCGGATGTCGCGTTCGACGGCGGCGAGATCCGCGGGATCGTCACCGATCAGGTGGGCGGCTCCGCGCTCTTCGCCTCTCGATTCCGGGAGTGCGCGGCGCGGGCGCTGCTGCTGCCGCGCCGCAGCCCCGGCAAGCGCACCCCGCTGTGGCAGCAGCGCCAGCGCGCCGCCCAGCTCCTCCAAGTGGCAAGCGAATTCGGCTCGTTCCCGATCGTGCTGGAGGCGGTGCGGGAGTGTCTCCAGGATGTCTTCGACGTCCCGGGGCTCTCGGAACTGATGGGCGACATCGAGTCCCGCCGCGTCCGGCTGATCGAGGTCACCACCCCGGAGCCCTCCCCCTTCGCCCGGTCCCTGCTCTTCGGCTATGTCGCCCAGTTCCTGTACGAGGGGGACTCGCCCCTGGCGGAGCGCCGGGCCGCCGCGCTCTCCCTGGACTCGCGGCTGCTCGCCGAGCTGCTGGGCCAGGCCGAGCTGCGCGAGCTGCTCGACCCGGAGGTGCTCACGGAGCTGGAGCGGGAGCTTCAGTGGCTCACGGAGGACCGGCGCGTCAAGGATGTCGAGGGCCTCGCCGATCTGCTGCGGGTCCTGGGGCCGCTCACCGACGAGGAGCTGGCCGCGCGCGGGGCGGAGCCCGGCTGGGCCGGGGAGCTTGCCGCGACTCGACGCGCCATCAAGGTCAGGATCGGCGGAGCCGGCCACTGGGCGGCGATCGAGGACGCGGGACGGCTGCGGGACGCGCTGGGCACAGCACTGCCGGTCGGGGTCCCCGAAGCGTTCACCGAGCCGGTCAAGGACCCGCTCGGCGATCTCCTGGCCCGCTATGCCCGTACGCACGGCCCGTTCACCTCGCACACGGCCGCCGAGCGCTTCGGTCTCGGCAGCGCGGTCACGGACGGCGCCCTTCAACGCCTCGCCGCGAGTTCCCGGGTCGTCCAGGGCGAGTTCCATCCCTCCGGCATCGGCCAGGAGTGGTGTGACGCCACGGTGCTGCGTCGGCTGCGCCGCCGCTCGCTGGCCGCGCTGCGCCAGGAGCTGGAGCCGGTGGCGCCCGCCACGCTCGCCACATTCCTGCCGCAGTGGCAGCATCTGCACGCCCAAAGCCTGCGCGGTATCGACGGACTCGCCCGCGCCGTCGAGCAGTTGCAGGGCGCGGCCGTCCCCGCGTCGGCGCTGGAGAAGCTGGTCCTCCCGTCCCGGATCTCCGGCTACACACCGGCGCTGCTGGACGAACTGACCACCACCGGCGAGGTGTTGTGGGCCGGAGCGGGGGCGCTGCCCGGCAAGGACGGCTGGGTCGCGCTCTATCCCGCCGACTCCGCGTCACTGCTCCTCCCTCCCCCGCACCCGCTGGAGCTGACCGCCCTCCATGAATCGGTCCTGACCGCCCTGTCGGGGGGCTACGGCCTGTTCTTCCGGCAGATAGCCGACCAGATCCGCGCCACCACCCACCCGGAGGCGACCGATCCTCAACTGGCCGACGCTGTCTGGGATCTGGCCTGGTCGGGCCGGCTCACCAATGACACCCTGGCCCCGCTGCGCTCCCTGCTGGGCTCGGGACGTACCGCCGGCTCCACGGCCCACCGGGCGCGGCGCCCCGTACCCCGCGGGCGGTACGGAAGCCTCACGGCCGCGGCCAGACCGGCGTCCCGTTCGGGTCCGCCCACGGTGAGCGGCCGCTGGTCACTGCTCCCCGCCAGGGAGCCGGACCTCACGCATCGCGCGCACGCCCTGGCCCGCACGCTCCTCGACCGCCACGGTGTGGTGACCAGGGGCGCTGTCGCGGCCGAGGGCGTGGAGGGCGGCTTCTCCGCCGTCTATCGCGTGCTGTCGGCCTTCGAGGACAGCGGGCAGGCCCGTCGCGGTTATGTCGTCGAGGGCCTGGGCGCGGCCCAGTTCGCGATGGACGGCGCGGTCGACCGGCTGCGCGCGGCGGCGACCGCCCGGGACCGGGCCGAGGCGCATCCGACGCCCCGCGCGGTGGTCCTGGCCGCGGCCGACCCCGCCAACGCGTATGGGGCCGCGCTGCCCTGGCCGGAACCCCCGGACGGCGCGGGCCACAAGCCGGGCCGCAAGGCGGGATCCCTGGTCGTCCTGGTCGACGGTGAGCTGACGCTGTACATGGAGCGCGGCGGCAAGACGCTGCTGGCCTGGCCGACCGACCCGGAGGACCCCGCGCTCCGGACCGCCGCCGAGGCCCTGGCGGGCGCGGCCCGCTCGGGGGCGCTCGGCTCGGTCACCGTGGAACGGACCAATGGCGCCGCGGCGCTGACGTCGTCCTTGGGCCGCGCGCTGGAGGAGGCCGGGTTCCACGCCACCCCCAGGGGCCTGCGGCTGCGCGCCTGACACCGCCGACCCCGTACCCGTACCTCCACCGCCCCTACCCGCCCACCCGCGCCCTCCGCCCGTCCGTCCCGGCGCGCATCATGGGGTACATGCCCGAAGGAGACACCGTCTGGCAGACCGCCCGACTCCTGCACACCGCGCTGGCCGGCCGGACGCTGGTCCGGTCCGACCTCCGGGTGCCCCGGTTCGCGACCGCCGATCTGACCGGGCGGACCGTCCTGGATGTCACCCCGCGCGGAAAGCATCTCCTCGCCCGGATCGAGGGAGGTCTCACCCTCCACTCGCATCTGCGCATGGACGGGGCCTGGAAGGTGTACGCCCCGGGCGAGCGCTGGCGCGGCGGCGCCGGGCACCAGATCCGGGCGATCCTCGGCACGGCGGAGCGGACCGCGGTCGGCTACCGCCTCCAGGTCCTGGAGCTGCTGCGCACCAGTGAGGAGGAGCGGGTGGTCGGCCATCTCGGCCCGGATCTGCTCGGCCCCGGCTGGGATCCCGCCACGGCGCTGCGCAATCTCCTCGCCAATCCCGCCCGCCCACTCGGGGAGGCCCTGATCGATCAGCGCAATCTCGCCGGGGTCGGCAATATCTTCAAGTCCGAGACCTGCTTCCTGGTGCGCGCGACCCCATGGCTCCCCATCGGTGAACTCCCGTCACCGGAGCGTGTGGTGACGGCCGCGAAGCGGCTGCTCGAAGCCAACCGGACACGCCCGGGCGGCAGTCGGACGATCTCGGTGTACGGGCGGGCCGGCCGCCCATGTCCCCGCTGCGGCGCTCCGATCCGTACAGCCGACCAGGACGACCGTCCCGCCTACTGGTGCCCCCGCTGCCAGTCAGGCCCGACACATTGACGAACCGTCAACTCCGCTGGCCCGACCACCCCTTGGCGCAGCCATCTCAGCAGCCATCTCAACTGCCGTCCCCGCTCGCACCGATGGTTCCGCGCCCGGTCTCCGGCCCTCGGCGTCGCGCCGCCGCGACATGCACCGGCAGCAGGCTCAGCCCCCAACCGCCCGCCGCCACCGCGCCCTCCACCAGACCGCTGTGCTCGGGCACGAGCGCGAGCCGCAGTACGGCCCACCACCACAGCCCGCCGAGAGCGAGCGCCGGCAGAAGGACCCATCGCCTTGCCATGGCTGCCTCCTCCGGCCGACGCTAAACCCGAACGATCAACCGCCGCGAGGGCGCATCGGATGCACACCCCGGCGCGCGGCGACTTCGCGCGTGTACTGCACGTCTCCCTGCACGTCTTCGTCAGGCGCTCTTACGCGTTCTCCGCCTGGAACATCCACGAGTGCTTCTCAAGACCCGCCGTCACCTTGATCAGTACGTCCTGGGTGACCGGGTCCGGGTCGGCCGTCACCTCGACGCGCTCGCGCATCTGCCGGATCACCGAGGCAAGCCCGTCCACCATGATCCGTACGGCGTCCGTGTCCTTGATCCAGCCATTGGGAACCGCGCCGAACGCGCTCGTCGCAGCGACCGTCGCGGCCCGCCCGTCCGGTGTCACCCCGATCGCGGCGGCCCTCTCGGCCACCGTGTCCGAGTGCTTGCGGGCCATGGATACGACCTTGTCGAGCTGGAGATGTATGGAGCGGAAGCGCGGCCCGACGATATTCCAGTGGATCTGCTTCGACACCAGCGCGACGTCCACCAGGTCCACCAGCGCGCCCTGAAGCGTCTCGGCGACGAGCTTCAGATCCTCCTCGGGCAGGGAGCCTTTCACGATAGCCATGCCTGGCCTCCAGTTCCGTTCATGGTGTCCTTCGCCCCTGTCTGCTCGCAAAGGCACTTTCCACCATGGCACATATGATGCAAAACGGTCATTTCCTGGACGGCACTGGACGACGAAAGCCCCGACCGGTCAACACGACCGATCAGGGCTTCAGTCAAAGCTTCGAAAAACTCACCGTCAGGCGGCGACGACGTCCACCGCCTCGGTCGGCGCCTTGATCGTCACCCGCTCCGTCGGTACTCCCGCCACCGACGTCACAGAGACGGAATTGAGCATTGGGCGTACTGGCGCAGGCACCGGCTCGCTGGCGGCCGCCGACGCAGCCAGCTCGGCCAGCGACAGTTCGTCGCTCACTTCCCTCATGAGCTCTGACATCCGTACGTCAAGCGCGTCGCAGATCGCGGAGAGCAGTTCGGAGGATGCCTCCTTCTGCCCCCGCTCCACCTCGGAGAGATAGCCGAGCGAGACTCGGGCGGACGAGGAGACTTCGCGCAGAGTACGGCCCTGGCGCTGGCGCTGCCGACGCAGCACGTCACCAAGCAGGCGACGGAGCAGAATCATCGGTGGCTCCCTCCTCGGACCGCGTAGCCGCATCCTTCACGCCCCACCGTACCGCCTCGCGCTGCGGCCGTGCGGGGAGCGATGTCGTGTTCACTCAGGGCTGCAAACATCAATTCCCCCCGTTCTGTTCCGTATCCTGTGCCCGCCCGTTCCTTGATAGTTCGCTGAGGAGCAGCGCGAGCACGCTGCGTACACTCTCTTTACGGATGTCCGCCCGGTCGCCGTTCAACCGCAAAGCGGTCACTTTCCCCTTGCCGTCCGGTCCCACGACGGCCACATAGACCGTTCCGACGGGCTGTCCGTCCTGCGGCTCCGGGCCCGCGACGCCGGTGGTGGCCACGCCCCAGCCGGCGCCCAGCACCCGTCGTACCCCGGCCGCCATCTGGCGCGCGACCTCGGGGTCGACCGCGCCGCGCTCTGCCAGCAGGGTCCCGTCGACATCCAGTACGTCCCGTTTGAGGGCCGTCGCGTATGCCGTGACGGACCCGCGGAAGGTCCGGGAGGCGCCGGGGACGGACGTCAGCTCCGCGGCCACCAGACCGCCGGTGAGGGACTCCGCGGCGGCAAGCGTCCCGCCGAGCGCCTCCAGGGCCGCGAGCACCCGCGCCGCGTACTCGCGCGCGGGCACCGCGTCAGGCCCGGCCGGCCTTTCGGTCACCGTGCGGACTCCCCCGCGCCGGACTCACCGGACTCTCCCGAACCGGACGACGCCTCACCGACCGCGCCGGAACCAGCCCCACCGGCCCCGCCGGACCCGGCCGCCGCACCAGCCCCGCCGGCCCCGGGCGCAGCCGCGGCGGACCCAGCACCGGAACCGGCCCCGGCCGCAGCCGCCCGCTCCGCCGCGAGCCCCTGCCGCCGCAGCACGACCGCCTGCCGCACGTAATCCAGCCCCGTGACCACCGTCAGCACGACGGCCACCGCCATCACCCAGAAGCGGAGGGTCGCCAGCGGCCCGGTCAGCGCCAGGACGTACATCCCCGCCGCCGTCCCCTGCGCCAGGGTCTTCATCTTGCCGCCACGACTGGCCGGAATGACCCCGTGTCTGATCACCCAGAACCGCAGCAGCGTGATGCCGAGTTCACGGAAGAGAATGACCCCCGTCACCCACCACGGCAGATCGCCCAGCGCGGAGAGACAGATCAGCGCCGATCCCATGATCGCCTTGTCCGCGATCGGGTCGGCGATCTTCCCGAAGTCCGTGACCAGGTTGTACGTACGCGCGAGATGCCCGTCGAAGATGTCCGTGATCATGGCGACGGCGAAGGCGGCCCAGGCCCAGGCGCGCCAGACCGGGTCGTACCCGCCCTCCTGGAGCAGCAGCAGTACAAAAGCGGGCACCAGGACCAGCCGCACCATGGTGAGGATATTGGCGATGTTCCACAAGCTGACCTGATGAACCGCCACAGCCACCCGCTTTCTGCCGGGCGCCGGCTTCGCGCCGGCGCCGCCTGCCGCGGATGCCGGGACTCCGCTCATCTGGCCGCCTCCTCGCCCGGGATCCTGGAGTCGTCCCCGGAAAGCTCGTAGCACTCGGCCACCAGGTCCACGCCCTCGGTGCCGACCACCTTGGCCTCGACCATACGGCCGGGACGCAGCCCGGCACGCGATGTGAAGATCACCTGGCCGTCGGTCTCGGGCGCCTGGTGCGCCGCACGGCCGGTCGCCGGTTCCCCGTAGCCCGCCGAATCCCCGAGGCCGCCCTCTTCCGTATCGACGCCACCGACCGTACCGACCGACTCCACCAGCACCTGGAGGCTCTCGCCCAGCCGCTCCTCGGCCCGCTGCGCGGTCAGTTCCTCGGCCAGCCGCGACAGGTGCGCCAGCCGCTCGGCGACGGTGTCCGCGTGCAGCTTGCCGTCGTACGTCGCCGCCTCGGTGCCGTCCTCGTCCGAGTACCCGAACACACCGATGGCGTCGAGCCGCGCGTCCGTGAGGAAGCGCTCCAGCTCGGCGAAGTCCGCCTCGGACTCACCGGGGAAACCGACGATGAAGTTCGAGCGCACTCCGGCTTGCGGCGCCTTGCCGCGGATGGTCTCCAGCAGTTCCAGGAACCGCTCGGTGTCCCCGAACCGCCGCATCGCGCGCAGCACACCGGGCGCCGAGTGCTGGAAGGAGAGATCGAAGTACGGCGCGACCTTGGGCGTCGAGGTGAGGACGTCGATCAGCCCCGGCCGCATCTCGGCGGGCTGGAGATAACTCACCCGTACCCGCTCGATCCCGTCGACCGCCGCCAGCTCGGGCAGCAGGGTCTCCAGCAGCCGGATGTCGCCGAGGTCCTTGCCGTACGAGGTGTTGTTCTCGGAGACGAGCATGACCTCCTTGACGCCCTGCTCGGCCAGCCAGCGGGTCTCGCCCAGTACGTCGGAGGGGCGCCGGGAGATGAAGGAGCCGCGGAACGACGGGATGGCGCAGAAGGAGCAGCGCCGGTCGCAGCCGGAGGCGAGCTTCACGGAGGCGACGGGGCTGTTGTCGAGCCGCCGTCGCAGCGGCGCTCTGGGCCCCGAGGCCGGGGCGACCCCCTCCGGCAGATCCTCGGGGACAGAAGCCACTTCGGCCCGCTCCTGCCCATGACCGGGCAGCGCGACGCCCGTTCCGGTGCTCTGCCGCTCGACCGGGCTGAGCGGCAGCAGCTTGCGCCGGTCACGGGGCGTGTGCGAAGCGTGCACGCCACCGCTCAGGATGGTCCGGAGGCGGTCGGAGATATCGGCGTAGTCGTCGAAGCCGAGAACGCCGTCCGCCTCCGGAAGGGCCTCGGCCAGCTCCTTGCCGTACCGCTCGGCCATGCAGCCGACGGCGACCACGGCCTGGGTCCTGCCCTGGTCCTTGAGGTCGTTGGCCTCCAGCAGGGCGTCGACGGAGTCCTTCTTGGCGGCTTCGACGAAGCCGCAGGTGTTGACCACGGCGACGTCCGCGTCCGAGGCGTCCTCGACGAGCTCCCAGCCGTCCGCTGCCAAGCGGCCTGCGAGCTCCTCCGAGTCCACCTCGTTACGGGCGCAGCCAAGTGTGACAAGGGCGACGGTACGGCGTTCGGGCATGGGCTCAAGACTACTTTGTCCCGGACCCGCCCCTGGCGTGCAGGGTTGCTCAGCCGGCCTCGGGGTCGCCCTGCGTGTACGAGAGTCGCTCGACCTGTCCCGGCTCGAACTCGTCCTCGACCTTCTTGCCGTTCACGAACAGCTCGATCGCCCCGGCGTTGCCGAGAATCAGATCGATCTGCTCGTCGTCCTGGAAGGTCTTGGAGTCGCCCTTGTTCAGAAGTCCGTCGAAAAGCAGCTTGCCGTCGTGCGCCTTGGCCGAGATCCAGCTCTTGTCGTCTATGGCGGACAGCCGCACGGTGACCTTGTCGAGCGGCGCCGCGGCGATGGCGCTGTCCGACGGCTCGGGCTTGGGGTTGACCGTTTTGGTGGGGCTGGGCTTGAGGCCGCTCTTCTGCGGCTTGGGGCCCTCGGCGGCCTGCTTGGCCTTGCCGGTGTCCTCCTCGCCGCCGATCAGCGTGAAGCCGGCGAAGCCGACCACGGCGACGATCGCCGCGACCATCGCCGCCGTCCAGTTGGCATGGCGCCGCTCCGGCCGGATCCGCTCCGCCTCGAACATCGGCGCCGCGGGAGTGGGGACCGGCGGCCCGCCGTGCTCCGCGTCGAACTGCTCGACGAGCGGCTCGGGATCGATCCCCACCGCGCGGGCGAGCACACGGATATGGCCACGGGCGTAGACATCGCCGCCGCAGCGCGAGAAGTCGTCCTGCTCGATCCCCTGCACGATGGGGACACGCACACGCGTGGAACCGCTGACGTCGTCGACGGTCAGACCGGCGGCCGTACGTGCTTGCTGAAGGGTCTGGCCGACCGAAGGGCGGTCATCTTCGATCAGAGGCTGATCTTCTTCAGGTGAATTCCAGTCGTCCTCAAGGGAGTTCTCAGGGGCGATCCGGTCTTCGTCGGGAGGATTCCGGTCGTCTTCCGGGGAGTTGCCGTCGGGGGCACTGCCGTCGGGGGAGTTGCCGATGGACACGGGGGCGCCTTTCGAGCGTGTAGCCACCTGCTGGACGTTCAGTCTATGGGTGGTACGAAAGGGTGGGGCAACCGGGCGGATGCACTTTGTACGCCATCGGAATGACCGGACGGCGTGGCGAGGGGACAGAGAGCTGTTCCCCTCCAACTTGACGTTTGCCGAAGGGAAACGGTTGCCTTCGATTCCGCTCGGGTTCTGCCGGATCTTCCAGGACTCGCTCGGACGCGTCGCGACAAGGCCGGATCCGGCCGGTCTTCCGGCACTGGTACAGGCGCGCTCGGACTCGCTGGGAGGTTCCGCTTCCTACGGTTGAGACTCCCCACGGATCACGGCGAGCACTCCATCGACTTCGTCCGCCTTCACCAGGACGTCGCGTGCCTTGGACCCCTCGCTGGGTCCGACGATGTTCCTCGACTCCATCAGGTCCATCAGCCGGCCCGCCTTGGCGAAGCCGACGCGCAGCTTCCGCTGGAGCATCGAGGTCGAGCCGAACTGCGTGGTGACGACCAGCTCGACGGCCTGGCAGAGCAGATCCAGATCGTCGCCGATGTCCTCGTCGATGTCCTTCTTCTTGGCCGTTCCGACCACGACGTCGTCGCGGAAGACCGGCGCCATCTGATCCTTGCAGTGCTGGACGACCGCCGCGACTTCTTCCTCGGTGACGAACGCGCCCTGCATACGCGTCGGCTTGTTCGCGCCCATGGGCAGGAACAGCCCGTCGCCCTTGCCGATCAGCTTCTCCGCGCCGGGCTGGTCGAGGATGACCCGGCTGTCCGCCAGCGACGAGGTCGCGAAGGCGAGCCGCGAGGGCACATTCGCCTTGATCAGACCGGTCACCACATCGACCGAGGGCCGCTGCGTGGCGAGTACGAGATGGATTCCGGCGGCGCGGGCCAACTGGGTGATACGGACGATGGCGTCCTCGACATCACGCGGAGCGACCATCATCAGATCGGCCAGCTCGTCGACGATCACCAGCAGATACGGGTACGGCGACAGCTCGCGCTCACTGCCCTCCGGCGTCTTCACCTTGCCGTCGCGCACGGCCCGGTTGAAGTCGTCGATGTGCCGGTAGCCGTACGCGGCGAGGTCGTCGTAGCGCAGATCCATCTCCCGTACGACCCACTGGAGCGCCTCGGCGGCCCGCTTGGGGTTGGTGATGATCGGCGTGATCAGGTGCGGGATGCCTTCGTACGCGGTCAGCTCGACCCGCTTGGGGTCGACGAGGACCATCCGTACGTCCTCGGGGGTCGCCCGGACCATCACCGAGGTGATCAGGCAGTTGATGCAGGACGACTTGCCGGAGCCGGTGGCGCCCGCGACCAGCATGTGCGGCATCTTCGCCAGATTGGCCATCACATAGCCGCCCTCGACGTCCTTGCCGAGCGCGACCAGCATCGGATGGTCGTCCTCGGCGGCGTCCGCGAGCCGCAGCACATCGCCGAGATTGACCATCTCGCGGTCGGTGTTGGGGATCTCGATACCGACGGCGGACTTGCCGGGGATCGGGGAGATGATCCGTACGTCGGGGCTGGCCACGGCGTACGCGATGTTCTTGGTCAGCGCGGTGATCCGCTCGACCTTCACGGCCGGGCCAAGCTCCACCTCGTACCGGGTCACCGTCGGGCCACGGGTGAAGCCGGTGACGGCCGCGTCGACCTTGAACTCCATGAACACATTGGTGAGCGAGGCGACGATGGCGTCATTGGCGGCGCTGCGCGTCTTGCCCGGCCCGCCTCGCTCCAGCAGGTCCAGCGCGGGCAGTGCGTAGGTGATGTCCCCGCGGAGCTGGAGCTGTTCGGCGCGCGGGGGCAGCGGTTTGTCGATCGGGGGCGGGGGCTTGGTCAGATCCGCGACGGCGACGGCGCCCGCTCCCCGCTTCCCGGGCTCACGGGCGGCCGGCAGGGGTACGGAGCGCTCCCCCGTGGCCTCGTCGGCGCCCTGCGGCCCCTGCGCCCCTCCCGGGCCCTTGACGCGCTCCGGGGGTTCGCCGGGAAGCCCCTCGCCCGTGCGCGTCCGGTCCACGGAGACGCCCTGGGTGAGGTCCGCGACGATCGGCGAGGGCGGCATTCCGTTGAGGACAGCGCCGTCCAGTGCGGCCGCCGCTGCCGCGGCCACGTCCACCGCGTCCATCGGCCGGTCCATGGCGGGCTGTACGGAGGCCCGGCGCGGTCTGCGCCGCTTCTTGAGCGCCTCGGCCTCGGCCCGGTCGTGGTCGTACGGCCCGGTTCCGCTCCGGCTCGCGGACGGGCGGTACGAGCCGGCGGGCAGCCCTTGGCGCCACTGGTCGTCGTACCGCTCGTCGTCGTCCTCGTACCGTTCCTCGTCATACCGCTCGTCGTCCGTGCGCTCCGGCGCGTTCGCGGGTGCGAGGATTCCGAGTTTGGTGGCGAGCAGCCGCAGCCGCTGCGGAATGGCGTTGACGGGGGTGGCGGTGACGACCAGCAGACCGAAGAAGGTGAGCAGCAGAAGCAGCGGTACGGCGAGGACCTCGCCCATCGCGACGATCAGTGGCATGGAGGCGGCCCAGCCGATCAGCCCGCCCGCGTCCTGCATCGCGTCGGTGCCCGCGTCGCGCCCGGGGGCGCCACAGGCGATGTGCACCAGTCCGAGCACCCCGACGACCAGCGCGGAGAGCCCGATCGCGATCCGCCCGTTGGCCTCGGGCCGCTCCGGGTAGAGGATCAGCCGTACGGCGATCGCGCCCAGCAGGACCGGCACCAGCAGATCGAGCCGGCCGAAGGCTCCGGTGATCAGCATCTCGACCAGATCGCCCACCGGGCCGCGCAGATTCGACCAGGTCCCGGCCGCGACGATCAGTGCGATGCCGAGCAGCAGCAGCGCCAGCCCGTCCTTGCGGTGCGCCGGATCGAGTCCCTTGGCGCCACGCCCTATGCCGCGGAACATCGCGCCGACGCCATGCGCCATGCCGAGCCATACGGCCCGCACCAGCCGGTACACACCGCCGGTGGGGGACGGCGCGGGCTTGGGTGCCGGCTTGGCGGCGGCCTTCTTCGCGGGCGCCTTCTTTGCCGGTGCTTTCTTCGAGGGCGCCGATTTCTGCACCGCGCTCTTCTTGGCGGGTGCCGCCTTCGCGGCGCCGGTCGTACGGCCGGCCCGCGGCTTTGCGGCGCCCGCCGTGCCCTGGGAACCCTTGCCGGACGTACGTGAGGCCATGATGGTGAGGTTACCGGTGTGCACGGCCGTCGACACGTGTGCCTACTGCTTCACCCGTATGTGTCGTCCGCAAGTCAGCAGGAAACTGACGCCGTTTCAGCGGTTCCTGTCCGTGAGCCGCCCCTGCGCTTCACTCCCGCAAGGGATTTCGGCTCCCCGAGAAAGCTCCCCGCGGTCCTCAGCTCTGGGAGGGAAGGGTGGGCGTACCGCTTCCGGTGCCGGGCTCCAGTGCGTCCAGCGCCCGCCGCAGACCGGTGAGTTTACGTTCGAGATGGGCGGCCGTCGCTACGGCGGAGGCGTCCGCCGAATCGTCGTCGAGCTGCTTGGAGAGTGCTTCTGCCTGCTCCTCGACCGCCGCGAGCCGCGCGGAGAGTTCGGCGAGCAGACCGGCCGGTTCCTTGGCCTCGCCCGCTCCTGCCAACTGGAGTCTGAGCAGCTCGGCCTGTTCCTTCAGTTTGCAGTTCTTCATGTACAGCTCGACGAAGACCGAGACCTTGGCGCGCAGCACCCAGGGGTCGAACGGCTTCGAGATGTAGTCCACGGCACCCGCCGCGTATCCCCGGAAGGTGTGGTGCGGACCGTGGTTGATGGCCGTGAGGAAAATGATCGGGATATCGCGCGTCCGCTCACGGCGCTTGATGTGCGCGGCCGTCTCGAAGCCATCCATCCCGGGCATCTGGACATCCAGCAGGATGACCGCGAAGTCGTCCGTCAGCAGCGCTTTGAGCGCTTCCTCCCCGGACGATGCCCGCACCAGCGTCTGATCGAGCGCGGAGAGAATGGCCTCCAGCGCCAGCAGATTCTCCGGCCGGTCATCGACCAGGAGGATCTTGGCCTTCTGCACCATGGCCGCCCGTCCTCCTCGCCCCGGCATGGGACGCCCCCCGCTCACGGCGCCCCGCGTCACACCGGGCGCCGCCCCAGGGGACGACTCCCTTACGCCGTCCGTCCTTGTGCCGGTCATGGTAGCTGCACCCCGCCTGTCGCCACACCCTGTCACCGTGATGTCACTGTGCACAAAGCAGAAACGTAGCGGGAGACCAGAAGGTTCCCCGAATATGCCCGCCTCACACGCCGTCGGGCGCGGTCCGTCAGGACATTGTGACGTTTCTCCCGGCCACCGGTCATGCGTCCCGCATCCATTGCTCCATGACCGTCAGGAGATGGTCGGGGTCGACCGGCTTGGTCACATAGTCGGAAGCACCCGATTCGAGGGCCTTCTCCCGGTCGCCCTTCATCGCCTTCGCGGTGAGCGCGATGATCGGCAGCCCGGCGAACTGCGGCATCCTGCGGATCGCCGTCGTCGTGGCGTACCCGTCCATCTCGGGCATCATGATGTCCATCAGAACGACCGTCACATCGTCGTGCTGCTCCAGGACTTCGATGCCCTCGCGGCCGTTCTCCGCGTACAGCACCGACAGTCCGTGCTGCTCCAGCACGCTGGTGAGGGCGAAGACATTGCGGATGTCGTCGTCCACGATCAGCACCTTCTCGCCGTCGAAGCCGAACGTACGGCTCTCGCGGAGCGCGTCCTGACGGCCCGTACCGCCCGGTCGGGAGGTCCTGGACTCCTGGCGGCCCTGCGCGGCCGTGGTCCCCCGCGGCGGCGCCTGAGTGCCCTGTCCGGGCGGACCTGAGCGCTGCGCCCCGCCACCGGGGCCCCTGCGGCGGCGCCGGAACAGCGCTGCGGGTCCCGGCTCCTCTCCGGCCATGGAGGACACCTCCGCGTGCCGGCCCGCCGACTCGCCCGAACCCGTACCGTCGTCGGCCACGCGCCCCTGCCGCACCCCCGCGGGCGTCAACTGCGGATAGCCCTGGGGCGGCAGCTCGCTGGGATGGAGCGGCAGATAGAGCGTGAACGTCGAGCCGCGCCCCGGCTCGCTCGCCGCGTGGATCTCACCGCCGAGCAGCCGGGCGATCTCGCGGCTGATGGAGAGACCGAGGCCCGTACCGCCGTACTTGCGGCTGGTCGTGCCGTCCGCCTGCTTGAACGCCTCGAAGATGACCCGCATCTTGCTGGCCGCGATACCGATCCCGGTGTCGGTGACCGAGAACGCGATCAGATCGCCGTCGGCGTCGCGCAGCGAACCCGCCTCCAGGAGCTGCTCCCTGATGGCGTGCGGCACATCCGCGCCCGCCGGGCGGATCACCAGCTCCACCGCGCCGCTGTCGGTGAACTTCACCGCGTTGGAGAGCAGATTGCGCAGCACCTGCAACAGGCGCTGTTCATCGGTGTGCAGGGTCGCGGGCAGCTCCGGCGACACCCGTACGGAGAAGTCGAGCCCCTTCTCCGCGGTGAGCGGCCGGAAGGTCGCCTCCACATAGTCGACGAGCTGCACCAGCGCGATCCGGGTCGGGCTGACATCCATCTTGCCCGCCTCGACCTTCGACAGGTCGAGGATGTCGTTGATGAGCTGGAGCAGATCCGAGCCAGCGCCGTGGATCGTTTCCGCGAACTCGACCTGCTTGGGCGAGAGATTCGATTCGGCATTGTCGGCGAGCAGTTTGGCGAGGATGAGCAGCGAGTTGAGCGGGGTGCGCAGCTCGTGCGACATGTTCGCCAGGAACTCCGACTTGTAGCGCATCGAGACGGCGAGCTGCTCGGCCCGCTCCTCCAGCACCTGCCTGGCCTCTTCGATCTCGGTGTTCTTCACCTCGATGTCACGGTTCTGCTGGGCCAGCAGCTCGGCCTTGTCCTCCAGTTCCGCGTTGGACTCCTGAAGGGCCTTCTGCCGGTTCTCCAGCTCCGCCGAGCGCTCACGGAGCTGCTCGGTCAGCTCCTGCGACTGCTTCAGCAGCACCTCCGTCTTGGAGTTGACGCTGATGGTGTTGACGCTCGTCGCGATCATCTCGGCGATCTGGTTGAGGAAGTCCTTCTGGATGTGCGTGAACGGCTGGAACGAGGCCAGCTCGATCACTCCGAGGACCTTCCCCTCGAACAGCACTGGCAGCACGATCACATGGGCCGGCGCCGCCTCCCCGAGCCCGGACGCGATCTTCAGATAGCCCGGCGGCACATTGACCTGGATGGTGCGCTTCTCCTGGGCGGCCGTGCCGATGAGCGTCTCGCCGGGCCGGAAGACCGTCGGCATCGAACCGGCCGAGTAGCCGTAACTGCCGCGCATGCACAGCTCGTACGAACCGTCCTTGCCGCCGTCCGTACCGACCTGGGGCACCGCGCCGGTCCGCATCGCCAGGAAGAACGCGCCGTGCTGCGCCGACACCACCGGGGTCAGCTCGCTCATGATCAGCGAGGCGACGTCGTCGAGATCGCGGCGGCCCTGCATCAGACCGGAGATCCGGGCGAGGTTGCCCTTGAGCCAGTCCTGCTCCTCATTGGCGAGGGTGGTGTCCCGCAGATTGGCGATCATCGTATTGATGTTGTCCTGGAGGACCTGGATCTCGCCCGCCGCGTCGACATCGATCTTCAGGTTGAGATCGCCGCGGGTCACCGCGGTGGCGACGGCGGCGATCGCCCGCACCTGGCGGGTCAGATTGCCGGCCATCTCGTTCACCGACTCGGTGAGGTCGCGCCAGGTGCCGTCGACGTCCCGCACCCGTGCCTGGCCGCCGAGCTGACCGTCCGTACCCACCTCACGGGCCACCCGGGTCACTTCCTCGGCGAACGAGGAGAGCTGGTCGACCATGGTGTTGATGGTGTTCTTGAGCTCCTGGATCTCACCGCGCGCGTCGATGTCGATCTTCTTGGTGAGATCGCCCTTCGCGATGGCGGTGGTGACGGTGGCGATCTGGCGGACCTGACCGGTCAGGTTGGACGCCATCGAGTTCACGGACTCGGTGAGGTCCTTCCACGTACCCGACACGCCCGGCACCCGGGCCTGGCCGCCCAGTTCGCCCTCCGTACCCACCTCACGGGCGACTCGTGTCACCTCGTCAGCGAAGGACGACAGTGTCGTCACCATCGTGTTGACCGTGTCGGCGAGTTCGGCGACCTCGCCGCGCGCCTCCACCGTGACCTTCTTGGTGAGGTCGCCGTTGGCGACCGCGGCCGAGACCCGCGAGATGTTCCGCACCTGGCTGGTCAGATTGTTGGCCATGGTGTTGACGTTGTCGCTGAGGTCCTTCCAGATGCCGGTGACACCCCGGACCCTGGCCTGGCCGCCGAGGATGCCCTCCGTACCCACCTCGCGGGCGACTCGCGTCACCTCGTCAGCGAAGTTCAGAAGCTGATCGACCATCGTGTTGACGGTGGTGACCAGGTCGAGGATCTCGCCCTTGGCGTCGACGGTGATCTTCTTCGACAGATCGCCCTTGGCGACCGCCGTGGTGACCTCGGCGATATTGCGGACCTGCGAGGTCAGGTTGTTCGCCATGAAGTTGACGGACTGTGTGAGGTCCTTCCAGGTGCCGGAGACGCCCTGGACCTCGGCCTGGCCGCCGAGCATGCCCTCGGTGCCCACTTCGCGGGCCACCCGGGTCACCTGCTCGGCGAAGTTGGAGAGCTGGTCCACCATCGTGTTGAGGGTGTTCTTCAGCTCAAGGATCTCGCCGCGGGCGTCCACGTCGATCTTCTGCGACAGGTCACCGCGCGCCACCGCCGTGGCGACGCCCGCGATGTTACGGACCTGATCCGTGAGGTTCCCGGCCATCCCGTTGACGGAATCGGTCAGATCCCGCCAGACGCCGGCCACACCCGGCACCTTCGCCTGACCACCGAGCCGGCCGTCCGTACCCACCTCGCGCGCGACCCTCGTCACCTGGTCGGCGAAGGCCGAGAGCTGGTCGACCATCGTATTGATGGTGTTCTTGAGTTCGAGGATCTCGCCGCGGGCGTCCACGTCGATCTTCTGCGACAGGTCGCCACGCGCCACCGCCGTGGTCACCTGGGCGATCTGGCGCACCTGATCGGTCAGATTCCCGGCCATGAAGTTGACGGAGTCGGTGAGTTCCTTCCACGTACCGCTGACGCCGTCAACCCGCGCTTGACCGCCGAGCCGGCCCTCCGTACCCACATCCCTGGCCATCACGGTGACCTGGTCGGCGAAGGAGGAGAGCTGCGCCACCATCGTGTTGACGGTGTTCTTCAGCTCCAGCATCTCCCCGGCCACATCGACCGTGACCTTCTGGGTCAGATCTCCGTTGGCGACGGCGGTCGTCACCTGCGCGATGTCCCGCACCTGCCCCGTCAGGTTGCGGAAAGCCGTGTTCACCGAGTCGGTGAGGTCCTTCCAGGTGCCCGCCGCGCCCGGCACCCCGGCCTGGCCGCCGAGCCGGCCCTCGACACCGACCTCCCGCGCGACCCGCGTCACTTCGGAACCGAACGACTGGAGCTGGTCCACCATCGTGTTGACGGTGTTCTTCAGCTCCAGCATCTCGCCTGCGACATCGACGGTGACCTTCTGTGACAGATCGCCGTTCGCGACCGCCGTCGTCACCTGCGCGATGTCCCGCACCTGAGTCGTCAGATTGCGGAAGACCGTATTGACCGAGTCCGTCAGGTCCTTCCAGGTCCCGGCGGCGCCCGGCACCTGTGCCTGGCCGCCGAGCAGCCCCTCCGCGCCGACCTCGCTCGCCACCCGGGTCACTTCGTCCGCGAACGTACGGAGCGTCTCGGTCATCTGATTGATCGTCTCGGCGAGCTGCGCGACCTCGCCCCGCGCGCTGACCGTGACCTTCTGCGACAGGTCGCCATTGGCGACGGCCGTCGTGACCTCCGCGATACCGCGCACCTGGCTGGTCAGATTGCCCGCCATGGTGTTGACCGAGTCGGTGAGGTCCTTCCAGACCCCGGCCACCCCGGGCACGGTCGCCTGACCGCCCAGCTCGCCCTCGGTGCCCACCTCCCGGGCCACCCGGGTGACCTCCGAGGAGAACGACGAGAGCTGGTCCACCATGGTGTTCACGGTGTTCTTGAGCTGAAGCATCTCGCCGGCCACATGGACCGTGACCTTGCGCGACAGATCGCCCTTGGCGACCGCCGTCGTAACGAGAGCAATGTCACGTACCTGAGCGGTCAGCCGGTACGCCATCGTGTTGACCGAGTCCGTGAGGTCCTTCCACGATCCGGACATACCGCGCACCTTGGCCTGGCCGCCGAGCTTGCCCTCCGTACCGACCTCCAGCGCCACCCGCGTCACCTCGTCGGTGAACGCGGAGAGCTGGTCGACCAGATTGTTGACGGTACGGGCCACCTTCAGGAACTCGCCCCGCAGCGGCCGCTCAGCACCGTCCGGGGAGTACGAGCGCAGCTCCATCCGCTGCTCCAGATCGCCCTCGGCGACCGCGGAGAGCACCCGCCCGACCTCGGAGACGGGCCGCGCCAGATCGTCCACCAGCGCGTTCGACGCGTCGATGGCGGCGGCCCAGGAACCCTCGCAGGCCCCCGTCTCCAGCCGCTCGGTGAGCTTTCCCTCACGCCCTACCATGCGCCGTACCCGGGCCAGCTCACCCGTGAGATGGAGATTGCGGTCCGCGACCTCGTTGAAGACGGCGGCGATCTCCGCCATCACATCGTCGCCGGAGACGGTCAGCCGTTTGCGGAAGTTGCCGTCGCGCATGGACACCAGCGCGGCCAGCAGTCTCTGCAGCTCTGCCGTGTCCACCTCGGTGGTCCCATTGCTCCGGGACCGTCCGCCTTTCGCGCGCGTACTCGCGCCACGCGACGCCGTGCCAGACTCCACCGTGTCCCTCCCGCAGGGGTTGACCGTACCGCCGGGCTGTCTCCGGAAGCCTGCCCAGTGTTTCACCACGGCCGAACCAGGCCATAACAGTTCGGCAGCTTCGCATAGCGTCCCCGCCTTCTCGGGGCGGAAACAGCGGCGACCGGCATCCGCTCGGACTGCGAAGGTAAGTAACCTGGCATCCGGCTGTCCAACCGCCCCGGTCCGCCCGGCAGGGGCGGTGCGGCGAAGGTACTACCACCGGGCACCTGGAGGGGCGGGCCGATCATGGCAGAGCCGGGCGTCGAAACGCGTACGAGGAGTTCCGTGATCACCGCGCGGGCGGCGGCCAGCTTCGACCCTGTGGGACGGTCCGTGGCGATCGCGCGCGCCTTTGTCCGCGACACGCTCCAGGGCTGGGGCCACTCCGATGTCGTCGACGACGCCGTCGTCCTCACCAGCGAACTCGTCACCAATGCCGTCATCCACGCCGGCACCTCGGCCGATGTGCTCTGCCTGCGTATGGAGGACGGCGTCCGTGTCGAGGTGGCCGACCGCTACCCCGAGCGTGAGATCCCCATCCAGGGCACCCGGCGGTCCTTCGCCAACGCCGACCGCGAGAACGGCAGGGGTCTGCTGCTCTGTGCCGCCCTCGCCTCACGCTGGGGTGTCGAATACACCCCGACGTACAAGCAGGTCTGGTTCCAGCTCGACCTTCCCGAGCGCCCAGTCGGCACCCGCCTGGCCGGACCGGTCCTCCCGACCAGCCTGCTGCCCGTCACCGACGAACGCGTACGGGTCGCCGTCATCCAGATCGACCGCAGCGCCGCCATCGTGAGCTGGAACGAAGATGCAGAACATATTTTCGGGTACGCGGCCGATCAGGTAATCGGCAAACCCCTGCCCGACATCGCCGCCTGGCCACACACTCCCGGCCTCGGCAGTGGCATCGCCGAAGCGCTCCAGCTCTCCCGCTGGGAGGGCAGCTACGGGATCCGCAGCGCCGACGGCCGGGTCGTCCCCGTCTACGCCTCCCACCTCCGGGTCCGCGACACCCACGGCGAGCCGTCCACCGTCTGTCTTCTCGTACGCAACCACGAGCGCGCCGTCATCCAGACCGCGCTGCGCAACTCCACGAGCGACCCGGGCGCCGAGAACCGCACCATGGACCCCTTCGAGGTCTTCATCGGCTCCCCGGCCCCCGACGATCTCGACGGACTCCTCCAGCGCACGGTCGAACGCGCCCGCGACATGCTCGACGGGGACTCGGCCTTCCTGCTGCTCGCCACGGACGACGAGACGGAGCTGGAGGTACGGGCCTCCACCGGCCTCCCCTCCGCCCGCCAGCGCTTCGCACGCGTCCCCGTGGAGGCCGGGACCGGACGGTACGGCTCCGCCAGGATGCCCGCCGTCCACGACGACCTCACGGCCGTCCCCGGCGCCGTCCCACTCCTCAACGACACCGGGATGCGCTCCGTCGTCACCGTCCCGCTCAAGGTGGAGGGCCGGCTCACCGGCTCCCTGGGCGTCGCCGCGGAAGGTCCCGGCCGCTACTCCAACGAAGAGGCGCTGCGCCTCCAGTTCGCCGCGGACCGTATCGCCCTGGCCGTCGAGTCCGCCCGCCTCGGTGAACTCGAACGCCTCCGGCGCGGCTCGCTCTCCTTCCTCGTCGAAGCGTCCGATCTGCTCGCCGGAACGCTCGACCGCGACCAGACGCTGGCCCTCATGGCGCAGATGACCGTCCCCACCCTCGCCACCTGGTGCGCCGTCTACACCATCGCCGACCAGTCCTCCGACCCGTACCTCTCGTACGTACTCCACGAGGACGAGGAACGCATCGACGGCCTCAAGGCCCTGCTCTCCAAGATCAACCCGCCGGATCCCGTGCCCACCCCCGGCGCCCGTATCTGGACCGCCCCCGCAGAAGCCGCCCACCGGGCCGCACTGCGCACCTCCATGCGCGAGTTGGGACGGACGTCCTCCCCGCTCTCCTCGGGAGTGGACACCACCTTCGCGACGGCGGGGGCGGTCGGCGGCGAGACCGTTGTCCTCCCGCTGGTGGCCCGCAACCGCGTCATCGGGATGCTGACCCTCGGCAAGCCCTCGGACGACCACTTCCGCCAGGAGATCCTCGAACTCGCCGAGGATCTCTCCCGCAGGGCGGCACTCGCCCTCGACAACGCCCGCCTCTACTCCGAGCGCACCGCCATCAGCCAGGCCCTCCAGCGCAGCCTGCTGCCACCGGGACTCCCCGAAGTCCCGGGCGTGGAGGTCGATGTCATCTACCGCGCCGCGGGCGAGGGCAACGAAGTCGGCGGCGACTTCTACGACTTGTTCCCCATCCGGGACGGCGCCTACGGCTTCGCCATCGGCGATGTCTGCGGTACGGGTCCGGAGGCCGCGGCCGTCACCGGCCTGGCCCGGCACGCCCTCCGGCTGCTCGCCCGCGAGGGCTTCGGCGGACCCGCGGTCCTGGAACGGCTGAACGCGGCGATCCTCGACGAGGGCGCCCGCAGCCGCTTCCTCACGCTGCTGTACGGCGAGTTGTGGCCGCAGGAGGACGGCAGCGCGATCATCAAGGTGGTCTGCGCCGGCCATCCGCTCCCGCTGCGCCTGCGCCAGGACGGCACGGTCGAACCGGCCGCCGAACCGCAGCCCCTCCTCGGCGTCATAGAGGATCTGGAGCTGTACGAGCAGACGCTCACCCTGGACCCGGGCGATGTCCTGCTATGCGTCACCGACGGCGTCACGGAACGGCGAGAGGGCTCACGCATGCTGGGCGACGACGGCCTCACCGACGTTCTGACGACCTGTACGGGACTGACGGCGGGCGCGGTCGCGTCGCGCGTGCTGCGAGCGGTGGAGCGCTTCGCAGCGGAGCCGGCCTCCGACGACATGGCGATCCTCGCGATGCGTGTCCCGGAGCCCCGTCACAACTAGTCCCGTAGTCCCGGTCGGGCTCAAGGCAGTTGGGCAACGAGAAAGGCCCCCGCCGTGTGGCGGGGGCCTTCTCTTGTACGGAGCCCCAATACGGAATCGAACCGTAGACCTTCTCCTTACCATGGAGACGCTCTACCGACTGAGCTATTGGGGCGCTGCAACGAGGTAGAGCATACCTGATGCTGAGCGGTTCTCAGAACCTCGGCTCTGAACGGGACTTGAATGAGTCATGAACGGTGATGAACGCAGAAATGCCCCGTACCGGTAAACGATACGGGGCATTCCTTATAAAGTTTGTTCGGCGGCGTCCTACTCTCCCACAGGGTCCCCCCTGCAGTAC